>CAJTPM010000007.1 GCA_910578085.1 uncultured Lachnospiraceae bacterium | reverse complement strand
GGTACCTACCTTTCTGATATCAAGTATAGCACAAAAGACAATATTTGGCTAGTTATTTATTTTACAACGTACTAGTAAAGGGGCTGGAAAACTTATCGTATTTGCAGCCGCTGTTCTTGTTCTATCGAGTGCAGTAAAAAAGATGGCAAGCCTTAGCTGGGGCGAACTGGCAAGAGGTCTGGTTGGTGTAGGTGTGTTGTTGGCTGAACTTGATGCTTTCATGGCTACAGCAAAGTTTAACAAGAAAGCTATGTCTAACGCCGTTGCTATGGTTATATTTGCAGCAGCAATCAAGGTTATGGCATCTGCCGTCAAGGCTCTCAGTGGTTTGAGCTGGGAAGAGATGGCGAAGGGTTTACTTGGTGTAGGTGTTCTTCTTGCCGAAGTGGATATTTTCTTAAATACTGCAAAATTCAGTGGAAAAGCAATGTCTACGGCTACTGGAATGCTTGTCATGGCAGCAGCATTAAAAGTGTTGGCTTCTGTATGCGGCGATTTTGCTCAGATGAAATGGGGTGAAATAGGAAAAGGTCTTACTGCGGTTGGTGCGTTACTTCTGGAGGTTGCAGCATTCACAAAGCTTACCGGAAACGCAAAGCATGTTGTATCTTCGGGGCTTGCTTTGGTGGAGATAGCAGCAGCGATGAAGATATTTGCGTCGGCAATGAGTGACTTTGCGAGATTCTCATGGGAAGAGATTGCAAAAGGACTTGTGGCAATGGGAGGAGCTTTAGCTGAGGTTGCTATAGCCACGAATTTGATGCCTAAGAATATGATCGGAATAGGAACTGGTCTTGTTATCGTAGGTGCAGCTCTTGAAATTGTTGCAGATGCTTTGGGAAAGATGGGAAAATTCTCATGGGAAGAGATTGCAAAAGGACTTGTGGCAATGGGAGGAGCTTTAGCCGAACTCGCTATCGGTCTAAATCTGATGAATGGCACATTGGCCGGTTCAGCAGCAATGTTTGTGGCTGCGGCCGCTTTAGGTGTCTTGACTCCGGTTCTTAGTGTTTTAGGAGCTATGAGTTGGGAAGGAATCGCAAAAGGGCTTATCACGGTAGCGGGGGCATTCACAATTATTGGAGTTGCTGGAGCAGTTCTTACACCGCTTGTCGGAACGATTCTTGCGTTGAGCGGAGCGTTTGCTCTTATCGGTGTGGGCGTGGTGGCTATTGGCGCTGGATTATTGGCAGCAGGATTGGGTTTATCCGCATTGGCAGTTGGGTTTACAGCTTTTGCTGCTTCTCTTACTGCTGGCGCTACGGCTGTTGTTGCCGGATTAACGGTTATTATTACTGGAGTAGCGGGCCTTATACCTGCAATAGTGGCTAAAATCGGTGAGGCAATCGTAGAGTTTTGTAAAGTGATTATTGCAAGTGCTCCTGTTCTTGGCGAGACGATTAAGACAGTTGTGCTGACTCTTGTTGATGTGCTGATCGAGTGTGTACCTGCTATAGCAGATGGCGCTTTAGCATTGATTGCAGGAGTTTTGGAGGCGTTGGTTGCGTACACGCCTTCTATCGTGGATTCTATATTCCAATTCCTGATTGCTATTCTTGATGGAGTTGCGAAAAATCTGCCGACACTTATCCAATCGGCAGTAAATGTTCTTATGGCTTTCTTCTCTGGAGTCATAGATGCTCTGAGTGGGATAGATGTTGACGTGCTTGTAAAAGGCATCGCCGGTATTGGTTTACTTTCCGCTATTATGGTAGCATTAGGTGCTGTTGCAGGACTTGTTCCGGGAGCTATGGTTGGCGTGCTTGGCATGGGTGTTGTTATAGCTGAATTAGCACTGGTATTAGCGGCAGTAGGAGCGTTAGCTCAAATTCCGGGATTATCCTGGCTTATCGGCGAAGGAGGAAAACTATTACAAGGAGTAGGAACAGCTATTGGTCAGTTTGTTGGCGGTATTGTCGGCGGATTTATGAGTGGTGTATCAAGTCAGTTCCCTCAAATTGGTTCAGATCTGTCGGCATTTATGACAAATATTCAGCCATTTATAGAGGGAGCCAAGTCAATAGATTCTTCTATGATGGAAGGTGTAAAAGCACTTGGAGAAACGATTCTTATTCTTACTGCTGCTGATATTTTGCAGGGATTGACATCCTGGCTTACAGGCGGTTCTTCACTTTCAGGCTTTGCTGAAGAGCTTGTACCATTCGGAACTGCGATGAAAGATTTTTCAACAGAAATTGCTGGCATGGATGGTAATTTGGTAGCGAATGCAGCAACGGCCGGTAAAACATTGGCAGAAATGGCATCAACTCTTCCTAATAGTGGGGGTGTTATAGGATTTTTTGCCGGTGAGAATGACATGAAACAGTTTGGTGAGCAGCTTATCCCATTCGGAGAAGCTATGATGGGATTTGCTCAGGCAGTAGCCGGACTGGACGCAAATGCTGTGGCAGAAGCTGCGGTGGCAGGAAAAGCTATGGCAGAAATGGCTACTACTATTCCAAACACGGGAGGTGTGGTCGGATTTTTTGCCGGTGAAAATGACATGAAACAGTTTGGAGAACAGCTTGTGCCGTTTGGAGAAGCTATGATGAACTTTTCATTGGCGGTAGATGGATTGAAAGCAGATGCTATTGTGAACTCGGCTACCGCTGGTAAGGCTCTTATTGAGCTGGCAAATACCGTTCCAAACAGTGGGGGAGTCGTGGAATTCTTTACAGGAGGAAACGACATTGATACCTTTGCGGCAAAGATTGTGCCATTTGGAAAAGCTATGAAAGAATATTCAGATGCCGTGGCAGGAATTGATGCGGATGCCGTGATGAGTTCTGCTACAGCCGGCGCATCACTTGTTGAATTGGCAAATACACTTCCAAATACTGGAGGAGTTGTGAGTTGGTTTACGGGTGATAACGATATTGGAGCTTTTGGGCAGAGTCTTGTATTGTTCGGTGAGAATTTCAAACAGTATTCTGATTATATGGCTGGAGTTGATGCTGGTATCGTGACAGCAACAACCAATGCAGCTACATCAATTGTTGAGCTTCAGAAAAGTTTACCAAAAGAAGGAGGGTGGTTCTCGGATGATATGACACTTGCTGATTTTGGTAAGGATATGTCTTCATTTGGGTCTTATTTCTCGTCCTACTATGCTTATATTAGCGGAATTGATACTGGTGTGTTATCCGGGGTTATTACCCAGACAAACAGGCTGGTGGATATGGCAAAAGGTATGGTTGGTCTTGATACAAGTGCAATGTCTGGTTTTAGTACCGCACTAACTTCTTTGGGGCAGGCTGGGATTACCGGATTCATCAATGCGTTCAACAACGCAGATTCTCAGGTATCAGCGGCAGCGACCCATATGTTGACTACTTTTTCCAGTGCAGCGAATGCTCAGCAGGGTAACGTGACATCTACGTTTACAAATCTGGTGCAGGCGATTCTTACAGCTATCAATGGAAAGCAGGCTGAATTTCAAACGGCAGGTTCCACACTGATGATAAAATTTATTGCCGGTGTAAAAATGCAGGACAGTTCGACGAGAATTACGTTCACTACGATTATCAGCGGATGCTTAACAGCGATTAAAAATAAGTATGCAGAATTCCAGACAGTGGGGTCAACAAGCATGATCCGGTTGATTGCCGGTGTAAAAATGCAGGACACAAATGCACGGACAACATTCCTGAACATCATTACGGCTTGTTTAACAGTTATCAAGAATAAGTATCCTGAGTTTGAGAGTGCTGGTCAACAATGTATGATTAAGTTGATTGCTGGTGTACG
Organism: uncultured Lachnospiraceae bacterium; assembly: GCA_910578085.1. Lineage (GTDB taxonomy): Bacteria > Bacillota > Clostridia > Lachnospirales > Lachnospiraceae > 1XD8-76. The sequence goes on along the minus strand of CAJTPM010000007.1, from coordinate 159,350 downwards.
TAGTAAAGAAGGAGAACTGAAGAATTCATTCGTTGCAGTTTTGAGTGCGTGTGTTACTTCGATTCGGGACAAATACAACGATTTCTATTCGGCTGGTAATTATCTGGTTGAAGGATTCGCTAAAGGTATCGACGAAAACACTTACAAAGCGGAAGCTAAATCAAAAGCGATGGCTTCGGCTGCGGCTAAAGCTGCTAAGAAAGAATTGGATGAGCACTCACCTTCTAAGGTGGGGTATCAGATTGGCGACTACTTTGGCGTGGCATTTGTCAACGCTATCGGTAACTATGAAGATAAAGCTTATAGAACCAGTACTGATATGGCGAATGCTGCTAAAAGTGGTTTGAGCAATGCAATTTCCAAGGTGAAAGATTTCATCGAAAACGGAATTGATGCCCAGCCGACAATTCGTCCGGTTATTGACCTGTCAAATGTAGAAGCTGGAACCAGTAGGCTGAGTGCTATACTCAGTCGGACACAAGCTTTAACAATTAGTTCTCGCATGAATGAGGGACGTTACGTTGACATTCAAAATGGAGCTGATCCGGTTAAATCTGGAAGTACATTTAGCTTTACACAAAATAACTACTCGCCTAAGTCATTGTCGAGAGTGGAAATTTATCGGCAGACGAACAACCAGTTCTCGGCATTTGAAAGGATGGTGAAAGCATGATTAAGTCAATCACTGTGACAAACTATCTTGGCGATAGCATAAAACTTGAATTAGCGAGGCCGGAGGAATCTGGCTTTATCGTTACTTCTGTGACCGGTTTGGGAGCCGGAAAAGCAAACATCAACATGACCGAAGTTGCTACCAATAACGGTGGATTGTTTAACTCTTCCAGGCTTCCGAGCCGAAATATTGTGATTTCTTTGAAATTCATGTTCAAAGAAACTATCGAGGATATGAGACAGCTTTCTTACAAGTATTTTCCTATTAAAAAGAAGCTGACCTTGCTTGTTGAAACCGATAATCGTCTGGCTGAAATTGACGGGTATGTAGAAACAAATGAGCCGGATATTTTCAGTAAGGAAGAGGGTTCGGATATCTCCATTGTGTGTCCGAATCCTTTCTTTTATTCTGCTGGTGAAGATGGAAAGAACACCACAATCTTTTTTGGTGTTGAACCGATGTTTGAGTTTCCGTTCAGTAACGAATCTCTCGAAGAGTGCCTTCTGGAAATGGGTGCAATCCAAAACCAGACAGAAAAGGTTGTGGTCTACAACGGAGATGCAGAGATTGGTGTTACAATTACCATTCACGCAGTCGGCAAAGCGAGTAACATCACAATTTATAATACTGGAACTCGTGAAATTATGCGGATTGACACAGACAAGTTGGAGGCTTACACAGGTTCTGGCATTGTAGCGGGCGATGACATCGTAATCTGCACCGTAAAAGGAAACAAGTCAATCACGCTGATTCGAGGTGGTAAATCAACCAATATTTTAAACTGCCTTGAGAAAAATGCAGATTGGTTTCAGTTAGCAAAAGGAGATAATATCTTTGCTTATACGGCACAGTCCGGTGGCAGCAATCTTCAGTTTAAGATTGAAAATCGTATTGTTTATGAGGGGGTATAGTGTATGGATTTGACTGTTTTAAACACAGATCTGAATGCTGTCTCCATCATAGACACTTACGAATCATTTATCTGGACAGATCGTTATTGTGAGTATGGAGACTTTGAACTATACACGATGATGACCAATACTGTTCTTGGCTTTATCAAACAGGATTACTATGTGATGAACCGTGATTCCGAGCATGTCATGATTATCGAAAAGATACAGATTACATCTGATGCGGAGAACGGAAATCACGTTACGGTGACAGGTAGGTCTCTTGAATCTATTTTAAACAGAAGAATTGTCTGGGGGCAAAAGACCATTACCGGTAATCTTCAAAATGGAATAAAAACCCTTCTTATGGATGCTATTATTTCTCCTTCTGATAGTAGCCGACAAATCAGCAACTTCGTTTTTGAAGCATCGACAGACCCCGCGATTACCAATCTTACGATTGATGCTCAATACACAGGCGATAATTTATACGACGTGATAAGCAAGTTGTGCAGCGAGAGAAACATCGGATTTAAGATTACTTTGAATGATCAGAAACAGTTTGTATTCAAACTCTATGCAGGAACAGATCGGTCTTATGATCAGACAGAAAATCCATATGTGGTATTCTCTCCGAACTTTGAAAACATCATTAACAGTAACTACATGGAGTCTAAGTCATCTTTGAAGACTATTACGCTTGTTGGTGGTGAAGGTGAAGGCGCAGCCAGACGGTATACAACTGTTGGAGGAGGCAGCGGATTAAATCGAAGGGAGCTGTTTACCGATGCTAGAGATATTTCCTCTGATGTTGGAGATGGTGTAACCTTATCGAATGCCGAATACATTTCTCAGTTAAAACAACGTGGAAGTGAAAAACTGGCTGAAAATACAGATGTGACGTCTTTCGAGGGGCAAGTGGAGACAACCATTATGTTCCGCTATGGAGAAGATTTCTTCAACGGCGATATCGTTCAAATTGCTAACGAATACGGACATGAAACAAAAGCTCGGATTTTGGAGATAGTCATGTCAGAAAATGAGGAAGGGAGTTCGGTTTACCCGACTTTTAAAACAATAACCGAGGAAGGAGGAGAGTAAAAGTAAATGAGCGTTACAAGTGGATTTTTCAACTCGTTCAATCATGATCGACGGTACAATGCAGAACAGATGTCTGCTATCTTTGACGGAATCATAAATGATGGTGTTTTTGCAAACATTGGTACAGCTTTTGCTGTTCAGGCCGATGAAGGCGATAATATTTCTGTTGGGATTGGACGGGCATGGTTCAACAGTACATGGCTTTTGAATGACGCAATTCTCATTCTTACTGATGATGTATCAGAGATTCTTTTGGATCGTTATGATGCAGTTGTTATCGAGATAGACCATTCGGATTCTGTTCGGGCAGGTACTATCAAGATTGTGAAGGGAAGTGCGTCAAGTTCACCGCAATTTCCTACGCTGTTACATACGACCGATGTGAATCAGTATCCATTGGCTTATATTTTCCGTAAAGCGGGCTCTATGGAGATTACCCAGGCCGATATTACAAACATGGTTGGCACAAGTAGTTGTCCGTATATTACAGGAATCCTCGAAGTGGTAAATGTTGACAACATCGTTGCTCAATGGGAGGCTCAATGGAAACAGTGGTATTCCAATATTACCACAAACGGGTCAGAGGACTTTACAAGCTGGATGGGTGAAAATGCAGCCATGTTTGCTACTTGGTTTGCCGGTTTGCAGATGATTCTTAGCGGAGATGAAGCTGCGAATTTATTGCTCTTGATACAGGCTCATGGAATTTGTGATACCGATACCGGAACGGCGGAAAAAGCTGTAACCAGTATCGGTTTTTCTTTGGTCGAAGGAGCTACCATTCGGATAAAGTTTTCTGCGGATGAAGAGCCGATTGGAAATGAAGAAGAATTGGAAGACTCGAACGGAAATGCGATTCTCGATGCGGATGGACACACAATTATCGGCGTTCTTGATTTTGGCAAGATTGCTGAAAATCCAACACTTAATGTGAGTGGTACGGGGGCTTATCCGCTTCTGCATAGAGGCTCCCCAGTTCCTGGACTTTCTCTTTGTAATGGGCGAATCTATTCGGTCCTTTTTGACGGATATGCTTACGAAATCGTAGGTGATATTGGCATGACTGGTGGCTATCAGAGAGATGTCCCGATTGTTCTTCCCGCAGATGGGGTTTATCAGATTCTTTTAGAGGATTCATCAGAGTCAGAATGTTGCGGACTTTATATTTACCATACGGCGACTGGAAAATTAACAGCAATACATGAAGCATCAGGCGTATCGATTATCGGAGAGGGATTGACATTAAAAGTAACTTCAAGCCGTAAACCATCGCTACACTATGCAAGGATTTAATAGAAAGGAGAAATTAAGAATATGAAAATTACAGAGTATCCCGGAATTGGGAAACTGACTGAGGACAATGTCCTGTTGATAGACGGGGACAACGGAACAAAAAAGATTTTTGTTGGTGACGCTATCATGGAGATGCTTCATCTGACATCGGCAGAGCTTCACAGAATGATTTTCAGAGGAAAGAATCTTGGGAGTGTCTTGACTGCGGAACAGAAAACAGCGATTCAAAATGGAACGTTTGAAGATCTCTGGCTTGGGGATTATTGGGAAATTGAGGGAAGAATCTGGCGGATTGTAGATTTTGACTATTGGCTGCATTGCGGCGATACCGCATTTGAAAATCATCATCTGGTGGTTATGCCTGATAAGTGTCTTTATACGGCAGCGATGAATTCTACCAACGTAACAACTGGAGCGTATGTCGGATCAGCGATGTATACTTCCGGGCTTAATCAAGCGAAGACGATTGTTACAGCGGCTTTCGGAAATGCGGTGCTCACACATAGGGAATATCTTGCTAACGCTGTTAGTAATGGTAGACCGAGTGCAGGAGCTTGGTATGACTCTAAAGTAGAACTCCCTAATGAGTGCATGATGTACGGTCATCTGCATTTCTCGCCAGTATCAGATGGCACAAATGTTCCTGCTATATACACAATCAGCAAGACTCAGCTTGCGTTAATGATGGTATGCCCCAAGTTCATCAATCCGGAAAGAGAGAATCAGTGGTTGAGGGACGTCGTTTCTGCGGCTCTTTTCGCTGATGTGAACGCCATTGGCTTTACGACCTGCCACTACGCTTCTTACACTTTTGGAGTTCGTCCGGTTATCGCCATTGGTTAGGTAAATCTAGGGGCCTTGTGCCCCCTCTGGGGTAAACACCGTATTCAGGTGACCAAAATTTGCGCTATAAAAAATAAGAATTAAATGAAAGGAAGAATCAAAATGGATGAGAAAATCTATAAAGTTACCCTTGCCGATGGAACAGAGCTTGCGGGTCTTTCCATGAATGGTAATAATTTTATTTCGGCTGTTCCTGTTGATGCAGACATTTTTACAGCGAACTGTTCACCTGTTGCGATTAGCGATGGAGAAAAAGAGGAAATCCATGAGCACATGGAACTGGTGCAGGTAACAGTTGTTGATGACAGATACTGGTTTGTTCTTCGTGACCTGACAACCGCAGAGTTGGAACAGGAAAAAATGAAATCCGATATCGAATACATCGCTATGATGTGCGATGTTGAACTTTAAGAAAGGAGATCACCATTATGCATAGCAATAAATACGATACTGTAAAACGCTACTACAGCCTGAAGCTGTGGAATGACACAAAAGTTCGTAATGCCGTAGTAAAAGGCTGGATCACCGAAGCAGAATTTGCTGAGATTACGGGGAAAGCTTACTAAATGAGCGTTCTTGTCAGTGACCGAAAAGAATCGAAGTTTGAGGCAATCACATTTTCTGTTGAACTTCACAACATGCTGCTTGACTTTATGCAGAGAAACTTTGGAGTGAAAGACTTGGAACAATTTGTCAGGATTCAGTATGCTTACGGGAAAGAGCCAACCGAGAATTTTTCAAAGTATCGGTACCTGATGACCAATTTCAAAAATAGAATTGATCAACTGGCGTCTCAACTTACAAGCAATATCAGAGCGGCTAATTCTATCTATCCAACTTCCATGCATGAGTATGAAGAACGCAGAGATTACCAGAATAAGGCAATCATTAACTGTGAACAGATTATAAAAGAGTTACAGCGTATTGTGGAAATCTTTGAGGTCGATATAAATGTCTACGGCAGATATGTAAAAGCTATCGACCGAGAAATCGGTTTGATAAAGAAGTGGCGTCAGAGGGATCGTAAGATCAAATCATATTTACCACCGGGCAACACCTAATACGTGTCGTTTCTGCGGCTAATTTCGCTAATGTGAACAACAATGGCAATACGAACTACAACAACGCTTCTAACACTAATGGAGTTCGTCCGGATTCTTCGCCTAACCAACGGAGAAGGAGGTGTTGTCCGTTCCATCAAAGGATAAATGACAAAGCTGGACGCAATTTACTACGGTAAATATTGCTATCACGGTGAATAATTATGACGTATGAGGAGATTGTATCTGACGCCAACAACTTGTATAAGGCTTACAGGGCTTCTATAAAAGGCAGTAAATGGAAGGAAACGACGCAGAAATTCATCATGAATTTCCTTAGATATATCTTTTCCATACAAGAAGAGCTTCTCAATCGGACACTTCAAAATGGGCCGACCGAGGAGTTCTCTTTGTCTGAACGAGGCCGTGTAAGACCTATTACAAGTATCCAGATAAAGGACAGAATTGTCCGCCACGCCCTTTGTGATGAAGTAATTTTGCCAGAGGTGAAGAAACATATCATTTACGATAATTGCGCATCTATTAAAGGTCGGGGCATTTCACGCCAGAGATTTCGTTTTGAGGTGCATCTTCGGAAGTATTACAAGTTACATGGTAACGAAGGATGGATTTTATTTGGAGACTTCTCAAAATTTTACGACAATATTATTCATGAGATTGCAAAGCGGGAACTGCTGAAATTATTTGACGATGATAAGTTCATTGGCTGGCTCTTAACACTAATATTTGATGGATTCAAGATTGACGTTTCTTACATGACTGATGAAGAATACGCAAACTGTATGGAATCCACGTTCAACAAAAACGAATACCGGAAAATTCCAAAGGAAAAACTCACCGGCGAAAAATGGATGGCTAAATCTGTTAATATTGGAGATCAGTTATCTCAAATCGTCGGTATTTATTATCCTTACCGAATCGACAATTATGTTAAGTATGTGATGAGCCAGAAGTTCTATGGAAGATACATGGACGATTGGTACGTCATGAATCCAGACAAGCAGGTACTTCTCAATATCCTTGATGGAATTCGCACCATAGCAAATGAACTTGGCATTCATATCAATGAGAAGAAAACCAGAATCGTCAAGATTTCCAGTACATACAAATTCCTGCAAATTAGGTACACGCTTACCAAAGATGGAAAAATCATAAAACGTATCAATCCCGATAGGGTTACAGCAATGCGGAGAAAACTGAAGAAGCTGGCCGTTAAAGTGCGGAATAATGAGATTGATTATGATGGAGTCGAAAACATGTTCCGTGGTTGGATGGGTAGCTTTTATAAGTTAATGTCCAGACAACAGCGCAAAAATCTTATCGGGCTTTATGAGGACCTATTCGACAAAACGATTACGGTTGTCAACAAAAAGCTGGTTATATTCGATAGGTCACCACAACAAAAAATAAAGGAGGTATAGACATGGAGTCCTGGCTTCAAATCTTACTTACAATTTTTAGCTCAGTCTTAGCGTCTTCTGGGCTGTGGGCCTATGTAACAAAACGGCTTGAAAAGAAAGACGTAAAAACAGAAATGCTTATAGGGCTTGGACATGACCGGATTATGTATCTTGGCATGGCCTATATTGAGAGGGGATATATTACTTCGGATGAGTATGAAAATCTTTACGAATATCTCTATAAGCCTTATGAAAAAATGGGCGGAAATGGCTCCGCCAAGCGAATTATGAACGAGGTAAATAAACTACCTATACACAAATCACAATATAAGGAGGAAACAAATCATGAAGATGAGTAACAAAACTTACGATGCGTTAAAATGGGTGGCACAGTTTCTGCTTCCGGGGGCAGGTACTTTGTATTTTGCATTGGCGGGTATCTGGGGACTTCCCTATGGGGAGCAGGTAGTCGGTACTATCACGGCTGTCGATACTTTCCTTGGAGTTCTTTTGGGAATCAGTACGGCGAGTTATAACAAAACCAACTAACTAAAGGAGGATGCTGACACATGGCTAATCAATATGTAAATAAAGTTATCTATGGCGGCAATACTCTGGTAGACCTTACGAGTGATACTGTTGATTCCACCCATCTTCTCAAAGACGCAACAGCTCATGATAAGTCTGGTGCGCCTATTATCGGCGAATGTACCTTTGATTCGGATACTTCCGATGCCGATGTGGCGGTTGCTGAGATTCTTACGGGGAAGACTGCTTATGCCAGAGGTGTAAAGGTAAAAGGAACAATGCCGAATAATGCTGGTATCAATGAGAAGATTACGACTCTCGCCCAAGAGGTGACTGTTCCGAAAGGATATCACGATGGTAGTGGAAAAGTTTCGATTGATGCAACAGAACAGGTGAAGCTTGTCGCAGCGAATATTCGGGAAGGAATCACAATTCTTGGCGTAGAGGGTTCAATGTCTGGTTCTGAAGGAATGAAGGCCCAGGCAAAGACTGTAACACCGGCAAAAACAGAACAGACGATCCTTCCGGATACAGAGAACGAATTCAACTGTTTGTCTCAGGTCACTGTTGCTGCAATTCCATATACAGAAACAGACAATGCTGCTGGAGGTAAAACGGTAACGATTGCGGGGTGATTAAATGGCAGTAAATAAAGTTGTTTACGGCAACGAAACTTTAATCGACCTTACAAACGACACTGTCGTACCTGAAGTGCTTCGGAGAGGATACACAGCTCACAAGGCAGACGGTACAGTCATCAACGGGGAACAGGGGATCTTGACATTTGATGATTATCCTAACGAAGAAAAATTCTTTCATGAATTACAGGATTCAGATGGGGAAAGGATTCTCGATGATTCCGGGGGAACAATCTGGAGTAAGACAGTGTACCGAAAAGTATAGGAAGGAGGTCGCATTATGGGAAACAGTATCGAGTGTGTTGGCGCTGTGAAAGCTATTCATCAGTCCGATAACGTTGACAGATGGAAAAGAGAATACCAGTGTTTCAAAGCAGATTTTGGCGATCTTCCGAAAGATGATGATTTGGCAAGCGGTTCATCTGTGATGATTTTAGATACCGGGGAATACGCTGAATACCATAGACCGACCAAGTCTTGGAATATTATTTGATGGGAGGAGTGAGACATGACAGGAAATCAGGCTTACGCTCTCTCCCGCAAATACACGGAAGAGAGTCTTAAAGGAGCGGGTGCTCTTAAAGGAAAAAGTCCTTACGAAATAGCGGTGGATAATGGCTATACTGGAACAGAACAGGAATGGCTTGAAAGCTTAAAAGGTTCTCCTGAAAGTCTGCTCTCAGATGAAGAAGTTTCAGAAGAGTCTACTTGGAGTTCTGCCAAAATTTCAGAGGAACTGAAGAAAATTTCCGAAAGTGGTGGCGTAGTCAGTTACCATGAAACGGACAACGATTTTGGCGGGAAAACCGTTACCATTTCGTAATTGGCGAAACCGAAAATTAGTGGTACAATGAAGTCGTTAGGAGTAGTTCAATGTAGATTATTTCTTGCTTATTCCTACATTTGAGCTGATAAATGGCTTAAATACAGGATTTTTGGATTTTATTTATATAATTTGTGTGGAACTAATGAACGATACAGAATAAAGGAGAGGCTATGCAATTATCCTATCTGGAAGAGATTCCAAATGAATATCAGAAAGTCCTTGTGATCGGGAAAACCATAGAACGGGACGGGCAAAAATATCACATTGTCGGCATGAGTTCGGGGCGTACAGTTCAGCTTCATATTCTGGAGCCGTTTCTGGAAAAAGAGCGGGCTCGTCCCGTGAGGCGGAGGTCTGTCCGGCAGCGCAGGCAGTTGAAGGAGCAGGGCGATCAGGGTTTCAACAGTTATCTGCATTGCCGCGAATTTCAGCTGGGTGATAAGAAGATAAAGATGCAGGGCGGCAGCGGCGGTTCTCTGAAATATTCCGAGCAGGATTACCGGACCATCACGCTGTTTATCGATATGATGCGTGCCGGATGGAATCCGCCTGACTGGCTGAAAAATGAGGATTGGAATCATTTACAGTTAGTTTCGCTGACAGCGGCCAATTTAAAAAGACTGCCAAAGTATACCCCGGACATGCCCATCACCATCCTTCATCACCCTGACTCTGTCAGGCATCTTCTTGAAAAGTCTGTTACGTTTATAGTGGGAAAAGCTCGCTCCCTCTGTTTTACGGATCACATGGGAGATAAGGTGTGGTGTCATATCAACCGGGTTACTTTAATCGATGTGTGGGAAGATAGCGAAAGGCAGTTTAACGATCCCCGATATGTTAAAAAAGTGACGCCGGAACAGCTACAGGAAGTAAAAGAGCACTGTTACAGGGCGCTTGAAGAAAGCTGTCCCAAGGGGATGTGCTATTTCGGGATAGAGTACGAGTGCAGCAAAGATTACAGCCTGCAGTTTTATGCCAGAGAATATTTGAACTCTTATCCCGAATGCGGTAATGGAAGCGCTGTTTTCTTTCTGATGCATTTGAAACCCGATCGGAAAACAGGAGTCCACGGCCTGCCCTTAAAGGGATGTGCGATCCAGACGGCGGTCGCACCGGATACAATGAAAATGCCGGCGGAACTGTTCTGTTATTATGAGAAAGTCGCCGCCTGGGAGGAAAGCGTTTAAGACGGGCTAAAATTCATAGAAAACAGCCTTTAATATCGTTACCTTTTCTTCCATCTGGATATGCTGCTCATCTCCATTTAAATCCATATAGTTAACCCAATTGGCTTCTTCATCAAAGAAGCCTTTTTCCAATGATAAAAAATCCAGTTGTTTTCCCGGATTCACGGTATTAAGATATGCTCTGTATCCATATCCCGCAAAAATCAGCTCATTTTCGTCTCTTTCCATTATGATTCCTGCCGCAGGGATAAATTCATTTTCGTCGTCGATCCGGTGATAAAATTCTATCGAAATCTGATATTTGCCCAGTTTGATCTGTTTTGACATACGGCTTTCGTCCTGTGAAAAGCCAGTCATTTTATCCGTCCCGTAATATTCCGAAATAATCGGCATCATATTTCCCAGCAGCTTATAGCTTTGAGATAAATATTCTTTTACCAGTTCACTTGACACATTCTTATCGGCAGAATCTGTATGCATTTTTTGTGTAATAAATGATTTATTCTCGCCAACGCTTTCCGCACCAAAAGGAGAATAGCACAGCGCATTATATTTCCCTATGGCCGTATATAAATTGGCGGCCGCCCATTTATCCCTTCTTGTTTCCGCTATAAAAAGAGGATTGTCATCCCTTGTGTATAAACCGGCAAATTTGTCAAATTCAAAGGTATAAATGTCAGGCGCTATGAAATCCAGGCAGGGCGCTCCCCTTTTCCATACATCGATCATTTCCGGGATCGGGCCTCCGCATGGATAGAAACCGGGCTTTTCGTCATCCGTTTCATTTAACCAGACATTGGTGAACACAGGCAGTGCATAACTCTCTTTTGCGACTGCGGCCAACTCATTGAGATACCTCGCATAATGCCAGCACATAAATACTTCGCCCGCAACTTCCCCGAACATTCCCTGCCAGGATTGATCGGAAGTATGTTCCGACCGCTTTATCATTTGTATAAAAAAATCATTCTCTGTTTTCCTGAAATGCTCCAGTAGTTCAACCGGTACATTTTTCTCAAAGGCTTCTGCCGCCGCAGCGGAAAAATCTCTCGCCGCATCTAAAATACCCACTTCGTTTTCAATTTGTAATGCAATGACTGTCTGCTGGCCTTCATCCGTTTTTTTAATATACTGTATCAGCTTTCTAAAGCTTTTTAATTCCGTTTCTAAAATACCGCTCCCAAACATGCTAAGTGTCCTGGATCTTATTCCATATTCATTTTCTGTTCTCGGGAATCTCGTGAGGTCTGTCTTGATCCAGGATGGCACATAAGTTGAATGACCATTTTTCCAGGTTCCAAACCAAAGGAATACTAATTTTTTATTATGCTTCCGTGCACCATTTATCAGCTCTTCTACCAGTGCAAAATCAAAATAATCCTCCCGCGGCTCTATGGATTCCCAGGGTATCGGAACCAATACCGTATTGCAGTTCAGTTCCTCCAGCTTTTTCCAGACACTTACCATATATTCCCTTGATGTTCCCGCAGAATTATGGGTTTCAGCCGCCAGCAATATAAACGGCCTGTTATTCACCATAAAGGTAAATCCATTATTCCTTTTCATGATTCCAGGTAAACTATTCATAATAACCTCTGCCTATCGTTTCGTAGTTCCTCTGATGATCAACTCTGTCGGTATTGCTATTTTTGTATCTGCGTCAAGTTGATCAATCTCTTTTATTGTATCAACGATAACTCTTGCATATGCCTTATAATTACTTCCTATCGTCGTAATTCCCGGATAGACAAATTTTGATATATCCAGATTATCATATCCCACAATTGCAATATCTTCCGGAACCTTTAAATGATTCTTATTCGCCTCGCTCAGTACACCTATTGCAACTAAATCATTGATACAGATAATTGCCTGCGGCAGTTTATCGCATTTTAACATTTCCTGCATCGCGATATTACCGCCCTCCACAGAATAGTCGCTGTCAATGATCTCCCTGCGTATCGTTATTCCATAATGATCCGCATTTTCCAGAATCTCTTCCCGCCGCTTCTCGGTGGTCCTGACATTGAAATATCCACCCAACAACGCGACATCCTTATATCCCAGACCGGATAGATGTTCCAACAGCTTTTTTGTACTGTTTTCCTGTTCCTGAAATATTTGTATGCACTTTAAACCCGGCACATTGACCCCTGCAATAACTGGTATTTCTTCATTAATTGTCTCAAGTTCCCTGATATACTTTTTAGCGCTTTCCATATCGTCAAGACGCCCGCCCATAAAAACGATCGCCCTGACATTGGTCGATATCAGCGTATTTAAGATACTGCTCTCGTGATGTTTATCCGACTCAGAATTACATAATATCAATGTATATCCTTCTTCTCGCGCGATAAGTTCCGTCTCATAAAAAATCTGAGCATAAAAAGGGCTGTTAATATGGGGAACAATAAATCCTACCGTACTGGACTTGCTTGATTGCAGTGCCTTGGCAATCATATTGGGCTTATAATGATATTTCTCGATCAATTCCAGTACTTTCTTCTTTTTTTCTTCATTTACTTTTCCAGTGTTATTTATAATTCTGGAAACCGTAGCAGTCGAAACATTCGCTAATTTCGCAATTTCAACAATCGTTATCTTTTCACTCATCCAAACGTTCTTTCAGAATGCCCTCTATCAAATCATACCATTCTGAATCTCCTATCCTTTTAATCCGCTGTCCACAATACCTTTGATAAAATATTTCTGGAAACAACAATATAATATCATAATTGGCAACACCGTCAATAATGACATCGCCATAACCGGTCCCTGATCAAGCGCATCCTTGTAACCGTTTATGGATTTACTTAAAAATACCAGTCCAACCGGCAAGGTATACTTTTTCTGATCATTCAAAAATATAACAGGTCCAAAATAGTCATTCCATGTCCAGACAAACATAAATATTGCAACTACAAACAAAACAGCCGTACAATTGGGCAGCACAATTTTAAATAAAATCTTCAGCTCGCTGCATCCATCTATCCTGGCTGATTCCTCAATTTCCCTTGGAAATGTCTTGAAAAACTGATGCAGCAGAAAAATACTGAACCCGCTCCCCGCCAATATATTAGGAAGCACCAATGGAACGATCGTATTTACCAGTTTTAATTTTACATAGATATTATATAAAGGTATGATCGTTACAAAATATGGTATCATCATAGTGGACATCAAAATTGTAAACCACAATTTTTTCAAAGGAGCATCATATTTTGCAAACCCGTAAGCCACCAGCGTAGTGCTCACTAATGTCCCCACAATGTTTAATGTCGTAATAATGCAACTGTTCTTTAAATATATAAAAAAGTCTGTACTTTCAAAAATATATTGAAAGGAACGTAAAGTTACCGGGCACGGAATAAAGTCCGGGGGATATTTTACGATTTGCTCTGTTCCCATTAATGATGTTGAAATCATCCAGAAAAATGGCAGTATGAATACAAATCCCATTACCACACATATAATAAGCCAGACTGCAAATTTGCTCTTCTTAAACATACATTCCCCCTTAATCTTCATAATTCATCATCTTTTGCAGAGATTTCAGTATAACCATGCTGATAAACAGAATAATCAGATACATGATCCATGCAAGAGATGCCGCATAGCCAAATCTGCCAAAGCTAAAACCACTGTCATAAATATACATTCCATACATATAGGTCTTTTTAAATGGTCCTCCGCCTGTCATGATCAGCGGCTGTACAAAAATCTGGAGGGCATTGATAATTCCCATGACCAGATTAAATACAAAAACATTTGAAATCAGAGGAAGCGTTATTTTGAAAAAGCATTTTACACTCCCTGCCCCGTCAATCTTCGCCGCCTCATAGTAGGAGACCGGAATCTGTTTAATCCCCGCCAGAAAAATCAGCATCTGCTGACCGCAAAATATCAAGTTTGCAATAGCAAGCGCTATCATCGCCCACTTCGAATCTGTCAGCCAGTTGGGGCCTTTTATGCCAAAAAGTGATAACAGATAATTGATCAGTCCTCCTTCCCCCCGCAGCAGAAGTTTTATAACAGTATAAACTGCTGCTCCCGCTGCTATGGAAGGAAAAAAGAAAACAATCTGGAACAAATTGCTGGTCTTAGACTCCTTTGACAATAAAAAGGCAATAAGCAAGGCTAAAACAAGGCTCGACGGCACCGCGATAATTGCATACACAAAAGAGTTTATCAGACTTTTTCGAAACAAATCATCATGGAATAAAATGTCCGAATAATTTCTGATGCCGATTAACTCCGGCGCTGAAAGCCCGTTATACTGTGTGAACGATAAATATATGGAATATGCTAATGGTATAAATGTCAGCAAAAAAAAGCCTGCCAGCCATGGCGAAATAAACATGTAGAAATATTTTGTCTGCTTTTTTGTCTGCTTCATATTTTTCCTTTCCCGCTAAATAAAATGCCTCTTATCAATTCTGGTACCCTGTAACAGGGTACCGGAGCATTAAGCCAGCTTCATTCTTCCTTCATTCTGTCTAACTTTAATTGTCCTTTGGTCTGTATATTTTCCAATGTCGTATCAAGATCCTGCTCGCCTGCAAATAACAGCTCGCACTCTACTTTTATGATCTCGTCCTTAATTTCATTCAATACCACACCATCCACAGAGTAATCCAACGCGTCAAAGTATACCTGTTTATTGAAAGGTTTCCAGCCGTCCGGTATGGATGTCATAAATGCTTCATCCTCACAGATCGATTTCAGCGTAGGTAATCCGATATTTTCCATTTCTCCCTGCACTTCTTCGCTTGCAGCCATATATTTTATGTATTCCCACGCCTCATCTTTATAAGGTGTTTTCTCTGAAATACCTATCGCAGTTGTCCATAACGGCGATCTCCACTGTCCGTATGTCGGATTCGAAGGGAATGTTACGATATCCCATTCAAAATTATCACCGATTGCTGAATTAAAGCTTTCCATATCCCAGGCCGCCCCCACTGTCATGGCAAATTTTCCTGTCTCAAATGTCCCGCCGATATCAGCCGCCATTGTCGGTGTTGGAGAAACCTGATCAACCTGATACAGATCTGTTAAGAACGCAAGGCCGTCCCGGTATCCCTGCGTATCTGCGGTCATCGTCCCGCTTTCCCAATCCCAGGCTTTATATCCGTCATACAGATTTCTCGCAAGTTCGTAGGACCACCATGAGGAAAGATCGATCCCCCATACTTTATCCTCTCCCTCGCCTTTTGTTAATGCTTTTGCAGCAGCCATAAAGTCTTCCTCCGTCCAGTCATTTGTCGGAAGAGGCACATTATTTTCCTCGAACATTGTTTTATTATAGAAAATAAACGCCGCATTGAATGATGTGGGCGCTGCATAAACGCTGCCATTATAAGATAACCCGTCCATGACGCCGTCTACCCATACATCCTGCAATCCATCCGCCTCAATATAGGAATCCAAAGGAGTAAACAATCCCTCTTTAAAATACTCGCCGCCAAAGTCGCCGGCGATCATTACCATGTCAGCCAACGTATCAGATGATATCTGCAATGTCAGTTTATCATGAAATCCCTCGGGAATCGCTTCCAGAGTAACATGTATTCTATCATTTGCCTCATTAAACTGGTTCGTCCATTTTTCCCTGTACTCAATTTCTTTCTGGTTTCCCCATAATAAAAACCTTAATTCCACTTTCTCTCCGTCTGCCGCAACAGCCGCATTATCTTCCTTGCTTTCTGCCTCAACAGCGCTGTCTGATTCCTGTGTCGGCGCTGTCTGCTCCGCAGAGGATCCACATCCTGTCAATACTGACGACATAGCCGCCAGCATAACTACTAAACTGAGAAACTTTTTCACTTTTTTTCTTTGCATCATTGACATCCCTCCATTTTGATTGTATAATTTGCTTAAGTTTTGTAAACGTTTTCTTATAATCAACTATAACATGTTCATCACCAGGTGTCAACAATTTTTATTTCTTTGGTGAAATTACAGCAAAAATAAAGCCGAAAGGCCGAACAGTTATGAACTACAACAGAAAGGAGAAGCACACTGCGCATAAGGGTTATAGCTGAACACGATTCTTTGTCCGAAAGTTTCAGGCTGCTTGTTACCCGCATAGCGGGTGGTTTATTGTTTCGTATGATTCCGTTTTTCGGAACACGAAAAACGGAATCATACGAAACAGGCTAAAGCCCACAATAAAAGAAAACGCCGGCATTTCCGCCCGGCGTTTTCTTTTATTGTAAGCGATATTATTTATTTCATATCCACGGCTCATCACATAATTTAATAGAATCTGACACTTTTCCTTCGGTTTCAAATACTATGATCGTATTTTTTCCCTTTTTCAGAAGCGGCGCCGGAATATAGAGCCTTTTTTGCGGCCCGATTTCCCAGAAACGGCCTATATTAAAATCATTGACAAATGCGGCTCCCTTACCCCAGCCACTCATATCCAGGAAAGTATCCGCCGTTTCCCGGATTTCAAATTGAAACTCGTAAAACCCCGGCAATCCTGCCCTTGCAGAATGTGTAAAATCTATCTTTGTCAGATCATCCAATGGAAGCGGATAAATTGTCCACCCAAAATGCAGGCAGCCGTTTATCTGAATTCCTCCGTCTATGCCTTTTCTCTGCTCTTCCATAATCGGCGTGAAGTTCACACGTCCCATGTTTTCCACTAAAATATCAATTTTTCCCGCAGCGCACGTTACAGGATCCATCTCATGCTCAGACAGCAGCTCTTTATCATAAAGCGTCAATACCGGCCTGTCATCCAAAAAAATATTCGCCCTGTCATTTGCTTTCCATAAGCGCAGTTTCCTGAGACAATTTAATTCCGGTATTTTACTCTCATATAAGATATAACCGTATCCCTGGTCAACTTTTTCCATGCATACCGGATAATTCTTTTCTACCGGTGCAGACAACTTGTCAAGATTACTGAATAAATCACCGGACCTTGTTAACCCGACCGTTCCATATTCCGCTCTGTTTGTCTTACTGGCAATGCTGATTTCCGGTAAAGCAGCATATTTTCCGATAATCTTTTGAAATTCTCTGTACTTAGGGGTTATCTGCCCGTCCTCTGTAAGCAGCGCATCATAATCATAGGAAGTTACATCCGGTTCCAGTCTATCATAATAATTTGCTCCGTTCATAAACCCGAAATTAGTTCCGCCTTCAAACATATACAGATTGACATGGCCTTCCTGAAGGATATCTTCCAAATCTTTCAGGTGTTCTTTCAGGTCCCCCGTATGATGCTCACCGCCCCAATAATCGAACCAGCCAACCCAAAACTCCATACACATCAAAGGAGCGTTTCCAATTTTTTTCTTCATCACTTCAAACTGTGTTTTTCCCTTGGAGCCGAAATTTCCTGTCTGTAAAACGCCGTCTATCCTTCCATGCTCAAAAGCCTCATCCCAGGGTCCGTCAGACGTTACAAGCGGAACTTCACAGCCGTTTTCTATCATCAACTCTTTTAAATATTCCAGATAAACGGAATCATCTCCGTAATAGCCATATTCATTTTCCACCTGCATAAAAATAACAGGACCGCCTCTTGTAATCTGCAAGGGAGATATCACTTCAAATAATACTTTATAATAATCCCGGATATGCTCGAGATACGGTTCATACATACACCGTAATTTCATGCCGTCCTCTTTTAAAAGCCAATAGGGAAGTCCGCCAAATTCCCACTCTCCACATATATATGGCGAAGGTCTGAGGATTACCATAAGCCCAAGATCCTGTGCCATTTTAACATACCTGGCAACATCCAGCATACCATTGAACTCAAAGTGTCCTTTCTGCTTCTCATGAAGATTCCAGGGTATATATGTCTCTACGGTATTGCAGCCCAATGCTTTCAGCTTTTCCAACCGATCCCGCCAATACTCCGGTACTATCCGAAAATAGTTCATGCCGCCGGAAATAATTTTAACTTTCTCGCCGTCCAAATAGAAATCATCTTTTATTTCAAATTTACGCACAATGCCTTCCTCTCATCTTCTCTTTTGCCAAAAACTGATGCAATCTGTCATCATTATATCTGCTTCAGCTTTTTTTGTCCAGCTTGCAAATTTATCCCAAGCAACAATAAAAATCTGTACCATACAGATCTCCATCTATAATCTCATACTATTGACTTTTGTTCTTAACAAGGAATTCAAAAATATATTTAGGCATCAAAATTTTGCGTCAAATATCTACCAGTATTAGTTTTATTACCATTAGTCAGCGTCAAAACTCCCGATTATGCTATATGATGCTTTTTATGGTGATACCAAAAGGATTATTACACAAACTGACAGGGAGGTAAGTGATGGATAGCATAGCCGATACATATCTCGTTGCGGACATCTCCCAAGATGTCTTCATCCGGCTCGCCGGACATCTTGATAAAATAAATCTGAATCGTCACAAACAGGCTAAAAATTATATCACCATTGCCACTGGAAACTATTATTAAATTGTGATATCATAGAGCCTTGGAAAATACCACTCCCTAAATATGATGTCCGGAAATGTCCGAATTGCAATAGAATATATGTTTTTAACGGTTATGGTTCACCTATAATGAAATATATTTTAGAGGAATAGTGACTTTTTCCTGACAATGATATTAAATAATATTAGAAAACGGAGGAAATGCTGAAAAACAGCATTTTTTAGAGAATGAACATTATTATAGGTGTGATGAGCTTCCTCGCAGGAATAGCAGGGATTTCGGGCATATATATAATTTTTCGAAATAAGCGTTTAAAAGAAAGAAGCAGCAGGCGTATTTTAGGGAAAAAATTAAGTTGTACAGAAATAATTGGGCAACCGATAAGATATGTCGTTGAAGTGGAATATCAATTAAATAATGATGTTCATCGAAGAAAGATATTAACATCGGATAAGAAAATTAAGAAGTACAAAAATAATGAACAGATTCCGTTATTATATGCCGAAGAAATAAATAAAATATTCTGGGCAGAAGATAAATCAAATGAATGGTTTGGTTGGATACTGCTGCTCATAGTATTTTGTTGTTTTATGTTTATGTTAACATGTGCACTTTGGATTTTAGCTTAGAAATTGGTACTCAAAGGAAAGGACAGCTGTAGAATGTGTAACTGATGCTGCCCCAATCCGATAGCAGGTTTCGTTTTTCCATGATAATCGCTCCCGTAGGTCGCGATCAGATGTCTCTCCTGTGCCTTACTGTACAAAAATTCCGCCTGCTCCCTTGTATGGTAACTGCTGAACGCCTCTATACCGTCCAGACCGAGATCCAGAATTTCATCCAGCATGCAGATATTCTCCTTCAGGTTTACCCAGGGATGCGCCAGCACTGCAAATCCGCCGTTTGCATGGATCATACCAATGATCTTTCTCATCTCCGGGTATTCCATCGGCACATAACAGAGTTTTCTCTGAGCATAGTAATCCCAGTAAAAGTTGACGTAAGGATTATCTCCCCGGGATCCGCCTGGGCGGTATGGTTTTAACAGAGAGTGATCTGCATATACCGGTTTGGACAGCAGTACCTCCACAAACATCTCTCCGGTCCATATAGCTTTCCAGTAACGGTCTTTGGAAAGTTCCCACATATCGTTTTCCGTCACATGGAATCCCAGCGCCTGTGTCTGTGTGAGCCTTTTCAGAGAAGCCTGAAAGCTCTGTTTCTCTATATTCTGCTCAAGATCGGCAAAGTCACCGCTTTTATAATCAATTCCGTAACCCAGCACATGAAAATCCATGCCCTGAAAAGTACAGTCGATCTCGATGCCCGGAATATAACGGAGATTTTTTCTTTCGCTGCTTCTTCCGCTTGCCTGTTCGCCTGCTTTTCCTGTTTCATCCGTTCTGTGCATTTTCCTGCCAGTTTTGTCTGTTCTGCTGTTTATCAGTTCTCCCTGCTTTATTTTCCATGCACCGTCTGTTTTAACAATTTCTCATGCATCACTGCCATCAGCAACAGAATTGCCAGAAGATACAGCGGAAGAAGCGATGCGCTGATATGAGTGGCAATCAGCCCAAACACCGGCGGCATCACTAAAATTCCCACATAAGCTGCTGCCATCTGCACCCCGATCACCGCCTGGGAATTCTCCGCTCCGAAATGGTCCGGTGTGGAATGGATGATCGAGGGATAGATCGGCGCACAGCCAAGCCCGATTATGATCAGTCCTGCAAGCCCGGCCGTCCCGCCAAGCGGCAAAAGCAGCAACAGGATTCCGGACAGAATAAGCACCTGGCCCAGTCTGATCATCTGCGTATCGTTAAACTTTATTGTCAGAAATCCGGCCAGCGCCCGCCCTACAGTGATTCCGATATAAAACAGACTGGCAAACCCCGCAGCTGCCTCAGAGGTAACCCCGCTATGCAGAACAAGATAGCTGCTGGCCCAAAGACCTGCCGTCTGTTCCACTGCACAGTAGCAGAAAAAGGTGATCATGACCTCTTTTGCTCCCGGGATCCGGCTGATCTGTGCTAAAGAGAGGGCTTTATTCTGCTCCTGCGCCGTATCGGAATCCTGGACATCTGCCGCCGTACGCTGCTTTTTCCAAAGCGGCAGACTGATCAGCAGAACAACCGTCAGCAGGATCTGCAAAGCAGCGATATACCGATAACCCATGTTCCAGCCTTTGCCCCCTGTCAGGGCATATCCCATAATATAAGGCCCAAGAGATGCGCCCACGCCCCACATACAGTGCAGCCAGCTCATATGACGGCTTGCATAATGCAGCGCCACATAATTGTTCAGAGAAGCATCTACACAACCGGCGCCGAGACCATAGGGAACCGCCCAGATACATAATGCCAGATAGGAATGACTGATCGAAAATCCGAACAGCGCGGCAGCCGTCGTCAACACACTGATCGCTGTCACTTTTCCCGTCCCCAGTTTTCTGGTCAGGCGGTCGCACTGTAAACTGGAAACGATCGTTCCCGCTGCAATGATCATGGAAATTCCACCCGCATAGGACACAGGAACTGAAAACTCCTGATACATAATCGGCCAGGCCGAACCTAAAAGAGAATCTGGCAGTCCAAGACTGATAAATGCCAGATAAATGATAGCCAATAACAACTGAAACATAGTCTGCCTCCTTTGCACCCTCTATTTGTTTTCAACGTGTTGCGCTTTGTTTTTCCTTTACTATCATTATAATATCGACATTTTTCAGTTGATACAATCTGTTTTTGGACATATAATATAAAAAAACCGCCTGGGAAGCGGCAACAGTTTAAAATCAGAATTTATTTTATCTTCCGTTTGTTTTGAGTAAAGGAGCATTTCATGGCGCTGCAGGAATGTACATTACATCTGAATCAGAGATTAAAAGAACTGAACCCCCACGGTTCCCTTGCCTTTCCCTGCGCAGGATACTCTTCCGCCTACACCGATCATGAGGAAAATGCCATACCCTGGCACTGGCATGAGGAGTTGGAAATCATATACATCGCAGAAGGGCGCATTGAGCTGAAAATACCTTCCAGATCTTTTTATATAGAGGAAGGGGATGCTTTTGTAATCAATTCCAACATCCTGCACTACGGCATTGGCGCCGATTATTGTCACCTGTATTCCCTCGTATTCAGTCCTGCTCTTGTCTGTGGCAATGAGGATTCTGTCTTTGCCCGGAAATATATTTATCCGCTGATAGCCTGCGAATGTTTTTCCGAAATGCCCCTCTTACATTCCATACATCAGGATGTCATTTCGTGGTTCCGTGATGCTTTCGATGCCATGCAGAAGGAGCCCCGGGGATTTGAATTCACTGTCCGGGAGAACCTTTCCCGGATCTGCCTTTTTCTGGCGGATGAATTTGAGGATAAACTGAATGCGCAGGACTCATTCCACAGTCAGGATAATCTGCGCATCCGGAAAATGCTGGAGTTTATTCACAAAAATTTTTTCAATGATATTTCTCTGTCCGATATTGCCGGAACGGCAGATATTGGCGAGCGGGAATGCCTGCGCTGTTTTCAGAAAACCATACAGCTTTCCCCGATCCAGTATCTGTTAAAATACCGGATCATGCAGGGAGCGGAGATGCTTTTATGCTGTCCGGAGAGCAGCATTTCCGATATCGCTCTCTCCTGCGGCTTTGACAGCCCCAGCAATTTCGCCGCAACTTTCAAACGTTTTTATAACCGCACACCGAGGGAATACAGGAAGACCGAAACATTATGAGAGGGATCACTTCGACAGATCGCCCTCTTCCGACAGATTAAATACGGAAATTCTCCGCAGCCTGCCGTCTTCCATCTCGTAGACTTCGTCGCATAACTCCTCTATATCCTCCCTGTGGTGGCTTGCCAACAGGATCGTGACGCCCTCTTCTTTCAGCTTCAGAAAGAGCGCCCGGATGTTCGCCGCCCCCTCTCTGTCCAGGCCGTTCATCGGCTCATCCAGGATCAGGTACTTTGGATGTTCCATGATCGCCTGGGCGATGCCCAGCCGCTGCCGCATACCGAAGGAATACTTTTTCACCTTCTTTTTGCTGTCCGGATCAAGCCCCACCAGTTTCATGCTCTGGCGAATCTCTTCCTTTCCGATCTGCTTTTTGATGCAGGCCAGATATTCCAGATTTTTATAACCGTTAAAGCTGCCCAGAAACCCCGGCGTCTCGATAATGATCCCGATGTCCTCCGCAAAATCGACATCCTTTCCGATCTCTTTTCCATGCACAAATATTTTCCCTGAGGAGGGTCTCAGAAAACCGATGATCATCTTAAATAACACCGTTTTCCCCGATCCGTTTCTGCCCGCCACGCCATATATTTTTCCGGCTTCCAGAGACATCGTCACTTCCCGCACCACCGTCTCATCCCCGAACTTTTTGCTCACGTTTCTGATCTCCGCTATATATTCCATACTGAGCCCTTTCCTCTTCTATTCTTAAATTCTGCTTATTTCTGTTTTTCTACTATTCCTTTTATTCTGACACCAAACAGCATTCATTCGTAACACTCCTTTCATCCGCCTCCTCTGTTAAATGGAATACAGGCAGCCATCTCTCTTTTCTAACAGTATTCCTCCGATCTTCCGGACTGCCATGAGCATTACACACTCCAAAAGCATCACCACTCCCGGAGAAAAACCGTAATCTTTCTTCACCCGGTTACTCCACACATACATCCCCCAGTTCCCAAACATAAACTTTGAGAGGTGCCAGTGATAAAATCCGACCGTAAAAGTTGACACTTCTGTCACAAACAGAGCTGCCGGTATCAGATGACGGAAAGCAGTCAGATCAGACAGGCAGAATATACTCATCATCGTCATCATATGAACTGACCACAAAAGAAAAATCAGAAGTTCCTCCGTCCCTCGCTCCCCCGGCAAACGAAACAACAGATCCATCCCCTTCATACAGAACCCATAGCAGAAACAGGCCGACGCTCCCACTAAAAGCAGCTTCCGAAACTGTGCATTCCACCAGCCTTTCCTTCCGCCGAAACGCACCATCTCAAGGACCGATATCTGCCGTCTGCGGCTCAGACAGATCCCCGTTATAAAAAGAATTACCGCCACGCCCATCAGCCATCTCCCCAACGGGATCATCGGAATCACACTGCCATAAAAATCTCCGTAAACCGGAAAGTCCACTCCCGCGAGATACTCATATACAAATCCTCTTTCCATATCGATTTCTCCCCTTTTTCACTCCTGCACATGCACCTGTTCCTTAAAATCAACTTTATCAATCAGGCAGCACTGTATCACCACAAGCGCCGCCGCAAGCAAGGCCATAACAGCCACGGGCCCCGTCAGATGCATCCCTCCTGCCTCCGCAAAATTACCGGGGCATGCATATTCCGCTAATGCAAGTCTGCCAAATCCCAGAAAACGCAGCCCGAATCCGCCGGCATGTACAATAAAAGCGGCCACAATCCCCCAGATGCCGCCAAGCAGCAGATTACCGGTATACAGAATAAGTCCCATCAAAACAACATATAGGAAAAAGCACAGCGCGGTGGCGAGAAAAGCCTTCGGCATATTCATACTGCGCATCATATCCCGCTGTAAAAAACTGATCCCGTACTTTGCACTTTGACTCATGGTGTAATCCTGTGACAATAAATACACCGGATCACTCCACATTTTCCCCGCAAAACCGCAGGGAAGAGACATGATCACCATCGGCAGCGCCACCCCCGCCGTATAAATTGCCCCCTGCACCAGAAGATAGAGAACCATCGTCATATTCCAGCTTCTCTTTCCGGTGCGGCACAGGGAATAATAAGTATTCCCGTTGATAAAAGGCGCATCGGAAACCATGAGAAACCATCCAAGTACCAGAAACATCACGCTTTTATATTCATGTTCCACCACCACAAAAGCTTCCAGAATATTTACCGGTTCCCCCGTACCCGCCGCATAGTCCAGAAAATTTTTCAGCCAGTAAAGGGGCACAGCCATCCCCGCCAGAAAACCCATTATGACACGCTTGTCAGTCCATTCATACAGGAGCAGGTTTCTTATTATTTGTAAAATACTCTGTAATTTTTTCATTCTCAACCTTTTCTCTCCTGCCTGATTCCCACATAAATCATCAACACCGCAATTGCCATGTAAACCAGATCGATAAAAACCGCCAGCGGATAATTTCCGCGATTCACATCGTCCCCGGACAACAGATACGCCGGATTATAGGACTTAAATCCGATAAACAGCCACAGCGCATCGTACAGAATGAAAGGCGCTAACAGGCTCACATATCGGTTCGGAATCCACACCGCAAAGGCAAATCCCACAAGCGCCCACAGTGCGCCGAACAGAAAGCCGAGGATCGCCTTCCCGATAATTACATACCAGTCGCCGTAAACCGCGATCGCTTCGAGAATCCTTGAGCCGGAGATAATCCCGCTGTCCGTACCCGTCGGGAGACCGTGAGCGCCTCCGATATAGACGATCAGACAGACAATGATAACCGGCAGCGCGATCAGCAAACCGCCGGAACATGCCACCGTGGCCACCCTCACTTTCACAAAATCCGGAAAGCCCGTCCGATGCAGAATCATCCACAGATAACCGCTGCCGTGTTCCTGGCAGTAGACCGCCGCATAAGCGAGCGCCGGAAAAACCGCCGCAAAGGGCGAAAATCCCGATGCATGAAAGACATTTCCAAACCCGTGCAGATAACTTCTGCTGCCGTTTAACGGCGTATCAAGCACAGCCGGCGGCAGCAAAATCACCAGTACAAACACGATCCCCACAAAAAATCTCGGATTCAGGATGCTCCTCTTTAAATCCTGCACAAAAAGTCCTCTGATTTTCTTTTTCCGTCCTTCGTAATCTGTCATTTTATCTCTTTTCCATCTCTTCATCGCTTCTCTGCCACACTGTTCCTTCTTCTGTCTGACGCAAGGTGAAATACTCACTCTGTAAAAAGCTGTATCTTTATTGTACTTCCAAAATTTCTCCCGTCACCGCGTCAATATGGATCGTCCAGACAAAATCTATCCTTTCTGCCTGCCCGCAATAATCCACATACTCCTCCAGATCCATATATATGCCCCACACTGGCGAAAGTTCCAGCTTCCCATCTTTCAACTCCACATAATATACCAGTTCCGCCGTGGAAAAGGGAATGTCCTCCGTACACTGCAAACGACCGTCTTTCAGATAAATCCGCAACAGTTCCTGTACCTTATCAAAGCCTAAAATTGTATCTTCCTCCCCTGCCGACACCTGTTCCATGAGACAGTTCCATAGCCCGATCTCCGCCACACCCTCCGCGCTCACCCAGGCCAGTCCATTGGGGTACACTCTCGAAATATCATGCTGCCCGAAACAGTACGCCACCGGCAGCCCGTCCACAACAGGGCAAAACTGCAGCTCATAAAAGGAAAGATCATCCGCCCCATAAAAATATGCTTTCGTCAGGTGAATATCCTCTATTCCGAGAACCGAAAGCTTTTCCATCAAAAGCGCTTTCGCCTCCTGCAAAGAAAAAGAACTCTCTCCCGCTTTCTCATCTTTTACATTCAACTCCTGCTCCGTTTCCACATTTTCCTGCATCACCGCACGGCATTTTTCCTGCAGGAAAGCATCCTCGAAGCTTGCGCCTGTCTTTCCGACTAAAACAGCCTTTCTGTTTCCGTCCGTCAGAGCCAGGGTGCTTCCGTCTCCCACTCCGGCTATCTCCACAATACTGCTTCCTTCTCCCAGTTTTTCATCGATCTCAGCCACCCGTTTTCTCTCCGCTTCCTCCGCCGCAAGCAGCTCCTCCGTATAGTCCTTTACCTCTCCCTGCGGGTCCAGAAAGCTCCTCAGTGTCTCACCGCTCAGCCTGCTGTCCGCCTGCATAATCAGCGTACCCACCGCTTCCGGCGCTGCTTTCACTTCCGCCTCGATCCGCATGCGGTTTTCGCCCTCCCCCAGCGTCACATTAACTGTCCCGCCTCCTGAAAACGTCTCTTCTGCTTTACTCCCCGTCGGTATTTCTCCCGGCGTTTTCTCTCCGGCTTCCATCTTTTCTTCTTCATCGTTTACAACGGCTTCTATCGCATCATCGGAACCGCCCTTTGCCCGCAAAATCCCGTCATCATTTGCCGCCTCCGGCGCCTTTTCACAGCCTGTTAATAAAACCATCACCGCCAAAAACAGTGTTACTGTTTTTATCATTCTTTTTTTTATCATGTGTGTAACCTCCTGCTTTATTTTATGACAATCTCACTGCCTTTTCAAAAGCAGTATATACCATATATTTGGGACGAGACAAAAAAATGCCGAAATCCGCCCGGGTTTTTGGCGAAAACGGCATAATTTAAAATGATTTACTGCTCAGATTCCCGCTTCTCCGTGGCCTCTTTCAGCAGTTCGTATATAGCGGACGCAGCCGGAACGCCAAGTAACATCCCAACCGCCCCGGCCAGGTTGCCCCCGATCGTCACCGCCGCAAATACCCACATGGCGGGAAGATTGATTCTGGCTCCCATTACTTTCGGATAGATCAGGTTCCCCTCAAGCTGCTGTAAGATCAGCAGGAACACAACAAAAATAAGGGCCTGAAAAGGGCTCACCGTCAGGATCAGAAAGGCTCCCACAATCGTGCCGATAAATGCTCCCACAATGGGGATCAGAGCCGTCGCCCCCACCAGCGCGCCGATCATAGGCGCATAGGGCAGACGAAGGATCAGCATACCAATAGTGCAAAGCGTCCCCAGTATAACAGCCTCTGTGGCCTGCCCCGCAATAAAATTCCGGAAGCTCCTGTTACATACAGAGATAACATGAACTAACGTATCGCCGGTCTTCTCCGGAAGCCAGACACGGATGAGGCGGCGTGTTTGACTTTTCAGCTTCTCCTTATTTGCCAGAACATATATGGAAAAAATCAGTCCGATAAAAAAATTGATAACACCGCTGGTCACGGAACTCACCGCCCCCGCCGCATGCCGGAACAATACATCCCTTCGGGACAGCGTCCAGTCTTCTAAATTATCCTTCAATTGCACCCAGTCAATATCAATCTGTTTCAGATATTCTCCGAAGGGCAACCGGGAAAAATCCACCGTCTCTTCCCAGGAAGCCGCCTGATCAATGGCTGAAATGACGATCTGTGCAATCAGCTGAACAGCATTTGCTATCTCCGGAATCACCAGAAATGCAATACCTGTAAAAATGCCCAGAACCAGCACAAGGGAAAGCACAATAGCTACGGGACGTTTCACCTGCTCCTTTTTTATATGCAGATACTTTTCAATGGGACGCATGGGCACATTCAGAATCAGTGCCATGATGATCCCCAACAGAAGCGGAAAAGTGATCCTGAAAAACCAGGATATCCCGGCGGCTATCATGTCCAGATGTCTGATCGCCAGATAGATCAGTATGCAGACGGTAACCACCCCGATGATCCACTTTGTTATTTTTCGTATTCCTGTTTTATCCGTTACATTGTTTTCCATATTTTTCCCTCTTTATCCGCGAATTTTACTACCAGTTTCAGGATGTCCCTGATCCGGCTGAATATTCCTCCGGCATATTAAGTCTCGATACAATCCTGCATTTCATGACAGTTTTCTCATTACATCTCATTCATATACAACATCACATCCACCGAAAACAGCTCTTCCTTCTGTTGAAACTCAATCTCCCCATGCAGCCGCTCCACCATGCGCCTCACATTCTGCAGACCCACTCCATGCTCGCCGGAATCCTTCTTTGTGGAAAGAAAACGCTTCCCGTTCCTTCTCAGTTCTTCCCCGAAACTGTTTGCCACATGGATCAAAAGAATACCTCTGTCCGCCCGCATCACAAACTTCATCCACTTTCTTTCGCTGCCCTGCGCCGCCTCGATGGCATTGTCCAGAAGGTTTCCCAGGATCACGTTGATGTCAAAGGATTTTACCGGCAGTTTCGCCGGCACATTGATACGGTATTCTGTTTCCGTCAAAAGCTCCTCCGCCCTTTCCAGCTTGTAATTTAAAAGGCTGTCGATCTCCCGGTTTCCGGTTTTTGCATGCTCTCCGGGATTTAGCAACTCCTCCTCCATGCTCTTCAGATAGGCGAGCGCCTCTTCTTCATTCCCCTGCTGCAGCTCCGCGCGCAGATGCAGAATATGATTTCTCATATCGTGCCGCAGCGCCCGCATCCTTCCTCTGGACTCCGCGATCATATCAAGCTGATTTCTGTAGTGGTCTGTCTGCTGCCTGTAGATATCCCGTTGCCTTAAATGCGTAACATTCTGCACCAGAATACCATGCAGATAAAATATGCTTAAATCAGTAGCCAAAATGCAGGCGCAGCAGACAGCAGCCAGAGAATAAGGCCTCAGATCCCCCCAAAACAGACAGGCAAGTATAAGGACCTCGGCCAGAGGGATCACCGCCACAGGCAGCTGTCTTTTGCTATCCGGTTTCTCCGGCGTATCCTCCGGCATACCTACTTTCTCCACCAGAATATCCCAGAACAGAAACAGCAGCGCTCCCGCCAGCATTTCCCGTATCGCAAAGATCCGCCCTGCCGCAAAATAAGGAATCAGATAACAGGCGCCCGCCGCACAGACAAGCGTCACTGCAAACCACAGCTCCTTCCCGGCCTTTCCGCCAAACTTTCCAATCAGTTTTTTTAACAGCACGATATTGAACAGAACAACCGCCGCCGCTATCACCATGCCGATAACATTGATATTATATTCCCACATGCAGTCTTTCTCTCTCCAGTTCCCTGATCCTGCCGCGCACCGCTTTTCGGTAAGGCTTGCTGATACTAAGAATACTTCCGTCCTGCATCGTCACAGTCTCATACGTATACTGTGCCACATAGTCGCTGTTGATCATGTAGGATTGATGGATCATCAGGAAACCCGCCGGAAGTTTCGCCGCAATATCTTTTAATTTACCGTAAAATTCATCCTTCCCATCCTCTGTCACCAGAATGACCTTCTTATCGTTACTCATGAAATACAGGATGCGATCACAGGGCGCCTGAAAAAAAGCGCCGCCCTTCTGATACGCAAAAAGCGTTCTGCTCCGCGCTTTCTGCCGCATACTGCGCTCTATCACTTCCCGGACCTGTACTTTTGATACCGGTTTGACCAGAAAGTCAAGGGGCTGCAGTTTAAAAAGCTGCATCGCATACTCTTCTCTGGAAGAAACATAGACGATATGCGTCAGATAATCTTCCCTGTCGGCCCGGATAAATCTGCCCACATCGATCCCGTTTTTTTCATAGAGCTCGATGTCCAGAAACAGAATATCCGGGCAGGGCATATGCTCCAGATCACGTATCAGGCTCTCCCCGGAATACCAGACTTCCGTCTCTATTTCCCGGTACAGTTCTTTCGCCAGTTCGCAGATGATCTCCTCAAGCCCGGCACAGAATATTTTGTCATCATCGCATATCCCCACACGATACATTCCTGTCTTCCTTTTTTTCTTTTACATTTATCCGAGAGGTATCTCTATCACATCTTCAAACGGCACATCCTCTGCCTCTCTTTTTCGTATCAATGTCAGTTATCTGATTCTACCATACTTTGCTTTATTTGTCACATACCATCAATGTGTAGAGACCCCTGTTCTTTTCTCTATCACATTGTCTCGTAACACATGGCAGTCAGCCTTACCCCTGTACCTCTTTTACTTTCTTTTTAGCATCTGTTTCCTGTATGCGTTATCCTTATTTGCATCAAACCCTACAGGCAGATACTCCGTCGGGATCATCTCCCTGTAATCCAGATCAAAAAAATAATTGCAGAAGATCAGTTCCACATACACGATCTGTCTCTCCCTCGTTTCCAGCGCATACACAAAACCGTAATAGGGATCAGCCTCCACGGCAAGCGGCGAATACCCTTCCGCAAATCCCTCCGCCCCGTAATATCCCAGGTATTCCGTGGATGCATAGTTTTTCAGCCGCTTAACTTCCTCCTCATAAGCCCCCTCGTCATATTCCACCGCCAGATAGCTCAGATACTGCGCATCCCAGGGATTATAATACACCATTTTGTAGTCTTTTACCTGCATCTCTTCCGTGATCTCCCTCGGAAAGATCTCCTCTTTCATGCCCCACTTATTTCTATATTCTTCCTCTGCATCCCCTCCCATATATCGGCCATAGTGGCTAACGTCCATGTCTTCGAAAATCTCCGCCTTTTCGCTGTCCAGAGCCAGAAAGGCCACAAGCCCGCCGACCATAACCAGCCTGATCAGAACTACAACCAGAACGATACACGCGGTAATCGCCGCTGTTTTGATCCTCAGTTTTCTCTTTCCCTTCTTCACATAGTTTCGAAAGCTTTCCGCCGGCTCCCTGTTATAGGAAAGCTGCGGCTCTGGCTCTGTCATTTCCCGGCAAACTTTGCCGCATTCCCCACATTCCGTCAGATGTTCCTCTATCGCCGCCCGGCTCTTTTCACTGACAAGCCCCTCCACATACAGAGGGAGCAGGTCTCTGATAATATCGCAGTCTATTTTCATGTGAACTCCTTTCCGTCTTCCTGTTTTCCATACTTATTCTCTTATCCGTCCCTGTATCATACCTTTCGCCCGGTGATAGGTCACGCAGGCCCAGTGCTCCGACTTCTGAAAAAGCTCCCCGATCTCCCGAAATGACAGTTCCCCGAATATCCGCAGGGAAAAAACCTCTTTGTAAGGCTCTTTCATATCGTGCAGTATCCGGTGTACCCGAAAAGCCATCTCCCGATCCTCGATGATCTGTACAAACAATTCTTCTTCCGCTTCAAAGTTTTCGCAGGTTTCCTCATAAGACAGGCGTTTCTGCCTTTTGCAGTATGTAAAGAACAGATTTTTTGCAATCGTACAGAGCCACACCCGCAGTTCGCAGTCGCCATTGAACGTACGGATGGACTTTATCGCCCTGAACATCGTCTCCTGCGCCAGCTCCTCCGCCAGATATTCATCTCTCGAAAGTCCTCTCAGGAAACGCAGCACATCTTCGTAATATTTTTCAAAAGAAATATCTGCTTTATCCACCTTGTTTCCCCCTTTCTTATAAGACTTTGCAGATGACGAAATCTCACAAATTATTTTATCTAAAAATATTATCATAAACGACGGAGATTAAAGCTTATTTTTTATAATCTTGTTGAATAAATATTTTTCTGCTATACTAAAATAATAAAAGGAAATACTAATTATCATGAAGTTTGAGTGGGATGAAGATAAAAATACCAAAAATAAAGAAAAGCATAAAATATCTTTTGAGACTGCGGCTCATGTTTTTAACGGTTCCTATTATATTGAAATGTTTGATTTTGAACACAGTTTTGATAGGCACAGATATATTGCTATAGGAAAAGTTGGGGATGTCCTTTTTGATGAAGACTCTTTCTATTAAAAAAATTCAAACAGGAGGTATCTTAACATGAAAGTCTTAATGTTAAACGGCAGCGCAAAGCCAAACGGCAATACATACGCCGCGCTGTCGGAAATTGGAAAGCAGCTGGAAAAAGAAGGCATTTCCCATGAAATATTTCAGATGGGAGGAGACGTTGTCAGAGACTGCATCGGCTGCGGGCAGTGCACGGAAACAGGCTGCATTTTTGCCGATGACAAGGTAAATGAATTTATCGCGAAAGCAAAGGAGGCCGACGGTTTCGTATTCGGAACGCCGGTATACTATGCGCATCCCAGTGGACGTATCCTTTCTTTCCTGGATCGCGCATTTTACAGCGGCGGCCGCTTTTTCGCCATGATCACGCTTTTTCAAGCGTGATCATGTTTCCTCTATCATATCCTTGATCTCCTGCATAGCTTGTCCTTTGCTTTTTTATCCCTGATCGATATTCCCAAACATCATTTTATACTCTCCCACAACGAACTTTCCAGCACACCATCCCAGATCGCATTCGATAAAACCGGTTTCAGAAAGAAGCTGATCAGAAAAACGATCCCAAACAGAATAATCGGTTCCCATCTGCTGCCCTTCCCGTTTTCCTCTTCCTTAATCCCGAACGGCAGCCTAAAATCAATCCGTCTGCTGATACAATACCCCAGAACCGCTCCCGCCGTATTGGTGATTAGATCATCCACATCCGTCAAACGAAAGCTGAAGATCTGCAGGATCTCGATAAACAACGACAAAAGAAACCCGGCAGCGGCTGTCATTCGCAGAGAACGGTACTTTTTCCAGAGTGCCGGCAGCAAAAAGCCAAGCGGCATAAATAGCACAATATTCAGAAGTGTATTTCTGATATAAGCAAGCGGATTATTTACAATATCCAGGAGCGGTATCAGATTAAACTCCGGATGCCTGTTCCATGATATCACAGAAGGAATGCCTGTCACCGAAAAGACTGCCGTAAGATAAAGCGCAAAAATTATAAGCATTGCTGTTTTTGGAAATCCGCGCTGCTTCAAAATAAGAACCCTTAAAATAAAAACTACCGGTACTGCAAAGACCACCGCCGAAAAAACTTCTATTCCAAAACCCAATGCCCAAGCCATTTATCTTCCTCCATAACATATTACTTTACGAATGTGTTCCTATGTTTTTATCTCTTCCATACATTCGTTTCTTCCTTTGATGTACTTTTCTGCTCATGATATTTTTTATCTGCTCTGTATCTTACCATATTTTCACATGATCTTTCTATTAAGTTCACCTTAATATTTTATGAAAACAGATTGCCTGCAGAAAATCCATTCAACTCCGGAAAGGAGGACAGAGCGGACTTTTTTCGCATAATCCTTTAACAGTCTTCCGCTCTCAAGATTCGTTTCTTCCCTGTCGAACAACCTGGGGATGATTGGTCTCATGATAACTTCCTTTTCCGTCACAATCAGTCTTTTTATTACTGTCATTATAGAGATATTATAATTCGTACAGTAGAGCAATACCAATCATCAGCAATTGATTAACTTGAAATATTCGGAAGTTTCTTTCGTATTCTCGCATCAGATGCCCTCTATATTACCGGCGGAAGGCAACGCCCGCCCTTTAATACGTTTTATAAAGTAATCACAAATGTTTTTGACTGCCAGAGTTAAAATCCCCATTACTGCCAGTTCTATAATAAACAACACTAACACATGTGTTTTGTTATGCATATATTGTTTTGCAATCGGTGTAAGGGTATAAATCACCAGGTGATGTATTAAAAATAATTCATAGGAACAGCCACTTAAAAAAGCTATCCATTTGTAAAAATATGTACTTTTCTGCAAAATATTTTCTGTAAACGAAACCGTAATAAAAAAGGCAAGTGCACATACCGTAATATTCACCGCACTGTTTATGCCAAGAGGCGTCTTTCCCGTCAGATAGAAAACAACTACCGGCAGAGAAACCACTACTGCTTTTTTGTTCAGGCTGCCCTGATACGCTCCCAGATACATTCCAAAAATAAACTCGCACCCTTTTACCAGAATGTTCTGATAGACTGGTATTGATGATGAATAATTATATATCACCGCTACATATACGGAGATTACTATCGCAGAAAACAATATTTTATTTTTAAGCATCAGCTTTCTGAATATCGGGAATAAAACATACAGAATGATAAGACACCCCAGAAACCATTCCCCTATCCCCTGACTGAAGCCGGATACACCATATAGCGTAAGCCACTCATCAATCCCCAGAACGCCTAACAGAATCTTCCATGGTGCGATCCCCTCTATCAATGCAAAGATACTCTTCGCCCTGATTGCCCGTACGATAAACCAGCAGATATTAACAAAATAAAACGGAAACAGCAATCTTATGAACCTCTTTATATAGAATTGCTTCCAGTCTACAGAATCCTTTGTGCTGATCACGAGGCTGGCCCCTGACAGCATAAAAAATAAGGTTACGGCAACCACTCCTGTATTTATGTTTGCAGTGACAAAAAAGGGCTCTATTGCATCCATCGCAAACATCCCATTAAAGTACAACTGAATCATCATATGATAAAAAACCACAATACTAAAACAAATCACTCTCAGCAAATCAAAATATCGAATTCTTTTCACTTCTGTATTCCACCCCTTTACTCCTCCGTATTATTCAGAAATCTCCCCATCCTCTCCTGAAACTGCTCATAAAAATCCCATTCGTCCTCATAAGGTATTCTATAAAACAGCTCCAGCATAGTGAGATTTAATCTCTTTACCTTTCTTTCCTCTCCTGACTCCAGATACTTCCACATTTTTTCCTGAAACTCTTTGCAAAAATAATGCCATGTGGTAATAAATCCCTCATACCTCTTCAGATCAGGAATCCCCAGCCATTTTTCTATTTTCACTTTTGTCCCGGGCAGCTTCGGGCAGGAATCCTTTACAACAAAATATCGAAAACCCTTGATTTCCCGCATTCCATCCTTCGTTTCGATCTTTCGTATTTCATAATTTCTGCCAAGCGGAAACAGTCTGCACAGCCCCGGCCGGAATTCATGGATACTGCACCTGCCCTCCTCACTTAAAAAGCCACAGACCTCTCGAGATCTGCAGGCGGCCGTTCCTTCTGTCATCTTCAGATTCGGCAATACCATACCATCCGTCATATAAAGCTCTATTTTGTCTTCCATCAACTCATCAAAACTTTTTCCGAGATGTCGTGTCAGTTCACAAATATCAAAGGGAGTCAGTACAACCGACTCCCCCATCTCCTGACAGCAATAAGAACACCCCTTACACTCATTACAACCGATTCTTACCATATCCCCGGCCGTATATAACTTATCCGGTGTCATCATAAAACCATATCCCTTCCGCTGTCTGCAGGCATTTCTAAGACTTTTCCCTGCCTGAATCACAGCTCCGCAGAATACTCAATCTCGATCTATTACTTTAATCGGCTCTGCAATTTCTCAAAAACTGACCTCGCCTGTTTCTCTGCTCCCGGATTCTCATGTTCAAAAATTGTCGGACTTTCTATTCTCTCTTCCTGCTTCTTATCTATATAATTTTTCTGCCCATTTTCTTCCTGACAGAAGATCGCCGCAGAAGTTCTGCCAAGAGTGACTTCAAGCCTTCCGCCTTCCACCTTATACTCCACCGGCTCTGTCGTAAATCCATTCTCATCCGTGAGCATAACGCGCACCATCTTTGCCTCTTTTGGTACACCTAACGCCCATACTTCCAGTTTTCTCGTTACTTCATGGTCATTGTTATTGATCACTGTAAGTGTGCGGGAGCTGTCACTGAAACGTCCAAAGGCAATCAGATTAAACTCTCCGATAATCGGTTTCAGAGAACCTGTTCGCAGTTCGGGTCTGGATTTATGAATCTTTATTATCTCCTGATGAAAACGGATCAGTTCGGTATCTTCATGTCCCCAGGGATAAGTCCTTCTGTTATCAGGATCAGTAAAACCACATACCCCGGCCTCATCGCCATAATAAACAGTAGGCGCACCCGTCCATGTCATCTGAATCGCAACAGCTTCCCGGAAAACGGCTTTATTGATCTCTCTTTCTGCCATTTCCGGCCCCATATAGTTAGTTCGCCCCACTTTGCGGTTCGTTCTTGTCAGAAAACGGGAATGATCATGATTTGACAGTTCATTCATCGCAACCATTCTCGCAGGTCCCATGAGTCTTGCTCCGTTATATTTCATGGCTCCCCAGAAATTATCGGCATGTCCCAGCATATCCATCCGAAAATCATCGCTGTGTTTCTCCATACCGGTCAAAAACCAGGTCACAGGCTCCATGAAAGCGTCATAGTTCATAACACTGTCCCACTCTTTTCCGTTCAGCCACGGCTTCGGATTCCCGTACTGCTCCGCCAGAATCAGGGCATCAGGATTAGCCCTCTTCACCCGCTTACGAAATTCCTGCCAGAAATGATGATTCATCTCCGACGACATCCCAAGATCCGCCGCCACATCCAGACGCCAGCCATCGGCACTGTAAGGAGGAGAAACCCATTTCTCGCCGATCCACAAAATATATTCCATCAATTCCTGAGATCCTTCGTAATGAAGTTTCGGCAGTGTATCATGCCCCCACCAGCCGTCATACGTATTGTTATACGGCCATTTGGCCGGATTCTGGTCATGAAACAAGAACCAGTTGCGATAGGGACTCTCCCCTGAGACATAAGCTCCCTTCTCATATCCCGCCGCTTCCTCGTAGATCCTCTCTCTATCCAGCCATTTGTTAAAAGAGCCGCAATGATTAAATACGCCGTCTATAATAACACGAATCCCCCGTTTATGTGCCTCTTCAATAAATTTTGCAAAAAATTCATTGCTTGCTTCGAGATTCCGCCTATCTGTCACACGGTTAATATAACGGGATGCAAACCGGTTTTCTTTTTGTCCATCCGGAAGTAATTCTCCCTCATCATAGACAATCCTGCCAATATGGGGATCTATATACTCGTAATCCTGAATATCATATTTATGGTTGGAGGGAGATACAAACAACGGATTAAAATAAATAACCTCTATTCCAAGGCCTTCCAGATAATCCAGTTTATCCAGAACACCCTGCAGGTCTCCTCCGTAAAATTCCCGAATTCCCATCTGTGCAGGATATTTATCCCACTGTTCCTCCGGCACCCGACAGGAGTAATCACCGATGTAAAAATATTCCCTGTCCAGCACATCGTTGTTCTTATCTCCATTATAAAAACGGTCGATCAGGATCTGGTACATAACGGCGCCCTTTGCCCAGTTCGGTGTCTTAAACCCTGGAATAATCATAAAATAATAATCCGGATCCGCTTCCTTTACCGCACCGCGCTGATCAAAATAAAGTACCATTTTTCCGGACTGCACTTTAAAGCAATAGGAAATACTTTCATTTTCCAGTTCCAGTACCAGCTCATAATACTCAAATAAGTCTGTCTCTTCCGTTTTCTCCATCAGATGGGAAGTCCCATTCCGCTCCAGGAAAACACAGTCAATGTTATTTCTCTCTGCCCGGAAACGCACTGTCACCTCACTGTACGGAGCTGGCTCTGCCGGATAAATATAGTTTTCCGTATTATCCGAATATAATGCCCGCTTATTAAACACAGGGCGCATTGCCGAAACATAGTATTGGGGATTAAAGGATGACCTAAAATCAGAATTCATAATCGAATCAGCCTCTCTCTCTTCTTATTGTAATATTTTATTATGTTTGCTCTGCTCTTTCAAGTAAAAATTTTCAGATGGAAGTAAAAAGGACAGCCTTTCGACTGTCCTTTTTAGAGAAGGTATTTCTTTCTTATGGGGTATAGCAAAAAACTATATAATGTATTGGGGGGTTACAAGTAGTATAATAGCATACCACCCCATTGTCTACAAGACTTAGATTTCACAAATATTACAAAAATGGGTGTTCAATTTTGTCAACTTTGCACAAACAAGTCTTCAAATTCTTTTCTGGTAATCTTTTCCTTCTCCAAAAGAAGAGCCGCACAGCTATGCAATACATTTTCGTTCTCTAAAATAATATCTTTTGCCCGTCTATAACAGTCATCAATAATTGCCTTCACTTCTCTGTCGATCTCCCCCGCCACACTCTCACTGTGACTCTTCGCATGGGCCAGATCTCTGCCGATAAACACTTCATCATCGTCGTCGTCATAACAGATCACACCGATATTTTCCGACATGCCATATCTTGTCACCATCATGCGGGCCTCTTTCGTCGCTTTTCTGATGTCAGAGGAAGCACCGGTCGTAATATCGTCAAAAATAATTTCCTCAGCAATACGGCCCCCCAGAGATACCATAATATCCTGTTCCATCCGTCCTCTTGTCAGAAACATATCGTCTTTGTCCGGCAGCGGCATCGTATATCCCGCCGCCCCCATACCGGTAGGGATAATGGAAACCGTATAAACAGGCCCCACTTCCGGTAATACATGGAACAAAATCGCATGTCCTGCTTCATGATATGCCGTGATTCTTTTTTCTTTATCAGAAATAATCTTACTCTTTTTCTCCGCACCGATTCCAACTTTAATAAATGCTTTATTGATATCGGCCTGACAGATATATTTTCTTTCCTGTTTAGCTGCTAAAATAGCCGCCTCATTTAACAGATTTTCCAGATCCGCACCTGTAAATCCCGCCGTAGTCTGGGCAATATACTCTAAATTCACATCATCGCCAAGGGGTTTATTCCTTGAATGGGTCAACAGTATTTCCTTTCTGCCCCCCACATCCGGCCTTCCTACCACGATCTTTCTGTCAAACCGGCCTGGTCGCATGATCGCAGGATCCAGAATATCCACACGGTTTGTTGCCGCAATAACAATGACTCCCTCGTTGATACCAAAGCCGTCCATTTCCACCAAAAGCTGATTCAGTGTCTGTTCTCTCTCATCATGGCTGCCGCCCATCCCGGTGCCACGCTGCCGGGCCACCGCATCGATCTCATCAATAAATACAATACAGGGCTCATGTTTCTTTGCCTCATTGAAGAGGTCTCTCACACGGGAAGCACCCACGCCTACATACATCTCCACAAAGTCCGAACCTGAAATAGAAAAAAACGGTACACCTGCCTCCCCTGCAATCGCCTTTGCAAGCAGAGTTTTACCAGTTCCGGGCGGTCCTTCCAGTAGAACACCCTTGGGGATCCTTGCCCCCACTTCTATAAATTTACCTGGATTTTTCAGAAACTGTACGATCTCTTCCAGTTCTTCCTTCTCCTCCTTCAATGCGGCAACTCCGTCAAAGGTGATTCCCTCACCTCCTAATGATAATCTCGCATGACTCTTTCCGAAATTAGCCATCCTTCCGGCTCCGCCGCCTCCCCGGTTCATAATGGAGATAACTACGATCACTGCCAGTACACTGAGACCGATCGGCAGTACCACGCTTGTCAGAATACCTTCTCCCTGCGCCTTGTTTACTACAGGGTAAATATTATATTCTTTCAACATTTTTTCGGCTTCTGCCACGTCCGTAACCTGGATACTCAAAACTTCACCGCTTGTAAGCACCAGTTCTACGACTCCCGTAGGCGGCACCTGATCCGGCGTAATTCTGGCCACCGCCACCTGTCCGGAAGAAAGCGCTTTCTCCATATCGTAAACCGTATTACCGGATTTATTCGATGAATAAAAATTTACGAGGGATAATGCACCAAGCATTATGATCAGAAGTGCTAAATATCCCACCAATCCTCTGTTTTGTCTATTGTTTTGATTCAAAATTACTTACTCCTTCTTATTTCAGTCAAATTCTACTACACCAATATAGGGCAGATTCCTGTACCTCTGATCGTAATCCAGTCCGTAACCCACAACAAATTCATCGGGAATCTGAAAACAGGTATAATCCACGTGCACATCCACTACTCTTCTTTCCGGTTTATCTAACAGTGTACATAACCTAACACTCTTTGGTCCTCTGTCTTTTAACATCTCCAGCAGATAACTCAGTGTTCTGCCGGAATCAACGATATCTTCCACCACAAGCACATCCTTGTCTTTCAAAGGCTCGTCCAGATCCTTCACGATCCTCACCACGCCGCTGGATTTAGTTGCACTTCCATAACTGGATACCGACATAAAATCCAGAGATACCGGCACCGTAATCCTCTTTGCCAGTTCGCACATAAAGAAAGAACCTCCCTTCAGCACACAGATAAGATGCACCTGTCTGCCCTCATAGTCCCTGCTGATCTGATCGCCTATCTCCTGGATTCGTCTGTCTACATCCTCCTCTGTGAGTAAAACTCTTACATGTTCCGCCATGCTTTCTCCTCCGTCACTCTTCCACGCAGATCTGTATCTGCAAAATCGTTTTTGTCTGATCTGTTACTTTATAGTAAGTACTTATACGTCCT
Organism: uncultured Lachnospiraceae bacterium; assembly: GCA_910578085.1. Taxonomy (GTDB): domain Bacteria; phylum Bacillota; class Clostridia; order Lachnospirales; family Lachnospiraceae; genus 1XD8-76. The sequence goes on along the minus strand of CAJTPM010000007.1, from coordinate 118,737 downwards.
CCCGGCACCCATATCACATGGGATCCATCCGCCAAAAGCCATATCCGGTCCCGATCAGAAACCGGAATTTTATTCTCTATCATATAGCGGCGGAAACTCTTATGGTTCATTTCCCCGTCTATCGTCAAATAATCCCCGATTTCTCTGTGTCTGACGGAGAACGGCATTTTTATTTTATCATAATCAAACCATTTCGTATACTCCTTTTGAGGAATGCACCCCATGATTTCTGAAAATTTCTGTAATCCAAAACGTGCCTTCACCACTTCTTTTTCGGAAAGATCAATCTTTTCCATCTTTATTTCAGGCTTCCGCCCGCCACATAAAAATTTTCTGTTTTCGGACAGAATTTTCGACAACAGTGTATCTTTTTCCCCCTCCCGAAAAAGCAGGAGCTTATGGTAAACCTTGCGTATCCGCACACCCTGCGGTAAAAAAAGCTCACCGTTTCCCTGTTTTTCCACCAATCCCAGAATCTCTTCCATGTGTACCGCACCGATATCTTTTCGCGCTGCCAGAATCCGTTCCAATCCATAGAAAAGAAGCTGTTTTTGCAGGAAAATATCTTCTTTCTGCAGAGATATGATATCGAAAACAACGATCCCTTCCTGTTCCAATGCCGTTTTCCGGTAGGCCTCCCTTACCTGCTTTCTGATATATTCTTCCACTTCCCTCAGAATTTCCGCTGTTTTTCCGATATGGCCTGTTATGCCGCGACAGATCTCCCTCTCCGCATACGGTATGATCCGGCACCTGATTTTATTCCGGCTGTAGTCCTCCGCTTTATTCGTCTCATCCTCACACCAGGAAATTCCTCTTTCCCGAAGGAATTCCTCAATTTCTTCTCTGGAGAGACATAATAATGGTCTGATTACGTTTTCCCGCCTGGGTAAAATACCGCGTAACCCCGCCAGCCCACATCCTCTGAAAAGCTGAAACAAAACGGTTTCCGCCTGATCATTTTCATGATGAGCCGTAGCAATCTTATATCGGGCCGAACAGATCTGTCCACCAGATACATACTGTTCCTTAAAAATCTCACATTCCTCTTTTTGCCATCTCCCAAGACTCTCCTGAAAATCCTGATACCTTAGAATCCTGCCGGCTTCTTCCAGACTGAGCCCCTGCTTCTCAGCACAGGCTGGAACATCTTCCCGGAACATGTAACAGAAAACATCCTCTTTCTCACACAGTTTTTTCACATAAGAAACATCCTGATCCGCCTCCGTACGGATACCGTGATGGACATGTACCACCCGTAATGCAAGACCTAACTCTTCCCGAAGCTCCAAAAGCAGATAAAACAGACAGACTGAGTCCGCCCCGCCGGATAGCCCCAGAAGAACCCTGTCACCTTCTTCCAGTAATCCCCATTTTCTGATAAATCCCTTTACTTTCTCTTTCACACTCATTCTTTCACTGTATAGTAAACTCTCACAAAAAGCAAGTATTTCCTATCTTGTCGTCTCCCAGAATCCGGTAACCAGAACAGTCATATCATCCCGCACCTCCCCTTTACACTGATGTAATACATAAGTCAGAATGTCCCCCGCCAGTTCACTGGGATTTTTTGTCTGAAAACGGCTGATCACTTCCGGCAGTGCCGCCTCTCCGATTCCCTGGTTCATAGCTTCCGCCACACCGTCCGACAGCAGTATAATATAATCTCCGTCCTCCAGAAATCTTGTCACAGATTCACTCTCCGGATTATCCACCAGCCCTAAGGGAAGATTCCTTGATGAGATCTGCTCCACCAGATTTTCCCGTTTCAGGTAAGATGGGGCCGCCCCAACTTTATAAAAGTGGCATGTCCCCTGATACAGGTCGATATTACAGCAATCCATGGTAGAAGTGTAATGCCCCACGCCGCCTGTCAATAAAACCCCGTTGATCAGACGCATACCGGCTTCCACGGAAAACCCCGCTTCCAGAAAATGCTGCATCAGATCTACTACTGCCGCACTGCATTTTAAAGCGCTTTCCCCGGCTCCCATTCCATCGGATAACAAAATTGCCACCTTCCCGTCCCCATATTCAAAACTCTCAAAACAGTCTCCCGAAACACTCTCCGTCTGCTTGATCGCTTTCGCGGTTCCAGTCAGCACATGAAAACAGGGTTCTTCCTGAAACATATAGTATTCCCATTCACCGGATAGGAAATAACCACAGTTTCTATGAGGTACAATACGCGTATCCAGAAGTACCGATAAAAGCCCCGCAACATCCTCCGAAGAAACACTTATCGTTTTCACAGTTCTCATCTGTATACTGTACTGTCTGTGCCCGTCAGCTGCCCGTATGTAAAAAAGGTCTCCTACCAGAATGCCTTCCGCTTTCATCTCTCTTGCAAGCTGCCTGTATTTTTTCTCGCTGATCTTTTCCGCATTTCTCTCCTGCTTTGCAATTTCCGAGAGCATACGTGACATCTCCTGCAGCTGGCCCGCAAATATACCGCGCTGTTCCGAAAGTTGTCTTTCCCATAGAATAAGCTGCCTCTCCTCTTCTGTCGGTATCATTTTTTCTTCTGCCAATTGAGGATTCCCATCCTCCGGCAATTCCGTTCTCTTTAATAACAGCGCTTCTTCCGCCGCCGACTCCAGGCCAAAATTTTGAAACGAATCTGCCAGTTCCCTGAAAGAATCTGCGTATTCCAACAGTCTGCGCCTTTCATAATCCTGTAATACTGCTGCTTCCATCATCATCACTCCTTTTTCTGATTTTGTAATCTGAATTTTCTGTGTGATGATTATAGGCAGACAGAAAGCGCGATGTTTGTCAAAAACGCACCCATAATCCGGATTTTTTTCCGACAATAACCGCACTGGAACTTTATAATAGCAAACAAAGTCCGCTTTGCCAAACAAAAAAAGCTGCCCGTTTCCGGACAGCTCATTCTCCTTCCGTCTTAAAGACGATCTCATCCTCATATACAAGCCCTAACTTCTCTTTTGCCATGTCTTCAATATATTTCTGAGTTTGTGTATATTTCTCATACTCTTCAATTTCTTCCGCTCTTGCCTCTTCATCCTCTATCTTTCTTTGCAGTTCTTCCTGCCTTGCAATATATGCCGCCTGCTTCTCTTTCAGTTCACTTTTTCTGATATTTACAACCACGATCAGCATAAGCAGCACCAGCGTAACCAATACCATGGCAAATTTATTCTGATTTTGTTTTCGATATGCTACTCTGCGTCTCGCCATATCCTTTCTCCTCTTCAATGTTTACATAATATTATTTTAAACATTTTATAAAATACCGTCAACTTCTTTTTTAAGATTCTCCATAAATACCTGCATTTTTTGCCGCATAGTGCTTTCAAAGCATACAGCTTCGATCTTATTGCCCGTTTTGGTTTTTCCAGAACACTTTCCGCTTTTTTACCGGCTTTCCCTGCCGCCCTGAAGGCCCCCTCCTTTGTTTTATTCAACAGTTTTGCGCTATATTTCACAAACAGTGCTCCCACAGATACCGTATACACAAAAATCCCGCTACATACACCCAGTATCGTATAAAAGCGTAAACTGCCATTATGGTATTCATAAAGCATCAGAAAGGCTTTCACCCCTACCCAGAGCCAGTACAGAAAATCCTCAAAAGCCATCGCAAGTCTGTTATGGCCCACGATCCTTCTGAAAATGCGCAGCAGATCATAGACAAAAGCTATCTCAATACCAAAGTAAGCGGCATACAGAAACAGAATAAACTCTGTCGTCACCAGTTCGCTCATAATGGCTCTCCTTTTTCTCTATTGAAATAGCCTGGCAAAAAAGGATTCCGTCTTTTCTTTTACTCCCATTTCATCGGAATACGTCAACGAATCTATAGTGCCATCTACGTCGACTTCACCCTTATCCAGAGAAAGCCTGTTCACGTGCAGTTGTGCCCCTTTGATCATCAGCATCCCCTGCTCGGTTTCCAGCAATACTTCATTTACATCAAAAGAAAGCACATCATTCACGCCTGTAATCGTACAGGTTTTTCTGCCGGATAATGTAATTTTATGTGTCCGCAGTTGTGTCCTGTCATGGCTGCGATTGCCACCATTGTAGTTGCTCAAGTCTTCCATCCCGTTCCTCCCCTTCCTAACATAATATATGAACGGGACGTCCATCTGATTCCAATATTTTACATCTTTTCCCGGAACTCACAGATAGCGGTACATTTCTTTTGCCTCCTCCTTGCGCACCACCTCCGATACATCTAACACTTCTACTTTAACTTCCCTGGAGCCGAACTGAATCGTGATCATATCTCCAACCTTCACTGCCGTCCCTGCTTTTGCCGGTTTTTCATTGATCAGTACCCTGCCTGCATCGCAGGCTTCATTTGCCACAGTACGCCTTTTGATCAGCCGTGATACTTTTAAATATTTATCTAATCTCATAAGCCCTCCCATTACCGGATACACCTGATACCCGGATCGTTATTTACCTGAAAGCCAGAAAAAAGCCCGAGCTGCTGCCCGGGCTTTTTCAGTGCGCTGTCCACGCACATCTCTTTTGTCATTTATGCGTTCAGCATGTCCTTCAATGCCTTGCCAGCTTTGAACTTAGGTGCTTTAGACGCAGGGATCTGCATCATCTTACCACTCTGAGGGTTGCGGCCTTCTCTGGCAGCTCTCTCAGATACTTCAAAAGTACCGAAGCCTACTAACTGAACTTTTCCACCCTTCTTTAACTCGTCAGCAATTACATCTGTGAAAGCCTTCACTGCCTTCTCTGCATCTTTTTTGGAAATTTCAGCCTGCTCAGCAACAGCTGCAACTAACTCCATTTTGTTCATTCTAAATCCTCCTATATAACTTCGTTTGGTTTCTGAAATCTTTTCCCTGAAACTGCGTATTTTCGGGAAAACGTCTCTATCTATATATAGAGGTTTTTCCCATGTTTGTCAAGGATTTTATAGATTTTTCAAAGTTTTTTCCATCTTTTTCCTCTCAGATATTCCAATGATATGGTAAAGACCTGCCTATCAAAAAGCAGGTCCTTACAGGAAAATAATGTTATTCTGTTATCCTTATGCTTTCTTGCTCTCTTTAATTTTGGCAAAAACTGCCTGCAGAAGAATAAAGAAACATAACAGGATAGCCGTAATGATATTAGCCCAGGAGCTCACTAACTTACCATTGGTTTTCACCAGTGTCGAAATCGTGCCGTTGATCAGCACGCCCACCAGGGAACCCAGCACATTTCCCACGCCGCCGGTTAAAAGCGTACCGCCGATAACCGAGGAAGAGATGGCGTCCATCTCCAGACCTGCGGCCTGTGTGGTCGTACCGCACATGGTATTTAAGCAGTAACAGATGCCGCCGATGGATGTTAAAAAGCTGCTCAGCGTATAGGTTAACAGTTTTGTTTTCCGCACGTTCAGGCCCATCAGTGTCGCCGACACCTGGTTGCCGCCCACCGCATAGATGCTTCTGCCAAATTTTGTATATTTTAACATCAGGTAAACCGCAACCACAACAAGCAGCGCTACAATGACCGTAGGACGGATGAAGGGCACCTGATAAATGCCTTTTTTATTTTCATAGCCACCGAACGGAATGCTGATCTTTGCACCGGAGATTGCAGTAAACAGCTTATCCGATACAATACTCACCTGATCCTTACAGATCACAGCCGTCATACCTCTGGCAAAGAACATGCCCGCCATGGTCACGATAAAGGGCTGGATCTCCAGATAGGCAACACAGTAGCCCTGCACCAGACCGAATACAACGCCGATGACTAAAACCAGCGCCATCAGCACAGGGCTCTTCATCCCCCAGGTCTCCATCCCTACAGCCAGAAACATACAGTCCATGGCGATCAGGGAGCCTACGGAAATGTCGATACCGCCGGTCAGCATCACACAGGTCATGCCCGCTGCGACGGCAATCAGTCCGGCATTGTTGATCAGAACATTTAAGAAGGTCTGAAAATGTGTAAAGCCTTTATCCGCATAGATGATACAGCCGCCCAGATACATGAGCACAAACAGGACCACCGTGATAGCAAGTAATATGTTATTTCCACCGATTTTTAATTTTTTCATGCCTGCACCGCCTCCTTTGCTGCTGCCTTCTTAGCGGACAGTTTTTTGAAATAAGCCTTTACGGGTTCAGACTGAATGACTACGATCAGAATAACCACGATAGCCTTGAATACAGGCGCCTGCGCAGAGGATACGCCCAGCGCATACAGCGTTGTTGTAATTGCCTGAATCGTGTAGGCGCCGATGATGGAACCTGCAAGGTTGAATTTACCGCCGCCCAGGCTGTTGCCGCCTAACGCCACCGCGAGGATCGCATCTAACTCCATATTCAGACCGATGTTATTGGTATCCGCAGAGTAGATCCTGCAGGTTGCCACCAGACCGGAAATACCTGCACACAGACCGCAGATCACATAGCATAACAGGATGATCTTCGCGGAGTTAAAACCGGAGATTCTGGATGCTCTTTTATTGATGCCCACGCTCTGGATATAAGTGCCAAGGGCCGTCATTTTGAGCACTACCGCAGCGATGGCTACACAGGCCGCAGCGATAAGGATCGGCGTCGGAATAATGCCGCAGTATCCGCCGAAAAACTGGAAAGAAGGTACACGCACATAAACGATATTGCTGTTGCAAAGAAGCAATCCGATGGCTCTGCCCGCAGACCACAAAATCAGGGTGGCCACCATCGGCTGAATGTTCATATAGGCCACCAGGAATCCGTTAAACAGGCCGCAGACACATGCGATCGCAATACCTGCCAGCATACCAACCCAGAGCGGTACATTGTACTCGCTTACGTTGGTGACGCCATATCCTGCAAGCAGCATACAGCACAGGCCGCCGGACAGACTCATCACAGAGCCCACCGAGATATCTGTTCCTGCGGAAGCGGATACCACCAATGTCATGCCGATCGCAAGGATCGCCACTTCGCTGCCGCGGTTTAATACGTCGATCAGACGTCCGTACAGAATACCGTTGTTGATACTGATGGAGAAGAAGCTGAACGGCGCATTCCCGGTCGCGATATCATAGATCACATTGATCATCATCACGAGGATCATGCTGAAGATCGGCAGAAACAGCTTCATCTTCGTAATTTTTCTTATCTTATCCATTATTTAGCACCTCCCGCAATCGCCTTCATCACACCTTCCTGAGACAATTCCTCACCGCTGATCTCTCCGACTTTGGAGCCGTCCCGAAGAACCGCCATACGGTTACAGGTTCTGAGCATTTCCTCGATCTCCGAAGAGATGAACATCACGCTCTTGCCTTCCTCCGCCAGCTGGATCACCAGTTTCTGAATCTCCGTCTTCGTTCCGATATCAATACCACGGGTGGGCTCATCTAAAATCAGGAAATCCGGATCTGTAGCAAGCCACCTGGCTAAAATAACTTTCTGCTGGTTACCGCCGGAAAGCTGTTTAATTAACGTCTCTCTGCTTGCCGTCTTGATCTGCAGAAGCTCAATGAATTTATCCGCAATTTCGATCTGCTTCGCCATCGGAATCTTCTTAAAGATGCCCAGTTTCGCCTGCATCGCAAGAATAATATTCTCCCGTACAGACAGATCCCCGATAATACCTTCCGCCTTTCTGTCATCCGGCAGGAGCCCCATACCGAGATTCATGGCGTCGATGGGATTTTTGATCGATACTTCTTTCTCTTTCACTTTTAAAGTCCCGGTCTGCGCCCTGTCCGCGCCGTAGATCACGCGCGCCAGTTCGCTTCGTCCGCTGCCAAGAAGCCCGGTCAGACCGATTACTTCTCCTTTATGTATCTCAAGATTGAAAGGCTTGATCGTACCTGCATGGCTCAATCCCTTTGCATCAATCACAAGGGGCTCTTTCGATTTGTCCCCGCTGCCTTCCGGCTTGATATTTGCCAGATCATCAAAATCCTTACCCATCATGGCTGCAACCAGCTTCACGCGGGGCAGCTCCTCTATGCTGTACTCCCCAACAAGAGTACCGTTTCGCAAAACAGTGATGCCATCGCACACTTCATAGACCTGCTCCAGGAAATGGGTAACAAAAACGATTCCCACACCCTGCTCGCGGAGCCTTCTCATCATCCCGAAAAGCTTCGCCACCTCGTTATCGTCCAGTGACGATGTCGGCTCGTCCAGAATCAGCACTTTACAGTCCATATCCACCGCACGGGCAATTGCTATCATCTGCTGCAGCGCTAAAGAATATTCTTCCAGATTCTGAGTGACATCGATATCCAGATCCAAATCCTTCATCAGCTTTGCTGCCATTGCATTCATTTTTTTCCGGTTTACCGTGCCGATCTTTGTCATAGGCTCTCTGCCGATGAAAAGATTCTCCGCCACAGACAGGTTCGGACATAGATTTACTTCCTGATACACCGTAGAAATTCCTTTTTTCTGTGCATCCATGGTATCCTTATTGACAATGGGACCATCGATGCCATCCAGATAGATCTCTCCGGCTTCAAACTTATTTACCCCAGTAAGACATTTAATCAGTGTGGATTTTCCGGCTCCATTTTCCCCCATGAGCGCACGGATCTCGCCCTTTTTCAGATGAAAATCCACATTTTCCAACGCTTTTACACCGGGGAATGTCATACAGATTCCTTTCATACTTAAAACAACATTATTTTCCATGTAGACGTCTCCTTCCAGAGTTTTCTTCCCAGGTAATACTTGTTGCTGCCTGACATTTGTCGTAAAGCAGCCAATATTTTCCGTCAAAAAGCGTAAAAGAGGGAAAGCCCCAGTCTCCCCGGGATCTCTCCCCTTTACGTCATTTTTTAATTGTTCTATCAGATCTGCCTTTCCCGGACCGCTATCTTAACCGGCCTCAGGCATCTTCCTGCATTTTAGTAAGCACGGCCATCCAGAACTTCCTGGCTCATGGTTACTGCATACTGGCTCTCAATACCAGGTGCTACGAAAGCTTCATCCTTAACCAGTGTCCACTTGTCAACTGTCTCGCCGGCTTCCAGTTTCCTGATAACTTCCTCAGCAAAGCCTGCCTGCAGAGGGTTACACTCTACGTTACATGTGATCTTGCCGTCCAGTGTGTACTGCAGTCCATCGTGTGTTGCATCAAAAGAGATAATCTGAACATCGCCGTCAACACCGTATGTAATACCAGCTGCATCCATTGCATCCATTGCGCCGTATGCTTCGTTATCGTTCTGACATACAACTACGTTGAAGTCTTTGTAGGACTTGATGAAGGATTCCATAACTTCCTGTCCGCCAGCCTGTGTGAAGTCACCGGACTGAGAGTCAAGAACTGTCCAGTTATCATTCTGCGCAACGATGTTGTTGAAGCCTTCTGTACGGCCCAGTGTTGCAGATGCGCCAACGGAACCTTCAATAACAAGGATATTTGCCGCTTCGCCGTTTAAGTACTCAGCAAGCCAGTTACCTGCTGCTTCGCCCTCAGCAACCATGTCGCAGCCGAGCGCTGTCGTATACATCGTATCGGCTGCATCTACCGCACGGTCAACGATCAGAACAGGAATACCTGCATCCTGTGCTTCCTGAAGAACGGTATCCCAACCTGCGGACTGGATCGGAGCGATGCAGATGTAGTCAACTTCCTGCTGAATGAAACCACGAACTGTTTCGATCTGAACGTTATGGTCGTTGTCACAGTCTACGAAAGATAACTCATAACCGTTCTCTGCACTGAAAGTGTCCTGATAGTTCTTCGTGTTAGCTGCACGCCAGTCAGATTCATGTCCAACCTGTGCGAAACCTACACTGATGAGCGCGCCGTCTTCTGCAGGCGCTGCTTCTTCCGCAGGAGCCTCTTCCTCAGCGGGTGCTTCTTCTGCAGGTGCTTCCTCTTCTGCAGGTGCTGCTTCCTCTGCCGGAGCTGCCGCCTCTTCTGTGGTGTTGCCGCAAGCAACAAGGCCTGACACTGTCATTGCTGCAACTAATAATAACGCAAGTTTTTTCTTCATTTTCTTTCCTCCCTAATGAAATTATTTTTTGCGTCGGAACAGATTTTCTGTTTCCGTAACTTTACTCTAGCGTATTATATTTCTGAAAGCAAGCAATTATTGTGCAATATATATAGTTTCGCTCTTCTAAACAATACAAATTTTTGTATATTACGACAATCTTTGGTATAAATTTTTCTCTGTTTGTTGGATTTTTAAAGATTTTGTTCGATATTTTAATATTTTTTTGAAATAGAAAGATCTTTTTCTTTATAATCTCTCTGTAGAATATATGCCAAATTGCCTAAAATAAGAAAAGGATCCCTGAAAAATATTGGATTTTTTAAGATGTATCTGAAAAAAAGAAAAATTTTTACTTTAATGAAAATTCTATATAACCATATTTGGTAAAATTATAACTGTTTCGAAACTCTTTCATGTTGTTTTTCTCTGCACCAGTTTAACGGGTACTATGTACTGCTTCCATCCAATTTTTTCATTCTTCATCATTGCCATCAAAGTTTCCACAGCTTTTCCGGCAATCTCAGGAACATCCTGATGGATGGTTGTAAGAGGCGGGTTTACCATATCGCTGATCATGACATCGTCAAATCCCACAATTTTTAACTTTTCCGGTATGGATATCTTCAACTCCGTAGCTGCCACGATTCCACCGAGCGCTAAAAAGTCCATGGAATAAAAAATGCCGTCTACATCAGAACGTTCTGACAGCATTTTCCGTGTAACCTGATATCCAATCTCTTTATCACCGCGGTCTACAACATATATATTTTCATCCTTTACGGAAAAACCGGCTTCCCTCATGGCATCCGCATATCCCAGAAACCGCAGGTTTTTTTCCACAGCCTGTTTACTGAAACATACAATACAGATATTTCTGCATCCTTCTTCAATCAGCTTCTTCGTTGCAAGACAGGCCCCATAGCGGCTGTCGCTGCAGATAATGGGAGCATCCTCCATCTCCTGATCGGGCTTTTGGACAGAGCGGTCTATATATACCGTTGGAACATCCGGTTTATTGATGCTCCCCACGCCCTGCCCGGCCACGATCATACCACATACCCGCAGATTTTTCAGAGAATTATAATGGATCTGCTCAATCTCTTTTGATTCGTCCGTATTACATATAATAGAAACGTAATCTTCCTTCAAAAGGTTTTTCTGTATCTCCAGGGTGATCCGTGAAAAAAAATCATTCGTAATATCCGGAACAATCACACCGATTACCTTCGCCTTATTAGTTCTGAGGCCTCTGGCAAGCTCATTGGGCTGGTATCCACAGTCTTTAATAATCGAGAGGACCCGCTCTTCCGTCTGTTTGGAAAAACGTCCATTCTGATTGATTACTCTGGACACCGTCGCCACAGATACTCCAGCCAATTCAGATATCGTTTTAATAGTAACCAGTTGACCATCCATAATTTGTCTCCTGATGTCTCAAGCGAACATGCAAGCATGTTCATTTGAGACACAAACACAAGATTGAAAATTCTATTTTCAATCTTATCCCTCAAAATGCAGTAATTTTCCTTATTTTACAGGATAGCCGGACAAAAGTCAAAATCATTTAAACATCTTCAGTCCTCTCAGAAATTGCAGAATTTTCTCTGTCGCCGCATCCGGAGCTTCATAATAAATACTGTTCGTGACTTCCACCGAGATATCGTCTGTATACCCTGTACTTTCCAGCTCTTCAAGCGCTTCCTTTATGGGCAGCACACCTTCTCCCGGAATCAGATGTCCCCCGGGATTTCCATCGTTCAGATGAATGTGATTTATATTCTTCTTCCCCAGAATTTCCATATACTTTTTCGGTGTATCCTTCTGCCGCAGACAGATATCAAAATCCATCATCCCGCGGATTCCCTCATAAAATCCTACTTCATCCAGTATTTTCTTCACTTCCGCGGCACTTCTTACCAGATCGATCTTGCGCGGCATAGGTTCAAAAACAATCTGAACTCCCTTAAAGCAGGCATTATGCGCAAGCTCTGTCAATACTTCCTTCATTCTTTTAAACGCCTCTTCCCTGTTTTCTTCCTGGGGGCAATGGCCGCTTGCCACAAGCACTTTCGGCGCTTCCAGTTCTGCCGCCAGATCAATGGCCTTCTTAAAATAATTGGTACTGCGTTTTCTGGTATCCGCATCCGACGAAGCGATATTTACCGGATACTGATACTGCTCCGGCGTTACGCAGCATACCTTAAAGTTTCTTTCCCGAAGCATTTTTGAAAACTGCCGCATACCGGCATAGCTGCAATCATCCAGACACAGATGCGGTTCCGCCAGCCACAGTTCGATCCTGTCAATATTCTGTTTTTCCATGGCATCCAGAAAATACGCAAAAGAATAATAGTAATAAGTGAAATTTCCCATTGCAATCTGCGACCATTTCATATCTGTACCGCCTCTCCCGTCATAGACGTTTCATAGGGGATCCCCATGCCAAATCCTCCGTAATCATTGCATACATGGGCTGCGTACAGTGCCGCCATATCCAGGCTGTACCTGATCAGGGCTCCCCTTGCCTGTTCCAGAATCCTTTCCGTCTCCTTCTCGCCGGCAATTTTTATCATTTTAAGCTGTTTTAAGCCTTCAAAATAGCACATCGAAAATCTTGCCAGAAAGGAATCTCCTGCCCCCAGTGTGTCAACTGCCGAAATCGGATACGCCTTCTGGTGATAAAAAGCTCTTCCGTCATACACAACGGAACCATCCATTCCTCTTGTCCCCAAAGCCAGTGCCGCACCGTGTTCCACACAGCCTTTTAACACGTTCATTGTCTCCTCAAGAGAACATTTTTCACAGGACAGATAGGGATATTGTATGAAGCCACAGGCCTCATACAATTCCTCCTCCTGCCACCCATCCGCAAAATCACAGCAGATCGGCAGTCCATACTCCTTAAGGGACTCGAAAACCCCCTCTGCAAAGGCGCTTTCTATACATACAGACGTGTATATTGAATCATATTTTTTTTCTCTCACATGCTCTACGTCCGCTCTCATCAGAGGGTATGTACGAAAAATACTCAGATCCGATTTGACAAACTTCCGGTTTTCCTTTTCATGCAATATGAAACACCATGCTGTCTGCCCCTTCTCCATTCGGCTGCCCGATACATCCACACCCAGTTTCTCCAGAGATTTTAACTGCAGCCGCCCGAGAACATCCTGTCCCACCACAGTTACCAACGCCGCACCGTACCCAAATTTTGCAAAATGAGCAGCTACGTTACTGCAGTTTCCTCCCGGATAGACCATATTATATTTTAGATATACATCTACATTATTTCTTCCGATACAATAAAAATTAATCATATGTCTTCTCTTTAATATTCTACTTTAAACATATATCTGCGTTGAAGCAGCGGATGTTTTTTCGCATCAGCCAGTGCTCTCGTATATTCCACAGCACAGGACCACAGTAATATCGGGTTGAAGTAATCCACCACCTCCGGATCAATGATACAGATACCCAGTTCCTTTGCATCCAGGATCGTCACCCGCCCTGAATATTTTTCAAGAAAACGCACTGCTCTCTCATCCAGAAAACGTGTCCTTCCCTCATTCACAAACAGGAAAAACGGCGTATTCTTATCTGTAATCTCGAAAGGTCCATGGTAAAGTTCTCCTGCATGGATCGTACCGGAGTGGATCCACTCCATCTCCATAAACATGCAGATCGTCTGCATATACGCGGCGCAGTAAGTGGCGCCACTTGCCAGAGTATAGATCACTGCATCATCTTTATGTTCCTCCGCAAATTTCACAGCCCGGTCAGACACCTGTTTTTTGGCTTTCGCGCAAAGTGCGTCTAATACTTCAAAAGCCGCCACCCCTTTCTCATATTTTTCATATCCCTCCTCGATCCTCAGAAGTTCCATGCCAAAGCGCAGCACTTTCGCCAGATTTACATCCTGATAACTGCAGTTCCCACGCAGCTCACTGCCATAGGTCCAATGGTATCTGCCGTACTGTGCAAGCGGACAATCCGTTGTCAGGCTCATCGTAATGACAGTTGCATTCACTTCTTCCGCCTTTTTGGCCGCGGCAACGGTTTCAGGCGTTGTTCCGGCCAGTGACATACAGATCACAATACTGTTCTCCCCGCAGCCCTTCGGCGTATCATACACAAATTCATTTGCATTCATGCTTCTGCAGGAAATGTTCTTTGCCTCACTGCGCATAAAATAATCCAGAGGATATAATCCTGCAAGAGAACCGCCGCATCCTAAAAGGTATAAATTCCGGATACCTCCTTTTTCCTGCAGCTGTGTTCTGATTTCCTCTATTGTCTCCACTATTTCCTGCGCACTGGTATAGGTCAAAAATTCTGTCATTTTTTCTTTTTACTCCTTTTCCTCATAATTTTCAGCTTCTTCCGCTTTTAATACACCTGGTTCAATGTATATAATGTCTTCCGCACCTTCTTTTGTATAAGTGCCCTCAAAAAGCTCCTTCATCGTCTCTACAGCCATTCTGCCCATCATTTTCGGATACTGCGCCACAGACGCCTGTAAAATGCAGCCGCTTCCGTCGGCGATCATGATCTCCTGTTGTTCCGCACTGGCATCATATCCCACTATCGTGATATCTTCACGGCCATTGTCCTTTACGCCAAAGTACGTTCCGATCGCCCCGTCGCCATAAAAAGTGAAAAACCCTTTCGCCTCCGGATATGCTGTCAGCATGTCCACCGCCCAGGTGCGGCAGCCGTCTCTCGTGCCTGCGCCTTCTGATGGTCTTGTCTCTACAATTGTCACATCCGGATAATTTTCTTCCATATAAGCATGAAACCCTGAATTCCTCAGATAACCCGTACCGATAGTGGAAGAGGTTCCATAAACAATTATCGTTGCCTGCGGATCATTTACTTTCTCCATCAGAATACTGGCCGCCAGATATCCGCCCTGATAGTCGTCGCTCTTGATGCTGGCATCCGCATTTCCCTCATCCACGGTACAGTCAAAGTCCACTACCTTGATCCCTGCGTTTTTCAGCTCTTCTACAATAGCTCCCATGGAAGTCGTATCGATGGCTGAGAAAATACAGCCGTCCACCTTCTGCACGATCAAGTCTTCCATCATACTGATCTGTGTGCTCAGATCCAGGTCAGGATCCAGCACGATACATTCATATCCGTAGGAATCACACGCTTTCTCCACTGCCGAAACAACATCAGCGCCAAACTCCTGAGCCATTGACTGGGGTAAAACTGCGATCACTTTCTTATCCTCTTCCCCTTCCGGTTCTGCCTCCTGTACTGTTTCCGGTGCTGTCTCCGCCTCCGGCTTTTTTGGCTCCGCGCTCTCACTTCCACAGGCCATAAGCCCAAATGCCAGGGCTGCAGTTAAAATAGTTGCTGTTAGTTTCTTCATACTGCCATCCTCCTTTTTTGTTTATTTTTTAGCCGCTTTATCCCCAATGACCTGGGAATAAAATACGGCGACAATCAAAATAACGCCTCTCACTACATACTGCCAGTTAGAACCTATTCTCATCAGATTCATACCGTTGCTTATCATGCCCATCATGATCGCTCCCAACAATATGCCGGTCACAGAACCATCTCCGCCATGCATTGCTACACCGCCCATGGCACAGATTGAAATTGCCGTCGCCTCATACCCTTCTGCCGCCGTGGGCTGAGCGGAACCGGAACGTGCCGTCAGTAAAATTCCGGCAATTGCGGAGATCATACCGCTCACCACATACGCCAGCACTCTTGTCCGCTTTACGTCAATTCCCGAATAATAAGCTGCCGTATAGTTTCCGCCATTGGCATAAATTTTTCTTCCAAAGGTAGTTTTGCGAAGCACAATCCCCATAATCACAAAAACAGCGAGAAGAATAAGAACCGACACCGGAACACCGGCTACACTGCCGAAACCCAAAAAAGTAAATGTCTCTCCCAGGCCTCCTACCGCCTTATTTTTGCAGATAATATAAACGATCCCCTTCACTGCTGTCTGCGTCCCCAGCGTGACGATAAACGGTGAAATTCTGGTATATGTCACGATCAGCCCGTTGATCAGTCCTACCAGCGCGCATACACAAACCGAAAGGAACACAGCCAAAGCAAAACCCATTTTTATTCCTGCAAAGCCGGCAGTAGTCAATATTGCCGCTATCATACCGGACAGAGCGGCGCTGGCAGAAATGGACATATCAAAATTTCCGTTAATTAACGGGACTGCCATCGCTATTGCCAGTAACCCGTAAGTAACTACCTGTTTTAAAATATTGAACATATTCTCTCTGGATAGAAATACACTGTTGCTGAGCTGTACCACAACAGCAAACGTAATGATCATGCAGATAATACCAAACAGTCCCATAGAATTTGGATTTCGCACTATGGCATTAAATATATTGTTTTTTGACTCTTTTTTCTTATTCACTTTCCTGTCTCCTGTCAATTTACCGCCATCTCCATAATTTTCTCTTCCGTAGCCTCTTTCGCGTCCATAATTCCCGTCATCCTGCCCTCCCGCATCACCATGATACGGTCGCTGATGCTGATAAGTTCCGGCAGTTCCGAGGAAACCATAATCACGGAGACACCATTTGCCACAAGCGTTTCAATAATACTGTATATCTCCGCTTTCGCTCCCACATCCACTCCTCTGGTAGGTTCGTCCAGCAAAACGATTCTGGGCTCAGAAGAAAGGCTTTTGGCTATGACCACTTTTTGCTGGTTGCCGCCGCTGAGCATCCCGACTCGTGTAAAAATATTTCTGGCCTTAATCTCCAGCTTTTCCACAAAACTGTTGACCATTCCTGTCTCTTTTTGCCGAATCATAAATCCCCCGCAGGACACTTTCTTCAGGATATTTAATTCCACATTTGACAGGATATCCGCCATAAGGATCAGCCCCTGATCCTTTCTGTCCTCCGGCACAAAGGAGAAACCGTTTGCTATGGCATCCCTGGGACTTTTATTACAGATCGGTTTTCCCTCAAAAAACATCGTCCCCCCGCAGGGATCAATACCGAAAACAGCCCGCAATACTTCCGTTCTCCCGGCGTCGATCAATCCGCCTATTCCCAGCACTTCCCCTTTATTCAAATCAAAACTGATATCCTGCAGTTTTTTATTTGTGAGATTCTGTACCGAGAATATAACCTCTTTCGTCTGTTCTCTCTCCTTTTTCTGTTCTCTGGAAAATTCCCGTCCCACCATCATTCTGATGATTTCCGGAACAGTAATCTCCTTTACGTCAGCCTCTCCGGAAACCTCCCCATCCTTCAGACATAAAAGCCGGTCTCCCACTGCAAAAATATCATCCATCCGGTGGGAAATGAAAATGACGGAAAGGCCTTCTTTTTTCAACCTGCGGATGATCTTATACAAAAGTTCCGACTCATCCGTTGTCAGCGCAGCGGTAGGTTCATCAAAAATAATAATAGATGCATCGTAAGACAACGCTTTTAATATTTCTATCAGCTGTCTCTGCGCAACGCTGTAAGTGGAAAGCCTGCTCTCCGGATCAAAATAAATATCCAGTTTTTCCATCAGTTCTTCTGTCCGCTCCACAAGTTTTCTGAAACTGATAAAACCACCTTTTGTGTCATATCGTCCGAGATAGATATTTTCCGCCACGCTCATGGACGGTATCTGAATCAGTTCCTGATGTACGATACTGATCCCCGCCCTATAGGCCTCAGCCGGATTCCGAATGGACATTTTTTCTCCCTTCAATATGATCTCTCCTTTATCAGGAGTAAGCACACCGGATAAAATTTTCATCAGGGTGGATTTTCCGGCTCCATTTTCTCCGACTAAACAAAGTACCTCTCCTTTCCTCAAATTCAGGTCAACCTCTTTGAGAGCATGTACTCCCCCAAAACTTTTTGACACTTCTTTCATTTGCAATACATAATCACCCATCATTACATCATGCCTCTCTGCTACTCATTTACAACTGCCATACTACTTCTCTTATTCTTCCCTCCTTTTCCTGTGATCACCAAAAATTGTCTCGTTGGGTAATCGTTTACTCAACCGGGATAAAATAACCGCCCTTTTAAGAGCGTATTTATATTTTTGAGTAATCGTTTACTCTTTTATTATATTTTTCCTCTCCTTTTTTGTCAATTCATAATTATGTGCAAAATTCCAGATAAAATTTCAGTAAAAATACACAAAAATCAGATTGATTCTGCCGGCCAAAAAAGTTTATAATAAAAGGAATCTGTTCTGCACCTGGAGGAAAGTTGAAATGTCCACAAAATACAGTAAGCTTGCCGATCTGTTGAAAAATCTCATAGAAGAAAATGCCGGTGACACTTTTAAACTTCCCACGGAAGCTGCCCTGTGTCAGAAATACGGTATCAGCCGTCAAACTGTCAGAAAGGCTCTCTCTGTTCTTGAGGCAGAACACCTGATAGAAAAACGTCAGGGAAGCGGTTCCTATACCACTGGGTTATACGGAAAAGAGGAAAAAAATACTGTAGCCGTTTTAGTCTGCTCCGACACAGAATATATTTACCCCGGCCTCCTTGCGGATATGCGGAACACGCTGCAGGAAGCAGGTTTTTCCTTCACTGTCCATATTACGGATAATCAGATCTCCACAGAACGTATGATTTTGCAGCAGTTACTGGAAAATCCTGTCCGCGGTATTTTAAGTGAAGGATGCAAAACCTGCATGCCAACACCAAATCACGACCTCTACGACCGTCTTGCCGACAAGGGGACTTCTGTTGTGTTTTTTCATGGAAACTACAGCAACATGCCTGATTATCCCTTTATAAAAGACGATAACTACGGGGGTGGATACTATCTTGGAAAATACCTTTCCACCCTTGGGCACAGAAAAATCGCAGGTATCTTTAAAAGAGATGATGTCCAGGGTATTGAACGATATTTTGGATTTTTATCCGCTCTGCGAGATGAGAATCTACCTTTTTGTGAAGAATGCATCGGCTTCTATGATACCGTCCAGCTTGCCTCGCTGCAAAAAAGGCAGGATACTGCTTTTTTATCCGAATTTATTTTAAAACAGTTAAAAGATGCTACTGCTGTTGTCTGCTACAACGACGAAATTGCCTATTGGCTTATGAAAGAACTTACCTGTAAAAATCTGCGGGTACCCGAAGACGTCAGTGTTGTCTGCTTTGACAACACCTATCTCAGTGAGCTTTCCTCCACGCAGCTCACCTCCTTATCCCACAAAAACCACGAAATGGGATCCACCGCAGCGCAGATGCTGATAAAACTGATGAAAGGTTCTTCGGTCTCATCCCAGAAACTATCCTGGCATCTTACCGTAAAGCGCAGCTGCAGATCTGTACCAGTTTAAACTTCGGTGTCCTTTCTCCGCCTTCACCACCGTCAGACCTGTCTTTGCAGAAAATTCTACTTTCCATTCCGGTATTCCCTGGGCGTACATCCAACAGTCTTTTTAAAGACAAAACTGAAATAATGGGGATCCTTATAGCCCACTTCAGCCGCAATCTCCCCGGAATGCTTTTCTGTCTGCCGCAACAGCCTTTTTGCTTTTTCCATTCGTTTTTTCGTCACATATTCAATGAATGTCATCTGCATTTCCTGACTGAATACACTGCTGAAATAGTTGCTGCTGACACCGATGGCACCGGCCACACTATTTAAAGAAAGAGACTCTTCACTGAAATTCTCCTCAATGTATTCCAATCCCTTTTTCACTACTCGCCTGCCCTGATTCTCACTCTCTTTATCCCGAAGCGTCAGCACCCTCTCTAACAGCTCCCGCATATACTCATATATATCCCTGCTGTTTACGGCTACCTCCTGCACCCTGTCATACTCATCTTCCGGCAGAAAATCCTGCTTGTCTACCCCCAGACTATCCATATAACTGATGATCGTAAAACGTATATTGAGTAACAGATAATCTCGGAAAAGCCGGGACTCCAGTGCATCTTTCACCCCTGCCAGATAGCCATTTATAAAATCTCCCAGTTCCTCCCGCTTTCCTTCTCTCAAAAATCCCTGAATAATCTCCGGATTCACCTTGGCGCTGTCCACTGAATCAAAGCTTTTCGTGTCATTCCCCGCTAGAAATCCCTCTGTATCTTTTTCTGTCAGAATATGCTGTTTTGGATTAAAAAAACGATGAGCTAAAATATGATTTACCTTTGTATAGCATTCCGGCAAAAGAGAAAGCCTCTCTACCGGTTCCCCTGCCGCTACATACCACTCCATGAAAAATTCTTCCCCCGAACAGATCCTTTCCATATTGCGTACACAGCGTTCTTTCATCTCTTCCATCTGTGCCGCCTCTCCTTTTATCAGAACTCCAAACAGACTGATATTCCAGCGGAACACCAGATATTCGGGAAATCTCATGAAATATCGAAAGAGCTCTTCCCGTATTCTGCCAAAGCCTTCCGGCTCCGGTGCGCCAAACTCCGTATTCTGTCTCTTTACCTGCAGATTCAGCAGCACGAGATTATAGCAGGGCCCACCCAGTTCCAGTGAAATTTTTGCCGCTTCCTCGTAGATCTGCTGTACTGAGAGTACCCCCCCCGAAAACTTTTTCCAGAAAATTTCTGCGGGAATATTCCTCATATTCTTTCATTTCATTCTGAAAGGTCTCCAGATAGTTTTTCTGCTCTCTTTCATTTTCAATTTTTTCCCGGATCTCCAGAAGTACTTTCCTCAAAGCTCCCCTTGTAACAGGCTTGAGCAGATACTGTTCCACGCCCACACGGATCGCCCGCTGGGCATACTCAAACTCATCGTAACCGCTGATAATAATAATTCTGATATCCGGTATCTCCTGCGTTACAATCTGGCTGAGCGCCAGTCCATCCATAAACGGCATTTTGATATCCGTAATCAGCACATCCGGACGAACTTTCCGGATCATCGGCAATGCCATCTCACCATCGCTTGCCTCTCCCATAAACTGATAACCGTATTCCTGCCAGGGAATATTATTTTTCAATCCTTCTCTGACAATACTCTCATCTTCCACCAAAAATACTTTTAACATCTGCCTGCTCTCCCTGTTAAAACATCCTAATATGTCCTGTTATCCAAAACTTCTGCCACATTATCTTTTGTAAATACATTCTCTCTGACAATATAACTTTTTTCTACCGTTTCTCCGTTCTCCAGTTTCTGTATGATTTTATCTATATAATCACCCTGTACCGGATTACATTCGATATCCACATTGATTTTTCCGTCATTCACCAGTTCCAGGGCATCATGAATGGCATCAAATGAAATAACCGTGACTTCCCCATACTCCCCGAAACTGACACCGGCCTCCTGCATCGCTTCAATGGCCCCCATGGTCATATCGTCATTCTGGGATACCAGTACATCAATATCCGGATAGCGGCGCAGCATCTGCTGCATGACTTCCTTTCCTCTGGTAGCCGTAAATTCCCCCGTAGCTGATTCAAGAATGTTCCAGTTGTCATGATGGGAAGCAATTTCCTCAAAGCCTTCCGTCCTGCCGATCTCCGCTGTAGAACCCAGTGTTCCCTGCAATACTACAATATTGATCGCCTCCGATTGTCTGTTTACTTCCCGCAGGTATCGCTCCAGCCATCTTCCTGCCTTCCTGCCTTCTTCCTCCGCATCCGTTCCGATCCATGTTGTATAGAGAGAATCATCCTTTACCTCTACCATACGGTCAATCAGAATCACCGGAATCCCTGCATCTTTCGCCTCCTGTAATACCGTTTCCCAGCCTGTTTCCACAAGTGGCGCAAATACAATATAGTCTACCCGCTGGGATACAAAGCTGCGGATCGCCTTGATCTGATTTTCCTGTATCTGCCTGGCATTATTAAAATTCAGAAAATAACCCGCATCTTTTGTCAGCGTATTCTGAATGGAGAGCGTATGCGCTGTCCGCCAGTCGGATTCGCTGCCAAGCTGTGAAACACCCACTACGATTAGATCCTCAGATTCCGAAGGCGCCTGCTCCACTTCGATTCCCTGAAACAGTTCTTTACTTATAAATACAAAGGGGACAATACACAGCATAAAAATTAAAATACTCACATGTCCAAAAATCAGTTCTTTCAGTTTCCCTACCGTTTTTTTCATCTGTTTTCCCCTTTATTCTCCACTCCCGCATCCTTCTGCAGCAATTCGCCAGGCGTTTTGCCACAAAACTCTACGGCGGGAATAACGATCTTCACCTTTGTCCCGCTGCCCTTCTCCGATTCTATTGTCATACCGTATTCCATGCCGAAATTCATACGGATACGCTCATTAACATTGGCAAGGCCGAATCCTTTCTCTGTCTCTTTACAGGGTTTACCGATCTCTGTCTGCAGACGATCTACCTCTTCCTTTTCCATACCGACACCATTGTCCTCCACACAGAGTAAAATTCTGTCCGCTTTCTTTTCCTTCCCCTGTTCCAGCTTTCCAGTGATCCATATTTTACCCTTTGCCCGTTTATATTTGATCCCATGATACAGGGAGTTTTCCACAAGAGGCTGCAGCGTCAGTTTCAATATTTTATACTGGTACAGCGCCGGATCTATGCTGATCTCATAATCCAGAATATCACGATAACGCGCCTGCTGAATCTCCAGATAACCCCGGATATGCTGTTCTTCCTCGCTGATCGTAATATATTCTTTCCCTTTACTCAATACCAGCCTGAAAAATTCTGAGAGCGCCACCACCATATCCACTGCTTTATTCGGATCATCTCCCTCAATCAGCCAGACAATGGTATCCAAAGTATTATACAGAAAATGGGGATTGATCTGTTCCTGTAAGAGTCTGAGCTCCGCATGCCGCATTTTGCGCTCATCCTCCTTGATCTGGTGTACCATAACTTCCAGGTTCTCCGACATATCGTTCACACTGTCCGACAGTACCTCCAGTTCGTCCTCCGTCTGCATTTTCGCCCGATCCGAAAAATTTCCTTCCGCGATCTGACTGGTAATCCGGCACAGTTCCTGAATCGGTTCAGTAATACTGTTTAAAATGGCACCGGTAATTAAAATTACTGTAAAAACAATCCCGCTTCCCAATAAAACACTGATAATGATAACATGCTCAACTTCCGTATTCAGCTGTATTTTCAACTGCTCGATGCTTCTGGTCTGATAGTATATATAATACTGGATATCGTCCTGTATCAGTTCTGTTAAAATATAAATATCATTGTACAGCATATCTATATTTTTCTCGTACTGTCCTTCAGCCTCCTGGTTTTCCCGAATATCATCCACTCTGTCTTCCAGCGTATCCAGATTTCGCAAAAGGCTCTGCAGCCAGACTCTGCTCTCCCTGTCCGTGGTCATCCCAAGCAGGTTATTCCCCTCTTTCCTGAGTTCATCGATCAGCGTATACGGATTTTTTAATGTTCCGTCCTCATCAATCGTATCGAACGTCACATTGCTGACTACCAGTTTATAGAGGCTCTCATCCATCTCATCCTTAAAGTTCATATTATAATTATTGGCAAGCGTCATACTGCTGACGATCTGATCATAGGCACGGCTATAATTCAGAAGCGAAACGATCAGATAGATCGCAACATAGAGAATCGGGACCATGGCCACAAGAACCAGAACGATCAGTTTATTTTTCAGAGGATACTTTATTTTTTCGGTAGTCATGGTATAAATCCATTCCCTCTCATAAGATCTGTCAATATGCTGCGGCTGTTTTTATTCCGTCGAAGATCAGAAGTTTTCTGTCGTATCCTTCGCCACGCCATCAGCTTTACGATATCAGCCTATCACAAAATTCTATGCATGACAAACACTCATTTCACATTTTTTTACCTTTTTCTGCTTTTTATTTTTTATCCTTTTATAGAAAAACCGCACCTCAGTTATTTCATAACCTGAAGTGCGGTAAAAATATACCATTTGGCATTTTAACTTTTACAGCCTTTTAAGCAGTGCCTCTCTCTGCTCTTCGTAACCCGGTTTTCCAAGCAGCGCAAACATATTCTTTTTATAACTTTCCACGCCTGGCTGGTTAAAAGGATTCACACCAAGCATATAACCTGACACACCGCAGGCAAACTCAAAGAAATAGAAAAGCTGTCCCAGATAAAACTCGTTTACCTCCGGAATCCTGACCACCAGATTGGGCACCTGGCCGTCCGTATGGGCAAGAATGGTTCCGTTCATCGCAGATTTATTGACAAAATCCACGGTCTGTCCTGCAAGATAATTTAATCCGTCCAGATCCACCGGTTCCTCCCCGATCGTCAGGATCTCTCTGCTTGTTTCCACATTGATCACAGTCTCGAAGAGGATTCTGGCGCCATCCTGAATAAACTGTCCCATGGAATGCAGATCTGTGGTCAGATCCACACTTGCAGGGAAAATACCTCTCTGGTCTTTTCCCTCAGACTCTCCGAAAAGCTGCTTCCACCATTCAGAAACAAAATGCACGGAAGGTTCATAGTTTGCCAGTACCTCAACCGATTTTCCCTTTCGGAGCAGGATATTGCGGATTCCCGCATACTGCAGCGCACCATTTTTTTCAAACGCATCATTCAGAGCCATCTCTCTGCCGCTTGCCGCGCCTTCCATCAGCTTATCGATATCCGCTCCGGAAACCGCGATGGGAAGCAGTCCTACCGCCGTCAAAACAGAGAAACGTCCCCCTACATCATCGGGCACAACAAATGTTTCATACCCTTCTTCTGTAGCAAGTTTTTTAAGCGCTCCTCTTGCCTTGTCAGTGGTCGCATAAATTCTCTTTGCTGCGCCTTCTTTTCCGTATTTCTTTTCGCACATTTCCTTAAAAATGCGGAATGCGATGGCAGGCTCCGTAGTAGTACCAGATTTGGATATAATATTGATGGAAAAGTCTCTGTCTCCGATCACATCCATCAAATCCTTTAAATAAGTAGAACTGATGGAATTTCCACAGAAATAAATTTCCGGCGTCTTCCTGACAGACTTGTCCACAATATTGTAGAAACTGTGGCGCAAAAACTCGATGGCCGCTCTTGCTCCCAGGTAGGAACCGCCAATACCGATCACCAGAAGCACTTCCGAATCGCTCTGAATCTTTTCCGCCGCCTTTTTGATCCTGGTAAACTCTTCCTTATCATAATTTACCGGAAGATCAATCCAGCCTAAAAAGTCATTTCCTGCTCCGCTTCTGCTCACCAGAACTTCCTTTGCATCCATTACGGGCTTTTTTATGTTTTCTACTTCATGTGCCGCAATAAAGGATGCCGCTTTAGAATAATCAAATGTTACTTTGCTCATTTTTTCACTCCTTTACATTCCTGTTCACTTTTATCAGTTTTAGTTTAACAAAGATGTGATCTTCTTTCAATAGAATTTCCATAATTCCATCAAAAGTCCTTCTAATTCTTCCTCCTCCTCAGGTGCCAGTTTTTTTTCTGCTCCCTGTTTTTTATGAGCTGCAAAGTCCGCGATCTCAGTCTGTTTTCTGTCTGTTCTCTCTGACGCTCTTCTCAACTCTTTCTGCTCCCTTTTTTCTGCTTTTTCCTCCATGTGTTCCCTTTTACGTATATCCCCTTTTTCTTCATATGCTTCTTTTTCAGCCTCTTTCTCCAGCTGATCCAGCCTCTCCTGCTCTTTTTTTGATTGAGGAATCCGTACACTGATATTATTTTCCAGATAATCTACCAGATTTGTTTTTAAAATCTCTCTTTTTCCTTTGAGATCAACGGCCGCCGAAATGGAAAAATAAGCATAGAGAATTATAAAAACAAGCACATAATAAGAAAGTATCTCACCTATCGTTTTTTCTGTAATAATTGCTCTGCAGGCACCTGCACCTGTAACAAAAACAGAGAGTAAAAGCATCTGTCCGCTGAAATGCTGCAGCCCTCTCACAGAAAATGGTCCAAATTTGATGCTATGTATGAATTTGTCCACAAAAACAGGGATATTTACCACCTTTTCATGTAATTCATAGCGATTTGTAAATTTCAGTTTACATTTTTTCAACATTTTATTTTTTGTAGATGACATATTATAAGTCTCCTTTATCATATTTTGGTAAAGAAAACCTATTAAAATCTGGCATAGCAGGCTGAAAATAAACAATAATAATATTGTACCGACAAGTATTTTATGCTCTGTATAAAAACTTTTCATGTTGTATACTCCTTTTCCTGTTTTAGTATATTTGGGTTTATCGAGCTAAGCAGACTCGCAACGCTTCGCTTATTCCTGTATTGCCGCCTGAAATACAGCAGCTCGATTTCAGTATAAGCCGGAAAAAGTGTCAAACTCAACAGAAAAATATCAACAGGCTTTTTCAAAATATGACTGCTTTTTCTTTCTTTCTCTGGAAAAGGACATCTTTTTCTGCTATAATTCTTTTTTAATGGGGAATCCTGTCAACAGAAAAAGGGCTCTGTTGTCTAAAAGATCTGATTTACAGTCTCAGATAATATACAAACGGAAAGGAGAGAAGAATTATGCATTACACACCATCAGGCGTTTGCTCCAAAGCTATTGATTTTGAATTAGAAAACGGCATTGTTAAAAATGTTCGGTTTACAGGAGGCTGCAGCGGGAATACACAGGGTGTCGCTGCTCTGATACAGGGAATGCCTGCCGAAGAAGCCATCAGGCGGTTAAAGGGATTGAAATGCGGCTTTAAGCCCACCTCCTGCCCTGATCAGTTAGCAAAAGCATTGGAAGCGGCACTTGTCAGTCAGTAATCCGGGAGGTTTTTCATGTCAAAGAAAATTATTTTAACAGGCGGCGGGACTGCCGGTCATGTCACACCGAACATAGCTCTGATTCCTCATTTAAAGGAAGCAGGATATGAAATAGTTTATATTGGCTCCTACGATGGAATTGAAAAGAAACTGATTTCAGATTTTCCAGAGATCCGGTACTATGGCATTGCAACCGGCAAATTCAGAAGATATCTGGATCTTAAAAATCTGACCGATCCTTTCCGTGTCATAAAGGGATATGCGGAAGCAAAAAAGATCTTAAAAAAAGAGAAACCTGATGTTCTGTTCTCCAAAGGTGGTTTTGTCAGTGTTCCCGTTGTCAGGGCAGCGGCATCTCTTGGGATTCCCTGTATTATCCATGAATCCGACATGACGCCAGGGCTTGCTAACAGACTATGCATTCCCATCGCCAGAAAAGTCTGTTGCAATTTCCCGGAAACTTTGAAAATGCTGCCGGAAGAAAAGGCAGTGCTCACTGGTTCACCCATTCGAGAAGAGCTTTCCAGTGGAAATAAGATTGCCGCACTGGATCTTTGCAATTTTACCACCTCAAAGCCTGTTGTAATGGTAATCGGCGGATCCTTAGGCGCCGCCAGTGTCAATCAGGTCGTCAGAGAGGCCCTGGATCCATTATTAACAGATTTCCAGGTAGTTCATATTTGTGGTAAAGACAAGATAGATAATCAGCTGCTTAATGTGAGCGGTTACAGACAATTTGAATATCTCAAAGCGGAATTGAAAGATGTTTTCGCTATGGCAGACGTCATTATTTCCAGGGCAGGCGCCAACGCAATCTGTGAACTTCTGGCACTGAAAAAACCTAACCTGTTGATCCCGCTGCCTGCTGCTGCAAGCCGGGGTGACCAGATTCTGAATGCCGCTTCTTTTGAGTCCCAGGGATTCAGCATGGTTGTTCAGGAGGAGCATCTGACACCGGAGTTATTAGTTGAAAAAGTGCAGGAATTATATTTTACCCGGCAGATTTACATTGATGCCATGACCGGTTCTCTGCAGATGAGTTCCATCAGCTCTATTATGAAGCTTATTGACGAAGAGACCGACTGATTCCTGCATACAAAGCTATATCTGACTGTATTAAATAACCCCCCGAAAAACCAGGCTCTGACTTTTCGGGGGGCTTTAACAGGATCCTTACGAAGTAGTTCTTCCTCCTCCCTGAGAATATAGCTCCTTTTCATCTTATAATTCCTGAATACTTTCCAGAATAAGAGAGTTATCTTCCAGATGGATCTCAGCCTCCAGTTCCGGCTCTAAAAGCACTCGCACTTTTTCTCCATCTTCCTTCAGAAGGGAAACTTCCATCTGAAACTGTAGGAAAATGCCTTCCTTTATCATAAAGTTCCTATTTGGAGCCAGATCTATTGTTTCATATGTTAAGCCGACAGGCCCTGTCATAGAAATTCCAAACGGTTCTTCCCCAATATATAAACGAATCTTTCCTGTCCGTGGCTCATATGTTGCCTTGATCTGGTGAAGGATCTGGCTTTCGTAATCGTCTACAGAAAGCACTGACGCCTCCCAGATATCTCCTTGCGGCGTTACTACCCAAAGTTCTCCCGGGAACTCTTCTGCTTCTTCCTCGCTCTCCGTGGGTAGCATCACATCATTACCGGAAACCGACGGAAGCGCTTCCTCTATTTTTCCTCCGGTACTGCCGTCAGAAAATATCTCCTTATCTTTTTCACTGAGGGTATCTTCTGTTTTATCTGTTTCTGTTTTGAGCTCTTCCCCGGGGGCTGGTATACTTTCCTTTGATATCTCCTTCACCGACTCTTTTGAACTTTTTTCCTGCGCTTCCTTCGCAGTTTCTCCTGACAGTTCTCTCTTTTGATCCGTCCTGTTATAAAGAGAAACCATGATTTCCTCTGTCCCGTCTCCATCGATATCCGCGCAGGTAAGCTCCGGCAGTTTCCCGTTTTCTTTCATATAATTCCAGTCAAAGTACTGACATTCATCTCCTGCAAGGAGTATTACCCCGGCCAGGCTGCCGCCTTCATGGTAACCATACAGCGCGATATCTTTTCCGGGAAGCTGTGCAAGCAGTATGGTCCGAAGTTTTTCCGGCGTATCCGCATACTTCTTTTCCATCTCCGGTGTATAGATTACCGTTACTTCCTTCAGTTTCTCTACAGTCATCTCCGTTTTCCAAGCATCAATCCCCGTGAGCGCCTGTTCCGGTTCCGCTTCCTGCCCTGTGGGTTCGGTCTGTGCAGGCATCTCCGTCTCTTCCTCTTCTATGGGCGCATCGTTACCGCTCACCATCTCCCCGCTCATGGCAGGCTGATCCTCCTGCTGCACCGGCGTCTTCTCAGAGGGATTACTCACCTTATTTTCCTCATACACAGCAAGGATCTCCGGCCTGTAGCTTCTGATCACCACAGCTTTTGCCACACTTTTCACGATCGGTATCTTTACCGCCGCCTCAGCAAATGCATACGAACTGTTTACCCCTATCGTCAGGCACAAAAACAGCACGGCGGCAACAGAACCCACTGCTTTTAACACACGCATACGCCTTCCGGCCGCTTTTTTACGTCTGTCCGCGGCAACTGTCTGCCGCACCATAAATAAAAGCTCATCCGGGATCTCTATCTCTTCATATTCCAGTTTTTCATCCTGAAAGTAATTACACTTCATTCCGGCTTTCCCTCTCCGCCTTTTTTAACGATTTTCCATATCTTGTCAGAAGCTCTTCGTCTTCTTTTTCCAGTTCTTTTCCCAGTTTTTTGCAGGCCGCATACAGTCTTGATTTTACGGTATTCAAATTCGTCTCCGTTATTTCCGCGATCTCCTTTAATGTCTTTTCCTCAAAAAAATGAAGCTGTATCACGATCTGCATTTCCGTTGGCAGCTCAGAAATTTTGGAGACCACTTCCAGCCTGGGTTCATAAGCCGCCTCTTCATAGATCCCTTCTAACAGATCGCTTTCCGACTCATCCCACGCTATGTACTTTTTCTCTTTCCGCAGATACATCAGGCTCTCGTTGATTACAATCCGGTAAAACCAGCTCGCCATGGCTTCTTCGCTCTGCAGTTTATCGTATTTTTCCAACGCCTTGCATATGGCATTCTGTACCACATCAAGTGCTGCTTCTCTGTTTTTTACATAATAATAAGCAGCACGGTAAAACTGGTTCTGATTCTCCACAATATGCTTTACCAGAGAGTCATACAGTGCTTTTTTTGACATAACTGTATTCCTTCCTACTTTCAAGATGCTCTTCTCTTAAGGTTAGTTTAAAATTATTTTATCTTTTCCACGATTTTGTATCAAAATTGTATCATGTGCCATTTTCATCATTACTTTTGCAGCAATTCCGCTTTCCGTCTTCCCTGTTACCTATCACCGACAGACCTCTCCTCATACTCTGACACAGTATATTCCCTCAGAAATTCATCCCACTCCTCTTCCGAACCGTAAAAAACATTCAGGTCGATATGTTCCTCCTCCCCGCTGTATCCCGCAAGAACCGCTTCGCTGTCATACTGCCAGAATGTCCATTTCCCGGGCATTCCCAGATTAGGCGAAAAATACACATTCCTGATCCAGAGCGGGTATTCGTCAAAATTCCCCCTGATATAGGTGCTGTAAGAACTTTCCGTCGCATAAATGATCGGTTTTGTGCCATAGTGCGCCTCCAGTGTATCCAGAAGGTCCTGCAGCTGCTTTCTGGTTTCTTCCACATCCGGCCTGCTGTAAAAACGATCTCCGTAAAATTCAATATCCACCACCGGCGAAAGCATACCGACCTCTCTCGGTACAACCGATATAAAATGCTCCGCCTGCGCCTTTCCCCTGCTCTCAAAACTGAAAAAATGATAGGCGCCTCTTTTTAGATTCGTCTCGCCCGAATTCTCCCAGTTTTCCCTGAACTTTGTATCGATATGGCTGCTGCCTTCCGTCGCTTTGATAAATGCAAAATCTATATTTTCCTCTGCCAGAACCTGCCAGTCAATCTGCCCCTGATAGTAGGAGACATCCACGCCGCGGACCGGGTAATCCGCTTCCGAGGGATGGTTTATTGTAATTTTTTTCTGATAGATCAAAATACCGAATATTATGAAATCCAGCAGCAAAAACAATACTGCCCCTATCCATATTCTTTTTTTCATACGCTGCACCACTTTGCACCTGCGCAAATCTGTCTCTTCATATGCTTTCACTTTTCCCCGCACTCCGCCGTCAAAACGACCTTCTGTGTAACCGCTCAGCCTGATAAACTGTCGCAAGGCCGGTCCGTTTTCTTTTTGTCCACAAATTATCTTCTACCATAGTATATGATAATCGCGAGAAACTCAATCCTTCTGTGTGTAAAACAGTGTAATAATCTTTTCTCTTGAGAATATCACTATAATACTTCTTTTTCTTTCTGTAAAGTTAAAATAAATAGAGCGTAAATAAAAGCGGCATGAATCATATCTCTTTCACACCGCTTTCTCAGCACATATTGCCGCTATATTCCATACTTTGGCCGCTGCATTCCTGCTTTTCCGCCGCAGGTCTCCGCCTATTTTGCCGATGCAAACCTGGATCTGTCCTGCCCTTCCGGTCTCGGCGTAATTTCTCCCGCCTTTGTCAATGCGATCTTCGTTAACATCGGGCCCACCAGTTCATAGATCAGTACCGCAAACAGCACAATATTTCTGATAATGGCTCCCTCGCTGCCCAGTTCCTCGGCAACCGTCACCGACATACCAAGCGCCACGCCCGCCTGCGGCAGAAGCGTAACACCCAGATATTTGCAGACCTGAGGATCGCATTTCGTTGCCCTCGCACTGATAGAAGCTCCAATATATTTTCCTGCGGAACGGGCGATAATATAAATCACGCCTATTGCCACAACCGTCAGATTGGAAAACACACTGAGATCCAGTTCCGCACCGCTGAGTACGAAGAACACCACAAAGAGCGGCGCAGTCCATTTATCCACACGATCCATAATATCCGCAGAAAAGTCACAGATATTGCAAAATACGGTACCCAACATCATACATACTAACAGGCTGGAAAACCCCAGCTCGAT
The DNA here is from genome assembly GCA_910578085.1 of uncultured Lachnospiraceae bacterium. Classification (GTDB taxonomy): domain Bacteria; phylum Bacillota; class Clostridia; order Lachnospirales; family Lachnospiraceae; genus 1XD8-76. The sequence continues at coordinate 87,101 of CAJTPM010000007.1, read as the reverse complement.
CTCCGTCCCCGGAATCTCCATCCTGACCATGGAAAGCGCCACGGTCAACAGTACAAACGTAATCGAAATACCCATACGTCTTGTATTGGAATGGAACCACTTCTCCAGCATGGCAAAAACAATCCCCATCACAAATCCCAGAAGAAGTGATCCGATCACTTCTAACATCGGATTTACCAGTACCGTAATAACGCTGATAGCCGCCCCGGAGTATATGGCTTTCGCCACCCCGAAAGATATCGCAAACACGATCAGTCCCACAGCGTCATCCAATGCCACGATGGGAAGAAGAATACTCGTAAGCGGTCCCTTTGCCTTATACTGGTTTACTACCATCAGTGTCGCCGCCGGCGCGGTTGCCGTTGCGATTGCCCCCAGACAGATGCAGGTGGGAATTCCGATACTGCTGCCCAGATCAAATATGTAATAGACGGCAATCAGGCTCACATCCACCAAAACCGTAGCCATCAATGCCTGAACCACAGCTACCACCGTAGCCTGCCTTCCGGTTTTTTTCAGTTCCGCCAGGCGGAATTCATTTCCGATGGAAAAGGCGATAAAACCAAGCGCCACATCCGAGAGAATTCCAAAATTTTCCACATCCTGAAAGGTCCGGAATCCGATCCCAAATCTCCCGATCAGGCTCGGCCCTATCAAAAGCCCTGCAATCAGGTAGGCTGTCACTGCGGGTATCCCGAAATTCCTCAGTGCACGTGTCAGTAACAGCCCGAGAAACATCGCAAAGCCAAGCATAAGCAACAAGGTTGCTGTTTCTGATATCTGTATCATCTTACGCCTCCAATGGCCGTTTTTTCTATCTTTTCTCTATATTTTTGGCCTCATTTATCATACTCCTCTCTTTTTTCAGTGTCAATATTTTCATTGCTTTTTTACGGAGTTTGCATTTTGTCAATAGTTATGCAACAACTTTTTGAAAAAATTTAGGCCAGTTTCTTGATTTCCTCTTCAAAGAGTTGGGCGGAAGTCTTAAACCCCAAAATCCCCCTGGGATAGTTGTTTATCCAGGTTTCTATATACTCTATGTCCTTATCCTGCTTTTCCTCGAAGTCCTCCCCTTTTGGTATATGGCGGCGGATAAGGCGGTTACTATTCTCGTTTGTGCCCCTCTCCCAACTGCTATATGGGTGACAATAGAAAAGAAAGGTCCGCTTTTCCCCATCATGCAAAACAGACCGTTCTAACCCCTCATAGTCCGCAAACTCCACCCCATTGTCCACGGTGATACTTCTAAAGACTTTAGGGAACATATCGCCCCATTTCCTTTCCAACCGGTCCAGGGCTTCCACTACGCTTGCCGCCTTTTGGTCTGGCATCTTAATGATGATTTCATCCCTGGTTTTACGTTCTGTTAATACAAGCATACATGACTTTGTAATGCCCTGCTTTCCCTTTACCGTGTCCATTTCCCAATGTCCAAAGGTTTCCCGGTCCTTTACTTCCTCCGGGCGGTTCTCTATGCTCTCCCCGGCGGATGCTCTTTTCTGCACCTTTACTTTCTTATTATGCTTTTTCCTCTTCCCTTTTATCGGCAGGTCCTTATTGGTTAATTTTAAGAAAATACCATTGTCTATATATCTATATAAAGTCCTCACACTGATAGAGGTCTTAAACTCAATCCCACTTTGGGTTACTGCTGCCAATGCGGCTTCCGGGCTATACTTATCGTTTACAATCTTATCCTCTATGTATTCAGCTAAAGGCATATCATTCCCAATTTTAAGACTGCGCCCCTTTCCCTGGGCGTTCCAATCATGGTTCTTTTGCCCCAAATCACTGCTATACCTCACTTCCTCGGTATAGTCACTATTTCTATGGGTATATTCTCCCCTTTTCATTTCCCGGTATATGGTGCTTCTATGAACGTGCAAATACGCCGCAACCTCCGTTACCTTATGGCCGGAATTAAGCATTGTTTCCATCTTTATCCTATCATTTTTAGTTAAATGCTTCCCCATGAAATCCATCCCTCCAAAAGAAACGGACACGGAAAGAATCCGTGCCGTCCAATGTCCTATTTTTTTACATCCTCTTTAATCTCTTCCCGGTAAGTGATTTCAATGGTGATGCAAAACGCATCTTCTAACGAATCATAAAAATATTTGTCCCTGCCGCTGTCATATCGTACTATTTTATAATTTCCGCCGGAAACCTCCGCTTCAATCTTCTGGATAGTTCCGCTTTCTATCAGCTTTTTTACCTTTGCCCTGCTGCCTTTCTTTATTTCTCCAATACATACATCACCCATAAAGGCTTGAATAGGTTCTACCCCCCCGAACAAAAGTTCTATTTTTCCGCACAATTCATATTCATAGATTTTTTCATCTTCCAGGCCGCTTTCTATGATTTCCTTTTTGGAAAGTTTATAGTCCTCGTTTTCCTCCACAAGTTCCATAATATCTTTCATGTGGGCTTCTACATTATCCAGTTTATGCCGCTGTGTCTTGATTATCCCTTTTGGCCTTTTTGGCTCTTCCTGGGGCGGTGGTGTCGGTGTTGGCTCTTCCTGCTTTTTAGAGAATAGATTTTTTAAAATTCCCATGTTAAGTTCCTCCCTTTGCATGAATCTGTGATTTTGCATACCGCAAGCGGCCATCCGTCCGTATCACGCCCTACGGCTTTATAGGATGACTGCTTGCAATATACCGGGTGTTATCGTACAACCTTTTAAACGCCGGATAACTTCACCGGGGCGTGGCATGGTTTTCTAGTTCCCGGCCTACCTGGGAAGAATAGGCGTGTACGCTTCCCTGGTAGGTACTTTTTGCACCAGTGCAACCCATCAACAGTTTGTAGGGGCTTTGGACCCTCACGCCGCCCATGGTCAGCATGGCCGTTTTAGTTGCTCCCGGCGGCTGTCCTGCTGCCGGGGCGGCATCTTAAACCAGGCCCATCCTTGCATCAATGGCCTGGGTGATATATTGACTTACACTTTGTCCTGCTGCCGCTGCGGCTTCCGTTATGACCGCCTTTTTCCCTTTCGGAACCTTAATTTCTATACGGTCATAGTTTTTCTTGTTAAATTCATTCTGATAAGCAATCTGGTTAAACTCTCCGCTTTTTGCTCTTGGCATACGTCCCAACCTTTCTTCCGGCAAATTCACGCTTCCTTTCCCTTGCCAAATAGTGTATAATTGCACTTAGCAGATTGGGCGGCTTTGGCAAGTCCACCGCCCTTTCTGGTTCCCTTTGGTCTTACTTGTTAAGTAAGGCTTTTACTTTTTCCTTTGCTTCCGCAAGGTCTTTACAGTCATTCAAGATTTCAAGAATCTTTCTTGTTTGGTTTTCCTCAACGACTTCTTTTAACAGTTCGCTTGTGTTCATTTCTTCGTCCATATGCTCTTCCTTTCTATGCTTGCCCATGTATTTGTTAAGTATCTCCCTTAACTGTCTTTATTATATAACATATGTCGGCATATGTCAACACATATTCCGACATATTCCTAAAAATTTTTCACGAAAAAGGAACACGCCTATTTTGACGTGTTCCCTATCTTGTGACATATCATTATTCCTTGCTTTGGCCTTGTTTATCTCCAAAAGGCGGTTGTTTTACAGATTATTTCAATAACCCGTTTACCTTATCCTGGACGGCCCGGTAATCATACCCGGCGGCTTCCAGGCGTTTCTTTCTCTCCGTTCCATTTCCCCATTTCCCGGCAATCACTTCCTTTGCAACTTCCGTCACGCTCTTTGTGGGTTTTTCTTTCCCTTTCAGTAAAGCGTTTACCTGGTCCTGGACGGCCCGGTAATCATACCCGGCGGCTTCCAGGCGTTTCTTGCGTTCTTCACCGTTTCCCCATGCTCCGGCAATCACTTCCTTTGCAACGGCGGCCACGGTCTTTGCTCCGCTTCCGGCGGCATCCGCTCCGCTTTCCTTGGCATACCTGGGAACGCCATATCCCCTTATGTAACGGCTATCCACGGCCAGGACCCGGCGGCCAACTGCATTGTTTTTATTGCCCTCAATGACGGTAATCTTTCCGCCCTCCACGCTCTCAACAATTCCCACATGGTCCGGCCATCCCGTGCAATCCCCGGCCCCGGAATCGTCCCAATCATAGAAAATCACATCCCCAGGGGACGGCGTTCTGCTATCGCTTTCCTGCCATTCCCCCTTGGCACGGAATAATTCTATCATCTGGCCGCATCCGCACTCGGTTGGGATAATTTCCGTCAAGCCGCATTTTATAGCAACGGCAGAAACAAAGGTCGCACACCAGGCATCCGTATACTTTACCCTGTAACCCCTAGCAAGCGGCGTGTGGCCGTTGTATACGTCTATGATTCCCTTGTGGGTCCCGTCCGCTTCATTCCTGCCAATCCATTCCCTTGCCTGGGCCAGTGCGGCACTTGCTGTCTTTGCCATTCCCATTTCCCCTTTCACGTCATATTGCCGTAAATCATACTGTGAAACAATCCGCATGATATTTTCCACATACTTGCTGCTTGTGGCGTACCCGTCCGCCTTGATTGTTTCCAGGTATTCCGCCGGGTCCGTAATGCCTTTAAGGTTCTGGTATCTTTCCAGTTGGATGAAATCAAAATACCCTTTCACGCCCTCTTCCATGCTGCCATATACCCGGAAATTGTCCTTAATCTGCGTAATGGTTCCCGGCGTGTACTCTTCCATAGTTTTAAGGTTTACGCTTTTCCCGGTCCACCTTGTCCCACATTTCAGCCCAAAATAATTATGGTACACCGCCGCCAGACGGCTTTCCCCCCATCCACTTTCCAGGACTGCCTGGGCTATAATTGGGCTGTGTACTGCAATCCCATGGGCGGCGGCGTATTTCTGCACATACCCGGCAATCTTTTTGATGAAATCCTGCTTTTCCATTCCTTACACTTCCTTTTCCGCATCCTCGATTTCCACGCCTACTTCAATCCCGGCGTTGGCCGAATCCGTCAAACCCTCTCCAATGATATAGGCCACAACGGATGCCCCGGCCATGATAAGTGCCGTTACCTGGGCGGCGGTGTTTTCCGTCCCTCCCGTGGCAACAATCATCATGGAAACAAAGGAAGCTGCCGCCGTCCATAACTTACGGCTTGTAAGTTTCCTTACCCAATTTACATTTTTCATTGTCTGTTTCTCCTTTCGCTTTTCTTTTATTTCCAAACCCTTTTTGGGTGTGGATTCCTTTTAATAAATCCCCCGGATGCCCTGCTCCGTTAAGAAGTCCTTTTGTTCATGCTTTATTTCCCTGGCATACTGCAAGGCGGCTTCCGTTTCCCCGTTTGCGTGCCCGTTCTTTAGGGCCGTGGCGGTTGCTTCCCCCAGTGAGATTGATGCCATCACGCTTTTAATGATTAAGACTTCGCTTTTCTCCCGGATTTTTTCTTTTTCCTCCGTTTCTTTCTGCTGCTTCTTGATTTTCTCTTCAATGAGCCAAAAGCAGAAACCAGTTACCGCACTCGGAATACTCATTGCAAGAATCAGTGTTTGTAAATCCATTTTCTTACCCTCCATAAATAGCTTTATCCGTATCATACCGCCCATGGCGTTCAAATTCTGACCCACTTATGCCGGAACCAAAATGCCGCTTTCCCTCTGCTCCCACTCCCAAAACAGCAATTCATATTCTATGGCCTTTGTAACGTGGTAGGTGTCGGCGTGCCCCATGTGTCCCAGGCGGCTTTTATATTTCCGCTCAAAGGCTTCACGGTCCAGTTCCCCGGCTTCCAGGTGCTTCACGTCATTTTTCAGCCGCCGGACGGATGCCTTTCTGACTTTCCTATATTCCGGGTGGTGGATATAGCCGCAAAAATCAATTCCATTTCCGGCATACAGAATGGTGCTTTTGGGATTCACATGCAATTTCATTTCCTCTTCCAAAAACTCTTCAATCCGTTTCACCCATTCCTTTAGCTGTGCCAGGTCCGGGGAAAGGATGATAAAGTCATCCATGTATCGGATGTAATACTTGATATGCAAGGTATGTTTCACGAACTTGTCCAGGCGGTTCCCGTACACATTGGCAAATAATTGTGATGTAAGATTTCCCACGGGGATGCCCACGCCGTCCGGCAATATCCCGTTCTTGTCAATGATATTATCCATAAGATAAAGGGCTTTCCTGTCCCCTATGTACCGCCTATTTTCCGTTTTTAGTTTATCATGTGGTATAGATGCAAAGTATTTGCTTATGTCCCCTTTAAAGCCGTATAGCCGCAATCCTGCAACCGTCATCAATTCATACATCCATTGATACAGTTGGTTGCTTGCGGCGTGCATCCCTTTCCCCTCACGGCACGCATAGGAATGGGTATAGAACCTCTGTTCAAATACCGGCCCTATGGCATTTACAATCATGTGCTGCACCACTCTGTCATAGAACGGCAACGCCATGATAAGCCGTTCCTTTGGCTCCCACACCTTGAAAACGGTATATTCCCCCTGCTTATAGGTGAGGTTCTCCAATTCCTCACACGCCCTAAATAGTTCATCCTCCTTTGACATGGAAAATGCCAATACCTCTTCATGGAACCGCTTGTTTGCTGCGGCTTTCTTGAATGATGTATTGGCATTGTCAAAGGTATACATTTTTTCATGTAACCCTTTAACTGTTTTCATTTTGCCCTACCAATTTTCAAATATTCTTCTACTCAAAAGGCGGTGCCTTTTCTATTTTGTCCGGACAAGACGCCGGAACGGGAAAACCGTCTGACTTATCAGAATGATTGATAAATCTTGCTAGTAGCCCATAGGCCCCTAAGTCTGCAAAGTTGATTAGTCACACACGCACCACACGCCAATGTTCGTGTTCACGTTCCACGGAACATTGTTGCAATTGACGGCCCGTGAACCGCAATGCACGCCGTTGTTCCAATTGCCGCCGCCAATGAGGGCGTGCAAGCCCGGCCGGGTGCGAATTAACAGTTTCCCCAAAATTCATTCCTTATTTCCATTTTCCGTCTTTCACGGCTCCGATAATGCCGCCCAATATCTTCCCTATCTCTGCCAGTTTCCGGCTTGCCACTTCATATCGGTGTTTGTTCACCGCCGAATATTTCAAGTCAAACGCAAGCCGAATCAGCACCCGTATAAATTCCAGTTCCACGTCCGCCGCATATATATGGCTTTTCGTGCCCGTCTTTCTGAACCGTATTATGTCCTTTACCAGTTCAAAAAGTGACTGCTTTATGTATAGCTGCAATGCGAACTTTTCAAACTTCGGAAGCTGTCCTAAGATTGGAAAGATATAGACCAGGAAATCATAAACTTTTTGGAATAGTTTCATGCTTTCCATGAAACCGTTTGTTTGCTTGTTTTCTGTTTCTTTTTCTTGGGCCATTTCTCCATCCCTTTACAAGTCGGGGTTGGGCTTTCGCCCACCCCAACAGATTTACAGACTGTCACACACGCACCACACGCCAATGCTCGTGCCCACGTCCCACGGAACACTGCTGCAACTGCCGGCCCGTGAACCGCAATGCACGCCGTTGCCCCAATTGCCGCCGCCAAGGAGGGCGCGCAAGCCCGTACTGTTCGCCATATACGCCTGGCCGTAACCGTTGCCTAACACATTATGCCACGCCCAGGATGCCCCCGTTGGGTCATGTAACAGTTCAACCAACCATTTCCACACATTCCCCACCAGGTCACATATATTTAAGGCACTCACGGCGTTTGCAATGTTCCCAACGGCGGTTCTTGCCTTATTTGCGGTTGCCGTCCACCCGTTCGTGTTGGAATCATCCAACCCCTGGGGGCTTCCGTCCGCTGCCACGGTAAATTCCATGTAATCCGGCAGACGCTTCCCCACACGCCTTGCCCTTTCCCCTGCAATATACCAGTTAAGGCCCTCCGTACCCGTGATAGGCGTGCCGCAATAGACAGACTGTAATCCATTGGCCCCGTCATCACTGGAAAGGTAAATATCACCCCACAAGGCGTTCCCCAGGTATACCATGCCGGACGGGTCACATTTAGGGCGGTGCTTCGTTGTCCATACGGAATTGGGGATAATGTCCACACGGGTATTCCCCTCCCATCCGGCACCCCTTACCGCCCCGGATGTATTGATTGGCCTGCCGTATTCGTCCGTATTCCTCACACGGCCATAATGGAATCCGCCAATCTTCCGGGTGTTGGTATCGTCCCATCCCTCGCCGTCCGGGAACGTGGAATTTAAGGAAATCAAATACCGTTCGTCCTGGTCATCCGTTCCTGGGTCACAAATATAGATATAATAATCATTGCCATGTGCAAAATCGCTTCCCTGGTCCAGATTTTCCTTTGTAAGTATGGTTTCCGCCGTCTTGAACACGGACGTTTCACCCACCGCAATCACGCATCCGCCAATGACTGTGATTTCTCCCCGTCCGCTGTACTGGATGTACGCCTTGTCCGGGGCCACAATATCAGAAATGGCCGCCATCTTTGCAACGGTAATCTTCGCCCGTTCATCCAACATATTTTCATCATACACAAATAATCTGCTCACGCTTCCAATTCTCCTTTCATTTCCTCTACTTCCTCCCTGGAAATCCCCATGCGGTCATAGAACGTCACCGCCGCCGGGATGCCGATTTCCGTTGTGCCGATATTCACGGCTTTGGAAAGGTTCAGTGTGGTGTGGGTTGTGGCGTTCTGCTGCCCTGCTGCCGCCTGGCCGCTTCCCGTGCCCTCCCTTGCCGCTTCCTGGCCCTCTGTGGCGGCGTTTTCCGTGTCGGTGGTATGTTTATCCACCTCCACCGTTTCAACGCTCTGTATGGTCGGATAAACCGCCCCGTTTTTGACCCTCTGCCCTGCTGCCGCTTCGGCACAAAACATGATTGTGACCGCCTTTCTGTCCTCTGACAGATTGATGACCGGGCACATAATCCAGTTCTGGTTTTCCAGTTTCGCCACGGCTTCCAACCAATCCGACTTTTTAAGGCTCCCTTTCTTCGCCATCTTGAACGTGTTTACCAGGTCCGACTTTGTTTTGATTACTTTAGGAAATCCTTTCATCCTCTTACCTCACTTTCTTTTTAACTTAATATATGGGTTCCAATATAGTTGCCTATATAGGCCATATTGGCGCACTCACGCAAGGAAACGGTCATTGTATGCCCTGGCGGCATATGGTCCACATTTCCAACGGAAAACGTCCTTGGTATGGGCATCACGGCTTCCATATCCGTTTCCATGATATAGTCCCCGGCTTCCTGGATATGGAAGCCAACGCCGCTTTCCGAAACCGCCGCCGTCTGCACCCTCCCCGTTGTGGTGTTGGTAAGCGTGAGGGTAACGGCTCCCTGGATGCTCTCCAACAGATAGGCTATATAAAGCCTTACCGTCTGCCTTTGTATATAGGCACCCATATAGTTTCCGATATAGCCCCTATCCGCCCCGTCACGCAAGGAAACGGTCATTGTGTGCATCAGGTCCACATTGTCAACGGAAAATCTGTTAGGCGTTGCCACAACGCCCCCTTTGTTGGTCCTCACGGTATAGTCCCCGGCTTCCGTGATGTAGAATCCAATTCCGCTTTCCGTGAAATCCGCCGTCTGGATGCTCCCCGTTGTGGTGTTGGTAAGCGTGAGGGTAACGGCTCCCTGGATGCTTTCCAGACGGTAGGCAATCCATAGCTTGAACGCCATGTTATGGACTTTCTTTCTAAGGCCGTCAATCTGCAACTGCAATTTCCCGGCCACGTCCCCGGCAAGTTCATCCTGCTTTCCCTGGAACCACTTTTCCCATTCCGCCGCCTGGGTTTCCATGAAATCCTTTGTCATCCCGGCATATTCCTCCACAAAGGAAAGGCGGTCCTTTTCCATTGCCTTTTTCTCTTTGGCAATCCAGGCGTTGAACTGCTCCAAATCAGCTTCCCGGCCATCCATGAAATCCCGGATAAGTTCGGTATACTCTTTCACAAAGGCGGCGTGGTCTTTTTCCATTGCCTTTTTTACCTCTGCGAACCAGGCGTTGAACTGTGAAAGGAATTGTGAGAAATCCAGTTCCTTGAACTGTGAAGCCACGAACCCACACACGGAATCGTCCGCCCTTTCGTCCGTTATGTCCGCCTGGGTAATCGCCACCGCCCCGGCCCTCACATAGACACGGGCCAGGCTCTTTTCCTGGATTACGTCATTGTTTATCAGCCCTGGCGGCTGCGGCTTGCTTGAAAACGCCCCCTCCCGGATGAATATGCTCGGCCTGCGCTCCGTTTCGTCATTCCTCACAATCACCCGGTCAATCCTTGGAAGTGTTCCGCTTGCCTGGCTTATGGTAAGCGGCAGGACGGCGGTATTGTGTATGGTGTGAAGATTGATATATGCGTACCCTCTGCGGCTTCCGCCGTCCACCCTTACTTCCATCCCGTCCCCTGCCGTGACTTGCAAATGGCCGTATACAACGCCCTCTTTGTAGAAAGGTGCTTTATCTTCGTTCATATCCTGGCCGTTGTATCTGCGTTCCTTATCGTTCAAATCCGTGGCGTTGTAGAAGAAACCTCTTACTGCCATTTTCTTTCCCTCCTTTCCTCTAATCGTCCCATTTTATTGCCGTGGGCAGGGCATCCCCAAAAGTAGGGACAACATACATCCCCCCGTATTCGTAAACCTCGCAAAGTTCCGTTATCCTAAGATTTTGTGATGTCCCCCATTTTTTCTTCTTGACGGTCACAACGTCCCCCAGGTCATAATCCTTTTGGTAGGTGAAATTTACATCCGCTTCGGCTTCAGCTTCAAAGTTTTCAAATACCTTGTTTTCATTTAGGTATTCCTGCCCCCTGGTCCGCAATGCGGCCAGGTATGCCGCTTCCGTCAGTTCATCCTTGTTTATGTCCTTTGCATCCAGAAAAACCTCCCGTAAATCAAAACCGCTTCCGCCGCCCACGGTCACATAGACACGGTTCAACCCCTCCCCTGCCCCTCCCACAATTACTTTGGTTTTCATGCTTTCGTCACTGTAATTATGCTTTGCCTGGTTCAGATTATCGTAACTTTCCGAAAAGATGACCCTGGGATTTTTCCCTTGTGCCTGGGTTCTGTCTATGCCCTTATAGGTTTCAAAGGTCATGGTCTTTCTCTTGAAATCCGGCACCACACGGAACCCGATTTCCGCATACCTCGCCAGTTTGGTGAGGTATTCCAGGACATTCTTGTAAGTGGCCTGGAACTGTATTTTTGTCTTGTCCCCGGTCCCCTCCGCAATCTGCAATAGGGGAACTGCTGCCATCCTGCCCAACATAAAACGCATGGCATCTTCCACGGTTCCGTTGTAATTGAAAAGCGGCCCGGTCAGACGGTCCCCCAGGTACACGGGAAGAAACTTTCCATTCCTGGTAATCTCATTTACAAGCGTGCTTTCCTCTTCCGTCTGGTCCCCCCGTATCACGGCAGCTTCCAGTTTGTTGTCCCCTTTGGTAATGACGTTCCCAGGCTTCAAAAGCCTAAGATTTTCCGCCGTCACCGGGCAGTGAAGTTCAAATGTCCCACATTCATAATATTTTCTGTGCCACTGTAGGGACGTGTGGTTCTCAATGTGCCCCAACCGTCTAAGGTTTCTGTCATAGACGTGTATTTCCATTCCTACACCCCCAAATATGAAATTCTGTAATATACAGATATGGAAAGATAGTTCACGCCCTCATCCGCCGAATAGGTAAGGGTGTTGGTCCCATCCTGCAACTGTATAAAGTCCCCATCTTCATCCAGGTATTCATTTATCACGGTTCCGTACCGTTCAATCACGGCATCCCAATCAATCACCCCATAATTGTTTTTATGGTTCTCAATCTCCGCCTGGGTCACGCCGTCCAAAAGGTATATGTTCTTTTTCCCGGTATAAGTGTTTATGATGACGTACTGGCCGGATGCCATGGTGAAATTGTTCTCCGTATATCCAACCTTTGTAAATTCTCCGCTTTCGGCATGGTATATGGCCGGGTTCTTCACGGCACCGTCCGCATGGAAGATTACCACAATGCCGATATTGTCGGCTCCGCTGTCATTTTCAATTTCCTTTACCAATTCAGCTTCCCGGTGCCCAAATATAACGCCCTCTTCCGGGAAGCACGCCGGGAAAAAGAAATCACTCACCCATGATGCCATCACCACTTCAATGTCTGCCAGGTCCTTGAAATACGGGTCCGTGCATTTTAGGGAAATGGTATAGTCACGCACCACGCCCGTTGTGGCTCCCGGCAGGATGTTTTCAACCTCATAATCAATAGTCTTGGCTTCCCCGTCCTCTATATACTGCATGGTCCCGGTCCGTTTTATGGGGAACGTGCGGTATAAAAGGTTTCGGTTCTCCTTATAGTCCCCATCCATTTCCACGGTCAGCACAATGTTTCTTTCCTTTGCCGTGGCTCCCTGGTAGGTGCTGCCGTCCGTGGTGGTGTTCTCGCTTGTTACCACGTTGCTTTCTATCCCGTATATGCCCTCTATGTCTACCAGGTGGAACGGGGTAAACCCGTCCCAGGTAAAGGTCAATGCCACGTTCTTATCGCTTGTGCATATCACTTTAATGTCCGACACTGGATTTACCCCCTTTGCATCCTTAAAATCATGGCCCTGGTCTGTAGCCTGGTCTGTCTGCCCACCTCATAAGGACTTAACGCCTTTGGGCTTGTTATATTCACATTCTGTACATATCCACCGCCGCCTTTTCCGGCGTTCTCCATGGCGTGGTTCCTTGCTGTCCCCGTAAGCGGCGTTACAACCGCCTTTCCGTTTACCATGCTCAAAAGTTCCGGGCCGGCTTCCGCCACCATGGCCTGGCCCTCCCTCAATACGCCGCCCTTTGCCAATCTTGGCAATGACAAGGTGCTTATCTTCCCCAGGGAAACGCCCGGTATCTCATTGATTACATCAATCACACCGTTAATCATGCCTATGAATTTATTTACCACGCCCTCTATGGTGGAAAGGCAGCTATTGATTGCCGATTTAAAGGCATCCCCAACGGCGGAACCGATTTTCACGCCCACGTCCACAAAACAGCCCTTGATTTTCTCCCATAGGCCAGAAAAGAACGAAACCACGTTTGAAAATGCGTTTACCACGCCCTGGTATGCGTTTTGGAATGTGGTTGAAAACCAGGATGCCACGTTTGCAAGGGCGGACTTTATTTCCGTCCATCTGGCACCGAACCAGGAACCGATTGCCGCAAATACACGGGTCACATTATTGTAGGCATTGGTGAACATGGTAAGGAACCACGTTGCCACTTGGGCCAGGGCGTTCTTTATATCGTTCCACCTGGCACCGAACCAGGAACCGATTGCCGCAAATACACGGGTCACATTATTGTAGGCATTGGTGAACATGGTAAGGAACCAGGTTGCCACTTGGGCCAGGGCGTTCTTTATATCGTTCCACCTGGCACCGAACCAGGAACCGATTGCCGCAAATACACGGGTCACATTATTGTAGGCATTGGTGAACATGGTAAGGAACCAGGTTGCCACTTGGGCCAGGGCGTTCTTTATATCGTTCCACCTGGCACCGAACCAGGAACCGATTGCCGCAAATACACGGGTCACGTTGTTGTAGGCATTGGTGAACATGGTAAGGAACCACGTTGCCACTTGGGCCAGGGCGTTCTTTATATCGTTCCACCTGGCACCGAACCAGGAACCGATTGCCGCAAATACACGGGTCACGTTGTTGTAGGCATTGGTGAACATGGTAAGGAACCACGTTGCCACTTGGGCCAGGGCGTTCTTTATATCGTTCCACCTGGCACCGAACCAGGAACCGATTGCCGCAAATACACGGGTCACGCCTTTATACGCTTCCGTGAACCGGTCCGTGAACCACTTGCCCACGCCCTGGAAAATGGAAACCAGGCCATCCCACAAATTTTGAAAAAATTGTTTGATGTTCGCCACCAGATTGTCTATAAATTCCCGGAACGCCCCGCAATTATCGTAAAGAAGTTTAAAGGCTCCGGCAAACGGATTGACTATCAGCAGCAAAAGCCCCTGCCAGTTCGATTTTATGAAATTCACCACGGCCTTAAAGGCGTTTGGTATTGTGACGGTGAAAAAGTCCGCAATGGAACCGAAAACGTCCGCCGCCACTTCCTTTACTTTGTTCCATATGGCAATTACTTTGTTTCGGAAATCCTCATTCGTTGCAAACAAGGTAACAAGTGCCGCCACAAGCGTTCCTATTATCGTTACCACAATGCCGATAGGATTGGCGTTCATTGCCGTGTTTAAAAGTTTCTGTGCAATCGTCACGCCCTCGGTGGTTGTTTTCCATACCTTAAAGGCAGAAATCAGCCCTTGGATCATTGTTACCACGTTCCATGCAAGCATCCCGGCGGCAATCCCGGCAATAATGGAAATAATCTGTGACCCATGCTTTGACACAAAAGAAATAAATTCCTTTACCTTGTCGATAACCGCAAGCACAATGGTTTTTACTTGCGGTATCTTGCTTTTGACTTCTTTTATTACATCACTGATTACTGGCTGTAGTTCTTCGCCTATGGGCTTTATCAAATCAACTTTGATGTTCCGCCCTAACTCTTCAAACTGGTTCCCCAGGTCATTGTATTTATTCTCATTTATCTTTTCCAGGGCATCATTGGCGTTGGAAATCTCACCCTGGGTATTCACCAGGGAACGCACTGCATCTTCTCCCAAATCCTCCCATTTGGTCCCGTAAAGGGTAACGCCCAAAATATTGCGCTGCACCTTATCATCACAAGAAAAAAGGGCATTGTTCACTATATCAAAGGCTTCCCTTGCACCTTCGCCGCCCTCTGCGAACTTCTTTTTCAAATCCTCCGCATTAAGCCCCAATTCCTTAAAGGCATCATCCGCCGTTCCGTCCTTTACCCTTATGCCAAACTCTTTCACGGCATCATTCAGATAATCAATCTGGAACGTGCCGTTCTTGGCACCATTCGCCATCATGTTAAATGCTTCCTCTGCGGAAATCCCCAGGTCATTGTAATACACGGAATATTCTGCCAACTGGTCCGCAAGGTCCCCGTTCTGGTTCAGCCCCTTTTGTGCCCCCTGGGCCAAAAGGTTGTATGCTTCCTCGGAAGAAATACCAAACTGCTTCATCATGGCATTAACGCCCCGGATGCCCTCGTTTACGTCTATATCAAAGGTATCACGCATCAGAATGGCGGTTTCCGTGGTGTTTTTCAGTTCTTCATCTGCAAGGCCCGTCTGCTGCTTGACTGCCGCCATGGCCGTTGCTATGTCGTTTATGTCCTCGCCAAAATTATCCTTGTATATGCTTAAAAGGGTTTCTTCCAACCCCTCCACTTCACTGTCTGCTGCCCCCGTCTGTGTGATGACTGTGTTTAATGCCTTGTCACAATCCGTTTCAAACTTTGTGGCATATGTAGCGGCGGCAACGAATCCGGCCCCCAATGCTTTTGCCGCACCCTCCGCCGCTTCTCCTAGCTTCCCTAACTTTTCCTTGAAAGTCCCGGCCTTTTCCTCTGCCTTTTTCAATTCTTCGCCGGAAAGAGCGGATGACTTCCCCAATTCTTCCACGGCCTTGTCCGTCTGCCTTGCCGCTTCCTCCAAATCCTCCAATTCCAGGCTTGTCTTTTCAATTTCCCTTTTCAATGCCCGGTATTGCTCTTCCGAAACCTCTCCCCTTTGGAACTGTTCTTGCACTTGCCTTTCCGCCGTTTTCAGAATATCCAGTTTTTCCTTGGTTTCCTCAATGGCATCACTTAAAAGCGTTTGTTTCTGTGCCAGGGCTTCCGTGTTCTTGGGGTCCATTTTAAGAAGTTTGTTTACTTCCCTTAGTTCTGCCTGGGCATTCCTCACTTTCCCATTCACGCCGGAAAGTGCCTTTTCAAGTTTGGTGGTATCTCCACCAATCTCAATAGTGATTCCCTTTATCCCCTTGTTTGCCACGGTATCAGCCCCCTTTCTTCTTGAAATTTCTTCGTAGCCCCTCACGGTCCGGCTTCGTCTGCTCCATCCGCCAACAGTTTTTCAGATATTCCCGGCCCTCTTCGGTCTGTGAGTTTTCATAAATCATTGCTTCACGCATGAAAAACAGATAAACGTCAATCTCCATTTCCTGCACTTCGTAAATGTCTATATGGCAATAATCCATCACCAGTTTTTCCGGGCGTGTAAGCAATGTGTACGGTATCTCTTCCCCTTTATCCTGGCGTGGATAAAAGGGCATGGCTAGTTTGGGTTTGTTTTCAGTTCGTCCACAAACGACATATAGGCTTCCAGGATTGCCGTACACTCTTCTATGTCGTAATCCTCCAGGTCCTTTTCCGTCACCCTTA
The DNA here is from genome assembly GCA_910578085.1 of uncultured Lachnospiraceae bacterium. Lineage (GTDB taxonomy): Bacteria > Bacillota > Clostridia > Lachnospirales > Lachnospiraceae > 1XD8-76. The sequence continues at coordinate 70,861 of CAJTPM010000007.1, read as the reverse complement.
CACGGTTCATATTGTTGTTAAGGACTGCCGCCAACAGTCTGTAAATGGCTTCCGTGTCCTCCACCGTGGCGTTTTCCTCTTCCACGTCCTGGATTTCCTTAATGGCTTCAAAAACCTGTTTCTGCGGCATCCTCACAATGATTTTCCTGCCCTTTTCCACCACGTTCCCGTCCCCGTCCACCTTGTCTTTCAGCGTGAACGGCCAGAACGTCCTTTTCAGCTTGTTGCAATTAAATTCCTTTACTGCCATGCCCTCATTCTCCTTTCATGGAATAAGCGGCCTGGGGGCTTCTCCCTGGCCGCTCTTACGGTCTTATACTTCGCCGCCTGGTTCCTCTTCTCCGCCTTGTCCCCCTCCGCTTTCGGGTCCTGCTGCTTCCTCTGTAGCGTCCATATCCTCTTCATACAGAATAAGCGTGCCCTCCTTGTCCATGGGCTGTGCCTTAAACTCTGCATCAATGACGGTTTCGCTGTCCTTGGCAAATGCAATGGTAAATCCGGCCTGGTTGTTTCCAACGATTGTTACCCTTACGTCCCCGTCCACCGGGTCTTTATGTACAAAATGGATAACATACCGCTTTCCATCCGCATTGCCGATTCCTCCAATCTTCACAATGCGTTTCTTCTTTGCCTTGTCCTCCGTGACCCTTGCGGTCTGGCATAATTTCTGTAACGTGGTTCCGCACCAGGTCATAATCCCGGATTTAAAGGTTGCTTCCTCTTCCGTTATGATGACCTTGGAAACCTTTCCCATATCGTCTTTGGCTTCGTAGAAAGACGGTGCATATTCGATTTCAGCACCGCCTTTGATATAGCCCAGGCGGTTTTCTTCCGTTTCCAATGCTTCATTGGTTGGCAATTCCTTGTCCGTGCCCTCAAACTCCGTACAATACAAATCGCCGGAACCTAAGACAATGCTTTCTTTGTTCATGCTCTTTTCGCTCCTTTCGTTTTGGTAAGCAGCCCCTTTACCTCATAGGCCGTCTGGAAACATTCTTCATCCGGGATAGGGGCCAGGTACATTTCATATTCCACATCCGGGAAAATCTCCGCTTCCATCTTTCCGGCCAGGTCCTCCCGTTCTTCATCATCCGCCACGGTATATAATTCCAGGTCAAAATCCCTGGCCTTTAAATTGTTTAGGTTGTCCGCTCCCCTGCCCGTGTCATGCGGAAGCATATAAACCATATAGGGAAGCGGCGGCACCGGGTCATCAACGGTTCCCTCAAATTGGTTCTTCGCAAGCGGTATTCCGTGTTTTACAGAAAATGCCTTTGCCCTCTGCACAAGTTCTTCAACCCCCACGCTATCCCCTCACTTTCTGCATTATCTTCTGTACGGCCAGTTCCCCCAGGGTATCATTTACGGGGGCGATATGTTCAAATGCCCTTACCCTGCCGCCGTTCCTTGCCTGGTGCCCTTTTTCCAGTAAATGGGTCAGTTGGTAATGTTTCTTGTTATACACGGAATATCCGTTTAATCCAGTAATGGCGGATGCCCTGCTGCCCCTTACGTCATGCGTCCAGTCCTTGGTATATTTCCCGGTTCTTTCCGTGTACGGTCCGCCCTGCTTCAACGCCTTTTCCGCTGCTGCGGCGGTTTCTTTCAAGCCCTCATTTACGGCTTGTTTCAGCTCCCCGTTTGTCCATTCCTCCAACTGTGACATTATGGCATCCCCCAGGCCGTCAATGGGTGTCCTCAATTCTTACCAACCCTTTCCCCGGCGTAAAGTTCAATCTTCCCGTTGCTTTTGGGGCCGTATGTCCGATAGACAGCCAATGCCCTGCCGTCCACCATGATTTCCGTCTGCCCCTCATATTCAAATCCCCAAACCTCAACCATCATGGATGCCTTGAAACTTTTCTGCCCTGCCGCCGTAAATTCATCACGGCCTACCGGGTGGATTGTCCCATAGGCTTCTTTTTCCAGGTATTCCTTTTGGTTCTTTTTAACCAACAGTTTCACTATTGCTTCGATTGTAGCCACCGCCCTTTATTTTCGTGCAAATCATGTTGTATGATTCCATCAACTCTTTGTGGTTGTCCGGGTGTCCAAAGTTTGCATCCGCATAGAGTAAAGCGGCTTCCACAATCAACGGGTCCTTTATGTCCTCCGGCCCTAAGTATGACGGATGCACCCCTATCCGCTTTAGGTCTGCAAGGGCAACCTCTACCAGTTGCCCCACGTCTATGTCCAGGGTGTCAGTTGACATTTTGCGAATCCGCAATTTTGCCCTGGAAATCAGTTCTTCCTTTGTCATGCCCTGCCGCCTTTCCTGCTTCCTACTTCGCCGCTGCCGGATTCTTTACACGGATGAATCCATTCTTGGCAACCACGTTTCCGCCCATGAACACATCCGCACGGTAGGCAACCTGGCCCTGCTTGAATTTGTAATGCTCGGATTTCCTTGCATCAATATCACCGAAAATTGCCACTTCATAATTGCTTAACGGGCCGTATGCCATGGCATATGCCCCGGCGGTTCCTCCAACCTCTCCGCAAGCGGAATTTATGATAAAAGGCACTTCATCAATGGTTCCCGTGTTGCCATGGTTCTTGATTGTGTACACCTTGCGGCCCTGCTTGTCACGCAACTTTGCGAACTTTTTAAGGTCCTTTTTATTGAGGATAAGCACGGCAACGTCCTCCACATCTTCATCACCGCCATAGGAATAAATGATTTCATCCAGGGTCCCGTCATCAATGGCCGTAATCGTGGTGATGTCCGTGGACGGGTCAATGACCTGCTCCTTTTCTTCTGTGGGATTGAAAAAGATGCCACGGAACTTTCCAGTGCCGCCCGGCCCCACTAAAATCTGTCTGGAAGCGTAACGCTTGATTGCACGGGTCACGCTGTCCTCCACCACGGCATCATAATCCGCATCCGGCAATTTAATCATTTCTTCCGGCTCTTCGGCATAGGCCGTGATTTTCTCCCGTACAATCTCCGCATATTTAAATTCCGGCTCGGAAGCGTTGTAGTCCGCTCCCTCTGCGGTGCTTCCTGCCCCGTCCCCATAGGAAACCACATAGGGCCGTCTGTAGCTTTCGCCGCCCGGAAGCGGAACGGTATGCACCCGGTCAATGAGGGAAGAAACATTGTTGAACGTGGGGGAAATGTCCGGGCTGTCATGCTGCGGCATCACAATCCCGTTGGCGGTGGAAAGTGCGTTCCTGGGACTTGCCAACGCCTTTGCCTTAAAAGTGACTTTCTTCCCGTCCTTTAAGGCCCTGCCGCTCTTTGCCCTGGCCTGGTTCTTCGGCTCCTGGCTCCCCTCTCCGGCTCCCGGTTCCTCTGCCCCCTCTTCCGGCTCCGCTGTCCCTGCTGCGGCGGCTGCTGCCATCAATTCTTCCCTTGTCTTGATTTCATCCAGGATTTCACCAATCAGACGCATTTCGTCCATGGCATCCGTCAATTCCTGGCCGGAAAACGCCTGGGCTTTCTTCCCCAGGTCCGCCGCCCGGTTTTTAAGTTCCTTTTTGGAAAGTTTCATCAACTCTTCTCTTGTCATTGCTATGTTCTCCTTTCTTACTCCCTCACCTGGTCATGTACTCCATGGCAAGTGAAACAATCTCTTTCCGTCTGTCCTGCTTCCCGGTGTCCTGCTGCCCTGCTGCACTCTCCGGCTTTAAAATCTCCCCTGGCGTATTATGGCAATACAGTTTCGTGTAATCCTGCACCGCTGCGGCAATGGTGTTTTCCTCCCCCACCTTTACCCGGAAATACTCCGCCGCCTGGGTTCCGTTCAGCCATGTTTCTGCTTCCACCATCCCTTTCACCGTTTCTATGTCCACACCCTCCGCCAGATGTTCTGCATAAATGTTCATAATGCCGCTTTCCACGGCATCCAGTTTTTCCGCCATCTTTCTAAGTTCCGTGGCGTTCCCCTCGCACCCTGCCCATGGCTTGTGAATCATCAGATAAGCGTTTGACGGTATGGTTGGCATATCGCTGTCCGCAAAGGCAATGACGGAAGCAATGGACCCGGCCAGGGCATCCACATGGACGGTTTTCTTTCCCTGGTATCTTTTCAGCATATTGTAAATGGCAATCCCGGCGAATACGGAACCGCCGCCGGAATTGATGTATATGTTCAAATCCTTTCCCCCGGCTTCCGCAAGGAAATTCTTGATTGCATCCGGGTACTGGTCCTCTTCCTGCCAGGCTCCACACCAGTCTGAAACAATGTCCCCATAGAAATATAGGTCCACGGTGGTTTCCGCCCAGTTTTTAAACTCATAAAATCGTTCCACGGTTGCGTTTGCCCCATCCCGGCACGCCGTAAATCTTTTCTTTGTCCTCGGCATCCTCCTAACCCCCTTTCATGGCCGTAAAATAAGCATTGGCCGCCGCTTCCATTGCCCGGCGTTGTCTGTCCTGTTGCCCTGGCGGCGGTTCCCCATTTCCGCCCTGCTGCCCGTCCTTTCCCACTTGGTAAAGGCTCTGGTCCCCGGCTTTTACATAGTTCAGCGAAACCATACGCACGTCCCCGTCCTCCGTTGGCGGATAATACATAAGTGCCCGGTATTCGTTTATTGTCATGGCTCCACGGTCAAACATGTTTCCGCCTATTGTGTCCCTGGTCTGCAATGTCGCATACTGCAAAAGGTTGGCGGTAAACTCTATCTTGTTTCCATACCCTATTTCCCGTGGCGTAAGAAGTTTAAATGTGAACTCATAACCCAACTGGATTGCTATTGGCTCAATCACATTTTCATAAAATGAAATCCATTCCTGGTCTGAAAGGGTGGAAGTCAGCACCTTTTCATTCACGCCGTAATAGCGGTATACGTTGTCACGTAAGAAAGTAATCTGTGCCGTAGGCAACGGCGTGGTCTTTGTGCTGATTTCGTGGAACTCATATGTGCTATCCAGTGCCGCAACTCCCCCGGCGTTGGAAGCGTTCATATATGATTCCTGGAACTCCTTGGCCTTTTCCTTTAGTTCCTTATCATCTGCAAGGTTGCTATATTTCAGATACCCGGAAAGGCTATTGGAATGGTTTACAATGTTCTTAATCATTTCCCCGGATGTTTCCACAAGGTCCAGGCTCCGTTTTAACTCAATATCCGGGGATGTTCCCAGGAACCGCTTTTTGTTGTACCTTGCCTTTATGTGGATGACGTTCTGGTAAGGCACCGTGTACGTTTCCCCGTCATAATCCCAACGGAAACGGAATAGGACGTTGTGGCGGTCATCCTCAAAAATGCGGTAACTTTTCGTTGTAATCGGTTGTATGCTCGTTACCCTTGTAAAATCCTCATTGTAAAAAATCACGGAAAAGGAATTGGAAGTATAAACCAAATCGGATGCTATGCGGTAAAGGAAATCATAGGTTGACATTTCCGGGCATGGCCGCAAGGTCAAAATCCTTGCCAGATAGTCATTTTTCACCGTCAGCCCTTTTTCATCCTTTCGGATTACCTGGGGCTGTAGCTTGCCCACGTTCTTTGCTATGGCATCCGCTATGGCTCCCACAATGTCATTATCCCGTAACGTCCCCGTTGGCACATATTCCCCACGGCTCAATAAAAGCGGTCTGTACTTCGCCCTAAAGGCTCCAAACACGTTTGCAATGATTCCCGTACTATTACCCCCTTTCCTCAAAAATAGGCCCATGGAACACGCCCATGGACCCATTGTAAATATATTCGTGTTGAAATTCTGACCCACTTTAAAATCCTGCTGCCGGATGCCGCCTTATGCCGCTTCGTTCAGCAGCTTCTTTCCAATCTCGCTATGGTATTTTGAAACCATTGTCATTGCATCAAATACAGAAACCGCCCCGTCTATCCTTAACCGCTTTTCAATCTTTACGGGCTTCATGCGGCTGTCATTCATATTGATTTCCACGGCCACGTTCAAAAGGTGGGATGCCAAAAGGGTATTGTCCCCCAGGTTATACTTTCCGTCTTTTAAATCCCCCTCGAATTGGTGCAGGATAGGCGTTAGGTTGGTGCCCTGGTAAACGTCATCCGTCTGGAACCCGGCCATTTTAAGTTCGTCTATCAAATACCCTGCCATGTATCGGTCATAGCCTATTTTCAGAGGACGTATTTTATAAACCTTTACCAGTTCTATGAACCATTTGTAAACGTCCTTGTAATCCACCTGGTTTTCCCCGGATATTTCCAGGAACCCCCGTTCCCGGTGCAGATTATAGGGCACGTTATCTTCATTCACGGCCACTTCATACCGTTTCTTGGGCATATAGAATTTTGTTATGACGTTCCATTTCCCGTTCTTCCAGATAACGATTGATGCCGCCGTAAGGTCCGTTGTGCGTGAAAGGTCTATGCCGCCCACGCAATAACAGCCCCGGAACTGCTCCAAAGTAAGGTGTATGTCCTCGTTTACGGCTTTCATCACGTCCCAATAGTCAAGCCATGCCACACTGGAATTTTGCTTGATATTACAGTATTTTGTAAGGAACTCCACTTTCTTTGAAAGGGATGCCCTTGCAATTTCTATCTGCTCAATGTAAAATTCCTCTGTCACGGAAACGCCCAGGTTGGGATTGCTCTTTTTCAGTTCTTCCAGGCTGTCCCATTTCTCTATATTGTCAATCATGTAGAGGAAAGGCAGAATCCGGCTTTCCTTGGAATTGCCCTTTAGGAATGACGTTGCACGCCGCATCAGTTCGTCATATACCCCGTCATTTATGTACCCTGCCGTTGATATGGACAATATAAGCGGCTGTTTCCTTGCCCCCAGGGCGGAAGTCATTACTTCATACTGTTTCAAGCCCTGGTCCCCTGGCCAGGCTTCCATTTCATCATTGACAACCATCTGCGGATTGAAACCGTCTGATTTTTTGGAATTAAAGGCAATCTTTTTGATGCTTGTGTTAAATTCCTTGATGTAAATGTCACTCCGGCGTTTCTTCGTGATGCTTTCCAGTTCTTTATCTGCCTGGACAATCTGGTAAAACGCATCATACACAAGGTCCGCCTGGTCCAGTTTAGGGGCAAGGAAATAAACTTTTGCCCCATACTCCCCATCTATATACGCCATGTATGCCGCTATAGCGGCGGCGAATAATGTTTTCCCGTTCTTACGGGCAACAACAACGAAAACCTCCCTAAACTGCCTATACCCGGTCTTTTTATCCATGATGCCGAATATGGCGCTTACAATGGCTTTCTGCCACAATTCTAATTTCAGTAAATCGTTCCGACCCTCGGAATGGTGGCAAAACTCTTCTATGAAACCTATTGCTTTTCCTGCCTTTTCTCCGTCAAAATCCCACTTGCCACTTTTAAGGCCATCCACAAGTATTTTGTAAATGGTCCTTATCCACTCGCCTACCGTTACGGTGCCGTTTTGTATGGCATCCCAATACTGAAAGATATAATTATTTTCCATTCCTCAACGCCGCCAATCTGCTTATGTTCTTTTTCTCCTTTGGCGGCAGATATTCAATAAGCGTGTGGATTATGGCCGTATACTGGCGTGAATATTTTTCATAAATTGTGGCAGACGGGTGAGCCTTTACAAACTTCTGGGAAGCGTTCACGGTTTCCGTTGTAAGCCCCTCTTTTTTCAGTTCTTCCTTGGCCTGGAAGCACGCCACTTTCAGAAATGCCGCTTCCTCTATCAGCGAATTTACCAGGTTTTTCTTGTCCTCATCATCTATCCCGTCAAACATTGGCTTTAAAAAATCTATCTCTTTTTTTATCCGGGCCGGTGTGATTTTGTTTACTCTTCTCTTAGGTTTCGTGTCGGATTTCTCTTTATTTTCATCCAGTTTTTCCGCCTTTTTTGGCGTGTCGGTTTTCTTCGACTTACTTAAAGAAGATTTTTTCTTTTCCTCCATGTTTATCCCCCCTCATATGCGTGCGACCCTGCGGAGTTTTTTTGAGGTATCTCCCTCGGTTCTTCCGGCCCCTCCAAAATTCTGCCCACCGGGGGGCGTACCCTCTCATTTTCTCCTGGCGGCGGCAGCAGGTTCCCGTTTCCGTCAAATCGGTAACGTGCGGCGTGCTTCGCCTTATGCTCCTTGTTGTGGCAATCCTCACAAACCAATTCCAGATTGTCCAGGGCAAGCGTTACCCTGGCATCATGGATATTGCCAGGCGTTATATACTTCTTGTGGTGGACAATCACACCGGGAACGAAACGCCCGGCGGCTCTGCACCGCTCGCACAATCCGTTTGCACGCTTGATTGCTGTCTGCCTTGCTTTCTTCCAGGCATCCGACTGATAGAAACTCTTTGCATATTCTTTCAACTGCTGCCACCATCCTTTCTCTGTACATGATTAAGGGCCTACAGATATTCCCATCCATAAGCCCATGTTAATATAAATCATCCCCATATTCTGACCCGTTTACTGTATGCCCTGCTGCCGCCTGGCTACTTTGTGATTTCCTGGGTAAACTTTGTAATGTTCGGGACAAACTGAAATGTCCATGCTTCATCCCGGATAGATATAATGTTCCCATCCTCATTGATTGCCAGGACTTCAATAAACCTGGGCTTTACAATCGTGTCCCTATTACTGTAATCCATATCATCCGGCATCCGCACTTCCATTAGTGCTATGGCGTTTAATACCATTCCCCATGTATTACTTTGAATCTGCTTAAATCAATTCCCATCTTCCATTCCTTTCCCACCCGGCAACATATCCATTGCCTGGGCAATCCGTGTTATAAATTCCGTCCGATACTCATAGAACTGGCGGCGGCCACACAAGGCATCCGCTATGTATTCATAGGGCGTATTATATACAATGCTCTCATAAATCCTTTTCTGCATCTGCCGCCTGGCCTGGATGCTCTCAATATTCTGGCAAGAAGAACACAAGGCATCTTCCACAACGGCGGCGGCCATAATGTCAAAGGCACTGGCCTTTCCGGCTTTTATTCTCTTTTTCCGCTTTTCGTTGCCTTGTATGATACTTCTGGCTACTGCCTTAATATCGGCATCCATCCTTTCCAACCTCTGCCCCCCCTATTCCTCATAGGTCTTTTTCTGCACTTCGGAACGCTCCACCTTTATGCTTTCCTTTGCCATCTTGGAAACCCTTGCCTTTATGCCCTGCCCTACGTCAATCGTGATGCCTTTCATGGCCTTTTCCTCTATGGCATCCACGGCCCGGAACATGATATTTACAACGCTCTGGTCAATGGGCTTTTCCGCCGTGCTACTGAATAGTTCTTCGATACGACTCTTTGCTTTCTGCACCCGTTCCTTACTTTCTGCATACTTTTTGGCTTCCTCACACTGGCACCTACACGTCACGGCTTCGTTTACTTCATCCTGGCCCCATCCCATCATTGTATGGACAACGCCGCCCTGGCCGCAAAAGCGGCAATATCCCGTCTGGCTCTCCACGCCCTCCGGCATTTCCCGGCCCTCTTCCTGCTCCATTTCCCTTAAATCCTCTTCTGGTATCGCATGGCCGCCGTCTGTCTTTTTTCTCATGCCTTATCCTCCCCTTTCTTGGCCTGGTTATAGGCATCCATGGCAACGGTAAGCACCGCCGCCGACTGCTCCACGGTCAACTGTTTTCCAGTCACCAGGAACGCCAGGTTCTTGTTTATGGTTTCCAACGTATCTTCCAACGTCATGTTCTTTAGCGGCTTCCCGGCGGAAAGGTCTGCAATGGTCTTTATTATTGGCACCTTGAAATATTCGTCTACTGCTGCCATGTTGGCGTTTATGGTGCTTTCCGCCCGTGTCGGCGTGTGCCTTTCACACTTGCGGCAATGCTCCCGGCAGAACATACGCCCCATTGGAACGCCGTCACACTTCCCGTCAATCCACGGGGCGTTTATGCACTTTGCAAGCGGCATCTTCCCAGGTTCCTGCAAATAGTCCAGGATTTCCGCCTTTGCTTCCTCCGCCCCATGGCATACCGCTGTCTTATAGCCCTGTTGCCGCAACCCTGCCATAAATGCTTCCTGCTCCGGCGTTGCTTTGTTCCGGCCATACTTCATTTCCAGATAAAGGCCGTGGAAATTATGGCTTGCCACGGGCAGACACACATCCGGCACGCCGCTTTTCAGCCCCATGGCCTTTAATACCGCCCCGTTTGTCCTCTTCCCCTCGTTTGGGACGTGGTACATAAGGGAAAGGCACGGCAAGACGTGTGTATTGTTCCCGGCCCACACGAAAAGGGCCATCTGCTCCGTGGTTTCCCCTTTCTTCATGTTCTGCATCCTCATTTTCCAAACCTCCTATTCTTCCTCAATGGCATATTCCCGTTTACGCCGCTTTAGGTCCTCCAACATCCTTTCCAGGATGCCCGTTTCCTCTTCATTCAGCCAGGTATAATATTTTTCAATCATCTTTACGGCATGAAGTTTCCGGGCGTTTTCCTTTTCCTCTTTGGTTGTGTCGGTATCTGACACATTGGCTTCCCTGGTTTCCTCTTCCTTGGTCTTGCGGTGTTTTTTCTCTTCGGCCATGGCCTTTATTTCCTCCGCCCCCATGCCGCCTTTGTCCTCGGAAGCCTTTGCAATCTCTTTTTGGGTTCCCTCGTCTGCCCTGGATGCTTCCATGGCCGCCGTGATGCCCATATTGCCTTTCTGGAACTGTTCTTTCACTTCCGGCGTGGCGTTCTGGTCTATGGTATTAAGGGTCCTTATCTTCGGCACGCTCTCCCCCATCACTGCCGCCACATAATCCCGGACCCTCTCCCCTGCTTCCAGGACAAGCAAGCCCCCTTTCCGTGCCTGGGTCAATACCTCTTTCCAGTCCGCCGCCTGGGTCATAAGGTCATAATCCGACATTTTGCGGTTGAACGTGTTGCCGATTAAAAGTGCAATCCGAAATTCTATTTCCGTCATATCTTTGTAGCGGCAAGGGACGGTTTCAAACTCTTCTTTCCCCTCTGCCACAAGGATTTTTATACCTCCCAGGCGGCGGTGGCCAGAAACAAGCCAGTATTCCCCATTTACACGCCCCAATACAAGGGGCTGCTGCAACCCGTCCATTTCAATTCCCGTGGCTATTTCCTGCAATTCGTCCATGCTGTATTTATTATGCGCCGTCACAACAATGTCCCGGTAGTCCAGGTTGATTTCCCGGTAATCCTTGTTTTCCCCTGCTTCCGCCCTGGTTGCGGCGTTCACGACATCCAGAATATTAAATCCCATCCCTTAACCCCTTTCCCCTGCTTCCAGGTTCCCAAATTTCTGCACATACTCCGCCACAAAGGCTTTATAATCCTGGGCGGCTCCGCTGCGTACACTGTAGCGTGTCGGTGTCTGGTGGTAGAACGTGGCATCCTTGGCCTTTGTGGAATGTCTGATTTTCTGTGAGAAAACAGGGCATCCGCTCTTTGCCCTCAACCAACTTTCCGCCGCTTCGCTTGTGTCCGACTTCTCATAGTCCGTGATAAGCACCCCGGCAATCCTGGCCTTTCGGTTCAACGCCTTAACCTGGTTTATCTGCTCCACCAGTTCTTCCAGGCCGTCCAACGAATAGGCATCCAGGCACACGGGAATGATGATTTCATGGGTTGCCACCATGGCGTTTATGACGTTCATCCCCAGGTCCGACGGATTGTCTATGATGCAATAGTCATATTCCCCGGCAACTTCCCCCAGGGCGGTTTTATAACGGTCATGCTGTGCATGGTCCTGGTCTGCCTTTACGGCAAGTTCCGCCAACTCCATGAAATAGTTGCAAGGTATTACATCCAGTTTTTCATCCGCCGCAATCCCGGAAACCCTCCGAATACTGTTTTCTCCCATATGGCCGGTCCGCATAATCCGGCACGCTTCCGCCTCCTGGTCCCGGTTGTATACCTCAAACATACGGGAAGCGTTCCCCTGCTTGTCATTGTCGAACAACAATACCCTGCTACCAGGCCGCTTTCTTTTCTTGTCCCCCTCTGCCAACAGTTCCGCCATGGAAACGGCTGTGGTGGTCTTGGCACACCCACCCTTTAAATTGATGACTGAAACAATCTTCATTTCTTGTTAGGCTCCTTTCGCTTAATCTTCACCATACGGGCGTATATGTAGAACGCCGCATTGATTCCATTGTACTTAACCTCTGCATCCAGAAATTCAAATCCAGGGTATGCTTTTTCCATCTGGCTTTTCAGTTCTTCATGGTCCCTTGCCATCCGCTCCACATTGCCCTTTTTAAACTTTGAATAGCTTCTTGTCGGCTTGTCCGGCTTTTTAAGGTTCTTTGACGGGCACCATCTTTTTGTCCCGTGTGGGTTCTGTGATATGTACGTGGCAAGCCCGGTTATAAGGAAATCGTCATCCGGCTTTATCCTCCTGGTGTTCGGTCTGTCACATTTTCCCCATAGTTCTTCCAGTTCGTCCCGGTCCATCCCGTCCCCGGATAACAGAATATGGAAGTGTGGGCGTTTGTACCCGTCAAAGGCAAGGATATAAATATATTTTGCATTGTCCAACCCGTCTTTTTTCCGGCGGCGGTTTATCCGCTTTATGAAATTGGTTATATCTTTCCTGGCCCTCTCTTCATCACCAGGCAGACAACCATCATTCCATCCAAATGTGGCCCAAATATCACCCTTGCCGAAATTGATATTTGCCAGGCGTATCAGATAACGTCTTGCGTTCTTATCGTTTAGGTTCCGCTGTGACGGCCTGGTTTCCCTCTTCTTTGCCGTTACTGGCATATCCTTTTTATCCTTAAAGGCCGGGTATACCTGGCTTTCCAGTAATACGGTTCCGTTCTGGATGTTCTCCGCCTTGGTGGTGGTTGTCCGATAAAGGCACGCCACCTTTCCATCCTTTAACAGCTTTTCCAACTCCCATTCTTCCAGGGTGTCACACTGCTTTTGGTATGCTTCCTCATAATCGTAATCATCATACAGTTTTTTCATGTTCCCCACCTTTATATGTCAAGCCCCTACCCTCTTTCCTGCTCCTGGGCATCACTTCCCTTTTCCTCCCCTCCCTCCCCTCTTCTTATCACCATCACCCACCTATGCCTTTATATCTTTCTATAAATCCCCAGGGTGTCCGATATGCTAATACCCATTACAAGGACGGGCAAGGGGCACCGCCCATTTAAAAAAATCAGTCCAGAAATTTGTCAAACGCTTTCTTTATCAGTGCAAAACCGAACAAGGCCAGGCCGGATATAATCAGCATTGCCGCCGCTACTGCCGCCATAATTATGTAAACCTCCATGTTTTCCGCCTTTCTTTCTATATATGGAAGAAAACCCTTTCTTTCCTCCATATCTTGTGCTATACTGTCCTTGTTAAGTTCCAACCCGGTTGCTTTTGGTGTTCCCCACCTTGCAACCGGGTTTCGCTTTCCCCGTTCATGCTTCCGGCAACTCTCCGAACATACTTTCGTATGTTTCCGTTGCGTAATGCATCAAAAGGGTTTTGGCTTCCTCTTCCTCTATCGCTTCGCCATACTTCTTTTGGAAATCTTCCTCATGGGTCAACAGCCAGTTCCCTTTTTCAGATTTCCATAACTCGCAATCATACGTTTTTCCTACTTCTCGCCCCTGGAATACCGCACGCATTAAAGGGCTGTCATTTTTATACCATTTCCTTACTGCTGCCACCCGTTCCATCTTGTCCGTGTCATACTTCATTCCGCCAATCACAAACCGCATCCGGCACCCCAGGATTCCAAACCACGGATGGTTTCATATTTTGTATACAGAATATTTATAAGGTCCTGCTTGTGCCCTGGCGTGATGCACCCGGCGGCTTCCTTTTCATAGATTCTTCCGGCCACATACCCGGCCCGGAAATCCAGTTCCGCCAGGCTCTTGTAATTTTCCAGTTCCCGGTCAATGACCGCCATCATTGCCTTTACTTTCCTAACCTCTGCCAGTTCCGGGCGGATGCCCCGGTGGTTCCTGCTTCCAGTGAAGAGGAACGGCACCGCCTTTTCCCGTTCCACGGCTCCCAATATTACCGCAAGTGCGTTTCCCATGTTAAGTTCCTCGCTTTCTGATTCCTATTTGCCCATATCGTGATATTTCCGGCGGAATTTCTTATATGGCGTTCCCTCTTTCCGGCTACGGCAATAGCCGTTCCATTTGTAGCAATCCCTGCATCCCGTCCGGCAATAGTTCAGATATTCCTTTTCAAAGCGGCATTGCCAGTTATGCAAGCTGCTCAATGGTTCTTCCAGGAAAATCCCATACAATGCACCAATCACACGCTTAATCATCCCGTCCCATTCCTCCCTGCTGCTGCAACTTATATTCTTCCACTATGTCCACAACCCGGTCCATGATGCTTTCCAGGGCTTCAATAGGCATTGCCTTATCGTCTATGTAGAAATCCGCATAAACTTTTCTTGTGTCATTCCCCATCTGTCCATCTGCTCCGGCAATGGCTCATTCACCGCATCAAAGATAATGCCCTGCTCTGTACACCATTCCACGGCATCTTTCAAATCCTTTCCGGCTCTGCTTGTCCAGAGGATGATTTTATGGCCGTTGGCTTTCAGCATCTTCACCGCCGCCACAACCTTTGCCTTTGGCCCCACGATTTCCGGGAACCTGGTAACGGCCAGTGTATTGTCAAAATCAACTGCATAAATCGCCATAGTCTTTTCCCTCGCTTTCTGCCTGGCCGTCTGCATCCGCCTGGCTCATTTCATATTTCAACAGCATGGCCGCCACCTGGACCATTTCACAAGCGGCATCCACGGCCTGGCGGTATATTGCCATTGGCTTTGCATCTTCCACCAGGAAACAAGCTATCTTTTTCCCTCTTACGCCGTCCCATAACACGGCAAGGGAAGATTCCGCATTGTCCAGGGCTTCCTTGGCTTCCTCCATCTTCCCCAGTGTCACGGCGTAACCCTCATGGCGGCTATTGAATAAAGGGAACCTTTCGTTTGCCCGGTTCAGTTCTGCCTGGGCGGCGGCTTCAACCTCTGCCCTTAACTCATTCATTGCCATGGCTTCCATCCTCCTTTTCCCCGTCCGTGTCCTGGTCCTGCTGCCCGGTTCCGTCTATCGCTTCATAATGACTTCCATCCTCGCACGTTTCACATTCTCCGGCGGTAAATGTTTCACGCATGGCATTGTTTACGCACGTTTCGCAACTCCATGTTTCCGGCATTTTCTTTTCCCCGGCGGCATCCCTGGCCTTTAACTTTTCCGCATTGTCCAGAATGATTTCATTAAGCCGTTCCGTTTCCGCCAGTGCCACAATACCATTTAATGTTTCCACACCCCTTGCCAACCGCTCTTCATCCGGCAGCATACGCAAGAAACGCCTGGCGGAAGTAATCATGCTCTCAATCTCATAGTCCGGGTGTACTTCTGTTTCCGGCAGAATCTCCGGGGCTTCCATCTTCCCGGTAAGCATTTCCCGGATGTACTCATGGGGCACGTTGCACCTGGCCGCATTTTCCATTAGTTCCGCCCTTGCCGCTTCCCTCATAAGTTTGTAAAATTCCGTGTACTTCATGTTCACGGTTCCGTCACTTGTGAATCCATCTAATAATCCCATGCCCTTTTCCTCTCTTTCTATCTGTAAATCCTGGATGCAAAACAATATAAAGGTTCTGCATCAATTTCCATTTCTTCCCGGTTCTTATAAATCATCAAAGAGAACCACTCTTCCCCCTCTTCATCCGTGAAACGGTGGGCGAACTTCTCAAACCCGAAACGGGAATTTATCCTTGCCCCCTCCACCACGTTTGACAGCTTCGCAATCTCACGGCTGCCCAACGTCACGCCCTCTTCATGGTACTGCTGCCACTTTCGGAATGTTTCTTTGAGATATTCCAGAAAATCCGGCTCCACCACTCCATTGATAGGCGTATAGCTTTTATAATTGGCTTCTGCCATCCTCAATTTGTCCATCCTCTTTTCCTCGCTTTCCCGGCCCTCTGGCCGTTTATCCATGCACGCCGCCGCATAACCTTTTTTATCCTGGCAATCTTTTCCTTGAACTCCGGCCAGTCGGTTATTTCCACCTTTACTTTCAATTCCGCCATCTTTCATTCCTCCTAAATGATGATTTTGTAATATAGGGTCATCTGCAAATCAGAAAAGCGGAAATCCGGCGTTTTCTCCGGCTCCATTGGCGGCATCAGTCCCCGGTCTTTCCATTCCTTATGCCGGATTTCCGGGGATGCCCTAAACCTCTTCACCTGGGCATCCAGGACGGCATCCGCCACGGGGTCATGTGCCAGCAATGCCTTATACCCTTTGTATATGGTTTCCTGCCCTGCTTCGCTTTTGGCATCCCGTACTATCAGCAGATTATCCGAATTGCATATCAATTCCAGGAACTCCCGTACCATCATGGTTTCCACCCTCGCTTTCCGCTCTGATTATGCCGATAAATACACGCTCCGCACACGGGACCGCAATACTGTTTCCCAGGGCCATATAGCGTGCGTTGTCGGACATTTCCCTGCCGGATGCCCCGTACCTTGTCCAGTAATCCGGGAACCCCTGCAGGCGTTCACATTCAAGCGGCGTAAGGCGGCGGACCCGGTACTTTACCGCTGCGGCAATCCGCTCAATTATCACGGCAAGGGTTTCACTTCCTCCCCCTGCTGCCCCACGGCTCTTTTTTATGGTCCCCACGCCCTCCTTGAACTCCGCATAACCGCTTTGTGTATAGGCTACGGCGTGCCGGTCCGTGCTTGTAAGCGTTGGGGCAACGTCCTGGTTTATCCCTAATTGGTTTCCGCCGTGCTTTGCATCCCGGCCAATGACGTTTCCGGCTATGGTATAGACGGGAAGCAAGTAAAGGCCAGTCTTTCCACCTCCGCCCCCGGCCCTCCCCATAAGGGTTACGCTCTTCTTGGCGTTTATGTAAATCCTATCCGCCGTCCTGCCGAAATCCAGTTTCATTTGTCCGCCTGGTTCCTCTGCCAGTCCTCCGCTATCCTCTCCAATAAGGCAATCTTTAGGATTGTCGGAACCTCCTTTTCCCTCTTCTCGGCCCGTGCCAGAATACCCCAACACGCTTTCGCACTCAAAAAGTATTTGTCCGGCACGTCCATTTCCAAAATCTGTGACAAGGTAGATTCTTTTTCTACGTTGGGGCACTCCCCAAAACTGTGCGTCAAGCTGCCGCCATGCGACTGTCCGCAAGTCCCCCCCCTGGTCCCTCAATTCCAACCAATCCGGCGGATGCCCATTTCCCACTTGTAGGCATTGGAATACTGGCTTCTGTGATTTCTTCCAGGACCCGGCGGAAATCCTCTCCCTTATTGCTTGAAAAAGCCCCGGCCACGTTTTCCCATATGATATACTTTGGATATTCTCCATCTGTCTTTTCCCTCATTTCCCGTATAATCCGCACGGCTTCCATGAATAGGCCGGAACGGGAACCGTCAAGCCCCGTCTGCTTCCCGGCCACGCTCAAATCCTGGCAAGGGCTTCCGAAACTGATAATATCCACCACGGGGATTTCTCCGCCTTTTATCCCGGTAATGTCCCCCAGGTTCACGGCATCCGGGAAATGCCGCCCTGCTATGTCTATACAGTTCGGCTCTATCTCGCTTGTCCATACAGTCTTGACACCGTGCCGCCCTGCTGCCAGGGGAAACCCGGCTATCCCATCAAAAAGGCTCCCCAATGTCAACCCGGCGTTCATTTCAACGCCCCCGGCCTGGACGGTTCGTAGACAATCATCACCGTGTAAGAAGTCCTATAGTCTGCAATCTCCTTTCCACGGATGACGGGCAAGGTTTCCGTTCCATGCTCAATTCCCATTATCTCCGCCCCGTCTGCTTCCAGGGCGGCCAGGTTTTCATTTACCTTTGTTTCAAGGTCTTTCAAATCGGTGTCCCTTTTTAACATGATTTTCATGCTTAAACCCTCGCTTTCTGTTATTGGCCCAGGGAAGCGGCTATTCTATCACGTTAAGGCTGTCATCTATCTTGAAAAGCCTTTTTCCGCAATCTGTACAGACGGCATATTTTCCAGTGTTCCTATATGTCAATCCGCTATGTAGTTCCGTGCTTTCAATCTCTCCCGTTGCCATGTCCACATAATATTCCCCGTTGCCGCTTATCCTCTGCCTTACCGTGAACATGGTGCCGCCGCATCTTGGGCACTTCTTTATTGGAAAATTATATTTTCTGTCCATCTGCTTCCCTTTTTTGGATTTCGCATACCGCAAGCGGCCATCCGTCCGTATCACGCCCTACGGCTTTATAGGATGACTGCTTGCAATATACCGGGTGTTATCGTACAACCTTTTAAACGCCGGATAACTTCACCGGGGCGTGGCATGGTTTTCTAGTTCCCGGCCTACCTGGGAAGAATAGGCGTGTACGCTTCCCTGGTAGGTACTTTTTGCACCAGTGCAACCCATCAACAGTTTGTAGGGGCTTTGGACCCTCACGCCGCCCATGGTCAGCATGGCCGTTTTAGTTGCCGGGCGGTGTTGGCCGCCCTGGGTGGTGCTTATTCCATAAAATCTAAAATTGTCATCTGCTCCGGCTCCGGGAAGTATTCATCTTCCCATTCCACTCCTATGTAGTCCAGCACACGGCCCCATCCGAACTTCCCCCCCGTCTTAGGGTCTGTGCAACATCTATACATCCAGAAATCCCACTCTTTGGGATTCCGTGCCCTTAGCAAGTCAAATCTATGTGGCCGTTTTTCCATATGTACCCCAAATCCGCACATACTGCACCCGGTACGTTGTGCCTTTGTTGTGTAAAGGGTTCCATCTGCCTTTCTTTCAATACTTCCGTATATTTCCGGCACTGGCACTTTCAAGTCAATGGCAAGCTGTAAAAGGTCTTGCCTTAAAAATGGGGCGAATGGTGCGGAACGGATGACATTTTTTCCAAAATAATTACATCCATGCTCCACAAGTGCATCCTCACGTTGTCCGCCCTCTGATGCCATAAGTCCCAGGAATGGCTTGCTATTGTGTTCCTTGGCCCATTTATCACAAGGCTGTTCTTTCATGTAAAGGCAGCATTTATTTGATACAAGAAACGGGGCAATCTTATAGTTTACTTCCTCATTTTCATTCTCATATCCTGCAAATAATTCAAGCCACTTTTGAGGTAATTTCATACGGCTGTTCTTTGCGAAATGTCCTTGTGCCCCACATTCCCCGGTTATTATTGCATGGCGTACCGTTTTATTTTTCTCCGTTGGATGCTGCAATGTTTCAATCTTCCCGGCTATCCTTTTACTGATTACAGGAAATCCAAACTCATTAAGAATCTGTGTTTTGCTTTTCCCTGGACTTAACGAAATGACCCCTATTTCCTTATGGATTTTTTGGATGCTCTTATCTTCCAGGCTCGAAACGGATATGGCCGGAACATTTATACCGATTGACCGTAAAAAATATAAAAGTGTAATACTATCCAGGCCGCCAACTGACACATGGGCTTCCAACCCCATGCCGTCCAAAGTTGAAATAAATTCATGTGCCCGGATTTCCGCACGCCTAACCTTTATGTTGTAGGGTAAATTCTGCATGGCCGTCATCTGTGCCTTTTTCAGTTTCTTTTTTTCTTTAAATTCCTCGAACTCTCTTTCCCGTTCTGCTTCGTTCATTCTATTAAGTTCCTCACTTTCTGCCCTGCTGCCGCCTGGCCTATAATGCTTTCTGTGCTACCTCTGCCCGGTAAGGCTCCCCACCACGTTTCAATTCATTGTAGATAGTTGCCCTATGCACTCCCACTTCATCCGCAATAGCAGAAACCTTTACCCCTGCTGCGTGCATCCTCTCAATGGTCTGGCGGTCCGTGAAGTTCAGCCGTCTATTTCCTTTCCTCATGCCCCTTTATCTCCTTTCTGCTTTTGGTGAAATAAAAAAAGAGTGCCCACAAGAGTTTTTTAATTCTCTTGTAGCACTCTCTTATTTTCTGTTAAAAATAAGATGCTTTAGAGTATATTTCCCTTGTCGCATCTTATTTTACAATGAACCCTTTTTTACGGAGTTTTACAGTAATATCTTTTATAGCATCAATCGATAAATATTTTCTACATCTTTCTGATGTAACTCTACAAAACCGCCAAGGGTTCCCTTCCTCACGTCTCCGAAGCAGGCAGAATGCGCCATTTTTTCAATATCCTCTTCCCCTGCACCCAATTCCTCAAAATTTTTCGGCATTCCGATGGAACTCAGGAAATTACGCAATGCCTCGATTCCCGCCTCCGCCGTTTTCTCCGGATGATCAAAATCCATCTGACAGCCCCACACGCGGACAGCAGCCTGCGCAAAGCGCATCACATCATGATTCCTGTTGTAGGTGAAAACTGCAGGCATTACCACCGCCAGACCGGCGCCATGGGCACAGTCATAGAGCGCTGACAGTTCATGTTCAATATCATGGCTGGTCCAGTCCTGATTTCTGCCGACGCCGCAGGAATTATTGTGCGCCATCATACCCGCCCACATAATATTTGCCCGGGCTTCATAGTTATCCGGATCCTCTATCACTCTCGGCCCTTCATGGATCATAGTGAGTAACAGTGCTTCTATCATCCGATCCGTCACCTCTACCTCTTTTGTGTTCGTCAGATAGCGCTCATACAGATGAGCCATAATATCAGTAATACCACACGCCGTCTGATACGCAGGCAGCGTCTGTGTTAAAGCCGGGTTCAGTATGGTAAATTTAGGGCGGAATGCTTCTCCTGACGCACCCCTCTTATACATCCCATCCTCACAGGTGATCACAGAATCCGGAGATCCTTCGCTCCCCGCCGCCGCAATCGTCAGTACAGTCCCTATGGGCAGCGCTTTATCCACAGTCTTTCCCTGATAATAATCCCAGAAATCCCCATCATAAACCACACCTGCCGCAATCGCCTTCGCGGAATCAATCGTACTTCCGCCGCCCACTGCCAGAATAAAATCTACCTTTTCTTTTCTGCAAAGCTCGATCCCTTCATAGACAAGACCGCTTCTGGGATTCGGTTTTACCCCGCCCAGCTCCACATACCCGATCTCTTCTTCCTCCAATGATCTCTTCACCCGGTCAAGCAGTCCCGACCGCACCACCGAACCACCGCCATAATGGATCATCACCTTCGTCCCGCCAAACCGTCTCACATACTTTCCTGTTTCCTTCTCTGTCTCTTTCCCAAAAACAAAATACGTCGGTGCATAAAACGTAAAATTTTCCATAATATTTTTCCTTTCCTGCTACAATATACTTATGGTTAATGTTCCTTACAGCCAGTGAGAAATTACCCATCTTGCTTCTTAAGCTGCATAACGACAGGACAATCTCGCCTGACCGGCGTCCGCATAAATCAAAATCCCTTCCTACTCTCCATCATCCCACAGCACAACGTTCCCTTCTCTCAGGGATTCCGATACCTGTATCAGCCTCTGATTCGAGGATCCCCGGAACCGAAGCCCCAGGTCCTTCTTTTCCTGCACAAACTCTCCATCCACCAGCACATCAAAGTAAGACAGCAGCTCCTCCGTCTCCTCCCACCCCGCGCACATCTTTCCCAACACATCGGTCTCAAAGGTATACCCCGTATAACACCAGATATCCTTCCCCGGCAGTTCCTTTTTCACCCGCCTGATAAACGGCAAAAGCCCCCGCTGATTGGTATGCTCCAAAGGCTCCCCGCCCAGCAGTGTCAGCCCTCTGATATAGGCAGGACGCAGAGCATCAATCAACGCATTTTCCGTCTCCTCCGTAAACGGCTTTCCATACTGAAAATCCCAAGTCTCTTCATTAAAACAGTTCTGGCACCTGTGCGTACATCCGCTCACAAACAAAGTAACCCTGATCCCCGGCCCATTCGCAATATCGCACGTCTTAATTTCTGCATAATGCATCCCGCATCCCTCCAATCTTTTACTCTGCTTTCAATTCTAAAAAAACGTGGGAAAACACCAGTTTCTCACGTTTTAAATTCAGATCACCAAACTTCCTGCGAAGCATAATTTTATTATTTACCTTCATCTTTAAATCTGTCATTGTTGCGATACCCAGCGCAGAGCGGGGCGATGTTGGGATATACGCCCGCTCTGCGCGCCCTCTTAACCAACACACGACTTAAAGATGAAGCACCCTCTCCTTGATCTCCTGCGTCCTCCCCTGATTCCAGAACTGTGTCCCAATATACCCGCAAGTCCTTCTCGCCACGTTCATCTTATCCTGATCGTGATTCCCGCAGTTCGGACACTCCCAAACAAGCTTTCCGTGCTTATCCGTAACGATCTGAATCTCGCCGGTATAACCGCACTTCTGGCAGTAATCGCTCTTCGTATTTAACTCCGCATACATAATATTCTCATAGATATACTGCATCACGGTCAGCACTGCATCCAGATTATTCTGCATATTGGGTACTTCTACATAGCTAATCGCCCCGCCCGGAGAAAGCGCCTGGAACTGCGCCTCAAATTTCAGTTTTTCAAAGGCGTTGATCTCCTCCGTCACATGCACATGATAACTGTTTGTGATATAATTTTTATCTGTCACCCCGGTGATCATCCCAAAACGCTTTTGCAGACATTTCGCGAACTTATAGGTGGTGGACTCAAGCGGCGTTCCGTACAGACTGAAATCAATATTAGATTCCTCTTTCCATTTTTTACATGCCGCGTTTAACCGCTCCATCACTTCCAGTGCAAAGTGTGTGGCCGTTGGATCCGTGTGGGATCTCCCGGTCATATAGCGCGTACACTCGCAGAGCCCCGCATACCCTAGGGAGATCGTGGAATAACCGTCATACAACAGCTTATCAATCGTCTCTCCCTTCTTCAGTCTTGCAAGCGCTCCGTTCTGCCACAAAATCGGCGCCACGTCGGAAGGCGTTCCTTTCAGCCGCTCATGCCTGCACACCAATGCCTTGTGGCACAGCTGCAGCCTCTCCTCTAAAATATTCCAGAATTTTTCCTTGTCTCCACCGGAAGTGCAGGCCACATCCACCAGATTGAGGGTAACCACGCCCTGATTGAATCTGCCGTAATATTTGTGTTTTCCCGGATCGTAATTTCCCGCATTTGCCAGATTTCCAATACTTTTATCCGTAAATCTGTCCGGTGTCAGAAAGCTTCTGCAACCCATGCAGACATACACATCGCCCTTTAATTCCAACATCACTTTCTCGGAAATATAATCCGGTACCATTCTCTTGGCCGTACATTTTGCGGCCAGCTTTGTCAGATACCAGTACTTGCTGTCCTCATGAATATTGTCTTCTTCCAGCACATAGATCAGTTTCGGGAACGCAGGCGTAATAAACACGCCCTTCTCGTTCTTCACACCCTTGATCCGCTGGTTTAGCATCTCCTCAATGATCGCCGCAAGGTCGTCTCTCGTCTGTCCTTCCGGCACTTCGTCCAGATACATGAATACTGTGATAAACGGCGCCTGTCCGTTGGTAGTCATCAGGGTGATCACCTGGTACTGAATCATCTGCACACCGCGGTTGATCTCCTCCTTGACGCGCATCTCAGCGATCTGGTTGATTCTCTCCTCATCCATCGGGAGATCCGCCCGGTCAAACTCCAACCGCACCTGCTTCCGCAGTTTTTCACGGCTCACCTGCACAAAAGGCGCAAGGTGGGACAGGGAAATACTCTGTCCGCCATACTGAGAGCTGGCGATCTGCGCAATGGCCTGTGTGGCGATATTGCAGGCCGTGGAAAAACTCTTCGGTTTGTCGATCATCGTCTCGCTGATGACCGTGCTGTTCTGCAGCATGTCCTCCAGATTGACAAGACAGCAATTGTGCATATGCTGTGCAAAATAGTCCGCGTCATGGAAATGGATAATACCCTTTTCATGGGCTTCCACAATATCTGCCGGCAACAGAAATCTTTTTGTAATATCTTTGCTGACTTCCCCCGCCATATAATCCCGCTGTACGCTGTTCACCGTGGGATTCTTATTGGAGTTTTCCTGTTTTACTTCTTCGTTGCTGCACTCGAGCAGGCTTAAGATCTGTTCATCGGTGGAGTTCGCTTTTCTGACGAGCGCTCTCTTGTAACGATAGGTGATATAACTTCTCGCCACCGCAAATGCGCGCTGGTTCATGATCTCATTCTCTACCATATCCTGAATTTCTTCCACCGAAAGAGAGCGATTCACTTTCTCACACTCACGGATCATATTGTCTGCGATCACATCTATCTGCCTGTCGGTCATTTTCTCGGCATCCACCACGCTGTTGTTTGCCTTTCTGACCGCCGCAATGATCTTGGAAATATCATAGGCTACTTCCTGGCCGCTTCTCTTGATAATCTTCATATGCTTTCCTTTTCCGCCCTGCTTATCCTTAAAATCCTGTGGCGGGCCTTCCTGCAGGATTCCCCTTGTTTGTGGCGCCTTTTTCCCATTTTTGAGGCGTCTACTATATATTGTATCATCGTTTTTCTTATTGTCAAGATTTAGTAGACTGAAATTACTCATCAAAATCAGAGGGTAAATTTGGGAGAATTGCACAAACGCTGGTCAGTATGCTTTGTTTTTGTCCTTTGTCAATACTCCGCCCGGCCATTTGTATCCTGAAACAAAAACCACAGTTATCGCTGCAATTTCTGCAATAAACTCAAATCTGCAACAATAACTGTGATTCTTTCCATTATTTCAGGGTTTTCCTGGCTGCAAAGCAAAACTCGCAATGCGAGCCCTGCCCGCTATTTTACTTACCGCAGTGCAGCCTTGTCTGCACGGATATCAGTTCCTCATGTATTCCACCGCCGCGCGCTCAATCGCAAGGCCTGCGCCGTAGCGTTCCATAAATTTCTCAAAACCTTCCACATCCGCAGGATCCGGATCCAGAACAGAAGCCTCTGCATCCCCGAACACTTTATGTTCCAGATATGTACCCAGGTCTTCGCCTTCCTCTTTGTTTATCATGTAGGCTGCCAACAGCGCCATGCCCCAGGCGCCGCCCTCTCCCGCTGTCGCCATAACAGATACCGGCGTGTTCGTCGCCGCCGCCAGATAGCTCTGCGCTACGTCCTTTGTCTTGAACAGGCCACCATGCCCCTGTAACTTATCAAGCGCCACATTCTCCTGTTTTGTCAGAATATCAAAGCCGGTCTTCAATGCGCCCATGGTCGTATAGAGGTTTGCCCGCATAAAGTTCGCCAGATTAAATTTACTGTCAGGTTTCCTCACAAGAAGCGGCCTTCCCTCATCAAAACCAGTGATATGCTCCCCGGAATAATAGTTGTAGGCAAGCACATCGCCGCAGTCCTTATCTCCTTCCAGAGATTTGTTAAACAGTACGCCGAATAGTTTTCCCATATCCACTTCTGCGCCGTAGCTCTCTGTAAATTCTTTAAAAATACCTACCCACGCGTTCAGATCGGAAGAGCAGTTGTTACAGTGCACCATCGCCACCGCATCGCCGCCCGGCGTCGTCACGATATCCAGTTCTTCATAGGGTTTGGACAGATCATTCTCCAGCACCGCCATACCAAAGATGGATGTTCCCGCAGATACATTGCCGGTGCGTCTTGCCACGCTGTTCGTAGCCGCCATGCCGGTTCCTGCATCACCTTCCGGCGGACACATCGGAATCCCCGCCTGCAGCGCCCCTGTGGGATCGAGAAGTTTCGCGCCTTCCTCCGTCAGCACGCCCGCTTTTTCTCCCGCTACCAGCACATCCGGCAGAATGTCTTTCAGTTTCCAGCTGAAGCTTTTCGGCTCCACCAGCGCTTCAAACTGTGCGATCATATTTTTATTGAACTGCTTTGTAGCAATATCGATGGGGAACATACCGGAAGCTTCGCCCACGCCAAGCACTTTTTCACCGGTCAGTTTCCAGTGGATATACCCGGCCAGCGTGGTAAAGAACGCCACATTCCTGACATGCTCCTCAGCATTTAAGATCGCCTGATACAGGTGGGCGATACTCCACCTCTGAGGAATATGAAAGCCGAACAGTTCGCTGAGTTCCTCGCTGGCCTGCCCTGTGATCGTATTTCTCCATGTCCGAAACGGCACCAGCAGATTGTCCTCTTTGTCAAAAGGCATATACCCGTGCATCATGCCGGAAAAGCCGATAGCTGCAAAATTGTTTGCTGCCACGCCATATTGTTTCTTCACATCTTCCACAAGACTCCGGTAGCAATCCTGTACCCCTGCCCAGATCGCATCCAGAGAATACGTCCAGATCCCGTCCACAAGCTGGTTTTCCCAATCATGGCCCCCCGATGCGATCGGTTGGTTTTTCTCATTCACAAGCACCGCCTTGATCCTCGTGGAACCAAACTCGATACCCAGTACCGCTTTTCCGTTTTCAATCAGTTCTTTTGCATTACCCATACTCTTTTCCCTCCATATAAACAAACAGCAATCGGAACAGCACTTTTCTCCTTCTGCCCGCACTGTTGTTGTACATCCTTCTGCATTCTATTCTAAATCTTATTCGCGAATCTTACAAGTCATTTTTATCCTGTTGTCATTTTTTTGGTAACCGTTTCATCCTTTATTGTTCTTTGAAAAACGTCCTTGACTTTTCTTTGCTCTTTCGCTACTGTTTTATCAGAAGCGGTCCGCCGAAGATCCTTTTTCAAGGCAGAACACAGCAGGCCGCACCCTTTACAATTTACGGAAGGCGTTTCGCCTGTCCGAAACAAAACAGGAGGTTTTACTATGACAAAGATCGGAATTATTGGAGCCATGGCATCGGAAGTGGCCTCCCTGAAAGATCTCATGGAGATGAATGTGATTATTAAAAAAGCCGGGATGAATTTCTATGACGGCATATTGTACGGAAAATCCGTCGTCGTAGTCCAGTGCGGATACGGCAAGGTAAACGCCGGTATATGCGCACAGATCCTGGTGGATCTCTTTGAGGTAACCCATATTATCAATACCGGCGTAGCCGGTTCTTTAAATCCGAAGCTGGGTATCGGCGATATCCTGATCTCTGAAAAAGCGCTGCAGCATGATATGGATTCTTCCCCCCTCGGTTTTGCTCCCGGTCAGATTCCAGATATTGACGTTCTCGCCTTTCCTGCTGATCGGGCAATGATCGAAGCCGCCGTAACCGCCTGCAAAAAAGCAAATCCTGATATCCATGTGCTCACAGGGCTCGTCGTAACCGGCGACCAGTTTATCTCAAACCGGGCAACAAAAGACCGGCTTGTCTCTGTTTTTCATGGAGACTGTGCGGAGATGGAAGGCGCCGCCGTTGCACAGGTCGCTTATTTAAATAACCTGCCCTTTGTCATCATCCGTGCCATCTCCGATAAGGCGGACGATTCCGCAGGTGTAATGGATTTCCCGACTTTCGAAAAACAGGCTGCGGAGCACTGCGCAAAGATGACTGCGGAATTTCTCAGAAATTTTGAACCTGCGTTAAGCCCAACACATGCAGGGTAAACCTGTCACCAGCCAGCTTAGCCTGCCCGCAGGAAACACAGGTAAACGAAGCTGGCTATCCTGATTCACGCTTTTATCCCAGCGTATAACTGTTCAGATATTTCTCCTGTTCCGGTGTAAGCACATCGATCTCTTTCCCAAGGAATTTCAGTTTTCTCTTCGCCACATCGATATCCACCTCACGGGGCACATCGATCAGCTTCTCCGTAAGTTCACTGCCATGTTCCACCAGATATTTTGCGGAGAGCGCCTGAATGGCAAAACTCATGTCCATGATCTCTGCGGGATGTCCGTCCCCTGCTGCCAGATTGACTAACCGCCCTTCCGCCAGCACGAAGATCCACTGTCCAGTGGGCAACTTATAACCCATAATGTTCTTTCTCTGCTCTCTGGTCTCCAGCGCGATTTCCCGAAGTCTGGCCATGTCGATCTCACAGTCAAAATGCCCTGCATTGCAAAGGATCGCGCCGTCCTTCATTACCGCAAAATCCTCTTCATCGATCACCTTGTCGCAGCCGGTAACCGTCACAAAGAAATCGCCGATTTTAGCCGCCTCCTTCATGGGCATCACATCAAACCCATCCATCACCGCTTCGATGGCCTTGATCGGATCGATCTCGGTCACGATCACCCGTGCCCCGAGTCCTTTCGCTCTCATGGCAGTTCCCTTTCCGCACCAGCCGTAACCTGCAACCACCACGATCTTTCCGGCCACGATCAGGTTGGTGGTACGGTTGATGCCGTCCCATACGGACTGTCCTGTGCCGTAGCGGTTATCAAAGAAATGCTTGCAGTCCGCATTGTTTACTCTGACCATCGGGAACTTCAACTCCCCGGCATTGTTCATTGCCTCCAGACGGATGATGCCTGTGGTGGTCTCCTCACAGCCGCCTATGATCGCCGGAATCAGTTCCGGCATTTTTGTATGTACCATGTTGACGAGATCCCCGCCGTCGTCGATGATGATATTGGGGCCTGCCTCCAGCACATGACGGATATGCATCTCATATTCCTCCGGTGTGCAGTCATACCAGGCATGAACCTCCAGTCCGTCCTTCACCAGTGCAGCCGCCACATCGTCCTGTGTGGAAAGCGGGTTTGAACCTGTCACATACAT
The DNA here is from genome assembly GCA_910578085.1 of uncultured Lachnospiraceae bacterium. Lineage (GTDB taxonomy): Bacteria > Bacillota > Clostridia > Lachnospirales > Lachnospiraceae > 1XD8-76. The sequence goes on along the minus strand of CAJTPM010000007.1, from coordinate 42,520 downwards.
CTCCGCACCTCCTGCTTTTAACACTTTGCACAGGTAAGCTGTCTTCGCCTCCAGATGCACGGAGAGGGCAATCTTTTTCCCCGCGAAGGGCTTTGTCTCGGAAAATTCCTTCTCCAGAGTCCGTAGCAGATCGCAGTTGCGCTTCACCCACTCGATCTTTCTCTCGCCGGATTCGGCCAAACTCAAGTCTCTGATTTCACTGTTCATTTCTTTTCCTCCAATAAAATGATGAGATATTCAGCCGAATTTTTATTATAGTGATGGTCGTCTGTCCTATCATCACTTCTTTATACTCACAGCAATGCTGTTGGTTAACTTAGAAAATTTCTAATATACTTTCTTATCCAGTCCCATCCTGACAATGATCTCATTAACCTTTTTATACACCAGTTCCTCGTCCATCGTCAACACTTTTCTGTTTTCCATCGTTACTTTGCCGTCAATGATCACGGTTTCCACCTCGGAACCGTTGGCAGAGTAGGAGAGGCCTGCGATCAGATTGTTTCTCGGCGTCAGGGACGGCGTATTTAAATTCAGGACCGCAATGTCCGCCTTTTTGCCCACTTCCAGCGTGCCGATCTCTTTTTCCAGCCCGAGCGCCTTCGCACCGTTTATGGTGGCGATGCGGAACACCTCTCCCGCGTTTACACACTGCGACGTCCTTGCCACCCCTTTATGGATCAGGGCAAGCAGACTCATCTCATGGAACAGATTCAGGCTGTTGTTGGAAGCCGCGCCGTCTGTGCCGATACATACATTGATCCCTTTTTCCAGCATCTTCGGCACTGGCGCAAAGCCGTTCCCCAATTTCATATTGCTGGCGGGATTGGTCACAACACTGACGTTTTTGTTTTTCAGAATTTCCATATCGTCCTCTGTGATCTGTACACAGTGAGCCGCTATAGCCGGCACATCAAACAGCCCGTTTTTGTCTGCCATCTCAATGGGCGTACAGTGATATTTTTCTCTGATCTGTTCGATCTCGCTCTCACTTTCCGCGAGGTGCACATGGATTCCCATCCCGTTTTTCTTCGCTTCCTCCGACACAATACGCATAAAGCCGTCATCGCAGGTATAGGGCGCATGGGGTCCTAACAGAAAGGTCAGTCTGTCACAGTCCGCTGCGGCATCCCTCTCCTCATAGGCCTGCTGCAGCCTCATCTGCCCGGCCTCATCATTGCCGCTTCCCACCAGTCCTCTGCAGATCACCGCCCGCATGCCGGATTCCTTCACCGCTCTGGTGGTCTGATGGATATTCATCTGCATATCATTAAAACAAGTGGTCCCGCTCTTCATCATCTCAAGAATCGCAAGGCAGGCGCCCCAGTAAGTATCTTCGTCCGTCATCTGCTGCTCGATAGGATCGATCGTTCCGAACAGCCAGTCCATAAAGCTTAAGTCATCCGCCACATTTCTCATAAAGGACATATAGGAGTGGGTATGGCAGTTTATCAGCCCCGGAATGGCGAGCCTGTCCTTTCCATCAATGACTTTATCCTCCAAAAATCCCTCCGGTCGGTTTCCAATCCCGGCAATCTTTCCCGCCTCAATATAAATATCAGTTACACGAATAACATCCCTGTCCCCTTCCGGTAAAACCGCAAGAATATTTTTCAATACAATTCCCATCGTCTTCCTTCCTCCATTCCGATGCATTTCTGCAACCATCTATATCATCTCTCTTCGTCATATCCCTTCCGGTCCTGCGGCGAAGTCATTTTTCATTATATAAGATTTTTATTAAAAAAAACAGTCCGAAAAATCGCAAATATTAAATTATCAGTAACAGCTCAGCCCTGCGGCACCCAATCAGGCGGGAGCAGGGCTGAACTATTTCACTGCCGGAGACAAATCCCGCAAATCCCCTTGACTTTCCCTCGCTCTTCCGTTACTGTTTTTAAATAGAGAAACCCAAAAACTTTATTTCCGCGCGATCCATAAGGCACGCAGGAAATTCCACAAGGTAATGAAAGGACATGGTTATCAGAATGTACAATGCATCAGAGACAAGATATGACACAATGAACTATAACCGCTGCGGGAGCAGCGGCTTAAAACTCCCCGCCGTTTCCCTGGGATTCTGGCACAACTTCGGCAGCACCGGCTGTTACGACAATATGCGTAATATGTGCTTTACCGCTTTTGACAACGGCATCACTCATTTTGATCTTGCCAACAACTATGGACCGGAGGATGGCAGTGCCGAAACCAACACCGGGCGGATCCTAAAGGAAAATTTCTCCGCCTACCGGGATGAACTTGTGATCAGCACAAAAGCAGGATATTACATGTGGCCTGGCCCTTACGGGGAATGGGGGAGCCGTAAGTATCTGCTCTCCAGTCTGGATCAGAGTTTAAAGCGCCTGCAGCTCGACTATGTGGATATCTTCTACCATCACCGCATGGATCCGGATACGCCGTTGGAGGAAACCATGGGAGCCTTGGATCAGGCTGTAAAAAGCGGAAAAGCACTCTACGCCGGGCTCTCTAACTATGACGGGCCGACACTGGAGAAAGCCGCAGCCATCCTGAAAGATCTGCGCTGTCCTTTTATTATCAATCAGAACCGGTATTCTATTTTTGACCGCACCATTGAAGAAAACGGCCTGAAAAAAACTTCTGCCTCTCTAAAAAAAGGCATTATCGCTTTCAGCCCTCTGGCACAGGGAATGCTTACCGACCGATATCTGCACGGCATCCCGGAGGATTCCCGTGTAAAAACGGACGGCAGATTTTTAAATACAAATTCCATCACAGAAGACAATCTCGCAAAAGTGCGCGCCCTGAATGCTCTTGCCTTAGAACGTGGACAGACCCTGGCCGAGATGGCTCTTGCCTGGGTTTTAAAGGACAATGTCGTGACAAGTGTTCTGATCGGCGCATCCAAACCGGAACAGATCCTGGATAATATCAAAGCGATTCAAAATACAAATTTCTCAGCTGAGGAGCTGCAAAAAATTGATGCAATCTGCGCATAAAAGCAGAGGCAGTAGTATCACACTACTGCCTCTATCAAAATCTTATCATTTCCCGGAACGATCCCTTTTACACGAAGTTCTCCTTCTCATTTCTATCCATTCACCACATTGGACGGCTCTCCCGCCAGAAAATTCTTAATATTCCGGTACACGCCGTCCACACAGCGCTCCCTCGCTTCCACGCTGGCCCAGGCCATATGGGGCGTAATAATCAGGCGGTTGCTGTCGGTAAATCTGCCAAGGGGATTATCCGCCGCTATAGGCTCTTTCTCCAGCACATCCAGGCCGGCCGCCGTGATCTCTCCCTCTGTCAAAGCAGTGTACAGGTCGGCGCCATTCACAACCGGCCCCCTCGCCACATTGATCAGAACCGCCGACTTTTTCATCTTTTTCATCGCCGCCAGATCGATTAGATTTCTCGTCCTGTCGCTTAACGGACAGTGCAGAGAAAGAATGTCGGACGCTTTTAACAGTGTATCAAAATCAACCCTCTCATATTCCGTACAGGTACTATTTCCCGATGCGGAATAAAAAATGACTTTACAGCCGAAACTCTCCGCAATCTTTGCCACTTTTCTTCCGATATTTCCCATGCCCACGATCCCCCAGGTCTTTTCTTCCAGTTCCCAGAAAGGCTCATCAAAATTCGAGAACCGGCTCTGGTTCCCGTAGGCCCCGGATTTCACATAATTGTCATAATAGTGCAGATTTTCTATCAGGAAAAGCGCCATCGCAAAAGAATGCTGCGCCACCATGGCAGTGGAATAGTTCCGCACATTGCAGACAGCGATGTCTCTGCTTTTACAATATCCAATATCGATATTGTCATACCCTGTGGCAAATTCACAGATCAGCTTTAATTTTGCCGCATCTTTCAATGATTCCTTGTTCATGGGCGCTTTATTGGATACCACGATATCCGCATCTTTTATACGCTCCGCAATTTCTTCTGTGGTTACCGTATTGGGATAGATTTCAACCTCCCCGAATTCCCTGAATCGCTCCACATCGATATCAAGTCCCACACTGTTTCTCTCTAAAATGACGATCTTCAATTTTTCCTCCGTTCCGCTGTATTGACAGCCTGTTTGTCAGGGTCCTTCTTTCTTCTTTGTAAAGGGTACATAAACTGCCTCCTTCACACAGAATATTATACAAAAATGAAACGAGACAAATTTTTTATATTAGCAACCATTTCAATAGCTTTTATTGTACAATGCTTTATGTACAAAATCAAGTTTCCTCTTTTGCCTCCATGCAGCAGATTTTTTAAGCTCCTGTACTATATAACTTTCTCTCATTCGTCCCGGCATCCAATCAACAATCAGAAACAGGCCTTCCCCTAAACCTCAAACTGTCCCCACACTGTATCTAACGCATCGCTGACAGCTATATACTTTTCATATTTCTTTCTGTACACCGCCGTTTTTTCCGGATCCGGTTTGATCCTTTCCGAAATATGCACCATATGAGCGGCCGCTTCCTTATAATCTTTATAGATACCGGCCGCAATGGCTGCCGCCATAGCGCATCCTGACGCTCCCAGCTCTTTCGCGCTCACCGTCTCTATCGGCAGGCCGAGAACATCCGCAAACATTTGTACCCACACTTTGGACTGTACCGGTCCCCCAGCCATACGGACAGCCTTCGGCAATTTTCTGGAAGCCAACAGCTTATCAATATGTCTTTTATGAGAAAACGCCACGCCTTCATAGACAGCACGCAGCATATGCGCCTTATTGTGATAAGTGGTCAGCCCTACAAATGCAGCTTTTCCCAGAGGATGTGCGTTGGAACCATACAGAAACGGAAAATAATATACATCACTATCCTCCGGCTCTACACTGTCCACCAGCTCATTGACATATTCATATATATTTTTGCCTTCCGGTATCTCTCCTGTGTCCATGCAATTTTCCAGATACCATTCCAGATTCCCTGAAGAAGTCGCGCTGCATTCCTCTGCCAGATAATATCCCGGTATCGCAAACAGAGAATTCATCGCGATATTGCCGTCCATGATCGGCGCTTCCGAAATAAATTCATTGATACTCCATGTTCCTGCTATCGTCACAAGCTCTTCCGGGGAGGTTAAATCCGCCGCTACCCCACAGGCGTCGATATCAAACATACCGCCTGCCACCGGTGTGCCGATGGGAAGACCTGTTAATACAGAAGCCTCCTCACAGATCGTACCGCACAGATCATAAGAATATTTAATCGGAGCAAGTTTCTCGTACACTTCACCGATTCCAAATTCTTCCAGAATATCCTGATCAAATCTTGCATCTTTGACATTCATCAGTCCCGAACCGGAAATATCTGTCGCCTCACAGTAAGCTTCCCCGGTCAGACGGAATCTCACATAATCTTTGACAGAAAACACATATTGAATATTGTCATATACATCCCTGTGATTTTCCTTCATCCAGGCAAGGAGTGATACCTGCTGACAGGCCATCAGCTCCTGGCACAATCTTTCGTGCAGCTTCTTGTGAGTACCCTCCTCATACCACTTCTTCGGATATTTCCAAGCTCTGTTATCCGTAGAAATAATACCGTTATAAGCAGGCTTTCCATCCTTTCCCCAGGCATACAGCCCTTTGCCGTGTCCGCATACCGCGATTCCCAGAATATCCTTCCCGTCTACACCTGCTTTTTCCAATGCCTTTTTCACACACTCGCAGTTTGCAAGAAAGAGTTCCTCCATATCCCGCTCCGTATAACCGGGCTGCGGCGTAATTATCTTTGTACTCTTTCCCGCCGTAGCGATCTCTCTGCCCTCCAGATCAAAAATTGCTGCCTTCGTCGAAGTTCCTCCATTGTCAAGTCCTATCAAATATTTTTCCATACCAGGTACCTTCCCTTTCCAAACCTGTAAAATTTTTTCTCTATTTAAATTTGCAGGTCAAATTTATCCTTTTCTATGTTGTATCCTACAGTTTTATTTTACGTTTATCTTATTCTTTCTGTCAATTATTTTTTGCATTTCAAATCTCACGCAATATTATTTAAATACAATACCATTTACTGTATAAGTCTCATGCCCATGCACAAATTGCCAGTTATCATAGTAGTAAAATACCCCCCGCATTCCTAAAAATGCGGGGGGTAAAATTACTACTTATTCTCTATACTGTCTTTATCATGAAACTCCATATTCTTTTTTAAATTTGGAGCAGCGTAAAAATTATCTGTGATAAATTTTTACTTTATTCAGCGATATCAGCATACATGAAGTACCAGTAACCATATGCGGAATGCCACATACCTGTGATCTTATCGCTCTGCAGCCAGAAGTCGTTGTAGTAAGCAACCGGCACGCAGCCTGCCTGATCCATCAGGATATCCTCTGCTTTGTGCAGTGCCTCGGAACGCTCAGCAGCATCCAGAGTTGTTCTGGAAATATCCATAGCTGCATCGTACTCTGCATTGTTGAACTTACCATCGTTGTTACCGTTTGTGGAGTACAGCAGATCCAGCATGTTGGAAGGATCGGAGTAGTCGCCTACCCAACCGTTACGGGATGCATCATAATCGCCATTACGTCTCATCGGTGTGAAACTTGCCCACTCAACGATATCTACATCCAGCGTGATACCAAGTTCGCCCCATGCCTGCTGCAGATACTCAGCAACCACTTTGTGGTAACCTGCATCGTTAGTGCTGTAAGTGATAGCCGGGAAGCCTTCACCACCGGGATAACCTGCTTTTTCCAGAAGCGCTTTTGCCTCTTCTACGTTTGCTTCGTGATTTGTAATGTCAATGTAGGGCTGTCCGCCGTTTGCATTGTCCATGAACTGAGAACCGTCTGTATCGATCCAGCCCGGACCCATAAAGTTGGATGCTGCGGAATAAGTACCCTGCATCAGTGTACCTGCCACATACTCACGGTCGATCGCAAGGCTTAACGCTTTACGAACATCAGGGTTGTCAAAAGGCTCTCTCTGCGTATTTAAACTCAGGTAGTAAGTTCCGATAATCGGATCAACATAAAATTCCGGATTGCCTTCCAGAGAAGGGATCTCTTCTGTCGGAACATCCTTGATGAACAGAACTTCGCCTGTCTGGTATGCGCTGTAGGAAGCGTTTGCATCCTCGATCAGGTTGAACTTAATGCCATCGAGTTTGATTGCATCTGCATTCCAGTAATTAGGATTCTTCTTGCACATAATGTAAGAACCGGGAACCCACTCGGAAATGTAGAAAGTACCGTTGGAGATATACGTGCTTGCATCTACTGCCCATGCATCGCCGTTTGCTTCTACAGTTGCCTGCTGTACCGGGCTCAGAGTAGCGAATGCTGCCAGAGAACCGAAGTAGGAACATGCGGATTTCAAATGTACTTCCAGTGTGGAATCATCTACAGCTACCACGTTCAGCTTTGTAATATCGCCTGCAATTGCCTCATCGTAACCTTCTACCATGCTGAGAACTGTCTCTGCATAGGGAGCTGCCACGTTGGGATCGCAGACACGCTGCCAGCTGTACACGAAATCATTTGCTGTCAGGTCAGAGCCGTCAGACCATTTCAGTCCATCTCTCAGATGGAAGGTCCATGTCAGGCCATCCTCGGATGTCTCCCAGCTTTCAGCCTGTCCGGGAGCCAGTTTGCCCTCCTCATCAACTGTCAGAAGACATTCAAATGTGTGTAAGATCATGTTACCGCCGTCAACTGCGCTGTTGAGTGCAGGATCCAATGTCTCAGGGTTAGGTCCGATCTGTACGGAAAGGATCTTCTCACCTGTGGAAGCTGCCCCCCCGTCAGTTTCTGCATCTGCTGCAGGTTCTTCACCAGTTTCTGCTGCTTCTTCTGTGCTTTCAGCCGGTGCTGCAGGTTCTTCTGTTGAAGTATTACCGCAGGCTGTTACACCGACAACCATAACTGCTGCCAGAAAAAGAGCCATTACTCTTTTTTTCATAATGTTTCCTCCTTATGATATTTTATGATAAAAAAGTGTATCACTTTTCAGTGTTACCATATTTCATGGCATTTGTCAATAGTCAACCCGCAGTATTTGGCAGGCCAACTTTGTTTACTCTGAACACGGCGCCCGGCTCATTGCCTGCGGTAATCCATATCAGTTAATTTTATCCAGATTATGACATGCCGCAAAGTGGTTCTTCTCCACTTCCTTCCATTCCGGCACTTTCTGCGCGCACTCTTCCGTAGCGTAGGGACATCTGGTGCGGAAGGTACAACCGGAAGGCGGATTTAAAGGACTGGGTACATCTCCTTCTAAAACAATACGGTTGCTCTCTCTCGCCTTCTTCGGATCCGCAATTGGGATCGCCGAAATCAGGCTCTTTGTATAAGGATGCAGAGGCCTGTCAATCAACTCATAGCTGTTCGCCAACTCCACCATTCTGCCCAGATACATCACACCAATACGGTTCGATATATGTTTCACCGCTGACAGATCATGGGCAATAAACAGATAGGTCAGGCCCATCTGTGCCTGTAAATCCTCAAACATGTTGATCACCTGCGCCTGAATAGATACATCTAACGCTGAAATCGGCTCGTCGCAGACGATAAACTCCGGATTTACCGCAAGAGCTCTGGCAATTCCCACACGCTGTCTCTGTCCGCCGGAAAATTCGTGGGGATAACGATTGGCATGCTCGGAATTCAGCCCCACCTTCTCCAACATCTGGATGATCATGTTGTAACGTTCTTTGTCATCTGCTGCCAGTTTATGCACATCGATGGCTTCCCCCACGATATCACCTACCGTCATACGGGGATCCAGGCTTGCGTAGGGATCCTGAAATACGATCTGCATCCGTTTCCTGAAAGGCAGCATCTTCGGGAATTCCTTTTTGTCTACATCAAATACTGTCTCACCGTCAAAGGTAAATCTGCCCCCTGTGGGATCATAGAGACGCAACATCGTGCGCCCGGTTGTGGTCTTACCGCAGCCGGATTCTCCTACCAAACCGAGGGTTTCTCCTTTCTCAATAAAAAAGGACACATCATCCACCGCGCGGACAAATTTTCTTCCGTTGCCGAACCCGCCTGCCGGAAAATACTGGCGCAGATGTTCTACTTCAATAAAATGTTCACTCATGGGATGCTCCTTTCTCCATTTCTTCTTTCTGGTTCAGCCAGCACTGTGTATAATGCACCTCTCCAAACTCTGTGACAGGCGGCATCTGGCTTAAACAGATCTTCATGGCCTCGTCGCATCTGGGTGCAAAAGGACAGCCCTTTGGCGGATTCAACATGTCCACGGGCGTCCCCTCGATCGGAACAAGCCGTTCGTGTTCTTTCGTATCCAGTCTCGGAATGGAGCGAATCAGTCCCTTTGTGTACTGATGCTTCGGATTGTAAAAAATATCATCCGTAGTGCCATATTCTACGATATTTCCCGCATACATAACCGCTATTCTCTCACACATGCTGGCAACAACGCCGAGATCATGGGTGATCATAATAATGGCCATGCCCAGTTTATCCTTCAATTCCATCATCAGTTCCAGAATCTGTGCCTGAATCGTCACATCGAGCGCCGTCGTCGGTTCGTCCGCAATCAGAAGCTTCGGCTCACAGGCCAGAGCGATAGCAATCATAACACGCTGCCGCATACCGCCGGAAAGCTCATGAGGATACTGTTTCAAACGCTTTTCAGGTTCATTGATGCCCACTAACTCGAGCAGTTCTTTCGCCCGTTCCCTCGCTTCCTGCTTCGACTTATCCGTATGCAAACGGATCACTTCCACGATCTGATTGCCTACTGTATAAACCGGATTTAAACTTGTCATGGGATCCTGGAAAATAATAGAAATCTCGTTTCCGCGGATAGCCCGCATTTCCTTCTCCGACATATTTTCGATCTGGTGTCCGTTAAAATTCAGATTTCCGCCCAAAAGCTTTCCCGGGTGAGCGGTCAGCCCCATCAGAGAGTATGCCGTAACGGATTTTCCCGAACCGCTCTCTCCTACGATACCTAACACTTCCCCCTCTTTCAAATGAATGGAAACATCATTAAGCGCCTTTACTTCTCCCGCAGGAGTAAAGAAAGATAGCCGTTCATTTTTTATATCAACAAGATATTCTGCCATTCTTAACCTCCAAATTATTGTCAAGCGAAAACAGTTATTTTCACTCTCGCCTTCTCTAATCTTTTAACTTCGGATCAAACGCATCCCGCAGACCATCCCCGAACAGGTTAAAGCTTAAAATGATCAAACTGATCAGAATTGCCGGAATAAATAACAGATAAGGGTAAGTATTCATACCGTTGATCGCATCGGAAGCAAGCGAACCCAGGGAAGGGAGTGGTACTGCCACACCCATGCCGAGGAAACTTAAGAAACTTTCCGTAAAAATGGAAGAAGGGATCTGCAGCGTCGTCGTCACGATCAATGTGCCGATACAGTTTGTCAGAAGGTGCTTTTTGATGATCCTGCCGTTTCCGACACCTAAAGCCCTTGCCGCCGTTACATATTCGCTCTCCTTTAATGTCAGGATCTGGCTTCGCACCATTCTCGACATACCAACCCAGTAGAGCAGCGCAAACACCAGGAAGATACTGATCAGGTTTGTTCCCACCACATTGATCCAGGAAAAACCCGGTACCATAGCCAGCTGTTTCAGCGGATCATCCAGAGCAAACTTTAACAGCACAATCAGCAGAATATCCGGGATCGTGTAGATAATATCCACAATACGCATCATGATAAGATCCACCCAGCCGCCGAAGAATGCGGCAACGGAACCGTAAATCGAACCGATGATCAGAATAATGCCGGTGGCAATCAGGCCGACCAACAGGGAGATACGGCTGCCCATCATAACACGGATCGCGTAATCACGCCCCATCTTATCTGTTCCGAAAATATGCGGAAATACTTTTTCTCCTGCGTCGATCCTCTCCTGTTCTCCCGCCGAATATTCCATCGGTCCCAGGTTGTTTGCCCCCTTGATCTGTTCCTTGTAACTGTAAGGATAAAATGAGGGAACAATAAACGAAAATATCATCACCAGTATAATAACGATCAAAGAGACCATGGCCACTTTATTTCTGCGCAGACGGCGTATACCGTCCTTCCAGAAGCTTACGCTTTCACGCATAATAACCTGACTCTGTTTTTCCTCCTCCGTAGCGGGAAGAAAATCTTCAGGCTTTAGTTTTAACTGAAAACTTAAAGGATTCTCTTTCATTTTATCGATTTGCCTTTCTAATTTTATGTTTTCACTTCATACGGGAACCGCTGCGATTTGCAAAGCAAATCGCACCGTAGCGGATCATTTCTCCCACAAAGAAATGATCCTTTATTTTAATTTGATTCGCGGATCCACGATCTTGTAAACGATATCCACCATCACATTCATAATAATGACAAGCGTTGCAAGGAAAATAGTAGTTCCCATGATCATCGTATAATCACGACCGTTGATGGCTTTGATAAATTCTCCGCCAAGTCCGGGAATAACAAAGATTTTCTCCACCACAAAACTTCCTGTGATCGTGTAGGCAAGCATTGGCCCTACATAAGTAACTACCGGAAGGATCGCATTACGCAGCGCATGCTTAAACAGAATCACGCCCCCTGCAAGGCCTTTTGCCCGCGCCGTACGCATATAATCCTGCCCCAGCACGTCCAACATGGAAGAACGCATCAGTCTCATAATATATGCCGTCGGATAAAAAGAAAGTGCTGTCACCGGCATGATATAATGTTTCGCCGTCTCCAGCCCGATGGTAGGCAGAATCGCCAGCTTCACCCCCAGAAAATACATTAACACAGTACAGATCACAAAGCTGGGCACTGCAATACCACAGGTTGCCACCACGCTGATCACACTGTCCGCAAATTTTCCCCTGTTTAATGCGGCAAAACATCCAAGCGGAATTCCCAGAATCAGAGAAACCAGAACACAAGATCCGCCAAGTCTTGCAGATACCGGAAATCTTGATATGATAATAGAGGTAACCGTACGCCCTCTCTGTTTCAAACTGTCACCGAAATCGCCATGCATTGCATCCATCATATAGGTAAAATATCTCTGGGACATCGGTTTGTCCAGACCATATTTTGCTTCCAGTGCAGCCGTTGCCTGAGGACTGATCGCTTTTTCTGACAGGAACGGACCGCCCGGTACCATGTTCATCAGAAAGAAGGTAAGTGTCGCAACTGCCCAGATCGTCACAATCCCCAAAACAATTCTTTTAACGATGTACTTAAACATAGTTAAAACTCCTTTACTCTTCTCTTGTTTTTACGAAATACGCCACATATGTAACCCCGCCTGATTCGACTTTGTTATTTTATTATCAAAATAATATTCCATGACGCACCGATACTTTATCACACTAATCTACGATAGCACAAAAATCCTCTGGTGTCCAATGTTTCATGGGTTTTCCAGAAATTTTCTGCAAATTTTTCTAATAAATGGAAACTGACAGGCAGTTTTATTATGTAAATTTATATATAACTCTGCAGAAATTATAAAAAACAGAAAAATGGCCTGGTGTACTATCAGCAGGCAGTTGACCAACTCTTCACCATTGTGCTATTGTAAAATTTATACTATAAATTTTGAAAGGACTATGAAAATTTTATGATACAGCAGCAGGATAACATTCATAATAATGTGTCAAACAACACCATTCTCATTGTAGAAGATGACCCGGCTCTGCTCACGGGACTTTGCAGAGCTCTTGCGACAGATCAGTATGAGACAGCTGGATGCCATAATCTTTCTGAGGCAAAAAAACTCCTTCAGAAAAGTTCCTATGCTCTGATTCTTCTTGATATAAATCTGCCGGACGGCAGCGGATTTGATTTTCTGCAGGAGATCAGACAGAATTTTTCCACACCCGTCATTCTTTTAACCGCCAATGACATGGAGACGGATATTGTAACAGGTCTGGAACTTGGTGCCGAAGATTATATCACAAAGCCTTTTTCTCTCGCCGTGCTGCGTGCCAGAGTAAACGCCGTTTTGCGCAGAAACAGCCCGGAAAAGCCGACCGTCGATTTTGTGACGGAAGAGTATCACTTTTATTTTGATCATATGGATTTTTTCTGCGGCAGTGAAAAAGTCGAATTAAGCAAAACAGAACAGAAATTGCTGCGTCTGTTGATCGAAAATGCCGGTATTACCCTAAGCCGAGACAAACTGATCGATTCTGTGTGGACTGACGGAGCAGAATATGTAGATGAAAATGCCCTTTCTGTCGCTATAAAAAGACTGCGGGACAAACTGCATGCCCAGAATCATATAAAAACGGTTTATGGAATCGGATACGTCTGGCAAATAAAATAGCAATCTTAGCTTTACTGCAAATTCGGAAATTCCGGAGGAAGCTTCATGAACTGTATTTTTATTTTACTGTTATTTTTATGTGTTTTTCTCTCTATTATTACAATTTTTTTCTACCACCTTCATACGCTGCGCATGATACGCCGTCTGGAGGATATGATCGATGCCGCCATCGACAATTCCTTTACAGAATATACTTTTGACGAGAGCAGACTTTCCGCTCTGGAAAGCCGTTTTGCCAAATATCTTTCCGCCTCTGAGACTTCCCGCAAAAATATAGAAGCGGAAAAGAACAACATAAAAGAACTGATCTCTGATATTTCTCATCAGACAAAAACGCCTGTCGCAAATATTCTGCTGTATGCCGAATTACTGGGAGAACAGAATCTGCCGCCGGAAGCAGGACAGTATGTCTCCTTTTTGACGCTGCAGGCTGAAAAATTGAACTTTTTAATTTCTACTCTGGTAAAATTATCCCGCCTGGAAACGGGAATTCTTACACTGTCCCCAAAAAAGACAGCTGTTTTTCCCATGCTGGAAGAACTCGTATCACAGTATTCTCCCCAAGCGCAGGAAAAGGGGCTTTTTTTGTCTCTAAAACAGCAGGATCCGGAAAACGAAACTGCGAATCCCGCCGCTGTTTTCGATGAAAAATGGACGATGGAAGCTATCGCAAACCTTATTGATAATGCCATAAAATACACAGAAAGGGGTAACATTACTCTGTCTGTCAGCTCTTATGAAATGTTTCTCTGTATTCAGGTAACAGATACCGGTATCGGTATTCCGGAACAAGAGTATTCTAAAATATTTTCCCGTTTTTACCGCTCTGAAGCCGTTCATGAAAAACCCGGTGTCGGCATCGGTCTGTTTCTGGCCAGAGAGGTCATTATGCTGGAAAACGGTTATATCAAAGTATCCTCCAGACCGGGAAAGGGATCTGTTTTTTCTGTTTATCTTCCTCTTTGATGGTATCATTATTTTTTTCACATGTCTGTTTCGCCTCTATCAAAAAAATTGTGACAGAATGGAAACTGTATTTGAAGATGTAGATCTCTTAAAAAGGGTAGTTGCCGATCACAGCGAAAAACTGCAAAAACTGGCATGATCTCAAAAATTTTTCATGCAAAAACTTATCTTTAGCAATTTCTACTTACACTTTTGCATGTAATCTTTCATTTGAATAATCAAGAGAATTCTTTCTTACAAAACTGTCATAATCTTTTTTATTCCGGAAAGAATCTGGTAAGATTGTTATGAAAAAATAGTACTATACAAAGTCATGCGAGAGCGGGTAAGATTTAGATATCCGCACAAAAAGAAAAAGCATGACATAGAAAGGAGACTATTTTTCTATGGCTATCTTGTCAACAACAAATCTCAAAAAAATTTACGGAAACGGTGAGAACGCGGTACATGCTCTGGACGGCGTGACGCTCTCCATTGAGCCGGGCGAATTTGCAGCGATTGTCGGTACTTCCGGCAGCGGTAAATCCACACTTCTGCATATGTTGGGGGGGCTGGACAGACCTACTTCCGGCACTGTAACCGTAGACGGTAAAGATATCTTTTCTTTAAAAGAAGAAGCTTTGACGATTTTCAGACGGCGTAAAATCGGCTTTGTGTTCCAGAATTACAATCTGGTACCGGTGCTGAACGTCTATGAAAACATTGTGCTGCCCATTCAGCTTGACGGCAACGAACCGGACAGCGCCTACATCGACAATATCATCGAAACGCTGGGACTTTCCGAAAAGCTTTCCAATCTCCCGAATAATCTCTCGGGCGGTCAGCAGCAGAGAGTGGCCATCGCAAGAGCCATCGCCTCCAAACCTGCCATTATCCTGGCGGATGAACCCACCGGCAATCTGGATAGCAAGACTTCTCAGGATGTGCTGGGTTTATTAAAGCTGACCAGTCAGAAATTTTCTCAGACCATCGTTATGATCACCCACAATGAGGAGATCGCTCAGCTCGCTGACCGGATCATCCGCATTGAGGATGGCAGGATCGTAACCAGAGAGAATATGTGAGGAAGGAGGCGTATCCATGAGAGTAGCAAACAAAAAATGTATCCGCAGGCTTGCCTTCAAAAATCTGCAGTCTGCAAAACTGCGCAACCTGATCACAGTTATCGCCGTTGCCCTGACTACGGTCCTTTTTACGACGCTTTTTACGATAGCTTTATCCATGGTGGAAAACTTTCAGCAGAGCAATTTCAGACAGGTGGGCACTTACGCTCACGGAATTTTTAAGGAATTGACGAAAGAACAGTTCGACGAACTGAAAGATGATCCTTTAATCAAAGAATGGGGACTGCGCCGCCTAGCAGGCCTGGCCACAGACGATGTCTTCAATAAATCCCAGGTGGAAGTCAGCTATATGGATGAAAATTACGCAAAATCTGGCTTTACCACCCCTACTGTGGGACATCTTCCCGAGGAAGGAACCAATCAGGCGGCAACGGATCTGAAAGTATTATCGTTGCTCGGCGTGGAGCCTGAGCTTGGAAATGAATTCACTATCACCATCGATGTAGACGGCACAGAGACGACAGAAACCTTCACTCTTTGCGGCTACTGGGAGTATGATGAGGTCACGGTGGCAAACCATATCGTCATGGCGGAAAGCCGTCTTGATGAGATTCTCAAAAAATGCAACAATCAGAATCGCAACGGCAGAACCGGATCCTATCAGCTCAACGTCATGTTCCGGAATGCCTCCTCCATCGAAAACGACTTAAAAACCGTCCTGACCAAACACGGGTTTCAAAATGATGAAGTGGGAAAAGACAATTACATCAAACTCGGCATCAACTGGGGTTACGTGGGAGCACAGCTTTTTGATTCCATGGATTTTTCCGTTATCCTTGGCATCATAGCGGTGGTCATCCTGATCATTTTCACCGGATATCTGATCATCTACAATATTTTCCAGATCTCAGTGGCAGGAGATATCAGGAATTACGGTCTTTTGAAAACCATAGGCACTACCGGAAAGCAGATTAAAAAGATCGTCATGATGCAATCGCTGTTTCTCTCGGTGATCGGTATCCCCATGGGACTTCTCCTTGGCTACGGAACCGGCGTGCTTCTTGCGCCTGTCGTCATAGGAGCAACGTCGGACAACGACAGCATTTACTACGCCTCCGCTTCCGCAAATCCGGCTATCTTTATCGGCGCGGCACTTTTTTCTGTCATCACAGTGCTGATTTCCTGCAGGAAGCCGAGTAAAATGGCGGGAAAAGTCTCTCCGATAGAAGCTCTGCGCTACACGGAGCAAGATCACCTCTCCAAAAAGAAAAAGATGAAAAAAGTGTCGAAAAAAGGGATCTCTATTTTTTCCATGGCATATGCCAATATGGGAAGAAACCGGAAAAAAACTTTTGTTACCGTATTATCCATGTCTCTCTCCATCGTACTTTTTATCCTGACAGTTATTCTGTCAAACGGCTTCAGCATGGAAAAATATCTGAGCAAACAAATCAGCACGGATTTTATTGTCGCGGATGCCAGCTATTTTAATGTGCGGATGCACTGGGGGGACAGAACGCCTGTGTCGGATGATATCGTTGCACTGTTGGAAAATATGGACGGTATCACAGGTGCCGGAAAAACTTACGGAGAAGCAGACTTTTTTGTCTACGATTTTATTGAGGAAGATTATATCAGAAACGG
Organism: uncultured Lachnospiraceae bacterium; assembly: GCA_910578085.1. GTDB lineage: Bacteria > Bacillota > Clostridia > Lachnospirales > Lachnospiraceae > 1XD8-76. Next base: position 25,589 of record CAJTPM010000007.1, on the reverse strand, counting down.
CCGTCTGTCGAGATATTACAGTGCCGAAGATATCGAGCACTACATCAGTTCCATGCCAAGAGAAGGAAACCAGATTTTAAACGAGATAGACATCTATGGAATGGATGAGTTCTGTCTGAACAAACTGAAAGTGTGGGATGGAGATATCTCCCGCCTGAAAACCGAAGAAAATGTGATAGCCGCCGTTTATTTCGAGGACGACTACGGCAATATGAAAGACTGGACGAACTGGGCGAAAGTCGGTGACACGGTTAAGATCCGATACAGTAAGGAGACCGAATATTATGATACACAGACAGGAGAAATATACGAGGCGGACAATTTAGACAGCCTGCCAGCAACCGCTTCCATATCCCAGCGCCCCAAGGAAGGGACATTCAAGGACATGGAATACGAGGTCGCCGCTGTCGTCTCCATACCAACCAGCCTGAATTATCGCTTCTACGCCAATGAGCAGTTTGTCCTAAACTCCGAGCAGTTCATCAGAGATACCGGTACTTCCGTGCCGATGTACTATACCTTTGATATGATGGACGATGAGGCTGTCAAACAGAATATGGAACATTTTATAGCGGACTATACGAACAATGTGGATCCCTCTCTGGACTATGAGAGCCGTTATACTTACGCCGGGGAATTTGAATCCTTCCGCAATATGTTTCTGCTGATGGGTAGTATTTTAAGCTCTATCGTAGGGCTGATCGGCATTCTGAACTTCTTAAACGCTGTTCTCACCGGTATTATCACCCGCCACAGAGAATTTGCCATGCTGCAGTCCATCGGTATGACCGGAAAACAGCTGAAGAAAATGCTGGTGCTGGAAGGGCTTTACTATACTCTGGGATCCGTCGTTATTTCATTTATTCTGGCGGTTATCTCCAGTCCGCTCGCCGCAAATGTGATAGAGAACATGTTCTGGTTTTTTGAATATCATTTTATGATAACGCCGCTTTTTATCACGATACCGATCTTCGCACTGCTTGGTATCCTGCTGCCACTGATCAGTTATAGATTTCTCTCCAAAAAATCTATTGTGGAGAGGCTCAGAGAAGTGGAGTAAATACAAACTATAAAAATATTCCTTCCGCAATCACCAGTTTGCGGAAGGAATATTTTATATGGAAAATAATATATTATCTACTTCTATCTGCAATTAACTTTTTCACTTCTTCCCTGTCAGGCATCACCCGAAGCGCTCCTTTTCTTGTCGTAATAATGGAAGCAGCCCCGTTTGCGAAAGTAAGCATTTCCTTCAAGTCATCTTCCGACAGATCACTCAATCCTTTTTCCAATACATAATTTAAAATACAGCCGCCAAACGTATCTCCTGCTCCTGTTGTTTCAATGGTATTTTCCTGTAAGAAAGGCATTACTTCCACTATAATTTCTTCCCCGTTTTCCGGTTTTTTATAATATGCCCTGCTGCCTTCCTTTCCAAGAGAAACCAGAATAAGCGGAATGCTATTTTCCTCCCGGATTTTCTTTACTCCTGCCGTATAATCTTCTTCCCCGGTGAGCCACTGAATCTCATTATCCGAAATTTTCAGAATATCGCATTTTGTCAGGCCGTAAAGTACCTGCTTTTTCGCATCATCCAGACTGTTCCATAGAGGCTCCCTCAAATTAGGATCAAAAGAGATAAGCGCTCCTGCCTTTTTTGCTTCATCGATGGCAAATTTTGTGGCTTCTCTCACTTTCTGGTGTGTCATGGACAGTGTTCCAAAATGGAAAATTTTTGTACTCTGCAATAAAGATACATCAATCTCATCCTTTGTCAGCATCATATCCGCGCCGGGATTTCTGTAAAATGAAAAATCTCTGTCTCCGTCCTCAAAAGTCTGCACAAATGCAAGCGTAGTTCTGGCTTCCTTATCAATGATAAGATTTGCCGTATCGATCCCTACTTCATCCAGCACTTTTTTCAGTTTATTTCCAAAAATGTCATCGCCGACTTTACCGATAAATCCAACCTTTTTTTCCAGCTTATTTAACATAGCCAGAACATTGCAGGGAGCTCCGCCCGGATTTGCCTCAAACAGTGTATTTCCCTGACCGGATACCCCATTATCTGTCATATCGATCAGTAATTCACCCAATGCAATCACATCAAATTTTTTTTCCATTTTCCCTGTCTCCCTCCTATAATTGTTCTTTTTCCATTTTACAGTACAGTAATCACTCATTTACTGCAAAAAATTCACTGCTGATTTTATATCTGTAAAAATTACTTTGATTCTTCTTTATTATTCTCTTCAACTACTCCTTCCGGTTTTTCTTCCTCAGTCTCCTCACCTTCAATTTTTTCGCGCACTTTCGCTATCTTTGCAACTTTTACGCCCTTTTCCAGATTGATCAGTTTTACGCCTGTGGTAATTCTGCCAAGTACGGACACATCACTCATTCGAATTTGAATAATAATTCCTTCTGTCGTGATCATCATGATCTCATGTTCTTCGTTGACAGCTTTTACACCTACGACATTTCCTGTCTTTTCCACGATCTTATAACATTTGATACCTTTACCGCCCCGGCGCTGCACTGCAAATTCATTGATATTTGTCCGTTTACCCATGCCGTTTTCGGAAACGATCAACAATTCATCGCCCTGGGTATTGAGCTGCATACCGATCACTTCATCTCTGTCTGCAAGATTCATACCGATCACACCCATGGAACTTCTGCCGGTATTTCTGACATCTGTCTCTTTAAACCGGATACACATACCAAATTTTGTGACAAGCAGAATTTCCGTATCCCTGTTGGTCGTCTTCACTTCGATCAGCTCATCGTCATCCCGCAGATTGATGGCAATCAGCCCATTTTTCCGCACATTGCTGTACTCCACAATAGAAGTCTTTTTTACAATACCTTTCTTTGTAACCATAAACAGATTCTGATCATCATCATATGTCGTCACGGGAATCATCGCGGAAATTTTTTCTCCGGGATTTAACTGCAGCAGATTGATGATAGCCGTTCCTCTGGCAGTTCTCCCCGCCTCCGGGATCTCATAGGCTTTCATCCGATAAACTCTGCCCAGATTTGTAAAAAACATTACATACTGATGGGTATCCATCATCAGAAGATCCTCAATATAATCTTCCTCAATAGTGGTCATACCCTTAATGCCCTTTCCTCCTCTGTTCTGGGTTTTAAAATTGTCCACTGTCATGCGCTTGATATAACCAAGACTTGTCATGGCGATCACCGTATTTTCTCTCGGAATCAGATCTTCCATATTGATATCATAGACATCGAAACCGATCTTACTTCTCCTGTCATCGCCATACTTATCCGCAATCACCTGAATTTCTGTCTTAATGACGCCGAGAAGCAGTTTTTCATCGGCGAGGATCGCTTTTAATTCTTTGATTTTGGCCATCAGTTCCTTATGTTCATTTTCTAACTTTTCCCGTTCCAGACCTGTCAGAGCCCGCAGCCGCATATCTACGATAGCCTGCGCCTGAACATCGGTAAACTCAAATCTCTCGATTAAATTTGATTTTGCTTCCGCTGTGGAAGCACTGGCTCTGATGATCCGGATCACTTCATCAATATGATCAAGAGCCTTCAAAAGGCCCTGCAAAATATGATCCCGCTCTTCTGCTTTATTCAGATCATACTTTGTCCTTCTCGTCACAACATCTTTCTGATGCTCCAGGTAATAAGTTAACATGTCTAGCAGATTCATCACCTTCGGTTGATTATCCACAAGAGCGAGCATATTCACGCCAAAAGAATCCTGAAGCTGGGTATGCTTATAAAGCTGATTTAAAATGACATTGGCATTGGCATCTTTTCTCAACTCAATAACGATCCTCATACCTTCTCTGCTGGATTCATCCCGCAGATCGGTAATTCCGTCAATTCTTTTATTTTTTACAAGATCGGCGATCTTCAAAACAAGATTGGCCTTATTGACCATATAAGGAAGCTCTGTCACAATAATACGTGTTTTTCCGTTGCTCATCGTCTCCATATCCGTCACGGCACGTACCCTGACTTTTCCTCTGCCTGTCCGATAAGCTTCCTCGCTGCCTCTGGTACCGAGAATCACGCCGCCGGTAGGAAAATCCGGCGCCTTCACAAGAGGAAGTATTTCCTCTATCTCCGTTTTTCTCTCCTCATTGACCTGATTATCAATAATTTTCACGACAGCGCTTATCACTTCCCTCAGATTATGAGGGGGGATGTTTGTAGCCATACCTACCGCAATTCCCGTAGTACCATTTACCAGAAGATTTGGATAACGGCTTGGCAGAACCACAGGCTCTTTCTCCGTATTATCAAAGTTAGGAACAAAATCAACGGTATTTTTATTGATATCCGCAAGCAGCTCCATGGAAATTTTTGAAAGTCTTGCCTCCGTGTAACGCATGGCAGCGGCGCCATCGCCGTCCATGGAACCGAAGTTTCCATGTCCGTCCACAAGAGGATATCTTGTAGACCACTCCTGCGCCATATTGACAAGTGCGCCATAAATAGAACTGTCCCCGTGAGGATGGTATTTACCCATCGTATCACCGACAATACGGGCACTTTTTCTGTGCGGTTTATCAGGACCGTTATTCAATTCGATCATGGAATAAAGCACACGTCTCTGCACAGGCTTTAATCCGTCTTTTACATCCGGAAGCGCTCTCGCCGCTATAACGCTCATTGCATAATCGATATAGGAATCTTCCATTTTCTTTTTCAGGTCTACTTCTTCTATTTTATCAAAATCGAAGATCTGATCATCCATATTTCCTCACATTCTGCCGTCAGGAAGCGGCACTGAAACTAAATTATTTTTATGCAAAAATCTGCATTTTCCTGCAGTAATTATATATCCAGATTTTTCACAAACTTCGCATTCTCTTCGATGAAGATCCGTCTCGGTTCCACTTTATCACCCATCAGCGTATTGAAAGTCAGATCGATCTCCGCCTCATTTTCCTCATCCATATTCACACGAAGTAAAATCCTTCTCTCGGGATCCATAGTTGTCTCCCAGAGCTGGTCCGCATCCATCTCTCCCAAACCTTTGTAACGCTGTATCTTGTTATTCTGATCTCTTCCCACTTCATCCAGAATACCGTTCAACTCATCATCGCTGTAAGCATACCATATCTTATTGCCCTTTTCCAATTTATAGAGAGGCGGTTTTGCAAGGTAAACATGCCCCTGTTTGATCAATTCCGGCATAAACCGGTAAATAAAAGTCAACATCAGCGTCGCAATATGCGCGCCGTCCACATCGGCATCCGTCATGATAATAATTTTATCATAGCGCAGTTTACTGATATCAAAATCTTCATGGATCCCTGTACCGAAAGCAGTAATCATGGATTTGATCTCTTCATTTCCATAGATCCTGTCAAGTCTCGCCTTCTCCACATTCAGAATCTTACCGCGAAGCGGTAAAATCGCCTGCGTTGCACGGCTTCTGGCTGTCTTTGCGGATCCTCCGGCGGAATCTCCCTCCACAATATAAATTTCACAATTTTTCGGATCCTTATCGGAACAGTCTGCCAGTTTACCGGGCAGTGTGCTTCCTTCCAGAGCCGTTTTTCTTCTTGTCAGATCTCTCGCCTTTCTGGCAGCCTCTCTGGCACGCTGAGCCATAATGGATTTTTCACAGATCACCTTGGCGACAGCAGGATTCTGTTCCAAAAAATAGGTGAGCTGTTCGCTGACAATGCTGTCCACCGCACCTCTTGCCTCAGAATTTCCAAGTTTCTGTTTTGTCTGCCCCTCAAACTGGGGATCCTCAATTTTCACACTGACGATAGCTGTCAGTCCTTCTCTGATATCCTCACCGGAAAGATTCTGCTCAGATTCTTTTAACAGTTTCGTACTTCTGGCATAATCATTCATAGTCTTTGTCAGAGCATTTCTGAATCCTACAAGATGCGTACCGCCTTCCGGCGTATTGATATTATTGACAAAGGTATATACACTCTCATTGTAGGCGTCGTTATGCTGCATTGCCACTTCCACATAGACATTATTCTTTTTTCCTTCGAAATACATAATATCATTGTAGAGGGACTCTTTACTGTTGTTCAGATATTTTACAAACTCCCTGATTCCCCCCTCATAATGAAACTCCCTTGTTTTCTCAGGATCTTCCCTTTTATCCGTAAGCCTTATTTTCAGGCCTTTTGTCAGAAAAGCAGTTTCACGCAGTCTTGTCTTTAATACGTCAAAATCATAGACCGTATCTTCAAAAATAGTTTTATCCGGCTTAAAAATAACCTTTGTTCCGGATTTATTCTGATCACATTCGCCAACAACTTTCAGAGGATAGCAGACTTTTCCTCTCTCATAACGCTGTTTATATATTTTTCCTTCACTGCATATTTCCACTTCCAGCCAGTCGGAAAGAGCATTCACAACAGACGCACCCACACCGTGAAGCCCACCGGAAACCTTATATCCTCCGCCGCCGAATTTTCCGCCGGCGTGCAGAATCGTAAATACCACTTCCACCGCGGGAATACCTGCTTTATGATTGATTCCCACCGGAATACCGCGGCCGTTGTCTATTACCGTAATCGAATTATCTTCATTGATAAACACATCGATCACGCTGCAGAATCCGGCCAAAGCTTCATCCACGGAATTATCCACAATCTCATAAACAAGATGATGAAGTCCTCTCAGAGAAGTAGTTCCAATATACATACCAGGTCTCTTTCTTACCGCCTCAAGACCTTCCAGAATCTGGATCTGATCAGCACCATATTCTTCCTTATTTTTTTCAATTCCCATTTAAATTGTCCTTTCTGCTCCTGACAGTCTTATTTATAAAGACCGATGCATTGATCACAGTATATTTACTGTAACAGTTCAGGCTTCAATGTTACTCACTGAATAATCTATGAAATATCTATCATTCCATTCACTACCTTAAACACTTTATTGATTTCAAACCGATTCTTCACAAATTCGTCCAGACCGGTACAGGTGATGATCGTTTGAATAGCTCCGATACTGTTCAGCAGATAGTTCTGTCTGTTACTGTCCAGTTCCGACAACACATCATCGAGTAACAAAACAGGCGTATCTTTTATGGATTTTTTCACCAGCTCTATCTCCGATAATTTTAAAGAAAGCGCCGCTGTACGCTGCTGCCCCTGAGAACCAAACCTGCGGATATCAATATCATTTACAATAAAGATAATATCGTCTCTGTGAGGACCTACCGTACTCTGTTTCAGTATCATATCCTTTTCCTGACTTTTCTTTAATCTTTCCTCAAAATCATCTATTTCCACATTTTTTTCATATAAAATCCTGATCTTTTCTTTTCCGCCGGACAATTTTGCATGCAGTTCACTGATGATATCACAAAGCTGGGAAATAAAAATTTCACGCCGTTCTATCACTTTAGCGCCGAAAGAAACAAGCTGAGAATCCCAGATAGAAAGCGTTTCCTTTAACCCTGGCTTCATGGAGAGATCTTTTAACAGTTTATTTCTCTGATTAACAATCTTATTATAATGATTTAAATTATACAGATAAAAAGAATCCAGCTGACAAAGTTCCATATCAATAAAACGCCTTCTCTCAGCAGGGCCGTTTTTAATAATACTCAGATCTTCCGGTGAAAAAAAAACTACATTTAAAAGCCCCATCAGATCCGCGGCTTTCTTTATCCGTTGGCTGTCGATCGCAATGCCCTTTGTCTTTCCTTTTCGCAGATGCATATCGATCTGTCGCGTAATTTCTTCTTTGAACAGATAACTTCTGATATGCGCTTCCTCATGGCCAAACTGAATAATATCCTGATCCTTGCTGCCTTTATGAGATTTTGTTGTAGCTGTCATAAAAATGGCTTCAAGAATATTCGTCTTTCCCTGAGCATTATCGCCATAAAAGATATTGGTACCATTGTCAAAATCAAGCTGCAATGTATTATAATTTCTGAAATTCTGAAGTTCCAGAGATTTTATGATCATAAAATAGCTGCTTCCTTATTCTGGTTGTAGTCAGATATCTCTCTATAGCAGGATATATTACTACAGAACTGTATTACTATTTCAACATCGATTCAAATATAAAACATTAACTTTTTATAATATATTGATTTCCATCATAAGAAAATATATCATCCTTATAAAGTTTTCTACCGCGGCGCAACTCCACCTCATCATTTACAGTTACCGCTCCATCCTGAATCACAAATTTCGCGTCCAGGCCGGAATCCACTGCGCCGGCAAGCTTTAACGCCTGTCCTAATTTAATAAATTCATCTTTTATTTTAATTTCCTTCATTGAAATGACTGCTCCGGTATTTATCAAAATGTTCTTTTGCTCTAAGATACTGTCGTAAAGTTAACAGGCAGTATCATGTAGACATAACTGTCCTCAGAATCCTTTATAAAGCAGGGAGCCTTTGGATTTACGAGGTAGATATCCACCTCCTCTTCATCAATTACACGCAGAGCATCAATAAAAAATTTAGGATTAAATCCTATCATTAAGTCCTTACCGTTTTTAGAAATATCAATTACTTCCCGCATACTTCCTATTGTTGAATTGATCTTCAATTCCATGTTTTCATCAGTTATATTGATTATAATAGGCTTTTTATCTCCCTCTTTCACGAGCAGAGTCGCTCTGTCAATACTGTCAAGCAGCTTTCTTTTATTGATAGTAACTTTAGTTTCATAATCTGAAGAAAGCATTTGATCTATGCTGAAATAATCTCCCTCTATCAATCTGGAAACTACTGTTGTATTATCAAATTCAAATACAATATGCTTGTTGGTAAAGAAGATAACTACATCTTTATCCATATCTCCAGATAATATTTTACTGATTTCATTTAAAGCTTTTCCGGGCACTACTACTTTTTTCTTTGGATAAGAATTTTTTAAATAAACTTTCCTGACAGAAATTCTATGTCCATCAGAAGAGGCCACACGCAGTTTGTCTTCATTTACTTCAAATAATTCACCTGTTATAATCTTGTTCGTATCATTATCAGAGATAGAAAAAATCGTTTGGCGAATCAGTTCTCTTAACGTAAACTGTGATATCATAATAGAATCCAGTTTTTCTATACTGGGAAGATAAGAGAAATCTTCTCCTGATTTTCCTACAATTTTTATATTGGCATTTCCACTGGTAATAACTGTCTGATAAGTATCATCCGTTTCTATTCTGATATCACCATCAGGAAATTTACGGACAATTTCCAAAAATATTTTGGCATCCAGTGCTACAATACCGGGTTCTATTATATTTCCTTCCACAATTGTCTCAATACCAAGTTCCATATCATTTGCTGTTAATTTTATATCATGAGAAGCATTTATTAAAATGCACTGTAAAATAGACATTGTCGTTTTTCCAGGAACAGCTTTTGATACTGTCTGAACACCGTTTAAAAGATTTAATCTTGAACATACTAATTTCATTTGTGCATAATCCTTTCTTTTTTATAAAAGTTATATGGTTTATATGTGTGTCGCAAAATAACTCTATATAAGTAATGTATTTCGTAATCAATAGTAATAACAGATGTCGAAATGTTTATAACCCTGAAAATCTTTTAAAACAGGCTTAAAAACGGGATAGTAAAAAGGATGGATAATGACAGAAAAACTTAATAATAACTATCAAGTTATACACTATCATATTTTAAGGTCAATATAAATTTTACAGAAGAGAAAAAGTTATACTGTTATTTCACAATAGATGTTTATAAAATTGTGGAAATATCATGAGGAACTTAAAATATTTTTTATAATGTTGATTTTATTTTTCAGTTCTTCATTAAATTTCATTTCTTCTTCTATTTTTTTGATACCATGAATGATCGTGGTATGATCCTTTTTACCAAGTGTTTTTGCAATATTTGTGAGCGGTGTTTCGATCAGTTCTCTGCAGAGATACATATAAACCTGGCGTGGGATGACAAATTCTACATTTCTTCTCTGAGATTTTATATCTTCAGCAGTAACTTCAAAATGTTCAGCTACAATATTCAGTATCAGGTCTGTTGTTATCTCTTTTGTTTTAGAAGGATATATTACATCTTTTAAGGCATCTTCAGCATGTGCCATTGTCAATTCATCGAGTGGTATTTTATTTATTTTGGAAAAAGCGATTATTTTATTAAAGGCTCCTTCCAGTTCTCTGATGTTTGACTGAATATTATTTGCGATATATTCAAATATTGCGTTATTTATCTTTTTTTCGTAATTTTCTGCATTTTTTAAAAGGATAGCAACTTTTGTTTCATAATCAGGAGACTGGATATCTGCTATCAGTCCCCATTCAAAACGGGATCTGAAACGTTCTTCCAAAGTTTCCATTTCCTTTGGTGGTTTATCGGAAGACAGTACGATCTGTTTGCTTGCACTGTGAAGTACATTAAAAGTGTGAAAAAATTCTTCCTGTGTACTTTCTTTTCCTATAATAAACTGTATATCATCGATCATCAATACGTCAACAGTTCTGTATTTTTCACGTAATTTAGTCATAGTGGCAGCATTACCACTTCTTATTGAATCAATCACTTCATTTGTAAATTGTTCTGATGTGACATAAAGTACTTTCATTTCAGGATTTTGTTCTATAATAAAGTGCCCTATGGAATGCATCAGGTGAGTTTTACCAAGCCCTGCTCCACCATATATAAATAAAGGATTATATACTTCTCCAGGTGACTCCGCTACAGCAAGAGCGGCGGAATGGGCAAATTTATTATTACTTCCGACTACAAATGTATCAAATTTATATTTAGGATTCAGATTAGCTTTTTCATATAAAATGTTGTAAACATTTTTTTTGGAATTTTCAGTAGAAGCAGATTCATCTTCAATATCTTTTTCCAAAATAAAAGTGACCGTACAATCTTTATCCATCATCTCTGTGATAGTTACCTGAAAAAAACTTGTATATTTATTGGAAATATAATTGATGGCATGAGCCTGGTCCATGGGAATGATAATAAGTATATTGTTGTCTTCTGCTTTGTAAAATTTTAGTGGTTCAATCCACGTAGAATAAGAAATATTGGATAACTCATATTCTTTTCTTATGGTTTCTTTAATAAGATTCCATTTTTCCTTCATGGAATCTGAAAAAGTACTTTCCATTTTATTCCCCATTTCCAAATACAGTTTTTTGTTGGTTTCAGTGCTTATTATAATATAAAAAAATAATTTTTTCAAATTATATTCTATTGTAACATAAAAGATATAAAATCACAACTTGTGAACTAACCCATTTTATTTGTAAAAGAAGAGTGTGGAAAACCTTAAATCGAAAAAAGCAGTTGTGGTTAACTGCAAATTAAAAAAATAATATTTTGTGATAAAAGATAGAATTGTGTGAAAAAATCTTAGATTAAAAGATAATTCGTCCTGATCAGGAGACATCAATTTAATTATCCACAACTTATCCACATTATGTGGATAGATTTATGTAAAATAACTTATCCACATGTATTATAGTATTAGTATGTGGATTTCAATATGTGGTGGTTAATGGGAATTCTTTATAACTATATATTGATTTTAATAAATTTTCAGATAAATTCTTTTGATTTAAGGTATTTTGTGGATAAGTTTTATTTATAAATTTGGCATATTTGCTTGACGAAAATGGCAATAACTTATATAATGAAAAACGATATTTTCCACAGGTAGGCCACTTTTTTAAGGTGGTAATACGGACAGAAACGGAGTGTTTTTGTAAGTACAAACTGTTTGACTATTTGAGATATTTAATTGTAGATAAGGAGGTGTATGAAATATGAAAATGACATTTCAGCCGAAAAAAAGGCAGAGATCTAAAGTGCATGGCTTCAGAGCGAGAATGAGTACTCCGGGTGGAAGAAAGGTTTTGGCAGCCAGACGGAGAAAAGGAAGAAAAAGATTATCTGCATAAGATATTTACATGGGCCGCAAAAAATTTGTGGCCTGTTTTTTATACGCGGGAATGTGCGGTAAATTTATTGTCAGGCAGTATGCAACCCGCGTGGCGGACAGAAAAAATATTCCTGTTCGATTGCAGAGGAAGATGCAGATGGAATTTTCGACATCATTAAAAAAAAATGAAGATTTCCGGTATGTTTATAGAAATGGAAAAGTAAAGGCGAATCGTTACCTTGTGATGTATGTTGTGGAAAATAATCAGGCTATAAACAGGCTGGGTATCTCTGCCAGTAAAAAAACGGGAAACAGTGTTGTGAGACATCATTTTTACAGACTGGTCAGAGAAAGTTACAGACTACATGAAAAAATATTTAATAGTGGTTTAGATATTGTAGTCGTTGCAAAAAAGAGTGCCGCTGATGTCGGTTTTAAAGAGATCGAAAGCGCGCTGTTACATCTTGCAAAACTGCATCACATTATTATGGAAGATAAAAATTTTAAACAGTAATTTTACAGTCGGGTAATGGATGCAGAAAATCGTTATCAGTTTGAAATTTGAATTTTTATAGTATGAATAATGAATATGGCATGCTTTTGTGTGTCTCATCATGGTAGAGTGCTATGAAAAACATTATGATTTGGTTGATTAAAATTTACAGAAAGTATTTATCTCCCTTAAAAAGTACAAAATGTCCTTATTTTCCTACCTGTTCGGAATATGGTCTTGAGGCGGTGGAAAAATATGGCGCTCTGAAGGGGGGAGCGTTGGCTTTATGGAGAATTTTGAGATGTAATCCTTTTTCAAAGGGAGGATATGATCCGGTTCCGTAAAAGTCGATACGAAATGAGGAGGCTAAATGTCTAATATTTTATTAACACAGTATCAGGGTATGTTTATAGGTCCCATCGCAAAAATACTTGGTTATCTGATGGAAGGTATCTTCTATGTGCTTGATATGATCAATGTTCACAACTCAGGTCTTGCCATTATTTTGTTTACGATAGTGATCTATCTTTGTCTGACGCCGCTTACCTATAAACAGCAGAAGTTTTCAAAGCTTCAGGCAAAAATGGGTCCTGAACTTCAGGCGATTCAGGCAAAGTACAAAAATAAAAAAGATAATGACTCCATGATGGCCATGAATCAGGAGACACAGGCTGTCTATGCAAAATATGGTGTTTCCGCTTCGGGAAGCTGTGTACAGCTTTTGATTCAGATGCCTATTCTGCTTGCTTTATATCGTGTAATCTATGCGATTCCTGCCTATGTTGCATCGGTAAAAGAAGTGTTTTTTCCGTTCGTGGACAAGTTGATCGCCCAGAAAGGCAGCGCTGAATTTATTCAGAATTTTGCAAATGCCGGAATGTATGCAAAACAGTTTGAAAATGAAAGTTTTGTCGGCGGTGTGACAAGTTATATTCAGAATACGTATATTGATGTGTTAAACAGGGCAAGTACCGGCGACTGGCTGAGTTTAAAAACACAGTATCCTTCGCTTTCTGCGGATGTCGATATGACGTTGTCTGCACTTGATAAGTATAATAATTTTCTGGGATTGAATATTGCAAATTCTCCTTCTTTTATTATAAAAGATGCATTTGCTAACGGATCCTATTTTCTTGTGATAGGAGCAATCCTGATTCCTTTTCTTGCAGCGGCCACACAGTGGATCAATACGAAGCTCATGCCGACTCAGGCAAGCAGTGGGAATGCGCAGGCTGATCAGATGGCTTCTCAGATGAAAATGATGAATACGATGATGCCGCTTATGTCTGCCTTTTTCTGTTTTACGCTTCCTGCAGGTATGGGAATTTACTGGATTGCCGGCGCTGTCATCAGAAGTATTCAGCAGATCGTTCTGAATAAACATATCGATAAGATGGATATCAATGCGATCATTGATAAGAACAAGGATAAAGCTGCAAAGAAAATGGAGAAAAAGAAAGTTCAGACGGAAAGAATGCAGCAGTATGCCAATGTGAGTACCAGAAATATTAACGTAAATAAAACTTCCGGTATCAGTGAAACAGAGAGAGAGGAAGCATTAAAGAAGGCTAACGAATATTACAGTAAAAATGCCAAGCCGGGTTCCATGGCTGCAAAAGCAGGAATGGTAAAAGAGTATAATGAAAAAAATAGTAAAAGATAATTGGGGGAAGTGAAAATGGAATTTGTTGAATTTTCTGCAAAGACAGTGAATGATGCTATTATTGAGGCGTGTCAGAAATTTACAGTGGCAAGTGATAAACTGGAAGTAGAAGTAGTGGAAGAGGGTTCTTCCGGATTTCTGGGAATTGGTTCAAAGCCCGCAGTAATCAGAGCTAAGGTAAAATCTTCAATCACTGATATAGCGAAAGATTTTCTGGATGATGTTTTCAGAGCAATGAGTATGGTTGTTGTTTCAGATATAAAATATGATGAAGATGAAAAAACCATGGATATTGAGTTGAGTGGTGATGAGATGGGTGTTCTGATCGGTAAAAGAGGTCAGACTTTAGATTCTTTACAGTATCTGGTATCTCTTGTTGTTAATAAAGATATGGATGATTATATCAGAGTAAAGGTCGATACTGAAAATTACAGACAGAGGAGAAAGGAAACTCTGGAAAATCTTGCAAAGAATATATCTTTTAAGGTAAAAAGAACAAAAAGGGCTGTTTCTCTGGAACCTATGAATCCTTATGAAAGAAGAATTATTCATTCTGCACTTCAGAACGACAGATACGTTACAACACATAGTGAAGGAAATGAACCTTACAGACATGTGGTTGTGACAATTAAAAGGGAGAGGTAGTTTGACTGTTATCGGACACCGGAATAAAATATAATAAATTTCTAATCAATTGTATAAAATTCAGGTGTTAAATCAGCACCTGAATTTTTTATGTACAGGCCCACATAAGAAATTTATATATTCGGGCTATTTATTAAATTGTTATATTGTCAGGGATACTGTGAGGATTGTTATGAAAACAGATACGATTGCAGCGATTGCGACTGCATTTTCAGAATCAGGGATAGGAATTATTCGTATAAGCGGGGAAGATGCCTTAAAGATTACAGACAAAATATTTTTCTGTAAAAAGGATTTTGATGAGTGGAGCAGTAAGAAAAACAGGAAAGAAATAGAAGCAAAAAAGTTTTCTCTGGAGTCTGTTAAAACTTATACGCTGCATTACGGTTTTATCGTAGATGGTGATTCTGTTATTGATGAAGTTCTGGTTTCTGTTATGAAAGCGCCAAAAAGTTATACAGCGGAAGATGTGGCGGAGATCAACTGTCATGGGGGTATTCTGATTTTACAGAAAGTTATGGAGCTGTTAATCAAAAACGGCGCCAGAGTTGCGGAACCCGGAGAGTTTACAAAGAGAGCTTTTTTAAATGGGCGTATGGATCTTTCTGAAGCGGAAGCTGTTATGGATCTGATTCAGTCAAAAAATGAATTTGCATTGCAGGCTTCTGTGGGACAGTTAAAGGGTTCTGTTTCTGCTGTGATAAAGGAATTGAGACGTGAAATTATTTATGAAATTGCTTTTATAGAATCTGCCCTGGATGATCCGGAGAATTATAATACGGATGGTTATGACAGAAAACTTTCTTGCATTTTGGAAAATATAGACGGAAAAATAAGAAATTTGATCGATCATGCCGATGATGGGAGAATTTTGAAAGAAGGGATCCGGACCGTTATTTTGGGAAAGCCCAATGCGGGGAAGTCTTCTTTTTTGAATGAATTGCTGGGGGAAGAGAAAGCGATCGTTACGAATATTGCGGGGACAACCAGGGATGTTCTGGAAGAAACCATAAAGTTAGGCGGGATCAGTCTGCATATCATGGATACGGCGGGTATCAGAAAAACGGAAGATACCGTGGAAAAGATTGGTGTGGAAAAGGCAAAAAAGTATGCGCAGAAGGCTGATTTGATCGTATATATTGTGGATTCTTCTGTGGATCTGGATGAGAGTGATGAAGAGATTCTGGATATTTTGAGAGAGAAACATTTTATTGTGCTTTTAAATAAATCTGATTTGAATATGGTAGTAACGGAAAAGGAAATTTCTGATAAACTGCGTAATTTATCTGCGTCTCACGAATCATCTTATGTCGACAGATATAGTATAATAAAAATATCTGCTTTGAAACATCAGGGGATCGATGAGTTTGAGAGGACTGTCGGCAGGATGTTTTTTCAGGGAGATGTTTCTTTTAACAGTGAAGTGATCATCACCAGCATGCGGCATAAGGAAGCCCTGCAGGAAGCTGAGGAAAGTATTTCCATGGTGCAGAAAAGTATTGAGGCGGGAATGTCGGAAGATTTTTATTCTGTTGATCTGATGAATGCTTATGCGGCACTCGGTAAGATTATCGGAGAGGAAGTCGGTGATGATCTTGTAAACGAAATATTTGAGAAGTTTTGTATGGGGAAGTAAGTTTTTTTACTAATTTCTTATTTGAAGGATGTATCTATTGAAAAAACTTCTATAATTATATATTGTAATGTAGTAGATGGATGTTGTCAGATGTATTTGTAATCAGAATGTGGAGAATCTTTGATGAAAAAATCGGGAATCATTTTTATAACTGTTTTTGCAATTTTTTTGGAACTGCTGCCTTATGGCGCCGTCTTAATATTTGCACCATCGCCTGTTGATACTATAAAAGAAACATATTCTTATTTTAGTCTGGTACCTGTTGGATATGCTAATTCTGCGCCATTTGTTACAGCAATTTTAACCTGTATTTTGTTAGCGCTGCAAATAGCAGAAATTATAACAAACAATAGATTTATAAGAAAGATAATTTGGTTAGTCTCTCTTGGTGCAGTAATCACTTCACTTGCTCCTGTTTTGTTTGGTTTTGATTATTACACATTAACAGGGGGCTTTATAACGGTTGTATTGATTATTGAATGTTTTTTTATTAAGATGTTGTCAAAAAAGATATAAATGTTTTTTATAAAATAAACAGAGGATAAATTATGACGGAATTCAGAGAAAAAGCAGATGTCTGTGTGATAGGCGCGGGGCATGCGGGATGCGAGGCGGCACTTGCCTGTGCGAGGATTGGTCTGCAGACAGTTATTTTTACAGTTAATATAGAAAGTATAGCAATGATGCCATGTAATCCGCATATAGGGGGTTCTTCAAAAGGGCATCTTGTCAGAGAGATCGATGCGCTCGGCGGGGAGATGGGAAAAAATATCGATAAGACTTTTCTGCAGTCAAAGATGTTGAATAAGTCGAAAGGTCCTGCCGTACATTCCCTGCGCTGCCAGGCGGATAAGGCGGAATACAGTCGTTCCATGAGAATGATACTGGAAAGTCAGGAGAATCTGACGATCAAGCAGACAGAGGTATGTGAGCTTTTATTTGATGAAAAAAATGTAAATGATAATAAAGATATTTTAAGAAAGAAAAAAATTGTTGGCGTCAAAATTCTGACAGGTGGTATCTATGAATGCAATGCTGTTATTTTGTGTACCGGTACTTATCTGAATGCCAGATGTCTCTGCGGTGAAGCGATCACCTATACAGGTCCGAATGGTATGCAGTCTTCTACACATCTGTCGGAAGCTTTGGAAAAAGCAGGTATCAGGCTTCGAAGATTTAAGACAGGAACACCGGCGAGAATGGATAGACGTTCGATTGACTTTTCCAGGATGGAAGAGCAGTTCGGGGATGAGAGGGTAATTCCTTTTTCCTTTGAGACAGATCCGGAAGATGTTCAGATCAAACAGGAATCCTGTTATCTTACTTATACAAACGAAGAAACCCACGATATTATTCGGGCAAATCTCGACAGGTCTCCTCTTTATGCGGGGGTGATCGAGGGGACAGGTCCGAGATACTGTCCTTCTATCGAGGATAAGGTTGTGAAATTTTCTGATAAGAACAGACATCAGGTTTTTATTGAGCCGGAAGGAAGATACACAAATGAGATGTATGTAGATGGTATGTCCTCTTCTCTGCCGGAAGATGTGCAGCTTGCAATGTACAGAACTGTGCCTGGACTTGAAAATTGTAAGATCGTGCGAAATGCCTATGCGATCGAGTATGATTGTATTGATCCCGGTCAGCTTGAACTGACGTTGGAATTCAAACATATCAAGGGACTTTTCAGTGCCGGTCAGTTTAACGGCAGCAGCGGTTATGAGGAAGCGGCGGCACAGGGATTGATGGCCGGTATCAATGCTGTGCGGGAGATACAGGGAAAAGAACAGATTATTCTGGATCGCTCTCAGGCTTATATCGGTGTTCTGATCGATGATCTTGTGACGAAAGAAAATACAGAGCCGTACCGTATGATGACTTCTCGGGCGGAGTACAGACTTTTATTAAGACAGGATAATGCGGATCTGAGGCTTCGCAAGATCGGATATGAGGCAGGTCTCATCACAAAAGAGCAGTATGAGTATGTATGTGAGAAGGAAAAGCAGATTGAGAAAGAAGTTGCGAGATTGAAAAAAACGGTAGTCGGAGCTTCAAAGGCGGTACAGGAATTTTTGATTTCCAGAGGGAGCGCACCGCTTAGAACTGGAACCAGTCTGGCTGAAATACTGTGCAGACCTGAATTTACTTATGACAGTATCAAAGAGATCGATCAGGACAGGCCTGTTCTGAGTGATGCTGTGATAGAGCAGGTTAATATTTCTATTAAATATGAGGGATATATAGAAAGACAGATCAGACAGGTGGAACAGTTTAAAAAACTGGAGAAACGCATCATTCCAAAAAATATCTGTTATGAAAATATTTCAGGCTTGAGGATCGAGGCGAGGCAGAAACTGGCAAAACATATGCCTTTGTCAATTGGACAGGCTTCCAGAATACAGGGGGTTTCCCCGGCGGATATTTCTGTTCTTCTTGTATATATAGAGCAGATGAAGAGGCAAAGTGATTCTGAGTAAAAGATGTTTATTATTCAGAATTTTGTATGTTTTATGAGCAGTTCAGCAGAAAAAAATGGCAGCTGGGACAGTATGCGGTCTGCGTGTGAATAGGGAAAAATTAAATAATAAATTTATTGTCATAGCTTGGAGATATGATGGATTTTTGTAAAATGAAAGACTTTTGTGAAATGGATGATTTTCAAAAAAAATGTAAAACGTATGGGATTGATTTGTCAGAGGAACAGAAAAAAAAGTTTATGGATTATTATGAACTTTTGATTGAATGGAATTCTTTTATGAATCTGACTGCTATTACAGATTTTGATGAAGTTATACTAAAACATTTTGTGGACAGTCTGGCGGTTTGTCAGGCTCCTGTATTCATAAAAAAAGTAAAAGAATCAAAAGTTTCTTTGATTGATATAGGGACCGGTGCAGGATTCCCGGGAATTCCTTTGAAGATAATTTTTCAGGATAGTAAAATTACTCTGTTGGATTCTCTGAATAAGAGAATAAAATTTTTGGATGCAGTGATTGAAAAACTGAATTTGAAGAATATAGAAACCATACATGGGCGGGCAGAAGATCTTGCAGGAAAATCGGATTACAGAGAGCAGTATGATTTTTGTGTTTCAAGAGCGGTGGCCAATCTCTCTACTTTGTCGGAATTATGTATTCCGTTTATAAAGAAAGGCGGTTATTTTGTTTCTTATAAATCGGAAAAGATAAGAGAAGAATTGTCTGCCGGCAGGAATGCAATAGATATTTTAGGAGGAAAGATAGAAGATGTATTGGAATATCAGCTGCCGGATTCAGATATGAACAGGAGTTTATTGCTGATCAGAAAAGAAAAAAATACGCCGAGAAAATATCCAAGAAAAGCAGGGACACCGGCGAAGGAACCGTTGCTGTGAGTCTATGCTATTTAAAAAGTAATACAAAAAAACAAACCAGTAAGAGTATGTGAGCAGTTTGTATCAGAAAATTAAAATTTATTTTAGAAATTGATGTGTTGGCAGATGAGTGAAGATACAGGGAGAAAAATGATGAACGAAATTATAAAATCTTTATATGAGAGAAAATCGGTAAGAGTATTTGAGGAACGTTCTATTCCTGATGAATATAAAAAAGAAATTTTACTGGCGGCAATGGAAGCGCCTACTGCGGGAAACCAACAGCTTTATACAATTCTCGATATAACGGATCAGAGCTTAAAGGATAGGCTTGCGGTGAGTTGTGATAAGCAGCCCTTTATTGCAAAGGCGCCGATGGTACTTATATTTTGTGCTGATATTTTAAAATGGATAGATGTATTTGAGGAAGGAGAAGCTGAGCCAAGAAAGCCTGGCTGTGGTGATCTTTTTCTGGGTATAGATGATGCATTGATTGCAGCGCAGAATGCTGTGGTTGCGGCGGATAGTTTAGGTATTGGTTCCTGTTATATAGGAGATATTATGGAACAGTGTGAACTGCATCGGGAAATGCTGCATCTGCCGGAATATGTTTTTCCGGCTGCCATGCTTGTGTTCGGTTATCCTACTGCGCAGCAGAAAGAAAGAATTAAACCAAAGAGATGCAGACTGGAAGATATTGTACAGGAAAATTATTATAAAAGGAGAGAAGGAAAAGAACTTCGGAGCATGTTTGATAAAGAGACAGTACATAGAAGTTTTGAAGAGTGGAGTCAGGCGTTTTGTAATCGAAAGTATAACTCTGACTTTTCCAGAGAGATGAGTCGATCGGTACAGGAGTATTTAAAAGAATATTTATTGTAAGATATCAATGATCGATGTCGCTTAGTTATGGATGACATACGTTGTAAAAAAATGAAATGCTGACTAATAACATTGTATCAATGATGGGAGAAAGTGTAATCGTTAATTATTTGATAAATTCAAATATGATGATATAGAAGAGGAAAGTAAGTGATGGATAAAAATATTGAAGTTTTACAGGAAGTATTGGATTTGTTAGAATCGGGAAAAAGAAAGTTCTATGATATGGTAAATCAAAATGATTTCAGAATTGAGGAGATAAATTCTTATTTGAAAGAACTTTCTAAAAATGAAGAGGATGATTTTAAAATCTTTTCCCCAAGAAATGCAGAAAACAGACATCGGGATCAGATAGAAGCAGATACTGTCGAAAAGAAAAAATGTCAAAATGAAAATGAAGAATATAAAAAGAAAATAGAGTATTTAAAATTATTGAGTGATAAAGTAAACTTAGTAGTTCAAAACCTGTATATAGAAAATGAATTTGAAAAAAAAACAGGAGAAAACTTGTCGAATGAAAAAAATGATAAAAATTCTGACCCGGATGAAAAATGTACTGTAGAAAAATGTAAAAAACAAAATGATACAGATGATAATAAATCTGTTGTTTTTAATAATTTGCAATTAGAAAATGCGCATTTTGCACATCAGATTTTAAATTGTGTCTCTTTTATTGTTTCTGATGCAGAGAGAGCAAGAGTTGAATTAACTGCTATTGCAAAGAAAATGCAGAGTACAGATGTATAGATTTTTGGAGTATTGTGAGATTAAAACTACTACACTATATATTGTGATCAAAAAAAATAGTAAAAAACCATATATATAAACAAACATAATGTTTCACGTGAAACATTATAATATCTCTTATTTTTTAACACAAGATAATGTTTCACGTGAAACATTGTCACCACAAGATATTGAAATAAAAGCCGTGAAACATATTTATATGAATAGAAAATCACGTGAAACATTATCAAAAAATTAGAATCATGTAAAAACAGAAAAATCAGTAAACACTATATATTGTAATACATTACATAACTGGCTTAGTTAAGATTTTTGTACTTGCAGTATGATCCATAAAAATATGTAAATCCAGACACAGAATCCAGCTTTTTGTTGAAGTAAATTAAAATGAGTTAGATTCCATGACAGTGATTGTATGGATAAATCATGAACTGTTATTGAATTGCTAGTGTGAAAAATGAATATTTCATACGCAAATTTGTGACTGCGCAATGCATGAAATTTTGCAGGCTGTAGAAAGAGCATGGTTATTAATATGAAACCTACTTAGAAGGATGGTGACAGCTAAATGCAATATTTTCGAGGTAAATACTCGGTGCAGTTTTAACATCTGATAACAGATTGCATCGAGGTTCTCATATTATGTTATCAGATAACTGTACCAAATCGTATCTATAGAAAATATAAAACAGAAGTATTGTATACGAAAAGGAGTAGTTAAAATATGAAACAGAGTTTAAAACAAAATATCGAACAGGAAGAATTATTAAGGATGTGGCTCAATGAGGAGAAAGAAGCTCATATTTACGGATGGGATTTTTCACATATAAAAGGAAAATATGAGGAAGAGCGTGACTTGCCCTGGAATTATGAAAGGATTGTCAGAAGTTATTTAAAACCCGAAATGAAATTGCTTGATATTGATACAGGTGGTGGAGAATTTTTGTTATCCCTTAGTCATCCCTATCATAATCTGGCGGCAACAGAAAACTATTCTCCCAATGTGAAACTGTGCAAGAATAAATTACTTCCGCTAAAAATTGATTTCAGAAAAGCCGATGCTGAAAAAAGTTTGCCTTTTCCTGATGAAAATTTTGATATAATTATAAACAGACATGGAAATTACAGACCGGATGAAATATGGCGATTGTTAAAGTATGGCGGTATTTTTATCACAGAGCAGGTGGGGGCAGAAAATGACAGAGAGCTTGTGGAGTTATTGTTAAATGATATGCCGGATCTTCCCTTTCCTGACCAGTATTTAAAAATAGCGGAGGAAGCATTTAAAGGGCAGGGATTTTCAATTATAGAGGGAAAAGAAGCGTTTCGTCCAATTAAATTCTGGGATGTCGGCGCTCTTGTCTGGTTTGCAAGGATTATTGAGTGGGAGTTTCCGGATTTTAATGTGAAGGATTGTCTGGAAAATCTTTATCGGGCACAGGAACTATTGAGGAAGAATGGTGTTATAGAGGGAACGATTCACCGTTTTCTTTTGATTGCTAAAAAGTAAAATTATTATTTATTGTTCTGAAATATAGTGTTCCTTTCTGTATTTTTTTGGAGTAGTTCCGGTAATCTGCCTGAAAGTATGGATAAATAAGCTTTGCGAAGAAAACCCCAGTGCTGCTGAAATATCCAGATAGGAGAGGCTTGAATATTTCAGCAGATTCTGTGCAGTATCAATTTTAGCATTCAAAATAAAGGTTTTCAGATGTGTGCCGGTTTCAGTATAAAATAATTTTGACAGATAGGAAGGATGCAGACAGCAGTATGCGGCCAGTGCATTTACTGTCAGATTCTCTCGAAGATTTTCATAAATATAATCAATGCATTTTCTTACATGGATAGAAACGACATGTTGCTTTCTGATTTCCTGCATGCGTTCCGTGAAATCCAGTTGCATTTCCTGTATAAGTTTAATAACTCCATCATAACTTTTACATTGATCGGCTTTGCGTATATAAATGTCAGTGAGAGTGTATGCCTCATCATGTCCCATACCGTTTTGTATGCAGGCTTTTGCAATTGCAGAGGCATCTATTACCAGATGGTATCTGGCATTTCTCACCGGATTTTCAGAGAGCTGTCTTGTGTGCAATTCAGTAATTTTTTCAATATTTTGTCTGACGGATTCCATATCGCCATTGCATATATCCAGATATTGTTTCATTTCCTCATTGACAGGCGGTCTCTTAATACCATTTGTTTTCTGAAGAAACAGGCAATAATTGAGTTCGTTTCTGACTTTCATTTTCTCACCATGTATTCTGTTATGTTATTATAATTGCTATTATATTAAAATTTTAATATGAAAGCAAGAAATCAGATATAAAAAAACTCTTTTTCATTCTATAGTTAAGAAAAATGGGGGAGAGGAAATATCCTTTCATCAACTGATGATTGGATTATATGATATTATGAAAAAAACAAGTGATCTTACTGAGGGAAAGACTGGCAGAGTTTTTTTAAACTTCTTTTTTCCGATGCTTTTTACAAATCTGCTCCAGCAGCTTTATACTTTTGTAGATATCACAATAGTGGGAAAAGGTCTTGGTGATAATGCTCTGGCAGCAGTCGGCAATATTTCTGTTTTGACATTACTTATAATTGGTTTTTCTCAGGGTGTCACCAATGGTTTTTCTGTTATCATTGCCCAGAATTTTGGCAATGGCAATATTTTAACACTGCGCAGATCCATTGCGGAGTCCATAAAGCTGTCGGTTATTTTGTCAATCATTCTGACAGGCTTTAGTTTGATTTTTCTGAAAAACATATTGCTTATTATGCAGACTGATTTTTCAATATTTAACGACAGTCTGATATATGGCTTTGTCATCCTTGGAGGATTGATTATAACTATGGGATATAATCTTTGTTCCGGTATTTTAAGATCCTTTGGTGACAGTCAGACACCGTTTCTTGCAATTATGGTTTCGTCAGTCCTGAATATTCTGCTGGATGTTCTGTTTATTTTTATATTAAAAGCGGGTGTGGGCAGTGTGGCAGTTGCAACAATTATTTCCCAGGCGGTTTCCACGGTGATCTGTGTGATTCGTTTGTTAAGAGCGGAAGGTATGCAGCTTAACCGTGAGGATTTCAAAGGTGATTTTATACTGACATCTGTACTTCTAAAAAATGGTATACCAGCGGCATGTATGAATTCTGTTACCGCTGTGGGATGCATGATTGTTCAATCCTATATCAATACGCTTGGTGTTGTATATACATCTGCTTATTCTGTCTGTAATAAATATATAAATTTTTTTATGTTACCTTCAGTGACGGCAGGTTTTGCCATTTGCGCATTTACAAGCCAGAATTTTGGCGCTGAAAAATATGATCGAATAGAGCAGGGAATCCGGATAGGAGTGATGATCGGAATAATATCATATCTGATATGCGGCGGTATTATGGTGATAATTCCCGATGTACTTGCAATGATTATGTTAAATGGACACAGAACTATTCAATTAACTGCAGATTTTTTAAGGATATGCGGCAGTTTATTTTTTACTTTAAATTTTCTGTTTATTTACCGAAGTGCAGTTCAGGGAATGGGAAAACCTTTTATTCCAATGTTATCAGGGTTTCTGGAGATGGCACTTCGAATTTTTGTAATCGTATTCTTTTTACCGGGGATTGGTTTTCCCGCTGCGGCATATGCCGAAGTGACAGCCTGGATCGGTGCGCTTATTATAAATATGTCCGCCTATAAATATATGATGTCTGATAGATACAAAATAAAAAAATATTCCTGATTGTCAAAAAGCGGAGTTGACAAAATCCATTACAAAGTTTATAGTATAGATAATTCAGTAGAAAGGAAGTGTACGTGTGATTATTATTACCTGTTAATCAGTAACTGAAAATGATTGAATGACAGTATTGTTTTGATGCCGTCATTCAGGCAGGAATATTTTCGCATGGTTCTTCTATTTCCGCGGATGATAATAAAAGCAGCTATATTTGTATAGATGTTTGTTGAATACCGCGAGAGTAAAATATCCCGCTGTATACAGAGGAATATTTTACAATAGATAAGTTACAATTGATACAAAATGTGGATAGACAGGAATGTGATCCTTATCTGCTGATTTTGTATTATTGTATTTGAAGAAAAGTTGAGATGCAGAAGGAGATATTTCTGCATCTTTTTTGTGCGCAAGGGTACGTCCGGAGAAAGTATACCAGGAGCTGACGAATGCCCTGCGCGACGAGCAGGGAGATACTTTCCTTACTCAATATAAGGAGCTTCCTGTATAATTCAAATATAGGGAATTCCAAGAAGGGTGGTTGATAAA
>CAJTPM010000006.1:101819-167713 GCA_910578085.1 uncultured Lachnospiraceae bacterium | reverse complement strand
TAGGTCAGTTTTTGTTCAGTTCTAGCCTGTTTCAGACGAAATCCCATTTCCTTGTCAATTTTCTTTTTTCTTGCCATATATGCACCTCCATGTATAGTGTATATTGCACATTTTACTTTTGAAATGCACTAATAATTCACTTTATCAGAGGGGCATAATACACACAACGAAATAGAATGACTTTGGATATTGCATATAAAAAAACGCAGTATCCAGAGGTTTTTTGCGTGGATTTTATCCTTTGGGTACGTTTAGGGGAATTTATGTGTTCTGAACGGTCTGAGGGATATTTTTTTGACTTCGGGAACCTGTCCGGCTATTGGCGTAGGAAGGTTCTTTTATAAGGTGCTTTACTGGAAGTAAAGCAGAATATACCTTAGAGAGTGAACTATACGCACTCATAGCTTGTGGTGAAAACAGAATATTAGATATGAATAACGTCCAATGGGCACCCTGCCTGTTCGGGCGTTTTTTATATACAAAAAATTTTTTTAAAAATTTTTACTCCCACCCGAACATCAGCCTACCGCCATTTGGCAGATACAACGGAAAGGGAAAAGGCGTATGCCTTTGTCACGTCACAACGGGGGAGGAGGTGAACTCGTATGAAGAAACCTTCTTGCCATGATGAACTGACAATCAGGCATCGTTTTGACCGTCTGTGCCAGATGTCGCTGAAAGGTGAAGCGATTAACTATTACCGGCACATGGATTACCGCAGGGAGCATGAAGCCATGTTTTCTGAACTGTCTGAAAAGGAGCTGAACCAGTTGTTTGTTATGGATGAGTATGGAGTGGAAAACAGTCATTTCACAGTACATGGATATGACATTGAAGTGAAAGACACCCTGATTGCGGAAGCGTTGCAGGCACTTTCAGAACGGAAGCGGAATGTAATACTGCTTTCGTATTTTCTGGAAATGAGCGATGCGGATATAGCAAGGGAAATGAACCTTGTACGCAGTACGATCCACGAACATCGGACACGCTCACTTGAGATTTTAAGAAAGATTATGGAGGAAAAAGCAGATGAAAAAGAGATGTAAGAATAGCGAAGAAAAGAATTTGCTGCCTTTCCATATCATAAAGGCAGCATCAGAAGGCGATGTAATGGCAATCAACACAGTTCTGAAGCATTATGAGGGATACATAATTACTCTGTCCACCCGGAAGATGTATGACGAGGGCGGGCGGCTGCATTTTTGTGTTGATGAAACGCTGCGTCGCAGGCTTGAAACAAAGCTGATTACGAAGATACTGGCGTTTGAAGCGGTATAAGGGGCGGCTATCTGCCCTTTTCCATAGCTGATTATCAGCGGTGTACCTTGAAAATTGAATACTGTATTGCATACAGGACGTGAGGATATGCAGAGCCACTAAGCAGATGCGCCATGACGTACCTGCCCTGTCTTATGACGGGGTGAACGTGAGGAAATGTTGAAACAGTACATTGAAGCAAAGGTAAGGAGCGAGTGAGATCGGGCAAAATATGTAGCAGTTACATGGGGCGATGAAGCATATCTGTAATAATGATACTTCCGGATTGCGGAGCAGTCTGCAATCCGGTCAATAAAATGACGGTGCAAGACCGATGTGGGCAGTGTAATGAGCTGCCACCTGTATTGCATTTTTATCTGCTAATAAATGAGCAGAAAAGATATTTTGGTCATTTATTAGCAGATAAAATGCGTGCTATAACGAAAGGAAGGAAATATGGCTTTAGAGCAAAGGGAAAAAAAGAGATTTGTAAGATATAAAGAGGGAGCAGAACTTTATGGGGTATGTCAATCTACATTTGAAAAATGGGCAAAAGAAGCTGGAGCAACTTGCAAAATAGGAAAAGCAGTTATTGTGGATTGTGAAGTTTTTGAAAGATATTTGGAAACATTCAGAGTTCCGGCACAATAAATGAGTAGTAGGAGGAAGCTGCGGCTTGACGGTTGTTTCTATAATCTGCTTTATATTAACGTATTACAAAAAGTTCTTGACATTTCGTATTACAAAAAGTATAATAGCTTATAGATGCAAGGGAGGAATTACCTATGGGCAAGATGGGGCGTCCGAAGTCGGATATAATTAAAGATCGAATAGTAACAGTAAGAATGTCTGATGAGGAACATAGTAGGCTGAAGGAGTATTCTAAAAAGCATCAACAGACTATAACAGAAACAATTAAAGAGGGAGTCAACTTATTGTATAAGACTCGCAATTAAGGCGCAGGTTCTCTCCTTTCCAAATAGAAAGGAGTATGCGTATGGCAAAGTCAAGAAAGGACAGTAAGGGGCGGGTATTGCGAAAGGGGGAAACTATTCGTAGCTCAAATGGAATGTACCAATATGCTTATACAGATAAATTTGGTAAGCGGCAGTATTTATATGCGAATGATTTGGTAACACTCCGTCAGAAGGAAGAAGAATTATTGCGGGACAGGTTTGATGGGATTGATAGTCAGACTGCAAAAAACCAGAACTTAAATGATATATTTGATAAGTATATGGCTACCCGGAAAGATTTGGCGGCACGAACTTATGCGGGATATATGTATCAGTACAATGCTTATGTCAGACCAACATTAGGAAGGCGTAAGATAAAGGATATAAAATATTCGGATGTCCTGTACTTTTATAAGGTACTTATGGAAGAACATAATTTAAGCTATGGAACAATCGAACACCTGCAAAGGGAGTTGCACCCGGCTTTTGAAATGGCACTGAGAGATTGTATTATTCGTACAAATCCTACACACAATGTTTTGGGGCAGTTAAAGAAGCAGACAGGGGCAAAAAGAGGTGTGAGAAATGCTTTAACACCAGAACAGCAGCGAGCTTTTTTGGAATTTATGGACGGACACCCGGTATATGATCATTGGAAACCAATCTATACGTTCTTCATTGGAACAGGGGTCAGAGTGGGTGAATTAAGTGGATTGACTTGGAAAGATATTGACTTTGACAATGGTTTTATCACAATAGACCATGCGGCAGTTTATTTTGCTGGCAGGTTAAATAAGACTGATAAAAGAATATACATATCCACTCCCAAGACAGCGGCAGGTATTCGTAAAATTCCGATGGTAAAGGAAGTGCGAAAGGCACTCGATGAAATCAGGCAATATCAGCGTGAAAATGGTATTTACTGTAAAACAGAAATTGATGGTTATAGTGACTTTGTGTTTTTAAATCGTTTTGGCAATGTATTTTTGCAACAGGATTTAGACAGGTCATTAAGCAGAATTATTGATGCTTATAATGATGATGCACTTCATAAAGCAGCATTAAAACATAAGGAAGCGCTGATTTTACCGCATTTTACTTGCCATAGCCTTCGCCACACCTTTTGTGCTAGATTTTGCGAGAATGAAACAAATCTGAAAGTAATTCAGTCTGTGATGGGACATATTGATATAGGAACTACGATGAACATTTATGCAGAAGTTTCAGAAGCCAAGAAAAAGCAATCAATGGAAGCATTAGCAACAAATTTAGATTTATTTTAATATGTAATGTATGTTATTGGAGAGTCCTTTAGGACGTTCCAGTACATCAAAATAGTTGACAGTACATCAAAAGTACATCAATCATATAAGAATAATACCCAATAATACGGTGTTTTCCATGAAACGAAAAAGAGGAAATACTTGATAATACCGTATGTTAAGTGATAATATAGGCATTGTGTTTGATTATGGAGGAGAAACAGACCATAGTCGCCTGTGGAGCCGGGACAATATCGAAACGGGTGTATCCTGACGGACGGATCGAGCGGCGTGAGAATGTGAAGGATGTGGCTCTTTACATAGAGAAAATCGATGAAATGATTGAGAGAAAGCGGAAGTTGCTCATGGATTTATAAAGGTCTGGGAGACAGTTATGAAAGAAGAATGTTTAATCTGCAGCGCACTCCTTGAATATCTTGAGAAAGATGAACTTATGGAGTGTGCAGTATGCCATAAGAAAGAACACAGCAAGACCAGATGTATTCATGGCCATTATGTCTGCAATGAATGCCATACTGCGGGCATGGATACAATGATAGGCTTGTGTTTAGCTGAGACATCGAGGAATCCGGTGGAAATTATCGAAAAAATGATGGAGTTACCTTTCTGCCATATGCATGGGCCGGAGCATCATGTTATGGTCGGGGCAGCACTTCTTGTAGCTTATAAAAACGCTGGCGGAAACATAAATTTGGAAACATCATTGGCGGAAATGATGAATCGTGGGAAGAGTGTTCCCGGTGGTGCCTGCGGTTTTTGGGGAGCTTGTGGAGCAGGTATCAGTGCGGGAATGTTTGTTTCTATCATTTCTGAATCCACTCCCCTGACAGAAGAACCATTCGGCCTTTCACACCGGATGACGGCAAAGTCGCTTTACAAAATAGGACAGATTGGCGGGCCACGGTGTTGTAAAAGGGATTCTTATTTATCTATATTGTCAGCAATCGATTTTACGGCAGAAAATTTTAACGTGAGAATGGAGAAACCAGAAATTATCTGCAGGCATTCCGCACAAAATAATCAATGTATTGGGCAGCGTTGTCCCTTTGCGAAAGTAAATCATTAGATTTTTATGGATTTGCGAATGTCCGGCGTTTGATCTCACAGTTTAGCCGGATTGATACGGTTTTATGAATAACTAAAAGTGTGACCGGTTTACTGCATAGTGACAACAGGGAAAAGGCCGCTGTACAGCAAGTATATTTCAGTGCATTGGTGTGGAAATCATTACCTCTTTACAACAGAACGTGTGTTTGTTATCCTGTGGATAGAAGGATATGTTTTGAAAAGAGGTGACAATGAGTGGAAGATCAAATTCAAAACGGGACTTATCATGACAGGCAGGTGAATATCCCGATCCAGCTTTTGTCCGTCACAGACCGGGACGGCAGGATAACGCCTTTATGGTTCCGGCTGGAGACAGAGGAACATGAGATCAGAAAATTTCAGATAGAAGATATCATATCGCGGGATGAAAAAAATTATGTCGGGGTGAAGGAAAAACAGTTTGTCTGCAGGATCAGGCAGGGGGAGAGGAGCAGAACGCTGGAAATGCGGTATAATACAGTAACCCAGAGATGGCGGATCTTCCAGTTTCTGTAACGATGGGAAGCTATATTTTTCATATCGATGCAAACAACGCTTTTCTCTCCTGGAGCGCAGCATACCGCGTAAATGTGCTGGGAGAGAAAACAGATCTGCGTCTGCTTCCGAGCGTTGTCGGCGGCGACCAGGAAAAACGGCACGGCATTGTGCTGGCAAAAAGCATTTCGGCTAAAAAATACGGGATCAAAACGGGAGAGGCGATCCTGACCGCAAAACAGAAATGTCCCGGACTTATCGTGATACCGCCGGATTACGGACTGTATGTCACGGCATCGGAAGCGCTGATGGGTAAGCTGAAACAGTATACGGACCGGGTAATCCAGTACAGCATCGATGAAGCATGGGCTGTGTTTGACGGCTGCGAAAAACTGTATGGACAGGGGCAGATGGTAAATTTTGCCTGTGAGTTGAAAGATAAAATAAAAGAGGAGCTGGGATTCACGGTGAATATCGGGATCTCAACCAATTTCCTCCTGGCAAAAATGGCAGGGGAGTTTTCAAAACCGGATAAGGTGCATACGCTTTTTCCGGAGGAGATAGAAAGGAAGATGTGGCCGTTGGCTGTCTCAGAATTATTTTTTGTGGGAGAGGCCACTGCGGAAAAGCTGCATCGACTGGGGATCCACACGATTGGAGAGCTGGCTCTGGCAGATGAGGAGATGATCAAAGCCCATTTGAAGATACCGGGGGAGATCATACAGGGCTATGCGAGAGGGGAAGATCTGCAGCCTTATTTGTTTACCCATGAGGCAAATAAAGGATATGGGAACAGCCTGACGGCGCCTGTGGATATTGTGACGAAAGAATATGCACAGCATGTAATGCTTTCTCTCTGCGAAACAGTGGGGATGAGATTGCGAAATGACCGGGTAAAGATCAGCGTGGTCAGCGTACACATCACGGATTATGAGTTCCGGTACAACAATAAACAGATGCAGCTTCTGGCGGCCACCGATGTGACGGAAGAAATTTACCGGGCGGCAAGTCAGGTTTTTGAGAAACTTTGGGACGGCAGGACGCCTGTGCGCCAGATCGGTGTGCATACTTCAAGGGTAGAAAATAATACCGGGCGGCAATATAATCTTTTTGACCTGCAAAAATATGACAGGCTGGAAGCGCTGAACAGAACAGTAGATAAGATCAGGGAAAAGCACGGGGAAGATGCGGTATTTCGGGCAGGTTTTTTAAAAAGCAATGTTTCTCATATGAGCGGCGGGCTGGATAGGGAAAGGCGGGGTGGGGTGACATTGGGGATCGATATGGAATAGAGGAAGAAGGCCGGAGGAGAAAGCGGACTGCGGGGAACAGAAAATCAAAATAAAAAAGTGTACTGCAACGGGCGTATCAGATGCCCGTACAGTACACTTTTTATATACCTGTCTTATTCAGGCAACAGGAACCACCTCAACAGGAGGGGCCGGAGGGGGCGTAGTGCTGTAATCTTCAGGTTTAGTTTTTACTCCGCCGCCTGACACAGAGAATTTGCCTTCCCGGACCGAGTAGTACTGTCCCCTGATCCAATTCCAGGCAGGAACACTGAGCTCTGCGTAATTCACCGTACCAAGTACCCCTACATCCTGGTCGTTGGTGTTATACCCCATCAGATACAGGTTGTTTACATTGTTATTGAAACTGGCAACAGCGTTGTCATATACATAGGCATTTTGTACGTCACCGTTAACCACGCCGATACTGTCTTTGAGAACGTAAACATAATCTACATTCTTTGCCGTGATGACGGCACAATGGGAATGGTTAAAAGTAATATTGCCCAGGCTTACGGGGACGGTCAGATTCAGATCATAGGGGGAATCCAGGACAACAATGTAGTCCCCGTCCTTGATGGACTGCTCCATATAATACAGTTCTCTGTGGTCAGCCTTATCATTCCATGTACCTGTTCCCGATATCTGATAACGCCAGCAGTTGTTGTTCTCAATATATTTTAATACATAGGTTGTGGGCGGAACTTCCTCAACAGGAACCTCCTGCGCCGACACATGAAGATCGTTTATGCCGGGGATGAACAGCAACATGGCAACGGCAACGATTAGGGAAATGGCAGTTTTAAACTTTTTCATGTTTCAATCCTCCTGATATTGATTTTGTAATGTATTGGTTTAAAAAGTTATATGAGCTGTTAATGTTACAAAATCATTATACACCAAGAAGAAGGTTTCGTGCAACAAGTTAAGAAAAATATAAGAATTCTTTATTTTTATGACCGGAAGAGTTGAAAAATATGGCAAATCAGTGTAAGATAAGTTGTCAGATGAATTGCTTCTGCGGCAGCAGATAATGGTTTGGGAAAGCTATGCCGCATTGTCTGCAGGAATAAGAGACAGGGAGAAAAGTTATGGCATTAAGTAAGAAACCGGTAACCGGCATGAAGGACATTCTGCCGGAGGAAATGGAAATCAGGGATTATGTGATAAGCGTGATCAAGGAAACCTATGGAAGCTTTGGATTTACTTCCATGGAAACGCCGGCGGTGGAGCATCTGGAAAATTTAAATTGCAAGGCCGGCGGAGAAAATGAGAAGCTGATCTTCAAGATATTAAAGCGCGGCGAAAAGCTGAAACTGGAGGGGGAGATAAGGGAGGAAGACCTGACGGACGGCGGTCTGCGCTACGATCTGACCGTGCCTCTTGTGCGCTACTATGCGGCCCACAGCGGCGATCTGCCGGCGCCTTTCAAGGCACTGCAGATGGGCAATGTATGGCGGGCGGACAGGCCTCAGAGAGGGCGCTACCGTCAGTTTATGCAGTGCGATATCGACATTCTCGGGGAGGCCTCCAATCTGGCGGAGATCGAGCTGATCCTGGCGACGACTACGACCCTTGGAAAACTGGGCTTTAAGGATTTCCAGATCCGCATCAACGACAGACAGATCTTGAAGGCGATGGCTGCTTACAGCGGTTTTGCGAAGGAAAGCTATGATGAAGTCTTTATTATTCTGGACAAGATGGACAAGATCGGTCTGGAGGAGGTAAAGGCGGAACTTCTGAGAACAGGATACGGGGAAGCGGTCGTGGAAAAATATCTGGGGCTGTTTGAGGAAATGGAAAAAGCCGGGGACAAGGCGGCCTTTGTGACGGAAAAGCTTGCAGGATACCTTCCGGAGGAAGTGAGCACGGGTTTTCGGGAGATCCTGGACAGTGTGAATGCGTCGAAAGGGGATTTTTTTGAACTGGTTTTTGATCCGACGTTAGTGCGGGGGATGTCCTATTATACCGGGACGATCTTTGAGATCGCCATGCCCCAGTTCGGCGGAAGCTGCGGGGGCGGCGGCCGTTATGATAAGATGGTGGGGAAATTCACCGGGAAGGATGTGCCTGCCTGCGGCTTTTCCATCGGCTTTGAGCGGATCATTCTGCTCTTGTTGGAGAGCGGTTTTAAGGTGCCGGGCACCGCGGAGAAGACCGCTTATCTGATCGAGAAGGGCATTTCCGCAGAAGTGATGACGCAGGTCATGAAGCAGGCCCAGACGGAGCGTGAGAAGGGGAAAAAGGTGCTTGTCACCCGCATGAATAAAAATAAAAAGTTTCAGAAGGAGCAGCTGAACGCTCAGGGCTATATGGAATTTCAGGAGTTTTACAGGGAAGCGCTGAAATATTAAAGAATAGGGAAAACAGGATGCCGAAACAGGAATCTGTCTGACAGAGCGAAGTACCGGGATCCCGGCAATTTACCGATAAAAATATACTGGATGAAAGAAGGAAGGAAAGATGGCAGAATCAATACAGGGATTAAAAAGGAGCCACCGCTGCGGAGAGCTCTCCGTAAAGAACGTGGGGGAGACCGTGACCGTGATGGGCTGGGTGCAGAAACAGAGAAACAAGGGCGGTATCATATTTGTGGATCTGCGGGACCGCTCCGGCATTTTACAGCTGATTTTTGAGGAGGCGGACTGCGGAGACGAGGCCTTTGCCAAAGCGGAGAAGATGCGCAGTGAGTTTGTGATCGCGGTGACCGGTACTGTGGAGAAGCGCGGCGGCGCGGTGAATGAGAATCTTGCCACCGGCGAGATCGAAGTGCGGGCAAGACAGGTTCGCATTTTGGCGGAGGCGGAGACGCCGCCCTTCCCGATCGAGACGGAATCGAAAACAAAAGAGGAGATCCGTTTGAAATACAGATTTCTGGATCTGCGCAGACCGGATCTGCAGCAGAAGCTGATGCTGCGCAGTAAAATGGTGACGGCCATGCGGGAGTTTATGGCGAAGGAAGGGTTTCTGGAGATCGAGACGCCGATCCTGTGCCGTTCCACGCCGGAGGGAGCCAGGGATTATCTGGTGCCCAGCAGGGTGCATCCAGGCAATTTCTATGCGCTGCCCCAGTCGCCTCAGCTCTATAAACAGCTTTTAATGTGTTCCGGGTATGACAGATATTTCCAGATCGCCAGATGTTTCCGGGACGAGGATCTGCGGGCGGACAGACAGCCGGAATTCACCCAGGCGGACATGGAACTGTCCTTTGTGGATGTGGAAGATGTGCTGGACGTAAACGAGCGGCTGATTCAGTATGTCTGCAAAGAGAGCATCGGTCTGGATGTGAAACTGCCGCTTCCCCGGATCAAATGGCAGGAGGCCATGGATCGGTATGGTTCCGATAAGCCGGACACCCGTTTCGGCATGGAACTGACAGACGTGTCGGAAGTGGTGAGAGACTGCGGCTTCGGCGTCTTTACTTCCGCCCTTGAAAATGGCGGTTCCGTGCGCGGCATCAATGTCAAAGGACAGGGGGCAATGCCCAGAAAGAAGATCGATGCGTTGGTGGATATGGCCAAGGGCAGCGGCGCAAAGGGACTTGCCTATCTCTGCATTGGGGAGGACGGCGCAGTGAAGTCTTCCTTTACAAAGTTCCTGACGGAAGAACAGACGACAGCGCTAATTCAGGCCATGGGCGGAGAAAACGGCGACCTGCTGTTATTTGCGGCGGATAAGAATACCATCGTCTGGGGCGTCCTCGGTCAGCTTCGGCTGGAACTGGGAAAACAGCTTGGCCTGTATGATCCGAATCAGTTCAATTTCCTCTGGGTGACGGAGTTCCCGCTTCTTGAGTGGTCCGATGAGGAGAATCGGTTTATGGCCATGCATCATCCCTTTACGATGCCCATGGAGGAGGACTGGCAGTATATCGATTCCGATCCGGGCAGGGTGCGGGCGAAGGCATACGATATCGTGTTAAACGGCGTGGAGTTGGGCGGGGGTTCCGTCAGGATCCACCAGAACGATATTCAGGAGAAGATGTTTGAGGTGTTAGGCATCGGGCAGGAGAAAGCCTGGGAGAAGTTCGGCTATCTGCTTTCCGCTTTCCAGTACGGCGTGCCGCCTCACGCAGGGCTTGCCTACGGTGTGGACCGGTTTGTGATGTTATTAGCCCATGCGGACAGTATCAGGGAGGTGATCGCCTTCCCGAAGGTGAAGGACGCGTCGGATCTGATGTGCGAGACGCCCAATGTGGTGGACGAGGCGCAGCTTGAGGAGCTGGGGATCGCGTTGAAGGAGCAGGAATAGATTGGAATAGACTGAAAAAGCTGGTTGAAAAGGATAAAAAGAAATGACTTACAGCCGGAATATACAAACAGGAGAGGCCACACAGAACAGACGCTCTGCGGGTCTCTCTTTTATATTACGATTACGCTTTTTTATTTTTCAGGCCGGCCACAATCTGATAGATACCGATGGCAATGATCAGAACCGGAATGATAAACCATATGCCGAAGGCGTCGATCATTTTTTTATAAGATTGTGTTTCTCTGTATTTGAGGGCGATCCATCCGAGGCCGATTGCCTCAGACAAAGCGCCTGAATAAATTTGCAGTATATCAACTTTTGCCCGATCAAAATATCCCATCAGTTTGAGGACAGTCAGAACAAGAGTACATGCAAAGAAAATAAGAAATACACCTGTAAAAATCAGCCTGATGTCGCCGCTTTTCCCGTTGTTGATCAGGATGCTGATACCGATAAACAGAGGGATTACAGCTATAATAACGCTTATAACAACGATCAGGAGCCTGTATTTTGTCCCGGCAGTATCGGCTGTCTGTTCTTCTTTTTCGGGAATATCGAGTTTCTTTTGCCTGAGCAGCAGCGCAATATATTTTCCCACCATAAAGAGGACGAAAATCAGAAATGGCACCAGAATAATTTTGGGCGCTTCTGTATTTATCATATAATACAGAACAATTACTGCAATGAGTATGGACGAAAGTATCTTCTGTATATAAGTATTCTGCTTCATATCCTGTTTTCCTTTCTCCCTGTGGGAAATGACGATTCATGAAATCCGGCTTCCATCCGATGGGAATGGATAATTCAGGAGGCTATCTCATACCTGATGCAGATGGACAATTCAGGATTTCTCCTCATACACATACGTCAATTCCCGCAGTTTTTTCCCGCCGATCTGTTCTTCCTGACAGTCTCCCGAAAAGGCAAAACCGCATTTCTCATAGAATTTTCTGGCGTGGTGGTTGTCCTCGAGAACCCGAAGGAGAATACGCCGAAATCCCAGTTTTTTCAGTTCGCCCTGACAGGCTCGAAGAAGATAGCCTCCATAGCCCCTGCCGATGTATTCGGGGAGGAAATAGATGGATACGATCTCCCCGTAATCGCTGTACTTTTTCCACCGTGACTGACAGAAGCTGGCCGTGCCGATTGGGACATCTTCCTCTGTCAGAACAAGACTGTAGATGCCCTCCGCAGTGACTTTATCCGCCCATTTTCCGGCAGGAATGCTGTCAAGAAAGTCCTGGGGGATAATGTTCCGGTAGGCGTATTTCCAGCTCTTTTCGTAAATATTGCTTATCACAAACGCATTGTCTTTGGGGGTGATGTATCTGATCTCCATGGGTGGTACATTCCTCACTTCCTGATCATACAGAAAGGTTCAAAATTTCAATTGATTTATATCTGATTTATATCCTTTTAGATTGGTAATCGCGCTGCCTTATACTCTGATTTCGCCTGACTTCTTTTTTATCGTTGTTCCGTGAATATGGTGATACCTGTCCTCAGCATGTCCATCTTCCAGCACCTCGAAAGAGGCGTAATCCACATTCAATGAACGATCACCCCAAAAGATTTGTTTATCGTCACAGGCGTATCCGTCACTTAACAGAGTAAAGGCTTCGGGTGTGGTGTCAAGCTGTTTACCTCTGCCAAATATCCGGACACCGTCACTGGCATAGCCGTCCCCTAATATCAAAAAGTTCTGCACGTTGGTTTTTAATAATTGATCTCTCCAAAAGATGTGCTTATCATCGCGGGCATATCCATCGCTCAGTACGGCAAAAGATTGAGAAATTGCCCTTTTAACTGTTACCTGCCAAAAATATACACGATCATCATCTTTTGTATAACCGTCAGACAGGACAGTAAAAGCAGCCGGATTTTTACATGTTTTCAGTCGGACAGCATGGCGGGTTTCTGTAGAATATGTAAAAAAATACACAAATTCAGCATCTCTGCCGTAACCTTCCGGGCCGTGCACTCCAATACCATTATCCAGTGTTTCAAAGGTTTCCGGACGTGCAATTTTTGCATTACCATATGGAGTGTAAATGACCTGGTGGTTTCCGATATAGGCCGGATTAAAGATGTGGAATCCTTCCGGCGTGATACCACTCAATAACATACCTTTCCGGTAAACCCGCTGTTTATCTTTTATAAAATCATGATTGAGAATTTCCATTGTATCAATATCAATTTTGACGCGGCGGAAAATATTTTCATAGGATTGCTGCTCTGGCATAAAAGCAACTTCACCGTCACATTCACGGTAGCCGGATGGCTTTCCGCTGCTATCTTTTAAAATACGCGCATATCCCATTGTATCAATTCCCCTGTTTCAAAATTAAAGTATTCACCATTGACATGATAGCATAATCGTCCCATGTTGTAAAATGAATTTTGGGTTTGGGATGGCAGCGTTCAAATGTTTCTGAAACCTCTGCTTTTGCCCCTTTTTCCAACAGAAGGGCGGGGAATAGAGCGAGTAACAGTGAAGTCGGAGGCTGAATTGTTACCGGAAAGGCGCGGAGAAAGCAGATTACAATTGACGGAGATACAGGGCAATGATATAGTATAGCTACTGTATTTTTCGATATTGTAAGTCTTGCAGGAAACAGGCCTTATGGCTGAGAATATATTGGCCATACACCAGGGCAGATAAAAAGAAGGGAAACGTTATATGAGAATAAAGCTGCTTGCCGGGAGCGCTTCGGAGGAGGCTCTCCGGGAAGAATTCGGGAAGGCGAAAAAGGCGGCGGAAGCCCGTCTGGGAGAGCATTTTCTATTCTACCGCTACTTTATCAGGATACGGGCCATCGCCTACGGAGAGATAAAGAAGGCCTATCTGCGCATTGAGAGCGGCGAGTCCGGGGATCTGCCTGTGACGGAGCATTATTTGATGATAGTGGACAAACAGGAAAAGGTACATAAGCTGCGCATGGAACACCCGGAGGATACCAGAGAGGTATTAGCTTATTTGGAAGAGCATTTTCCGAGTATAGCGATCGGGCATTACAGGAAGCAGTGATTCAAAAACTTTCGCAGGGTAATTGATTTCGGGTGAAACAGAAGAGCTGCAGGACAGATAAACAAAAGGGGGCATGAGTATGATCTACAATCTGGGGGACTTGAAAAAAGCATATGAAGCGGGAGAGACGTTTAAATTTCTGTTTTTCTGGGGGCACACGCCGGCGGCGGACGGCCATATCAACGAGGCCTGTCTCAGCCAGTGGTGGAAGTGCGCTTTCCAGGTGGAGGGCGTGGAGTACAGCTGTGCGGAGCAGTTTATGATGGCGGAGAAAGCGAGGATGTTCGGCGATGAGGCGATGCTTGCGGAAATTATGAAGGCGTCTCATCCGAAAGAGATGAAAGGGTACGGAAGAGCGGTGTCGGGCTTTGATAAGGAAGCCTGGGACAGCGCCTGCTACGGGATCGTAAAGAGGGGAAATCTGGCAAAGTTTTCTCAGAATCCGGAGCTTCTGGAATTCCTTCTGACGACGAAAAACAGAATCCTGGTGGAGGCCAGCCCGAGAGACAGGATCTGGGGAATCGGCATGGGGAAGGCCAATCCCGACGCCCAGTGCCCGCTTAAATGGCGGGGGACAAATCTGTTAGGGTTTGCGTTGACGGAGGTGCGGGATCAACTTTTGATGGAAAGGTGATCCCGTAATGCGTCAGTCTATCTCCCGGAAACCTGATAATTCCGATAGATCCGCCGTCCAAGCAATGCGATCCCTGCGGAACAGATCAGATAGAGCACCGGTACGATCTGCCAGGAAACGAAGCAGTGCCCGAACAGGGGGATCGTTCGCAGGTCGAAGACATGTGTTCTCTCCAGAAAGGTGAACGGAAGGGAATCCCAGATCTGTGAGAGTACCCGGTACTGGGGCGGCATGGAGACCATGGACGTCAGGATGATGCAGCCGGTGCAGACGGACAGGGCCGCCGCGCTGTTTCGCAAAGTCTCCGAGAGAAACATGACAAGAACGCTCATGAGAATGGAGACAAACAGTGCCATGACGCCCAGAATGAGGCAGCTTTCCCCGATGCTCATCGGGTAGGAGAAGGGGTAGAGGGTGGCCTGTACCTGCATGCCGAATCCTTCCGCGCCGAAGATCCCAAGAGAAAACAGTGTTGCGGTGAGTACCATGAGAACGCAGCTGCAGACGGAGACTGTAATGCCGGCCAGGATCTTTGCCAGATAGACAGTGTTTTTTCCGTTGACAGCGGAGAGCAAAAGCTGATCGGTTCGTTTTACATGTTCTTCCGCGAACACGCCGGAGAGACAGACGGCGATGAACAGGGGAATTAATACGGCAAAAGTGTTGAAGGTCTTGCACAATGTGGCGTAACCCTTATGGTAATAGTAGATGTAGGGGGTGAGAGCCTGTGTCTCTTTTTCCAGCCAGAAATTCTGTTCTTCCACCGTCAGAAAACTGTCCTGCCATTCCTCTTTCAAAAAGGCAAGTCTTGCCTTGTAAAAGGAGTTTTCGCCTACGTCCAGATGCAGGAGATCTTCCAGAGAAGGCGTGTCATACCACCGGGCAATGAGCTGGTAGATGGCGGAGTAGGGGCGGGCGTTTTTCTGATATTCTTCTGTCAGAATATACCGGTCTTTGGGGTTAGGGATCGTCCGGTAGGCGTCCATGGTCTCTGTGAGCAGATTCTGATCGATGGCTCTGCCGGATAGCGCTGTCTCGTATTCCCGGTCCACTAAAAACATGTGATAGTGGGTATCCAGGACTTCCCCGTCCACATAGGATTTTCCCAAAAGCTGCATGATGATGGTGACGACGGTGAGAAGAAGAAAAAGTGCCAGAGTGATCCAGAAAAGTCTCTTTCCGGTGATTTTTTTTATTTCATAGAGATAAATTATTTTAAACTGTTTCATTGCTGCGCCTCCCGCTTCATACCACTTTGCTGCTTTTTGAATTGTTCCAGATAAAAAGTCTCGAGATCCCCCCTCTTTTCATCCCATTTCCCCTGATAGATGATCTGCCCGTCTTTCATCATCAGCACCTGATCCGCGATATGTTCGATGTCTGAGACGATATGGGTGGACAGAAGAACGATGCTGTGTTTTCCGAGCTGTTCGATCAGGTCACGGAAGCGTACCCGTTCTCCGGGATCAAGGCCGGCTGTGGGTTCGTCCAGGATCAGCAGATCCGGATCATTTAAGAGCGCCTGTGCGATCCCCAGGCGCTGTTTCATGCCGCCGGAGAAGGTTTTGATCTTTTTATGGGCGGCGTCAGACAGGGAAACAAGCTCCAAAAGTTCGGCTGCTTTTTCCTTTGCCTGCTTTTTGGGAATGCCTTTCAGGGCGGACAGATAGCGTAAAAAATCGTCGGCCCGGAATTCGGGATAGTAGCCGAAATCCTGGGGCAGATAGCCCAGACGGGCCCTGTAGGCTTCCTCGCCCACATCGGCGCCGTCAAAAGAGATGGTTCCGCCGGTGGGGGTAAGGATACCGCAGAGCATGCGCATCAGCGTGGTTTTTCCGGCGCCGTTCTCGCCTAACAGGCCGTGAACGCCCTCTGTGAGCCGCAGAGAAACTCTGTCCACGGCGATGCGGTTTTTGTATTGTTTTGATACACGGTCTATGAGAAGTTCCATGTCAGTTCCTCCTGTCGGATCAGATTGTGATATTGATAAAAGGTGCCGATACCCAGTAAGGTAGCGGCAAACAGCCAGTAGATGAACGGCGTCTCCGAAAGAAACCGCGGGGCGGAGAGCCGGAGGCCGAAGGTGAAAAAGCTGATACAGGCTGTGACACCGACGCACAGATAAATGCTTTCCCGCTCCCTTCGTCTGCGGACGATACACAGGCAGGCGAAGGAGGTGAGCAGAAAGGGTGTGGCAATGCAAAGAACTGCCCGCAGGGACGGGATGTGGCTCCCGGCAAGACTTACGGGGAAAAGCAGCCCGAGAAGAAACAGGTTGTTAAGTCCCAGTATGCAAAGTCTGGCTAAGAGAACGCTTCGCAGGGAAAAACGGGTGGCCATCTCCAGTTCCGCCATCTCATAAATTTCCGAGCGGCCAGTCTCCGCCACCGTTAGCAGCGCCAGAAGCGGCGTGAAGGCGGATAAGGCCCAGATCCTGTCGGCAGAGAGAATAAAGCTGACGGAAAAAAGGAAGCCGAAGATCAGTGCGGCGAGGATCCAGACACGTTTGCGGATATAGCGAAGCTGTACCAGAAGAAAAGAAAAAAGGGAAAGCTTTGCCGGTATCGGTGCCGTTTTTTGCAGGAATTCTTTTTTGTGGAGAGGCGGCGGTGCGGCAAAAACTGTTTTCAGTGCTTCTTTCGTTTTTCTGTTTGGAGAGAGTATCATAGAATAATCCTTTCTTACTACAATATATTTATGATTGCTATTCCTTACCGTCAGGAAGGAATTCCCCATCCTGTTGCTTAAGCTGCAGGCTGTTTGTACACGTGCCCTATAGTCTGCGGCATGTGTGCATATCAGTTATTCCAGCTTTTTTCGAAGTTTTGCGGTGGCTGCAAGGAGTTTTCGCCGCAGGGCAAAACGGGAGATGCCGAAAAGCTTTGCGATGACGCTGACAGGCACTTCATTGACGTAGCGCAGCAGCAGAAGTTCCTGCTCTTTCGCCGTAAGTTCCCGCAGGGCTTTTTGCAGCGCAAGAGCGGTGAGCAGAGAATCCTCTTTTGAGGGAACGCCGATCGTCTCCGAGAGAGGGAGATCTGCGGTCTGCCCGGAAACTGCGGCGGCATTTTTCCTGACAGGTTCTTCCAGCGACAGAACTTCCGGTTTCCGAAATTCATCGATACAGAGATGCCCGGCGATGGTATACAGATACTTAAGCGCCGTTTCCGACGAAGTAAACCGGTATTTTTCCAGATATCTCAGAAAGGTTTCCTGGGTGATATCCTCGGCCAGTTCTCTGTTATGCAGTTTGAAGTAACAGTAGCGGTAAATTTTTTCGTACTGATTCTGTATCAATGCGCTTTCCCGTGCGGTATGGCAGCGCGTGTAGTCCATGGACATGTGACAAACTCCTTGTGATGAAGGCCGGGCAGAAAGCCTGAAATGTGCTGTCGGTGCGGTCTGCTTTCTGCCTCTACTGTATTAACGGATAAGCACGGAAGAATGTGCGGGCTTTTGCCAAAAATTATAATAATGGTAAAATCTATTATAACAGAGATTTCAGGATGGGTATGGATTGACAAAATGGATCGATAAAAGGAATGAAACTATTGCTTTTTATCTTCTGAATTGTTATACTATGTTCAATGACAGAAAATGAACGGAGAGAAAGTATTCTGTTGCATATCAGATGAATATTTGAGGGAAGATCGATATAAGCCTGCCGGGTTTATATGTTCTTTCCTTTTGCTTTTTATACGAAGGCACGCATAAGAAAGTCTGCTGCGGGGCAGCATGTGGGCCGTGCGGCGGGCAGGAAAAGATGATTCTACCTCTGCTCGTTTTAAGGATGGGGCAATATGAGACATTTATTCAATCGAATGAAAACGGTAATTTATACGATAGCAGCGGTGTCAGTTCTTCTGGGGGTACTGTCCATTCTCGATAAAAACAATGATTTTTCCCTCACCCAGAGGGAAAATGTACATAAATTCGGGGCAACCTATATGACCATGAACAATCCGTTCTTTGAGGTGATCAACGAAACGATACGCGCCACCGTGGAATCAAACGGGGATATTCTGATCACAAGAGATCCGGCGCTTGATGCGGTCAGACAGACGCAGCAGATCTATGACCTGATAGACGAGGGCGTGGAAGCTATCTTTATTGCGCCTGTTGATTTTGAGGAGATCATTCCCGCTG
Organism: uncultured Lachnospiraceae bacterium; assembly: GCA_910578085.1. GTDB lineage: Bacteria > Bacillota > Clostridia > Lachnospirales > Lachnospiraceae > 1XD8-76. The sequence goes on along the minus strand of CAJTPM010000006.1, from coordinate 149,288 downwards.
TTGAGTACGGGCGGAAGAAGGGCATAAAAATAATATTTGTGGACACGGAGATCTATGATGAAAGCCTGGCGGACTGCATCGTTGTCTCGGATAACTATCATGCGGGAGTGCTCTGCGCCGAGTATCTTTTGCAGAAAGAGGCGGAGGGAAAGATTCTGATCTTTGAACATTCGACGACCAAATCTTCAAATGACCGTGTGGAGGGGTTTGCAGATACGATAGCGGGGAACGGGAACTTTGAGATCGTGGACAGGCTGGAATATGCAGGACAGCTCGAGATCGCCATGCCTCTGATGATCGAGGAACTGAAAAAGGGCGAGGATTTTGATACGGTTTTCTGCATCAACGATGTGGGCGCTCTCGGCGTGATGGCGGCACTGAAGGATTACGGGAGGCTGGATGACATAGCTGTTCTCGGGGTGGATGGCGCGCCGGAGGCGAAAGCTATGATAAAAGAAAAAATCATGCTCGCAACATCGGCCCAGTATCCGTCTGAGATCGGACAAAGTGCGGTGGATCAGCTTTACAATATGATAGAGGGCAGGTCTGTCGAAAAGAAAATAAAGGTTTCGGTCAATCTGATCAGCGAGGAAAATATAGACGAATTCAGTACAAAGGGATGGCAGTAGCAAATGGATACATCGGCGTTGAAGAATTCCACATTGAGTTTTATGAAAAGCTTTAACTTCATGGCGGTGCTGTATATTTCCGTTGTTTCCGCGGTGACCATACTGAAAATCGGAAACTCCGGGGGGCAGTCATGTTTTTGAAAAAGGTAAACGCCCTGCCGCCAGTTCCGGGGAAAATGCTTCTTATTTCCGTAAGCTTTTTTGTGCTTTTGATGGTTTTGATGTACGTGCATGACAAGTATGAGATAAAACATCAGTGGACTGTTATTGTCATGGAATTTATCTGTACTGTTTTTGTGATCGCCGCATTGCAGGTAAACTATAACGGCATCATCCTTCTCTTTGTGGCGCATATTATGAAATATTTTGAGGGAAGCAGCAAAAAACTTCTTCCCCTGATACTGGGCAGTACATTTTTCCTGATCTTTGATTTCAATGCCTGTTCCAATATTATGAAAATTACATCCTTTGAGACCTATACAGAATATTACATCGGAACAGTAGCGGCGATATTAATTTTAATCAAAAATCTTTTTACAACGTTAAACATCATTCTGTTTATTGTATACACCATTTTGCACCTGTGGGAACAGATGGATGAAAAGGATGAGATCAATTCCCTGAACGAGCGGCTTCAGGCGGCGAACAGGGAACTTGAGAAGTATGCCGCCGAGTCGGAGAAAATGGCGCAGACAAGGGAGAGAAACAGGCTGGCCAGAGAGATACATGACACGCTGGGACACACCCTGACCGGTATTATCGCAGGGATCGACGCGGCGCAGACGGTGGCGGACGTTTCACCCGAAACGTTAAAGCGGTATCTTTCCCTGGTCTCCGATGTGGCAAGGCAGGGCATGACGGATGTAAGGTGTTCTGTCAATGAACTGCGGCCCGACGCGCTGGAACAGAGGGACCTTCTGTCGGCAATTCAAAAAATGATTTCCCAGATGAGCGCCGCATCCAAGGCGGATATCACATTGGATAACAGTGCGGGCAGGCTGTCTTTCGGCGAGGATGAGGAGGAAGTGATCTACCGGATCATTCAGGAAAGCATCACCAATTCCATACGGCACGGAAAGGCGGACAGGGTGAGGATCCGGATAACGCGGGAATACAATATTGTGACGATAACCATAAGGGATAACGGTATCGGCGCGGCGAGTATCGAGCCGGGCTTTGGGCTTACGCACATGAAAGAACGGCTGGAGATGCTCGGCGGGAAGATAGAGGTTGACGGAAGTGACGGATTTTGCGTGGTGGCGGAAATCCCGATAAGGTGGGGGACGGAAAATGATTAAAATACTTATTGCGGACGATCAGGAACTGATAAGGGACAGCCTGCGCATCGTGCTGGCGGGCAATCCGGATTTTTCGGTAGATACTGCGGCGAACGGTATCGAGGTGATCAGGGCTGTCAGGAAAGACAAACCGGATGTTATTTTGATGGATGTCAGAATGCCGGAGATGGACGGCGTGCAGTGCACCCAGATCATCAAGGAAAACTATCCTGAGATAAAGATCATCATCCTGACGACCTTTGATGACGATGAATACATTTTCAGCGCTTTGAAGCATGGCGCCAGCGGTTATCTGTTGAAAGGGATTTCCGCAGACAGTCTGATCGAGGCGATCCATAAGGTTTATCATGGAAATGCCATGTAAGAAAAGGACGATAACGTTAGGTTTTTTTACCGGCAGCCCCTGGGATGTTCCGGATGCTTACACCTATCAGATCATCGATGATGCAGTGGCGAAATTTGAAGCCGATCATCCGGGCGTAAAGGTGAAATATGTAAGCGGGATCCAGAAAGATGACTACTCGGAATATATTGCGTCCGCCCTGATCAAGGGAAACGCGCCGGATGTTTTCTTTGTGCTGCCGGAGGATTTTTCCACCTTTGCAGGTACGGACGCCCTGATGAAACTGGACGGGTATATCGACAGGGATGCGGATTATGATAAAACCAGATATTACAGCGCATCCTTTGCATTCGGGAACATTTCCGGCAGTCAGTACGGGATTCCTTTCGAGAGCGTGCCGGGCATGATGTTTGTCAATAAAACGCTGCTGAAAAACGAAGGGATCCGGGAAATACCAAAAGATTGGATCTGGGATGATTTTTATGAGATCTGTGACAGGGTAACGAAAGATACTGACGGCAATGGAATAGAGGATCAGTTTGGCGTCTGCGGTTATACCTGGCAACACGCCTTTATCACAAATGGCGTGGATTTCTTTGACGCGGACGGTACGAACTGCAATCTGCTCAGTGAAAATGCGATAGAGGCTGTGGATTTCCTGAAGGAAATAGACGGACTTACAAAAGGAAATAATGTCACGCCGGATGACTTCGATAAAGGAAATGTGGCGTTTATGCCTGCGCTTTTGTCGGATTACAGAACCTATAAGCCCTATCCGTGGAACATAAAAAGGTATACGAACTTTGAACTTGACTGTATCACGCTGCCGCGGGGAGAAAGGGGCGATAACAAATCGACCATGAGCACGCTTTTGCTGGCCATGAATTCCAGAACGGATAACGAGGGGCTTGCCTGGGATCTGATCAAAACCTTCTGTTACGATATAGAGATTCAGAGTGAAATTTATACTTATAAAGAAGGCGCGTCGGTACTGAAAACGGTTACCGATTCCATGACGACCATGCTTAGCATCAATCAGGTGCTGTCTGAGGAGGGCGGAATGGATATCAACCTGATCACATCTATCATGGATCATGCCGAACCGGATTATAATTTCAAGGATACCACATCGGCCAGGGAAATGATCGGCGCAGGCATCGATGATATTGTAAAGAACGGGACGGATTCAAAGATCGGACTGCAGATGACGGAAAAAAGAGTCAGAAGCTTCCTGAACGAATAGATTTTTTAAGAGACATAACTATGTTAAACGGTTTTCGCACATGGCAAAATAATGCCAATGCCAAAAATGTCAATGCCATTTTTGGCATGACATTTGTCATATGCGGGCCGTTTTTTTATTTGACGAATGTCATAATAAAAGATATGACATCCGGCAATAGGCAAATCCCGGCAATTTTTCTACAATAAAGACAGTTAAGATCACAAAAGCAAAAGGAATATGACAAAGAAGGGAGGTAGGGGTTAAATGAGCGACGGTTATATTTTGCAGATGAAGAATATCACCAAAACATTTCCGGGTGTGAAGGCGCTTTCTGATGTGACGTTAGAAGTTTCAGAGGCTACCATCCATGCGATATGCGGTGAAAACGGCGCGGGAAAATCCACCCTGATGAAAGTTTTGTCAGGCGTTTATCCCTATGGCAGTTATGATGGCGAGATCATTTTTCAGGGTAAAAAAATGGCGTTCAAAAACATCAAGGACTCTGAACGGGCGGGGATCGTTATCATTCACCAGGAGCTTACGATGATCCCCGAGCTGTCCGTTACGGAAAATATTTTCATGGGCAATGAGATCGTGGAAAAGGGGCTTATCAACTGGGAGAAACAGCGAAAGAGAACAAGAGAGCTGCTGAAAGAAGTCGGCTTACATATCGATCCGAATGCGATCATCAAAAACCTGGGCGTCGGGCAGCAGCAGCTCGTTGAGATTGCAAAGGCATTGTCCAAAAATGTAAAAGTGCTGATTTTGGATGAACCGACCTCATCGTTAAATGAATCGGATTCGGAAAATCTGCTGCGCCTGATGATTGGCCTGAAAAAGCAGGGGATTACCTGCATTATGATTTCCCACAAGTTAAATGAGATTGCGGCGGTTTCCGATTACGTGACGGTGATCAGGGATGGGAAAACCGTGGATGGTTATGCCGTGGAGGCTGGCAGAGTTGACGAAAACAAAATTATCAAGGCCATGGTGGGGCGTGAGATTGAAAACAGGTATCCCGAGCATACGCCAAAGATCGGGGAAGTGATCCTTGAGGTTTCGGACTGGCGTGTGGAGGATGCAAAAGTTCCCGGGAGAATGCTCTGCAAAAATTCCGCATTTCATGTCAGAGCCGGGGAGATCGTCGGGTTTGCCGGCCTCATGGGGGCGGGCAGAACGGAACTGATGAGATCTCTGTTCGGAAAAAATATGGGGATCTTCCGAGGCGGAAACATGAAAATAAGAGGCAGGGAAGTTAAGATCAATTCTGTCAGAGAGGCTATCAGAAATAAGATCGCCTATGTGCCGGAGGACAGAAAGGGACTGGGGTTAAATCTTCTCGACACGATCAGAAAAACCGTTGTCTCCGCAAACCTTGACACGATCAAGACAAAAGGCCTTCTGGACTTTGACAAGGAGAGGGCGGCCTCGGAAAAATACAGAGATTCCCTGCGGATCAAGTGCCGCGATGTGGGTGTCGGCGTGAATACTTTATCGGGCGGAAACCAGCAGAAAGTCGTTCTTTCCAAGTGGATGTTTACGGAGCCGGATATTCTCATTCTGGATGAACCCATAAGGGGGATCGATGTGGGCGCAAAATATGAGATCTATAAACTGATTCATGAGCTTGCGGATCAGGGAAAGGCAATCATTCTGGTGTCCTCGGAACTCCCGGAACTTCTCGGAATGGCGGATCGCATTTACACGATTTTTGAGGGGAGCATCACAGGTGAGATTTCCGCAAAAGAAGCAACTCAGGAAATGTTAATGAAGAAGATGACCATAACGGCTTAAGAGGAGAGGATCATGAACTATATAAAAAAGGTGTTGGGCGAAGATCTTCGTCAATATACGATGGTAGTTGCCCTGGCAGCGCTCATTATAATTTTCAATATTGCATCGGGAGGTAAGATGGTTACTTCCTCGAATTTTCAAAATTTAATATCGGGAAACGCTTATGTACTGGTTCTGGCTTTGGGAATGCTCATGGTAATCGTGATCGGACAGATCGATCTGTCGGTGGGTTCGGTCGCAGGATTTGCATCCATGGTAATGGCGATCACCGCCCGCCAGTTTAACCTGCCGTGGTATGTTGCAATTCTGATCGCTCTGGTGATCGGCATGATAGCCGGAGCATGGCAGGGATTTTTCTTATCGAGGCTCGGCATTCCGGGATTCATCACAACCCTTGGCGGCATGATGATATTCAGAGGCGGTGTTATTTGGATATCAAACTCAATTTCAGTTCCTGTTCCCTCAGAGCTGAAATGGTTTGGTGCCGGTTATCTTCCTGAATGGGGACCTGCTTTTACCGGGATGAACAACTCAACGTTATTGCTTGGAATCATTGCGATAGCTGTGTTTGTGACTGCCCAGTTGAGGAAGTTTACCCATTCGGGGGATGTTACCGGAAAGAAGGAGGAGTTCTGGCCCTATGCGGTCCGCATCGGGATCGTGTCGGTGGTGATCGGCTATGCGACATGGCTTTTCGGAAGCGGGAGAGTGGGAACAAGTTTTCCGATCCCCGGGCTGATCCTTGTGATCCTGATCATCCTGTATTATCTGATCACGGAGAGAACATCCTTCGGACGTCATGTCTATGCGGTGGGCGGAAATAAGGCAGCGGCAGAACTCTCCGGCGTCAATGTAAAAAGAACGTATTTTCTCACGATGCTCAACATGTCCGTTCTGGCGGCTGTGGCCTTTGATGTATATAACAAGAAAAACAGGGGGTAAGATCCCGAAATTTAAAAAGGAGGAAAGGAATTATGAAAGCAAAAAAGTATTATCACTTCTGATGACGGCGGCTCTGGCGGCAGGTGTGCTGACAGGCTGTGGCGGAGGCAGGGGAACGGAGGAGACTGCGCAGACGGCTGAGACACCGGCAGCTGCGGAGGAGACTGCTGAAACCGAAAGCGCGGAGACTGCAGAACCGGAAGAGGCGGCTGAAGAAGAGACGGCAGGCGGCGGTATCGTGGGTGTGGCGTTGCCGTGGCTCGGAACACAGAACTGGGCAGAAGCGGAAGTGATGTTTAAAGAACAGCTTGAGGCTGCGGGTTATGAAGCGATCATTCAGGCCGCTGACCAGAAGGTTCCGCAGCAGCAGCAACAGATCGAATCCATGATCGAAAACGGCGCACAGGTTATCGTTGTCGGCCCTGTTGACGGCTCACAGCTCGGCTCAGTGCTGGAGAAAGCAAAAGATGCGGGCGTATATGTAATCGGATATGACAGACTGCTGGAAAATACCACGGGTGTTGACGGCGTAGTACAGTTCGGCAGCGTGAAGACAGGGGAATTACAGGCCCAGGCGCTCTTACAGGGATTGGAGGAATTGAAGGGTGAGGCTCCCTACAACATCGAACTTTTCGGCGGCGGCCCGGCTGATCCGAATGCACCGAATTTCTTCACAGGCGCAATGTCAGTGCTTCAGCCCCTCATCGATGACGGGACGCTGGTTGTTGTATCAGGACAGACGGATTTCACACAGTGTGCGACAGTTGACTGGGATAACTCCAAAGCACAGTCACGTATGGATGCCATTCTTGCAGGTAACTATTCAGACATCGAGATCGACGGTGTTCTTTCACCCAACGATGGTATTGCACGTGCGATTATTACATCCTGTGAGAATGCGGGACAGCCGATTCCTGTAGTTTCGGGGTTGGATGCGGAAAATGAATCCGTTGAGTGGGTATGGTCCGGCAGACAGTATTCCACAGTGGCAAAACCTACCAATGCGCTTGTTGCGGAGACAGTTTCCATTATTGACAGCCTGCTTGGCGGCAACGGGATGCCGGCAACCGATGTGACGGCGGACAATGGCGTAATCGATGTTCCCATTTACGAACTGCCCCCTGTGGTTGTGACAAAGGACAATGCAAAGGAAGTATTTGCGGATGATCCTGACAGAATGGCTTTGCTGAAAGATTAATAGTATTTGATTGATATCTACGAAACTGTACCGGGCATGGTTTTCCAGGCCCGGTACAAATCGTTCATAAAAGAGCCGGGGTAAACATAATTTCCTTTCCATTCGCCGTTGACAGGCAATTTGCTCAAAGTTTTGGGGAAGAAGTAACGCTCTGTCGGAAATATGCGTGAGAATAAAAGAAAAATATGATACAATGTAAAAAAAGGGAAGGACAGTGACAGGACAATGAAAGTATTGGTCATAGAAGACGATGCAGGTTTGAACCGGGGAATCTGTTTTGCGCTTAAGCAGGAAGGATGCGAGGCGGTCAGCGCGCGGACACTGCGGGAGGGCTATGCGTTTTTTGAGAGAGAAAATCCCGATGCCGTCATACTGGATTTGAATCTGCCGGACGGTGACGGACAGGAGTTTTGTAAAAGAATACGGGAACTTCCGGGAACGGGCGCCGAGACAGCCATTCTGATGTTGACGGCCAGAGATCTGGAGACGGATGAGATCATGGGACTGACAAACGGGGCTGACGACTATATGACGAAGCCTTTTTCTGTTGCGGTGTTAAAGCTCCGGCTGCAGAACATTTTGAGCAGGAAGGCAAAGGATACGGAAACGAAGGAGACAGAGCGTATTATCACATCGGGGGAGATCGTGCTGGACTTAAAAACGTTCCGGGCGTTTTGCGGCGGTGAGGAGTTTAATCTGAGTATGACCGAATTTCGCCTGCTGCAATACTTTATGGAACATAAAGGGCAGGCGCTTTTGAAGGAGCAGATTTTGCGGTATGTCTGGGATATAGAGGGGAATTTTGTGGAGGAAAACACACTGTCTGTCAATGTCAGCCGTCTGCGCAAAAAGCTGGGCAGAGATTATATCCGCACAATTCAGGGGATCGGCTATCTGTGGGAGGAGAACGGATGAAAGAGAAAACCATAATCCTGCTGCTGGCAATATGTTTATTGGTATGCTTTGCTGTGCTTGTTTTTAGCACGGCTTATTTTCTGTACCAGTGGAAAAAACTGGATCGCATTCTGGATGGTTTCTGGCGGGAAAATACGGGAGAAGGGGAGGCCCATTATCCGGATTTTCTGGAGACCAGAGAATCCCGTATTGTCAGCCAGTTAGAACGTATTCTCGCGGTGTTGCGGTACAGGGAGAAACAGGCAGTGGGGGAAAAGGACCAGGTCATGCATCTGATCTCGGATATTTCCCATCAGTTAAAAACGCCGCTTGCCAATATTGTGATGAACATGGAGCTGTTACAGGATCCCACCCTGGAGGAAGGACGCCGCAGGGAATTTCTGGAGCATACGAAAAATCAGGCCGGTAAGATGCAATGGCTGATGGCGGATCTCCTAAAAGCTTCCAGGCTGGAAAACGGCATGATTTGTTTTAAGGCAGGGTATACCGGGATCAGGGAGACGATCGCGCGGGCGGTCAGCTTTGTCTTTCCCCTGGCATCAGCCAGAAAGATAGAGCTGATCGCGGAGGAATTCGAGGACGTTAAACTTTACCATAATCCGAAGTGGACGGCGGAGGCAATGGCGAATATTCTGGAAAATGCCGTCAAGTATTCCCCGGAAAACAGCAGGATACGGATAGCCCTGACCAGATTGGATCTTTATACAGGAATTACGATTTCGGATGAGGGGATCGGCATTCCGCAGAGTGAATATCAACAGATCTTTAAACGGTTCTACCGGGGAAAAGAGGTGGAAGGTCAGGAGGGGAGCGGCCTTGGGCTGTATCTGGCACAGCTGATTTTACAGCGCGAAAAGGGATATATCACCGTGACCTCCAGGGTAGAGGAGGGAAGCTGTTTCTCGCTGTTTTTATTGAATGAATGAAAATAGATGACAAAATTGTCATATATTTTCTCTTTCCTGTCAGGATACTGTAAGAAGTTTCTGATAGAATAAAACTGTGTACAGTGATCCGTGAAATGGAAACCGTATGCGGTAATCCGCAGCGTGAACATAAAAAATGATGTACGGCATTCTGTGAGGCAGGAAAACTGTATACAGCAATTCGTGGAATGGAAAGAGGAGAAACAGTATGACAATTTTGGAGACGGAGAATCTGAAAAAGTATTATGGGGAGGGAGATACCCAGGTCAGAGCCTTGGACGGTGTGAATCTGAAGATAGAAGAGGGAGAGTTTGCCGCGGTGGTGGGCACTTCCGGATCGGGAAAATCCACGCTGCTACATATGCTGGGAGGCCTGGATTACGCCACTTCCGGTACGGTGACCGTTGCCGGTAAAAAGATCTTTGAGCTGAACGAAAAAGAATTGACGATTTTCCGCAGAAGGCAGATCGGTTTTATCTTTCAGAGCTACAATCTGGTGCCGATCCTGAGTGTCTGTGAGAATATCGTGCTGCCGATGGAACTGGATGGGAGAACTGTGGACGAAGCTTTTTTGGAAAAGATCGTGAAGACACTGGGATTGACAAAGAAGCTTTATAATCTGCCGGGAGAGCTTTCCGGCGGGCAGCAGCAGAGGGTAGCCATCGCCAGGGCCCTTGTGACAAAACCGGCCATCATTCTCGCGGACGAGCCCACAGGAAATCTGGACAGCAGGACTACCCAGGAAGTGCTGGGGCTTTTGAAGCTGACCAGCGAGCAGTTTCATCAGACCGTTGTGATGATCACCCACAACGAGGCATTGGCACAGCTGTGCAGCAGGGTGATCCACATAGAGGACGGCAGGATCGTCAGCGATTACGGGAAAAGTGATGGCAGGAGCGCTGCTGCCTGCACAGAAGAAAACGGGGAGGTGCACAGATGAGAAACAATAACGGTGCATCGATCCGCAGGCTGTCCATGCGGAGCCTGAAAAACAACCGGGTGCGGAATCTTTTTGCGGTGATTGCCATCGCCCTGACCGGGATTCTCTTTACGGCAGTCTTTTCCCTGGCAGACGGCGCCATGCAGACTATCCAGGAGGAGACCATGCGGGAGGTAGGCGGAAAATACCATGCGGGCATAAAGGCGGCTTCCATGGAACAGTATGAAAAGGTGGCGGCTGATCCATCGGTCAGAGAGAGCAATTATACGATCCTGATCGGCAGGGCGGACAATATCCTGAAGCGTCAGGCGGAGATCCGCTATACGCCGCAGGAGAGAACCTTATCGGAGATGTTTATCACGCTGGAGGAAGGCGGTATGCCCCAGGAGGCGGATGAAGTGATCGTGGATACCTTTGTTCTGGATGAGCTGGGACTGCCTCACCGGCTGGGCGAAGAGATTCCTCTGCGGTTTTCCTTTATGGGAGAGACGATAGAGGAGGTGTTTACAGTCTGTGGCTGGTATGAGGGGGATGCCGTTGCCCACGCCAGCGAGCTGTTTGTGTCGGAGCGTTACTGGACGGCGCTGAAAGACTCTTATACCGATGAGGATTTTATGAAATGGAAGGAGGAACATCCGGAGGACGCCGGCGCCGGGCTTATCGCAGGCAACTTTTTCTTTGAAGATACGCATGATCTGGAGGAGAAAGTGCGGACGATTATCCGAAACGCGGGCTACGAGCCGGAGACTGAGCTGGCCTACGGGGTAAACTGGGCCTATATGAGCAACCGCGCGGAGGCGGCGGATCCTGTCACCCTGACTATTTTGTCCGGTGCGGTTTTCGTGATCCTGCTGACCGGTTATCTGATTATCTACAATATTTTTCAGATTTCTGTCATCAGTGATATCAGGTTTTACGGTTTACTGAAGACCATAGGAACGACGAAGATGCAGATCGGCAGACTGGTGAGACGGCAGGCTCTTATATTGGCCGCAGTCGGCATTCCCATAGGGCTGTTGATCGGTTTCGGCGTGGGCAGGGCAGTTTTGCCGTTTATGATGTCTCTGACGGATTCCTGGCAGGGGATGGAAATATCTCTGAAATGCAGTCCCCGGATTTTGATATCCGGCGCGGCTTTTTCCGGATTTACGGTCTGGTTAAGCAGCAGAAAGCCGGGAAAAATAGCGGGAAGCGTCTCACCCATCGATGCGCTCAGATATGTGGAGACAGAGAGGAAAGGACAAAGGGCAGGAAAAAGCAGGCGGAAAAAACAGAATACCAGAGGCAGATTCGATGCGCTCTCCATGGCTCTTTCCAATCTGAGCAGGAACAGGCGCACAGGAGCTGTCGTCATAGCAGCAATTTCTCTGAGTATGATTCTGCTGACGATCGTGATGACCGCAGTGGGAAGCTTTCAGACCGATCAATATATAGATCAGAGGATCGTGGGAGATTTTGTGCTGGGTAATATCGGTGTGATCTCTTCCGCGATGGGAAACGGTGCGGTTGAGACGGCGTCCGAATATCTGGCATTGGCGGATGGCCAGGAGGGGATTGAGGGAAGAACGGAAATGAGGGTTCGATTCAGATCTTTTCTGAAGCTGGACGAAAAAGCGTCAGAACAGCTGAAAAAGCTGGACGGGAAGGGGATGCTGCGGCGGGATGCCTTTGCGGTGGAGAATCTGGAGAAGATGCTCAGTGGGGAGAAGGATTTTGACGGCTGTTTTTATGCGTACAGCGAGGAACTTCTCCCGAATTTGGAGGTGTTGGACGGGACGTTGGATATCGGGAAATTCCGGACAGGAAACTATATCCTGCTTGCAACGATATCGGGCAGCGAGGAGGTACTTCCGGAGGAACATATCTATCATCCGGGGGATAAGGTGACGGTGGAAAGCTTTGGGGAAAATTCGAGCTTTCATGAGAAAAGGGATGCGTCGGGGACTGTCATCGATATCGTCTATGACGATCTTGTGGAAAAAGAGTATGAGGTGATGGCGATCGTGAGAATTCCAACCAGCATGGATCTTCACAGGTACAGGGCAAATGTCTGTGATGTGGTGTTACCGCTTACGGAGTTTGAAACGGATGAGGAAAATGTGCAGACCTTTGGCGTCTCCTATCGTGTGGCGGAGGAACAGAAGGACGCTTTCGAGGCGGTACTGCAGGCCTATACGGACAGGAATCCGGAGATGGGCTACGTGAGCAGAGAGTCTCTGAAAAAAGAATTTGACGGGATGACAATGATCATAGCGTTCATCGGCATTACGCTGGCCGCGGTGATCGCACTGATCGGTATTTTGAACTTTACCAATGCCATGATTACGGAGATTATCGTCAGAAAACAGGAATTTGCTGTGATGCAGAGTATCGGCATGACAGACAGCCAGCTGTTAAAGACTCTCATCTATGAGGGGATCAGTTATATTGCCATTTCCGGCGTGATGAACATGACACTGGGCGGCCTCCTGTCCTGGATCATTTTGAAGGCGATGAGCAATATGATTTTATTTTTCGAGTACCGTTTTCAGATTCTGCCCTTTGTGATTATGATACCGGTTATGATGTCTGTGGCCGTACTGGTGCCGGTGCTGGCCTGGCGCAGTGTCAGAAAAAAGAGCATTGTGGAGAGACTGCGGGAGAGCGAATAAGGTGGGAAGATGGCCGAGCGGACAGCAAAGGGGTGAATAAAGCAGGAGGATATCCGGGCGGACAGCAGAAGGAAAAAATCAGCTGTCCGCCTCCTCTTCTTCCGAAATTTCCGGAAGCTTTAACAGCACCTTGCGGATCCTGTTCTGAAAGATCCCTCTCGCCCGGAGCGTGATGCCGTCCTCTAACGTAACGATCTCATTGTTTTTGGGCAGTCTGTCCAGTCTGTCGATCATGATGCCGCCCAGAGTATCGTAATCCTCGGATTCTAAGGAGAGATCCAGCGCATCGTTGACATCGTCCAGTTTCATGCTGGCTTCAATGAGATATGTAGAATCGTCAATATTTTTGATCAGTTCCGCCTCATCCGCATCGTACTCATCCCGGATTTCCCCGACGATCTCCTCAAGAAGGTCTTCCATGGAGATCATGCCGACAGCGGAACCGTATTCATCTAACACAATGACAAGACTTGTGGCTTTTTCGCGCATTTCCACGAAAAGGTCAGAAGTTTTTTTGCGTTCATAGGTATAGTGGACCTTCCGCAGAAGTTTACTGATTTTAAACTGGGGAGAATCCTTCGTCAGAAGAAAATCTTTCATATGGATAAAACCGATGATATTGTCAGGATTTTCTTCCTCGTAAACCGGAATTCGGGTGTACATCGTCTTTTTGAACAGCGTAAAAATTTCTTCGTAGGTGGCCAGAGAGGAAAGGGAAGCCATGTCGATACGGGGAATCATGATCTCTGATGCCGTGGAATCCGAAAAATCAAACACGTTGTGAATAAATTCCCGTTCTTCGGATTCAATAACGCCTTCTTCATGGCTTACATCCACGTAGGTGCGCAGCTCATCCTCCGTGATACTGCCTTCCCCGGGTTTTGCACCGAGATGGAAGAGGCGGATGATCCCCTGGGCAATATTGTCCACGATCCAGATCACAGGAGTCAACAGCGTCATCAGCAACTGGATAACGCCGCTGTAGGCCAGAGCTATCTTATCGGCATGGGAACCGGCCCATGTTTTGGGAACGATCTCACCGAAAATCAGCACTAAAAATGTCAGCAGCCCGGTACATATGCCCACAAACTGGCTGCCGAAGATGCGGATCGTCAGCGTGGTGGCAAGAGAAGAGGCGCCGATATTGACAATATTATTGCCGATCAGTATGGTACTCAATACTTTGCTGTAAGATTCTAAAATGTGCTGGACGCGGAGGGCCTTTTTATTGCCGTCCTCAGCGAGAGAACGCATACGTACTTTACCGGCGCAGGTCAGCGCAGTCTCCGCGGAAGAAAAAAAACCTGATAAAATCAGAAGAACAAGTAAGATAAACAGTTGTATGACACCAGTGGTATCCATGAGGGGTTCCTTTCCTGTCATTAAATAAATTTGAGGCGCGAAAACACGCCTTTTATGAGAATCTGCGTCTCATCTTCTCATAAGCCATAATACTCGAAGCAAAGCTGCCCGTTAGCTTACGAAGTCTGCTCCTGCAAGCGGGCAAACTTCCTGTAGATATATTTTAGAGATGTAATACCACATTGTCAAGACGCATATATTTGTTTAAGGAAAATATTACAAAGTTTTAATCGGGAGCCAGTTCCCGAGGGGGGAGAAAATATGCCTGTTTCCAAAAAATATATGCCGCAGATCCTGTTTGTGTTAAAATGCCTGCTGTTTTCCTATATTCTGACAGGGGGGTTTTTACTGCTTTTAGCTTTTCTGCTTTACAGACTGCATCTGTCGGAAAAAGTGGTGAATGTCTGCATGATTCTGATCTATGTAGCCACATCCTTTTTTGCCGGGTTTATCACGGGAAAGAGAAAGCGGACCAGAAAATTTTTCTGGGGGGCGGTGATGGGAGCTTTGTACTTTGCCGTGCTGTTTGTGATCTCCGCCGTTGTAAACCATGGGTTTCCTCAGCTTTCTTCAGATTTTACAACGACTGTGCTGCTGTGCGTGGGCGGCGGTATGCTGGGCGGTATGCTGAGCTGATGCGCAGGACAGATCTTTAGACAACAGCACGTACGCATACTCGTAGTCGATCAGCTCCCTGAAATAATCCCTGTTGACATTGCCCTGTCTGATCAGGGCGCCGACGGCGGGGAGGCCGCAGGCGGACAGTTCCATCTTAATAGCTTCCGCCATGGCTTTTCCAAGGCCGTGGTGTGCGTCATCGATGCCCATATAGAGCATGACGTAGGATTTCGGCTTTGCGCGGGTAAACAGAATGCGCAGGATATTTAGTGGCGTGAGCTTCTGATAGACCATATTCTGATAGTCCGGGATGCTGATAAAAAAGCCCACGGCTTTTTCCTGATAATAGGCCATTTTCACCATGGGATACCGGATCAGCAGTTTCAGGTAGCTGTAGAGGGAGACGAACTCTTCCCTGGTTATGCGCTTATAGGCCGGGAAACTCCGGTACAGTTCGATCAGCAGATCATATACTTCGTTTAAGGTGCTGTCAAAAGTCTCTTTGGAGGGGCTTACGATCCGGTAGCCTTCCTGCAGCTTGTCTGTCAGTCTGGAGGCATAGAGCGGATTGCTGTGGGAGCGTTCCACGATCCGGTAGTGGTTGGAGTAATACTTTTCGGTTATCTCATACCCGGCTTTTCGCCACAGGGCGGCATAGTATTGCTTATTGCAGGGTTCCCCCGTATAAGTGTGGTCAAAGCAGTTTACTTTAAAACGGTAACGGATCCAGAACGAAGCGTCCACAGGGCCCACGATCCGGCGGCAGTGCTGAACTCTGGCGGTTTCCTCGGCCTTCTTAAACAGTAAGGCGACGGCCTCCCCGTTCTCTTCGCTCTCAAAAAAGCCGAGAAAGGCGTCTGTGTCGTCCGGGTAAACGGTAAGCAGGGCGCGGCTGACAGGTGCGTCATTTTCATCCAGCACCAGAAACGGAAAAACCGTAAAATAGTGGCTCAGGATATGAGTCCCTGTCAGGATCTGCCGTTCCTCATCCGGTTTCTGCATGAGTTCTTTCCGGGAATAAAGTCTGCCTGGCAGTTCCAGAAATTTGCGGATATAGTGTTCTTCTCTGGTAAATGTAATAACATGTAAGCTCATTTGATGCGTCCTCCTGGTGTGTCCGGTTTCAGATACAGTTTCCGGATCTGTTTAAAGCGGGGAAGATTACGGTTGATTTCCGCCAGATATTCCCGGACGTCTTCTTCCGGAAGATCGCTGACGATGGAGACAGCGGGATGGTGGTTTTCCTCAAAGACCGCCGCCGTTTTGATCCGGGGATCTTTCAGGAACATTTCTTCCAGTTCCTCCACATAGACGTTCTTCCCGTTGGCAGTTAAGATCATGCGCTTTTTTCTGCCTTTCAGATAGAGGTGGCCGTCCGGGGCGAGGATTCCGAGATCACCGGTGTGGTAGGCGCCGGATTCATCAAAATCAGAATAATGGTCGTTATGGTTTATGTAGCCGCCTGAGACGCTTTTTCCGGAGACAACGATCTCACCCACGCCGTTTTCATCCGGATCAAGGATCCGCACGGTCAGATTTTCAAAGACAACGCCGTTTGCGGCAAGGTCCGGATCGTTTGGATAAGCCAGAGCGATGACGGAGGAAGTCTCCGTGGTGCCGTAGGCCTCTAAAAGACAGACGCCCTGGCGGATAAAGTATTTTTTGATGTCGGGTTCCGTAAAGCTGCCGCCGCAGTAGAGAAATCGGATGTTTCTTAAAACCTGTAACAGTTCATCGTTCATGGCATCGTACATTTTGTATAGAAATAACGGTACCGTACAGACCACGGTGGGACAAACTTCCATCAGTTCCGGTATCAGGCGATTCAGGTCGGAGCAGAGAAAGAGCTGCATGCCGGAGACAATGGTATATAAAATATTCGCCACACCGGTATAAACATGATGAAAGGGAAGAAAGACATAGGAGATGTCCCGGTCCGTCATGGGCGTCCGCCTGTACAGGGTGTCCCAGTTGGCAAAAAGATTCTCCTGTGTCAGGGGGATCGCTTTGGGCATGTTGGTGGTGCCGGAGGTAAACAGGATCAGGGCAGTCCGGCTTACATCGGTCTGTCCGCACAGAGGAAGACAAGAAGAGAGAGCCTTTCCCTCTGCGATCAGAGTTGGAAGAGTATCCTCAATACAGAACAGAGGGATATCGGGAAAGCGATTGCGCAGGGCCTCAAACCGTTCCATCCGGGAGCGGGAGACAAAAACGGCTGACACGGGGACGGCGGACAGCGTATTTTGAAAATCGTGGGCAGTCCATTCTCTGTCCACCGGCACACAGGCGCCCACATATCCCATGACAGCAAAATACAAAAGGATCCACTCTCTGGAATTTTCGCCGCAGAGCATGATATTTTTATGATGAAATCCCCGGGCGATCAGGGATCTGGAGAGGGCGCGGATATGGTCTATGGTTTCCCGGAAGGTGAAAGAGCGAAAATTTCCGTTTTCTTTCGTACTGATGTAGGGGCGGTCTGCCCATTTATCATAGTCGTCCGCCAGATATTCACTGATGCATTTCATAAAGTTTTCCTTTCTGTCAGGTGATTTTCGGGTAACTGTAAAATTCGGTTATCTGAACCGGAAATGACTATGACAACGCCACTGTCTCCATCCACCTGAACTATATCCCCGGTTTTCAGATACTCTGTGATATGGTCGATCCCTACCACGGAGGGCTTTCCCAGTTCTCTGGAAATGATCGCCGTGTGGGACAGAAGGGATCCTTTTTCCGAGAGGATGGCTCCCGCCTGTGCGATCAGGAATACCCAGCCCGGATCGGTCATTTTTGCGACAAGGATTTTTCCTTTTGTATCAAGAACAGGGGATGGCTGCTCCACGATCAGCACTTCGCCTGTGAAGCATCCGGGAGAACAGGGGATGCCGTAGAAGAAGCTTTCTGTCCTGGAATAAGACATTTTCCGGCTATCTTTCGGGGCTTTGTCGATTACCTTCCCGGAAAAGATAAGCCTGGAAAAGGCTGGAAGGCGGGAAAAGCCCTCGTACTGTCTTTTTCGTTCCGAAATAATCCGGCGAAGATCCATGGATCCGTCCGAAGCGGCGGCTTCGAGCTCACTGCAGTAGAGCCAGAAAACATCATCCGGACTTTGGATCCGGTGTTCGGCATACAGATTCTGTCCCATCTGCAGGACAAGAGAGCGCATCATGCCGTAGAGTCTTCCCCGGTGCAGGCGGGAGCGTTCTCTGTTCCGGATGCCCACGGCGGCACGCTTTGCGAAAAAAGCGGCGGAACCGGTGAGGCGGGGGGGAGCGGCATTAGAAGCCTCCCTGTCTGTAGCAGTATCGGAGGATTCCCGGGCGTACTGTAAAATACAGCGCACAAGCAGCACCGGATCCGTGCGGAATGTTTTGCTTTCCAGTTTCAGTTCTTCCATGTTACGGTCGCCGAAGTCCCGGATATAGGCCTGCAGCGCCAGAGAGAAAGGGGTTTCCTTTCCATGGATGTACTGTAAATATGCTTCGTTACTGTCTATCGCTTCCAGTTCGGAGAGCAGGTTTTCATTTCTCGCCTGTTTGGCCAGATCCTTCAGCGCGTCTATGGGACGCATGCTCTCTAACTTTCGAATACCACAGATCGCCCTGTTTGCCACAAGGGTGTGGTCAGGTATCCGCTTTGCCTGAAGACAGGCTTTCAGCAGGCCGGTATAAAGAAACCCGTACATGTCGTTGACGAGAGTCATGTCCCATTTCCGGACCGTCATATCCTGCAGTCTGTGATAGTGATCAAGGAGGATCCGGTTGTCGTCAGTATCTGTATCCAGTGCGTCGAACCGATCCGTGATCGTTCGGAAATACTGATCCAGGTTCTCCATTTCTTCTGGGCAGGTGCGCAGAAGCCTGAAAAAAGAATGTGCTACTTTCAGGCGGGTGGAGAAACGGATCGGTTCTTTCAGAGAGGATGTCACCGTTTTGGTTTTCACTCCCATCATTTCCTGCCAGATCGGGATGAGAAGACGGTGAAAGGGAAGAAACAGCAGGACATCGTACCAGTTGCTGATACGGTAATACACCCGCCCGTTTGCCATGTCTACCATATGTTGCAGCGTTTCGTCAATCTTTTTTACGGCATCCGCATCCTCTGTCAGATGGATCAGCAGGTTTTTAAAAACCTGATAGTAGGCTTCCTTTATAAAACTCTGGGTTAAGGGCAGCGTGATGCCGGGATAACTTTCCACGATATTGCTGTTGTCGAGAATGATGACAGGAGCGTTCCTGTCGAAGGTTGTGATGGGGCGCACCTGCAGAAAATATAATTCGTCATCCTTTATGGCAAATTCCACGTCGAACTGTATCTCAGCTGCCAGGGAAGATTTCAGGCTGACCTTCCTGTCGGATTGTCCGCCTGCTGCACTGCCTTGTTTATTGGGGTATGTGCCGTCGGATTTCCCATCAAGTTCTATTTTGATCAACCTGGAGTACAGGATCAGTTCCTGTATCTGCTTATCTGTCAAAAGGGGCGACTCACCGGTCTGTTCATAATAACAGGTTTTGTCAGAGCGGTTATAATAGTAAGTGGTAGTATCCGTTCGCTCTTCCACTACCTGGTCCCCGGATCCTTCCCCGCAGACAATGACAGATTCGTTGAGGATGCCCTGAGGGTTGGCGGTGAACAGCACGCCGGCGAGATCAGGTTCCACCATCTCCTGTATGATGACATGCATGGTGAGTGCGGCGGGATCAAGGTGGTGCATTTTACAATAGGAAATATTTTTCGGGGCAGCCGCGTCTGCAAGCACATCCCGGATGCGTACACAGACATCTTCTCTGGGGACCCGCAGAAAAGTCCGGAACTGCCCCGCGAAGGAATAACCGGCAGAGTCTTCCAAAGAGGCGCAGGAGCGGACGGAGAAAGAGTCGGTGTCAGGGAAGTTTGTGGCAAGATAGTCAAGGACTTCCTCTTCGCGAAAAGTGTTATCCACACAGAAAAAAGGCGGCACAGAGAAGTTGGATTCTCTCAGCAAAAAGAGGTTGCGTGCCTTGGAGCCGATGGCAGTTTTTCTGTAATTTTCCGGGCAGATGATCATAAGTGTTCTCCTTTTTTATACACAGGAACTGGTTTTAACAATACATTTACATCATTTATATCGCTCCGAATATCAGATAAACCGGTATCGTCAGTAACATCAGCGATTCCTGAATATAAGTATACCGCTCCACCTTTTCCACAATGGCAAACCGGGTGGGATCTCTCATAAACTGTAAAAATTTAACGCTCATCCAGGATACGTCTATCAAAAGAGCCAGTACCGTAAGCTTATTCAAATTCCAGACTAACAGAAAGTTAGTGATAATATCCACCCAGGTGATAAGAAAGATAAACCGGGTGGCCTTTTTGTAGCCGAACAATTTGGAGTAGGTGACATATTCGGTCTCATCCTTCGGCGCCCGGATCTTTCTGGCGATCTCCCAGATAAGCGCCGGGAAATAGAGCGTCCAGGCGGCGAGAAAGTTCACCCAGGTAAAAAGCGGCAGATCATATTTAAAACAGGTGAAGGAGATGATATAGATATTCATGATCATCTGCACCGGATTGTGGGTGATAAGCGCCAGGGGCAGGCTTTTCTGGATCTTTTTTCTGGAAAAAAACCAGAGGGACATAAGCGTCCCATAAATGTAGAGAAATAGGAAGAAGCCGAAATTGTTCATAAAGAACAGATTTAACAGCACGGTGACTGTAATCAGGATCGAGACGAAGATCCCGAGGTCTTTTTTATGTACCCGCCCCGACGGCAGCGGCCTGTCCGCAAAAAGCCGGCAGTCCAGCTCGTAGTCCTTGAAATCGTCCGCGATCCGCAGCCATAAAAGGAAACTGAACACCGTGAAGCCCCCGATCAGTTCCTGAATGCCCAGCTTAAAATCTCTGACGCCTGCGTTTAACAGGATAATAAAGTGGATCTCTCCAAAGATGATAAGCCCCAGCGCAAAGCGGGGCAGCAGCGGATACATTTCTTTAAAATAGATGGACAGACGTCTGCACATAGTAAAAATTCCTTATTCTGATTTACTGGTTCCAGTATAGCGCATTTTGATACAAAAGAGAATGCCAAAGATACCAAAAAAATGAAGCAATTAACAAAAAAGTGCTAATGGAATTATGATAATATGAAGTATCAATACCTGTGGGGAGGTGCGGCATGTTTCATTACATAGGTTACAGCATCAGAGGGCGGAAAACCGCGAATCTGGTTACGGTAGGAATCGGTATTATGCTGGTTCTTTTGCTGCATGTATATTTTGGGAGCATACACAGTTACGAAAGACAGCTTGCAGAACTGGCAGGGCAGGTTCCGGTCACATGCCATGTCACCAACGCAAACGGGACGAGAGGAAACGGCCTTTTTATTCCGGAGGATCTGGTGGACGGGCTTATGGGTTCTGAGAGGATAACGGATGCGTCTTTTCAGGTGTGTCTGATGGCGGGGGAAGGGGAGTTTGAACCGATTGATTATCCGAAATATCTGAACCTGCATGTGGCCGGTGTGAACAGGGTGGAAGCAGTGGACGGCCTGACGGAGGAGATGATCCATATGGAGGCGGAGGAGCTAAACTCCTTTTTTGCATCTGAGGACAGAGAATGTATCGTCAGTGAGAAGGTCATGAGAAGGCAGAACTGGGAAGTCGGAGATACGGTTACGCTTACTTTTTATTACTATAATGCGGATAGCGCGCTGATGAAGTTGGATGTATTCCCTCTGGGGACGGCGCAGGTAAAGATCGCAGGCTCAATGGAGGACCTTCTGGGAAAGACATCCGTGAACGCCATGGATATGATTCTGCCTTATGAGGCCCTGCGAGGGATCTATCATCAGTACGGGATCCCGTTTTTTACAGATACGGTAACATTTTGTGTGAAGGAACCGTTAGCGTTAAATGCTTTTAAGGAGGAGATGCGTTCCATTGGATTTACGGAGGCAGATCCCCTGGCGGCGGACTCCTATCGGGGCCGTTCACTTTCGGTCAGGGACGGCAGTTTCATTCCGCGGGCCACAGATCTTTTGCATTCCATAGAGTTCATGGAAGCTTTTTTCCCGGTTGTCTGTATTCTGGTACTGCTGATCGGTTATGTGGTAAGTTTCCTTACGGCAAACAGCAGAATGGAGGAATATGCGCTTTTACGACTGCTGGGAGTAAGAAACGGTCAGGCGGCGCTTTTGTTTTTGACGGAACAGATGGCGCTTGTATTTCTGGGGAATCTGTTGGGAGATGTAACGGTGCTTTTGCTTTCGGCGGATATGAAAGTTGTGCTTTTGGTGAACGGGGTGCTTCTTGCGGCGTATCTGCTGGGAGCGGCGGCAGCTTATGGACGGATGAGCAGAGGGAACGTGATGCGTTTGTTATCTGCACAGTAAAAAGGATCGGGGGGAGAGAAAAGATGGATAAAATCATTGCGGCAGAGGGAGTCGGCTATACCTATCAGTCAAAATATCAGAAGACAACGGCGTTATCGGGGGTAACCTGTGATTTTGAGAGGGGGAAGGTCTATGCGATCATCGGAAAATCCGGCAGCGGAAAAAGTACGTTTTTGTCCCTGCTGGCAGGACTGGATGTGCCCTCGGAAGGAAAACTGATGATAGAGGGAAAGGATATCCGGAAAATAGACAGAGACCGCTACAGAATGGAGCAGGCCTCTGTGATCTACCAGGCATTCCATTTGTTTCCGCTTCTCACAGTGACGGAGAATGTGATGTTTCCGATGCAGCTTCGGCATGTGCCGAAAAAAGAAGCGGCGAAGCAGGCGAAGGAGTTTCTTAAGAAGGTGGGGCTGCCGGATACCGTCTATAAAAAGATGCCGAATATGATAAGCGGCGGAGAACAGCAGCGGGTGGCCATCGCCAGGGCAATGGCTGCCGGCGGACAGATCCTTCTGGCGGATGAACCCACCGGGAATCTGGACAGCCATAATGAAAAAACCATCGTGGAACTGTTGGGCAGGCTGGCCCATGAGGAAAATTACGTGGTGATCGTTGTGACGCACAACGAGAAAGTGGCGGAGGCGGCGGATGTGGTTTACAGGATGTCGGACGGCGTACTGGAGGTGGTTCGGGGATGAAAAACAGTCTGAAACAAATGATGCGGACGCCGGTAAAAACAGCGCTATTTCTGGCGCTTACGGTTCTTGCGGCGTTACTTATTACACTGGGCGCGTCTGTCTGGGTTAAAAGTTACACGACCATGGCTGCGTATGAGGACCGCTTTATCACGATAGGAACTGTGCGGCAGGTTCCAGGAGCTTTTGAGCAGACGCTGCAGTGGGATGCGGAGCAGCAGAGTTATCAACTGATCAAAAAAGAACAGTTTACATCTTACCGCTTGGCGGAGGAGCTTGATTTTCCGGGGGCGGCGTATCTGTCGGGGCCGGAGGTGAGGGCGTATTATGGTTCCTATACGCCGGAGTATGTCAAGATGTGGAAAAGCACGAATCCGGACAGGGTGCGGAGCAGCTTTGTGATCGTGGAGTTTTCGCCGCTTGAAGATTGCGTGCCGGGAGAATCCGTACAGATCAAAATAACAAAAGTGGTCGGCGGGGATAAACGGCTGGCGGACAATGTGGTATGGTTCTGTGATCATAAAAATCCGGAGCCGGAGGCGCTTTCCCAGGATAGGACCTATGTGGCCGCTCTGTGCAGTTATCGCTACATTCACGGAACGGCTTTGCAGAAAGCTTATGAGGAGGCGGGAATGGGGGAACCCAGGATTGATCTGGAATATATTCCCTATCCCCTGGACTCGGAAATATTTTATCCGGACGGCAGCAGAGCGGAAGACGCCTTTCGGGACGGGCAGGAAATTTTTGAGCTGACGGACGGGTTTTATGAGTCGGATGCGGGGCGCAG
The DNA here is from genome assembly GCA_910578085.1 of uncultured Lachnospiraceae bacterium. Classification (GTDB taxonomy): domain Bacteria; phylum Bacillota; class Clostridia; order Lachnospirales; family Lachnospiraceae; genus 1XD8-76. The sequence goes on along the minus strand of CAJTPM010000006.1, from coordinate 125,587 downwards.
ACTTCTCGCCATGACGGAGACCATGGAGTGGGGGTATGATATCCAGCCGGTTACCGGGACGGGGGAAACCTGTCTTCTGATGCCTTTTTACAACGGCGATTCTTTTATCAGGGAAGGCCGGGATATTAACAGAGAAGAATATGAGGCGGGAAGCAAGGTCTGCCTTGCGCCGAAGACTTTCATGGAGAATAACGGGCTTACTCTGGGAGATAAAGTGACGGTGCGGCTTCTGTTTACCAATGGCAGAAAGAATGCGGGAAGGGATTTCTGGCTGGACGGTTCCTTTTCCTGCAGCGCGGCTTATTTCGATGAGAACGGAGAGGCGCTTGTTCCTTTTGAGACTTCGGAATACACAGTGGTGGGGATCTATGATACCGTGGCGGAGAGTATGGATGCCGTAAGCACCTATACTTCCGGTTCGGATGAGCTGATCGTACCGTTAAAGTCCATTAAGGAGCGGGAGGGAAGGAATCTGATGGATGTGGGGCCTATGACGGATCGAACGGCATCCTTTCGGATTCCAAACGGGACCATAGAGGAGTTTCAGCTTGGCTTTGCACAGAGCGGCATTGATGATCTGGAGTTTACATTCTATGATATGGGTTATTCAGCGTTGAAGGCGGGGATGGACGATATGCGGAATCTTTCTTTTCTTCTGCTCGCTTCCGGTATCCTTCTGGCTGGATTGCTGTTAGTCTTTTTCAGCCATCTGTTTATCACAAAACAGGCGAAGCGTACGGCCATAGAACGCTCCCTGGGCATGGGTTCCATGCAGTGCAGATGGTCCATGCTGTCGGGATTTCTTCTGTTAGTCCTTTTTGGCAGCATCATCGGTTCTCTGGCAGGGATCAGGGCCTCTGCGGACGTCTCCGCGGAGAATGCCGGCAATACTTACTTTGATACGGCTTTTACAGCCGGGGCGGCCCATGCAGCCAATGAGGTGGCCGTGGAGGAAGTGCAGCCGGAAGGCCAATGGCTTCTTGCAGTCTGCTGTGCGACGGCATTGACAGCGGCAGGGGGCGTGATCGCGTTTGTGAAGATGAATAAGAGTCTGAAAAAAGAGCCGATGCAGCTTTTGGCGGAGCGGGAGAAGGAGTAGGATCTTCCGTTATAGACAGGCGATTGGATAGAGGCGGGAAGTAAACAGAACGGCGGAGGAGAAATTCTTTGCCGTTCTGTTTTTGGGTGCATATAATTTATTATAAAAATGTGTGATCACACGACAGGAAACAGAAGTGAGGTGGTTTTTCATGGATAATTTCAACAGGAACCGATTGTTTTCACCGCCGAATCTGTTCGGCATGAGAACCCGCGGCAGGAACTATTATCAAAACACAGTGCAGCCTTCCGCAGAGGTTATGAATGAGGCAGATCTTCCGCCGTCGGAATCTTCTCAGAAAGAGGATCTGACGGAGACAGAGGAAAATGATTTTTCCGGTGATGATCCGTTCGAAGCGGAAGGTTCAGGGGAAATGCAGGAAGCGCCGGAGTTTTCTCCGGGCCATGAAACGGAGGGGCCTATGGGGCCAAGGGGAGAACCCGGTCCGCCCGGTATTCCCGGTGAGCGGGGAGAGCCCGGTCCCCAAGGCGTTACAGGGTCGCAGGGGCCTCAGGGCGCCACAGGCCCCATGGGACCGAAAGGAGAGCCCGGCGCACGAGGACCGGCAGGACCGCCCGGATACCCACAGAACAGCATATTTGCGTCGTTTTCAGCGAAAGATCTGATCATACAGGAGAGCGCTTGGCTTCCGCTTCCTGTGGAAATATCGGACATCACCCGGAATATATCCGCCTGCGATGACTGCTGTATTGTGCTGACGCCGGGGTATTATGCAGTCAGCTGTTATATCTGTACAGTGTTGGAAAAGCGCGGCTTTGTAAAGGTTACACCGATCTATAACGGATGCAGACAGACAAATTATACGACTTACGCAGAAACGGCAAGGCGAAAGGAGATGCTGGTAATATCAAGGCATTTTATGATAGAGGTGCCTGTCGGTTCCACGTTTGCTTTCGAGTGGTATTGTTCAGCGGGTGCATCCAAAATAGACATGAATCTGAACATCGAAAAACTCATGAGAGAGTAGAAAGGAAGGAGGGAAGAAGATGCAGACAATAAGCCTTTGTATGATCGTCAAAAATGAGGAAATGAATCTGAAACGCTGTCTGGACAGTGTGGCAGGGTTAGTGGAGGAGATTGTGATCATGGATACCGGTTCCACGGATCGAACGGTAGAGATAGCGTCCGAATATACATCGAAGGTCTATTCCCATCCATGAAAGGATGACTTTTCTGATGCCAGAAACTATTCCTTTTCGAAGGCTTCCATGGACTATTGCATGTGGATGGATGCGGACGATATTCTGGAGGAGGCGGAAAGAGAGAACTTTCTTCAGTTAAAACAGTCTCTGTCACCGGATATTGATATTGTGATGATGAAATACCATACGGCATTTGATGAAGAGGGCAGACCTTCCTTTTCCTATTTCAGGGAAAGGTGGATCAGAAATTGCAGCAGATACCGTTGGATCGGAGCTGTTCACGAGGTCATTGTGCCGGAAGGCAGGATATTATATTCCGATATCGGAATCTGTCACAGAAAAATGTGTGCGGGCGATCCTGACCGGAATTTGAGAATATACAGGAAGATGCTGGAGGAGGGAAAGGCGCTTGAGCCGCGGCAGCAATATTATTACGGGAGGGAGCTGTATTATCATAAACTGTATAAAGAGGCTGTCCGCGTGCTGGAACAGTTTCTGCAGGAAGAGGACGGCTGGATCGAAAATAAAATAGAGGCATGTTCTGTGTGCGCCAGATGTTATGCGCAGATGGGGCAGGAGGAAGCGGCACTGACCGCTCTTTTGCGCAGTCTGAGTTTTGATCTGCCGAGAGCTGAATTGTGCTGTGAGATCGGAAAGTATTTTCTGGAACATGGAAAACTGCAAGGTGCTGTTTACTGGTATGAAACGGTGCTAAATCTGCCGAAAAGGGAGCATGTGGACGGATTCGTGCTGCCGGACTGTTATGATTATGTTCCTTTTTTACAGTTGTGTGTATGTTATGACAGGCTGGGAGACCGGCAAAAGGCAAAAGAATATAATGAGAAAGCCGGAGCCTGCAAGCCTTATTCTCGGGCATATCTATATAATAAACGGTATTTTGAAAGTCTGTAAATTACCTGGATTGCGGTTAATATAAATCCTTAATACAAATACAGGGTATAGTCTGTATGATGGCTGTTTTTTCGCGGTTTTTCGACAAAAAGTAACAAAATACTACACGTCACATAAAATATTTGTAGAAAAGATATCTAACTGTCTTTTCTACAAATATTCAGAAAGGATGTGTATTGGATGAATCAAAGTAATTATTGTAACTGCTGTCAGAATTGTTGTCAGAATCAGTGCAATTCTCACTGCTGTGAGCGCGGTCCGGCAGGTCCTAAGGGCGACCAGGGCCCGGCAGGACCTCAGGGGATCAAGGGCGATACCGGCTGTCCCGGCCCTAAGGGTGACAGAGGAGATCCGGGGTCTATGGGACCACAGGGGATTCCGGGTGTGCCCGGCGCAAGAGGCCCCAGAGGAAATACAGGTCCGGTAGGCCCTACCGGAAATACCGGGCCAAGGGGATGTGCAGGACCCAGAGGTTATGCGGGGCCGCAAGGTATTCAGGGCATTCAGGGGGTTCGCGGTGATATTGGTCCCAAGGGTGATCCCGGTTGTGAAGGTCCCAAAGGCGATATGGGCCCTCAGGGGCCGGCGGGGCCGATTGGTCCGGCAGGGCCGGTGGGACCGCAGGGTGATATGGGACCTCAGGGATCAAGAGGTATTCCGGGGCCAACCGGACCGACAGGGCCGACAGGCTCCATAGGACCACAGGGGGTGACCGGTCCGCAGGGTGTGCAGGGTGTTACCGGCCCGATCGGGGCCCAGGGCCCAAAAGGCTGTCCGGGAGACGATGGCCCGACGGGAGCGACGGGAGCTGACGGAGCGACAGGGCCGACGGGGGCAACAGGAGCGACGGGAGCCGACGGAGCGACAGGGTCGACAGGGGCAACGGGAGCGACGGGAGCCGACGGAGCGACAGGGGCAACTGGGGCAACAGGAGCGACGGGAGCCGACGGAGCGACAGGGCCGACAGGAGCGACAGGAGCCGACGGGGTCACAGGAGCGACAGGAGCGACAGGAGCTGACGGGGTGACAGGGGCAACAGGAGCGACAGGGGCAACAGGAGCGACAGGGCCAACAGGAGCCACCGGACCGACAGGAGCGACAGGAGCTGACGGGGTGACAGGGGCAACAGGAACCGATGGAGCGACAGGGGCGACAGGAGCCACCGGTCCGACAGGAACGACGGGAGCCGACGGGGCCACCGGACCGACAGGGGCGACAGGAGCTGACGGGGCGACAGGGGCAACAGGAGCGACAGGGGCAACGGGAGCAACTGGTCCGACAGGAGCCACCGGTCCAACAGGAGCAACAGGAGCAACCGGCTCGACAGGAGCCACCGGGTCTACCGGTGTGGCGGGCACAGGAGCAATTATTCCATTTGCGTCGGGACTTCCGATTTCACTGACAACAGTTGCCGGGGGCCTTGCAGGACTTCCCGCCTTCGTCGGTTTCGGAAGCAGCGCCCAGGGACTTACGTTGTTAGGTTCCACAATTGACATTACCAATGCAAGCGCAACGCTCTCCAACTTTGCATTCCAGGTTCCGCGCGCAGGCATTATCACATCGTTCAGTGCCTTTTTCAGTACGACAGCGGCATTTTCTCTGCTGGGTTCCACTGTAACGATAAATGCGCAGATTTATCAGTTTGCCACACCAAACAATGTGTTTACGCCGATTGCCGGAACACAGATCAGCCTGGCGCCGGCATTTTCCGGCAGTATAACGATTGGAACACTGTCAAATGGCGCGCTTACCGGACTCAATATTCCGGTAACGGCTCAAACCAGACTGATGTTAGTATTTTACGCAACGGCAAGCGGCCTGTCTTTGATCAATACGATCACAGGATACGCAAGTGCAGGTTTAAGTATCAACTGACAATACTGGTAGAAATAACACCCGGAGGTTCCGCAATCTGGAACATCCGGGTATTATTTTTGCGCTGGGATCGCCAGAAGGAAGTATGCCGGGAGCTGGCGGCGCTCTCCGCGGCAGGCAGGAGAAGAAAATCTCTCCTGCTCGATTGGCGCCTGTGGAGAATACTTATATAACGGCGGCATGTATCGGTATAAAGAATAGTGCTTGACAAAGAGATTATACGAGCGTATAATTCGTTATACAGATGTATAATTGAGGGGAGAGATAATATGGAGTGGCTGTTTCATATATTATTGACTGTTATAGAAGTTTCCATATCGACAGGTGTGGTCATACTGATACTGCTTTTGACAGCGCCGTTTTTCAGGAAAAGCTATGCATCAAAATGGCGGTATTATATATGGATCGGACTGGCTGTACGGTTGATGATTCCGGTTAATTTCAGTTTGCCGGCGATTCGGATGGAGATCGCAGTTCCGGTGGCGCAGGCTGTCACTGCCACGGAGACTGCCGGAGATGGCATTCCGGTTATGCTGCCGACAGGGCAGTCGGAACAGAGGGGATCATGGTTTTTGGTGCCGGATATCGTGACAGTGATCTGGTTTACAGTCTTTGTCTGTATCGTGGCGGTGCATATCTACAGTAGTTTGCATTATAAAAGACGGATTATGAAAAACGGGACTTATGTGGAAGAAGAGCCTGTATTACGGCAGCTTTCTGTCTTAAAAAGAGAGCTGAAGATCAACAGAAAGATTACCGTCACAACATATTGCGGTTTGGCCAGTCCCATGGTCATCGGCTTTTTCAGTCCGCTTCTGGTGATACCGGACAACGTATACAGCGAACAGGAACTGTTCTATATACTGAAGCATGAGCTGATCCATATGAAGCGGCATGATACGCTGATTCAATTCCTTTTTATGGCAGCGAAGGCTCTGCACTGGTTTAATCCGTTGATTGCACTGATGCAGAAGGCGGCTGTGGTTGATATGGAGTTGTCCTGTGATGAAGAAGTGATTAAAGGAAATTCGTATGGAGAGCGGAAAGCATATACGGAGACTCTGTTATCCACTGTAAACAAGCAGTATAAAAGAACAAATCTGCTGACAACGCAGTTTTACGGAGGAAAGGGAGTGATGAAAAAACGGTTTCAGAATATTTTGGCACAGTCGAAGCGGAGGAAGGGATTCTTTCTTCTGCCGACGGTGATCTGCATGACGTTGGTTCTGGGGATGTTAATGGGCTGTGCGGTGACGGAGACAGAAACTCTGGAGGATGCGGAAATACAGACAGAACGGGGGCGGGAAGTCGCACCGAAAGAAGTGGTGTCGGAGGGATCGCAGCCGGAAGGCAATCAAAAGCCGGGAGAACGTCTGCCTTTGTCGGAAGATGCAATGGAGCTCATTGATGTTGCAGTGCCCTTTTCGACAGCATATTTTGCCGGCGATAAAGAAGAGATGCGAAAGTATCTTGCGGATTCCTTTGAGGGAGACATAGATGTCTATTCGGATGCGGATACGCAGCTTACAGGGATGACGGCTCTGAAGGGGCTGGAGGACATTGGGGAGGTAAAGATCGGGGATACATATACCCTCTCCATGGACTGCCAGATGACAGGTATGGGAGAAGGCTTCTGTTATCTGACGATGGAAGTGGAAAAACAGGAAGACGGATGGAAGATCGTGTTCTACGGGATGGAGAGATAAGACGGGGGATGCGGAACTGGAAAACAGCAGAACTGGAAAACAGCATAGACTTCAGAAGTGCACAGGACAATTTACAGACGCAATGCGGCTGTAAATTTGTCCTTGGGAAGAGGTGTACTGAAGAAGTCTATGCGGAACTGGAAAACAGCATAGACTTCGGAAGTGCACAGGACAATTTACAGACGCAATGCGGCTGTAAATTTGTCCTTGGGAAGAGGTGTACTGAAGAAGTCTATGCGGAACTGGAATAGGAGGCAAATATGACGGAGATCAGAAAGAAACTGGGGGAAGCGGAACTGGAGATCATGCAGGTGATATGGGATGCGGAGACGGCGGTGTCCTCTAATTACATACTGAAAAAATTACAGGGGCTGCGAAAGTGGCAGCTGTCTACGCTGATGACATCCCTCACAAGGCTTGCGGACAAGGGATTTGTGAGCTGTGACCGTTCCACGGGGACAAACCTGTACAGCTGGCTCATTTCAGAGAAGGAATATAAAACGGGAGCCAGCAGACATTTTCTGGAAAAGCTCTACGATAATTCCATTCTGAATATGGTCTCCTGCCTTTATAACAGCAAGGCCATCAAAAGTTCCGATGTGGAGGAACTGCGGGAGTTTTTAAACAGGCTGGAGGAGAATGCCGGAGAGGGGGAAACACGATGACAGATCTGTTTCTTTCAGTGTTTGGGATCTCATTGTCTGTCAGTGTGCTCATTTTACTGTTGCTTCTGATTTCTCCGCTTTTGCAAAAAAGGTACGCCGCGAAATGGAAATATCTGGTCTGGTGCGTGTTGGCGGTTCGGCTGTCGGTTCCCTTCGGGGGAGGGGGCACAGGATCGGCAGCGGATCTTGTGAAACAGTGGAGAAGCCATATCGCGGCTACGGCGGAAAACAGGGAAGAGGCAGAGGCGGAGGATGGCAGGCTTCGTTCTCCGAGAGTGGTCGTAGAGGTACCACAGCAGATGACAACCCCGCTTAAAGTGCAGACAGGGCGGAAAATTACAGCGCTGGATGTTCTGGCGTGCCTCTGGGCGGCAGGATGTGTTTTGTATATATTGATAAATATATTTTCGTATTTATATTATAGAAGACGGGTGTTCCGGGAGGGAACCGTGATCAAAGATGCTGCCATATTACAGCAGCTTTTGCGGTGTAAATACGAATTGCATATTAAGCGTACCATACTGGTTATGGAGTTTTATGAAGCGCCCAGTCCGATGCTGGTGGGTTTCCTGAAACCGGTTCTGATCCTGCCGGAAGTTTACTATGACAGGGTGGAACTGTCTTTTATCCTGCGGCATGAACTGGTGCATTACAGGAGAAAGGATACCTGGTGTAAGCTGTTATTTATGCTGGCAGCAGCGGTGCACTGGTTTAATCCGCTTGTATGGATCATGCAGAGGGAGGCTGCCGTTGATATGGAGCTTGCCTGTGACGAAAAAGTAGTGCAGGGTGCGGATTTTGAGACGCGTAAGGCATATACGGAGACGCTGCTTTCCACGCTCCACAAAGGGTGTGATAGAAGTGTGCTTTTGTCAACGGGATTTTACGGGGGGAAGAAGATCATGAAAAAGCGGTTTCAGAATATTTTATCAGAAACAGGAAAAAGAAACGGCCTGTACATACTGGCCTGCACAGCAATTCTGGCGATCAGCGCGGGGACGTTAATGGGGTGTTCGTTAGTAAAAAATAAAGAGGAAAGTATTGCTGAGGGAGCAGGGATATCCGATGGTCAGAGTACAGGGACAGCGGGAGAGCTGTCGGGCGGGGATCTTTTTGCACAGATGGCGGGCAGCTGGATCATCGATTTTGACCGGACGGACTCTTCTCTGTGGGGAACCGGAATTTCTTATGGCGATGGAATGGAAATAGCGGAGACGGGAGCGTTCAGTTACTATATCGGCATTGGCGTCGGCGGAACCGGGCAGTGTGTGAAGGCAGGCGGCGCAGTGACTGTGGAGATCGATCCCTATGAGGAAGTGAGTGCAGAAAAGGAGATTCTTTCGTTAGCCTATGGGAGCGAAAACGGAGTGGAATATATTTTGATGGACTGGCACGATGAGGAGGTTTACTGGAAGCGGGGTGAGCTGCCTGCAGCGGAAAATGGGGGAACCCTTGCGGGAAATGATTCCGCTGATGTGCAGACGGCGCAGGAGACAATAACCCTGACGATCATGAAGGAAGGGATACCTGAGGAAAAGACCGCCAGGCTTGTCGTGGAAAACGGATATATACTCTACCTGCCAGACGGGGAATGGGAGAAGGTGGAGGCGGATATGTGGTGCGCGGCAGCGAATGCGAATGTCCTGATCTGGGTGGCGGGATTTGAGAGCGGCTATCCGATCGAACAGATTCTGACGGATGACGGGTATACGCCGGATGAGACCGGCATGGTGAGAGAGGAGGGTGGCATCCGCTATCATGTCAGACTGTATGAAGCGGAGACCGGCGTATGGTGCGTGAGCTATTCCTATCCCGTGGAAGCGGAGGAAGGCTGGGGAAGAGAGCTGCCGGTGATCGCGGATACTTTTGCGGTGCTTCTGCCGGGGGAGCATATCACGGAGACGGGCGCCCTGTCCGCCCAGGTTCTCGGGTATATTTCTGCTTTTGACGACGGCACAGTGACGATAGACAGGCAGGATTGGGTGACGCCTGAAAGTCCGGACTGGAAACCGGAGTACGACGCGGACGCAGGCTTTGAGATCGTGGATCTGGAGGGGGAGGACGTTACCTGCCGGATCCGCGAGAACTGCACGTATCATGTACTGGAAAATCATCAGGGGGAATCGGTAGAATTAAGCAGGGAGGAGTTTGTGCGGTACTGGCAGGAGACGAACTTTCCGATCTTCTGGTCGTTTGAGCTGGAGGACGGAGAGGTGAAAAGTATTGCAGAGTGGTACCTGCCGTGAGAAGCGGGCAGTAACAGTTTAACCCTGGGAAAGTCTTGCAGGCTTGTCCAGGGTTAAACTGTTACTGTGGGCTGATAAAGTTGGCTGACGGATTGTTGTGATCTGACCAGGCCTGTGATATAATTTCAGTGTTACTGAAAGTAAGGGTGTCCAGGTCTTAGTTGGAAAAATCAGTTTCAGGCCGGCAAGGCAATTTATGGTACCCGGGAATCAGATTCAGATCATCGGGAGATAAAACAAATGCAGTTACAGGACTACCCTGCGTTTCAGCGGGAAGTGTATGAGAAGATTATGGAGAAATTCACCTATGAGGGTAATGAGCCGGAGGAAAAAGCGAGACTGCGATATCTGTTCCATAGCCAGAGGGAATCTATTTTAGTTCTGGCGCCGCGGCTTGTTTTACCGGAAGATATTTTCCGGGAACTTGAGATGCCGAAATATAAAAATTTTCTCACTGAATTTGCTCTGTGGCGGCGGGAAAACCCCAATCCGGACCGGTCTTTGTGGCTGCGCTATCCGGAGGACCTGGAGGTGCTCAACAGGATTTACGAGGCGCCCCCGGCTCAGATCATTCTCTGGCAGCCCCATCTGGATTCCCCTCATATCAAGCGGGGGGAGCGGCAGAACTGGTATCTCCACGGAGTAAAGTGGGTTGACAATTATGTGGAGGAGCTCTGGGATATGGGGATTGGCCGGGAGTAGGCAGTAGGCGCGCCGGGAGGGCGCTGACTGCCAGAGAGGAAAAACATGAACAATCAATACGATAAAACGATCACAGCCTGTTTCGTAGGGTATATCGTGCAGGCAGTCGTCAACAATTTTGCACCGCTTTTATTTTTGTTTTTTCAGAGAAGCTACCACATTCCGTTGTCTCAGATCACACTGCTTGTGACGTTTAACTTTGGCGTACAGCTGCTTGTGGATCTTCTTTCGGTGGGATTTGTGGATAAGATAGGGTATCGGGCATCGATGATTCTGGCCCATGTGTTGTCAGCCGCAGGTCTGATCCTTCTCACCGTTTTACCGGAGATCCTGCCGGCGCCTTTTGTGGGAATTCTGATCGCCGTCATGATCTATGCGGTGGGCGGCGGACTTTTGGAGGTGCTTGTCAGCCCCGTTGTGGAGGCCTGTCCTTCCGACAACAAGGAGAAAGCGATGAGTATGCTTCATTCCTTTTACTGTTGGGGCCATGCGGGTGTGGTACTGCTTTCAACGTTGTTTTTTTACATAGTCGGTATTGAAAACTGGAAGATACTGGCGGTGATCTGGGCGCTTATTCCGGCTGGAAACGCTGTGGCCTTTATGAAAGTTCCGATCGCGCCGCTGATGGAAGAGGGGGAGAGGGGCTTTACTTTAAAAGAACTGTTCCGGATCAAAATTTTCTGGGTGCTACTGATCATGATGGTATGTGCGGGAGCCAGCGAGCAGGCGGTGAGCCAGTGGGCTTCCACGTTTGCGGAGAAAGGGCTTGGCATCTCCAAGACAGCGGGGGATCTGGCCGGGCCGATGGCGTTTGCGATTCTGATGGGAAGTTCCAGACTGTTTTACGGCAAATACGGGGACCGCATCGATCTGGACCGTTTTATGATTGGCAGCAGTATCCTGTGCATCCTGTCTTATCTGGGAATATCCCTGTTTCCGATGCCGGAACTTTCCCTGATCGCCTGCGCCGTCTGTGGGCTGTCGGTGGGAATCATGTGGCCGGGGACTTTCAGCAAGGCGTCCGCTACGCTGCCGAAGGGCGGGACAGCCATGTTTGCCCTGCTTGCTTTGGGCGGAGACGTCGGCTGTTCGGGCGGGCCGACGCTTGTCGGGATGGTATCGGGAGCGCTGGGAGATAATCTGAAGATGGGCGTTTTAGCGGGGATTGTTTTTCCGGTGATGCTGCTTTTAGGGGTTATTGTCTGTGGGAGAGTGAAGAGGCGAACAGAATGACATCGGTGATCGGAAGGAGAACATAAAAAGTATTAACACCGTTTTTGCTCTCCGCCCATATTCTCCCTTTGTGACAGGTGACGATGGATTCGGCGATGGATAAGCCGAGGCCGAAACTGCCGTTCCGGGTTCTGGCCTCATCGGCACGGTAGAATCGTTTAAAAAGGTTCTTTAATTGTTTGTCGGGTATGGCATCTCCCTCGTTGGCAACTGTCAGAAGGCAGTGTTTTTTGCTACGCTTTTGTAAGGTCACCCAGGTAGCGCCTTTTTCCCGGGAATATTTTTGCGCATTGTCAAGCAGGATGTCCAGAACCTGACGCAGTTTATCGGGATCGCCTTTTATCAGGATACCTTCTGTGATGTCGGTATGCAGGGTAAGCCCCCGCTCAAAGAATACCGGTTCAAAAGGCAGGATGGCTCCCGCGATAAGCCTGCTTAAATCAAAAGAAGAAAACGCCGTGTGAGAAGCCGCCTCATCATTTCCGGCAAGCACCAACAGCTGTTCTACCAGCCTGCGCATCTGCCCGGACATGGTCAGAATGTTGGCGGAAAATACGTTCTGACTTTTCCCGTCCTGATCAGGGCTCTGTAAAAGTTCCGCATTTGCCATAATGACAGTCAGAGGTGTTTTCAGTTCATGGGACGCATCGGCGATAAACTGACGCTGCTGCTGCCAGGCCTTTTCCGCCGGTTTCACGATCCATCCGGCTAACGCAAAACTGATACAGAAAAAGGCAAAAAGACAGAAAAGACTGACAAAAAGGCAGTTTTGCAGTAAACTGTGTAAGATGGTCTGTTCACTGGAGATATCCGCATAGACAAGAGTATAGCCGGCCGGAGTATCTCTGCGCAGAAACCGAAGGTTGTAATCTTCCATGAGTCCAACGGGGGCATCATGCAGGAGGGCGGAGTCAATCAGCTTTTTCAGGAAGTTCTCATCGGTAAGGTCATAATATCCGCCCGCCGCGGACAGTAATTCCTTATTTCTGTCAAGCTGAATGGTAATGTAAGGAAGACGCATGGCGTCTTTAGGTTCGTCAGGCGGGGGGAGCAGGAAAGGCTTGTCCGCAATATTCTGCATCATATGAATGCTGTCGTTTTCCAGATTCCTCTTAGTGAAGAACCAGATCATGGACAGAATGATACAGAGCATAACGGTCATAATGCTCATAAGGATCACCATAAATTTCAGTTTCAGTTTTTTAGTCATAAGTCCTCCAGTTCCAGATGGTATCCCATTTTGCGGATGGCTTTAATGCGGATATCGGAACCGATGTTTGTGAGTTTCTTTCTCAGAAAGCCGATATACACTTCCACATGATTTTCCACCGCGTCGGAATCGTAGCCCCATACCCGCGCCAGGATGGTTTCCTTGGAGAGATTGCGGTCGCCGGCTTGAAGCAGGAGGCGCATAATATCAAACTCTTTTGCGGAGAGGCGTATGGAATTTGTGCCGCAAAGCAGCATGGCCGAGGACAGATCCAGAGAGGTATTGCCGAAAGAGACTTCATCCACCTGTGAACCCTGACGGCGCAACAGCGCGTTGATGCAGGCTAAGAGTTCTCTCGTGTCGAGGGGTTTGGTCAGATAGTAATCAGCGCCGGAGTTTAATCCCCTGATGCGGTCTTCCAGCTCCGATTTTGCGGTCAGCATTAAAATAGGAACGCCGCATTTCATGGCACGGACTTTCTCTGCAATTTCATAGCCGTTCATGCCCGGCATCATCACATCTAAGATCAGAAGGTCGTATATTCCCAGTTTCGCATATTCTTCACCGGTCTCCCCGTCGCAGGCGACTTCCACATCAAATCCCTTTTTCGATAACAGAATCCGAATAGAATCCGCCAACAGTTTTTCATCTTCAATTACAAGTATTTTCATGACCATGCCCCGCTGTAAAGTGACGTCGTTTTTACTATAGTACAATATTACATGAAAAAGCTGAAAAATATCTGAAAAAAGTTCCTTTTCAAAAATGCTTTTCACAGATTCTTCATCGTTTCTTTCAGCTTCCTTTCAACAAACAATTGTAAAATGAATGAGGAGTTTGATGGGATATCCTGAAAATCGGAGGAGGATGAAATGGAGATCAGAAAGTCGGGCGGGAATGTGCGCGGTAGGGAGGTTTTCAAAAGGTCAGGAAAAAGGCTGAAACTGTTTTTGGCAGTTTTTCTGTTGATGTTCTCTGGTGTCGCGGGTGCGGCAGTTTTTCTGTCAAAAAGCGGCAGAGAGAAAAACAGGGATTTTTCGTTTGAAAATATGCCGGGCGGGGAAATACAGTTTACCGTCTCAGAAGAAATGATATTGGCAAGCGGTGTGACAAATATGGGAATTGCCGAGGAAGTATTTGAGGTGGAAAATTTAACCGCCGGGCTGGAGATAGAAGAGGTATATATCCATTCGGAAGATCTGGTAGAGGAGGGGACGAAAGTTTTGAAGCTTTCGGAGGAGAGTATTTCTGACGTGCGGGAGGAGTTGGAGAAGACTCTGCGGGAAGCGGATCTGGCATACCGGGCGGGAAAGATAGAGTACGAGCAGAGTAAGATCACTCTGCAATACGAGAAGGACAGTAAGGTGTTAAGTGGCAGTCAGGCGAAGGCGAAAGCTGAAAGGAGAGACGACGGCAATTTCAGCCAATGAATCGGTGGTGACAGTATTCGGCATGGCAAAGGAAGAGATTCAGGAAGCGATTTCCATGGCAGGAGAATCTGCGCAGGATGCAATACCCGAAGGAAGAAATAACCTTGAAAATACCAAAGGGAAAGAACTGGAAGCAATGGAAATGCCGCAAGAAATACCAGTACCTGGGGAAATAGAAACACCGGGAGAAATGTCCGTACCTGAAGGGACAGAATTACGGACAGACGGTGATTCCGGGGAGAGAGTGCCTGGAAATGACAGCGGGAGGAAAAAACCGTGAAAAAAAGAAAGAAGCTGAAATGGATCGTACTAATCATTGCAGGCATTCTCCTGACTGCAGCGGCCTGCTATACCGTTTTTGTCGCACCGCTTATGGAAAAAGAGCAGTGGGTATATAAAGAACAGACTGTGGAGCGGGGAACCCTGAAAGCCGGCGTCACGGAAAGCGGATCCCTGGAATATGGCGTGACATCTGTTGTCTATGATCTGGATCTGGATGTCAGTACGGACGAAGAGGAGGAGGACGAGGAGGATGAAAGTGACGAAACGGTGCAGAAATATTTAAAAATAGAAGAGGTGTATGTGAAAACCGGGGAACGGCTCTCGGAGGGAGATATTCTGTATCGATTTACGCAGGACAGTATTTCAGATGTGAGAATGCTTTTAGAAAACGCTGCGGCCAAAGCGCAGGCTGCCTATACGGAAGCACAGGCAGGGTACAATTTATCGGCGCTGGAGGCGGAAACGGATGCGGCGATCCTGAAACTCCATGAACAATATGCGTCATCGATCCACGAAACTTCTTCTCTGTCCGTCGTCCATGAGAGCGCCCTGCTGCAGGTGGAGATAGAAAAACGTACCGCCAACATCATTTTATTGCAGAAAAAACTGGAGGAAGCCACAAAGGATTACAATGAGGCAGCAAAAGACTATCTGGATGCGCAAAAGCCTGTTTTGGAGGAAGAGAGCAATACAGTAAACTTCATGATCATGCAGAAAAGCTACCTGAATCTGCAGACACGGTATGAAAATGCAAAAAAGGCTTTGCAGGAAGCTGAACAGGCATTGGAGGATAATGACAGAAAAATTGCAGCTTATCAGGAAAAACTGGAAGATGTGGCGGCAAAAAGCAGGATCAGTGCGCTGGAGACCGATGAGACCTATCAGGAAAGTATGATAAACGGAGAGAATGCCCGGGTGACATATGAGGCAGAGCTGGAAAGCCTGAAAGAGACATTGAAGGAGGCGGAGGATGAAAAGGAGCAGATAGAAAAGCAGCTGTCAGCCTTTGAGGCCTTTGTGGGAGAGGATGGCTGTCTGTATGCAAAAGAGGCCGGAATTGTCACGGAAGTGCTCTATGAGGCGGGGGACAGTCTGCGGGATGCCGGCACAATGATCTCCTATGCGGCGCCGGATGACATGACCATTTCCGTGGACGTGACACAGGAAGATATTGTAGATCTGAACGTCGGGGATAAGGTGGACATCACATTCACAGCCTATGAGGATACCGTTTATGAGGGCAGCATACGTTCCATCGATACCACGGCGACGTCGAGGGAGAGCAATGCGGTCAGTTATACGGTAGTCATTGCCGTGGAGGGAGACACCACGCTTCTGTACAGCGGTATGACGGCGGATGTTATTTTTGTGACAAAGCAGAAGGAAGATGTGTTATATATTTCCAGGAAAGCGGTTATGGAAGAAAATAGAAGATATTATGTCTATTATAAGACGTCTGCGGGAGAAATGGAGCAAAAAGAGGTGGAGACCGGAATGGATAACGGCATTTATGTGGAGATCCTTTCCGGTCTGGAAGAGGGGGATACCGTCTATCTGGCAAGCCGCGTGAATGCGGAAGAGGAGGACATAGGCGATGCACAGGAGGCAGAAGACGGTGATGCCGAAAGCGAAACCGGGGATTCGGAACCTGCAGGCCCCGGCAAAGGAGCCGGAGTGGAAGGCATGCCGGACGGGGATTTTGAGGGCGGCGAAATGCCGTTTGGCGGCAAAATGCCATCCGGCGGAGAAATGCCGTTTGGTGGCGGAATGCCATCCGGAGGAAGAATGCCATCCGGGGAAGGAATGCTATCCGGAGGCTAAATGCCGTCGGGAGAAGGAATGCCTACGGGGGGAAATGGCGGAGTGCCTGCGGGAGGCGGAAGCTGACAGAGAGTTTTGCAGATATGGGAGAGGCGGTTTGAGCTCATGGATTCAGAGAAAAAGAAAACAGGAAAAACAAAATGGTGGATTTTGTCCGGGACGGCGGTCGGTCTGTTTCTTCTCGTAACTGTTATTGCTATATTTATTCATAAAAACGAGAAAGAGAAGACGGTCACTTATAAGGAAACGAAGGTGGAGTATGGAACGCTTACAGCAGGCGTTACAAAGAGCGGCAGTGTCGATATCGGCACGGTAGAGCAGACCTTTGATCTGGATATGAGTGCTCTGCAGAGAGCAGATACGGAAAGTACGAAAGAAGATACCGGTGACCGGAATTTCGGGAACGTCGGTGGGATGATGCCTTCTGGCGGCATGAGTGCGTCAGGGGGAGGCACACCGGATTTATTCAGCCAGATGTTAGACGGCAGCAGAAATATGACGGGAACGGGGGATGATTTCAGTCTGACAGTGGCAGAGGTTTCGGTGTCGGTAGGTCAGCAGGTGGAAAAAGGCGATATCCTGTATGTGATTGAGGAGGAGAGCGTATCCGGGCTGGAGCAGGAACTGCAGACAAACGTGGAAAAGGCAAAAGCGGATCTGGATGCGCTCTATGCGGACCAGACGCTGTCGAAGCAGACAGCGAAATATACATATGAGAGCAGTGTGGCCTACGGGAATTATGCCGGGACGGAATATGATGCCGCGATCAGAGAACTGCAGGATGCTGTGGAAAACTGCAGTATCGCTCTGGAACGGGCGGAGACATCTCTTGCCGAATATCAGGCCAGACTTGAAGATATTATGGATTCCTACGAGGATGCGCTGCAGATCCTGGAGAATTGTACATACAGCCTGAACCATACATCGGCCTCGGATGCCGCAGGTTATGTATACTATTATGAATTGACAGAAAGCGCACAGGCCACTGCAGATTCTTTGGAGAAGCAGAAAGAGCAGCTTGAAAACAGTGTGGAACAGGCGCAGGAAAATGTGGAACAGGCCTCTGAAAATTACAGTGCGGCGCTGCGGGAGTTGGAGACAGGACAGCTTAACGCAAAGCAGACCTATGACCTGAGAAAACTGGCTTATGATACGGCTCAGGAAACCTATGATGTCACCCTTGCAAATCTGGAGGAAGATGCCGCAGTCCAGGAAGAAATCTATGAGGAAACCAAAGAAAAGTGGGAAGCATACAGTTCTTACATAAGCGGTAGTGGAGTGCTCGCGCAATATAACGGCATTGTCACAGGCGTGGAACTGGAAGAAGGGGATAGTATCTCGACAGGCAGCGTGTTAGTGACGCTTTATGATATGGAAGATGTGGCCATGTCGGTAACGGTGGATGAGAAAGATATGGAGGATATCTCTCTCGGATCGGAGGCAAATATCAGTTTTACGGCCTATCCGGAGGAGATTTTCAGGGCACAGGTTACGGAGATCTCAGACGCTTCCACGGACTCTGACGGGAATGTCCTGTATGATGTGACAGTCACCCTGGAGGGCGATGTGTCAAAACTTTTCCAGGGAATGACAGGAGATATCACGTTTGTGACAAAACAGAGTGAGGAGACATTGTATATCTACAGACGGGCTGTTATCACGGAAAATGAAAAGAGTTATGTAAAGGTTCGGGATGAAGAAGGAAATACCGTAAAAAAGGAAATCAGCACAGGATTTTCGGACGGTATTTATATACAGGTTGTGGAAGGGCTTTCGGAAGGGGATATTGTGCTGATAGAGAGCAGAGTTTAAGGCATCAGGAGGCAAAACATGAGATTATCAGAAATTTTCAGACTGGTCTGGCTGAATCTGTCACAGAATAAGTTTAAGGTCATTCTGACTTCCATTGGTATCGTAGCGGGATCAGCTACGATCATGATGGTACTTGCCATAGGCACGGGCGGCAGGGAAGAGGTGGCGGAACAGTTTAAAAATTTGAATGCAGGCGCTGTGGATATCTCCTATGAGGAAAACGTTGTAAACGAAAAGGTAACTTTAACTTATGAAGATGCGGAAAACCTGATGCTTTTTGTTCCCGAGATTTCTGATGCAACGATCTCCTATTCCGCTACCGCTTCCGTGGAAGGCGGGGAACTGGATACCTCTTCCTATTATACAGTGGCGGGAGTACTGCATAATTATGGGACGATCAGCAATCTGGGGATGGCGATCGGTGAATTTCTGACAGAGGAAAATAATCAGAATAAGGAAAAGATCTGTATTCTGGGATCGGCTGTGGCAAACGCGGTTTTCGGCAGTGCCTACAATGCTTACGACAATACGTTGTATATTGATGACAGAGCCTATGTGGTGGGAGGTGTTCTCTCGGAGATGGGCAGTGTCGCATCTGGTATCAGCCCGGACCAGACGGTCTTTATTCCCTATGAAACAGGAATCAAATACATAACCGGAAACGATATCAGCCCGACGATCACGGTGATAGCGGACGATGTGGAAGCTGTGGAGAGCGTGATGGCGGACGTGGAGAGCGAGTTAAAGGAGAGCTATCCCAATACTGCGTTTACCATTTCTGATGCGGGGAGCAAGATGGAAGCGGCATCTGCTTCCAACGAAACGCTGACGCTTTTGCTGATCTCCATGGCCGTTATTGTCTTTATCGTAGGCGGAATAGGTATTATGAACGTGCTGTTTGTGACAGTGAAGGAGAGGACGAATGAGATCGGCATTCTGAAAGCCATCGGCTGTTCCAGGAAGGAAATCCTTTTGGAGTTTCTTCTGGAGGCAGGCTGTACCAGTCTGGTAGGGGGTGTGCTGGGAGTACTGCTTGCACTGGCGGTCACGCCCGTCGTGGAACTGTTTTCCGTGCGGGTGGAACTGTCTGTTCAGGGGGCGGTGCTGTCGTTACTGTTTGGGGTGATAACCGGAAGTATTTTCGGGTTTTATCCCGCATACAAGGCGTCGAGACTGGTGCCGGTGGTCGCGTTAAATCAGGAATGACCGGGGATATTGCAGGAAGAAAAAACGGAGAAAGATTTTTAATGTTGTGTTTATGCCTCAGACAGACGTGCCTTCACATTCGTCTGAGGTGTCGGGAGACAGAGTATGATTACCATGAAAGCAATCAACAAGGGATATATGCTGGGAGAAGAAAGACTGCCCATTCTGAAAAATATTGACTTTTCCGTGGAAAAAGGAGAGTATGTGGCCATACTGGGGCCGTCGGGATCCGGTAAGACTACTTTTATGAATATTGTCGGCTGTATGGATATTATGGACAGCGGAGAATATTTTCTGGACGGCATGGCGATCCATGAGACAAAGGAGGATGACCTGACGGAAGTAAGGAATCGGAAGATAGGGTTTATCTTTCAGAATTACCAGCTGATTCCTACCTACAATGTGATGCAGAATATTATTATGCCCTTATTGATGCGAGGAATGAAACATGGGGAAGCGGAGGAAAAATGCATTGACACGATCCATCTGTTGGGGCTTGGGGAAAGGATCCTGCATAAACCAAACGAGCTGTCCGGCGGCCAGAAACAACGGGTATCGATTGCCAGAGCGTTAGTCGGAAAACCGGCGATCCTGCTGGACGACGAGCCTACCGGCGCTCTGGACCAGACCAGTGGGAGAGATGTCTTGAAGCTTTTTAAAGAACTGAATGAAATGGGCAATACGATCGTGATGATCACCCACGATCTGGAGGTGGCACGATCCGCAAAGCGTATTGTGCGGATCGTGGACGGTGTGCTGGCGGGGTGAGGCTGTATTGCTGTGAAGGAAAGCAGTTTTCTATCATTTATACCACTGACTGAAAGACGATGGAATGGAGAGCTAGAGGGAACTTTGAAAATAGATTTAGGAAGAAATTCCGACGTTGCCAGAAAAGACAGCGCCGGAAAAGTAGATGCCGGAGAAATTTAGAATTTGCCGGCAGCTCTGCGTGCTCTCTGTGCGGGACGATAAGAAGCGCCCGATTTTTTGGAAGGTTTCTTCTTCTGTGCAGTCTCCGGCGTCCTTCCGGTGAGGATCAGTATTGCGCTGATCAAAAGCGTCGTGCCGAGAGAGAGGAGCGCAAGGGGCATACTTCCCGTTTCGGATGTGCCCGCATAATCGGCGGTATCAAAGCCTATCACAGTCAGAGCCGCCGAGAAGGGATAGATATTCCGTAGCAGCCCCTCCTTGAAGAACAGGACGCAGTACCCGGCCAGAAAGGATACCACCGAACCTGACATAAACAGTCCGGGTTTCCTGCTGCAGAAGGCGATAAGCGGCAAAACGACAATATAGACGCAGACCGAAAGGGCAGTCATCTGAGGAAGAGCCCTGAGAAAGACGGCAAAACGGATATCTGGGAGATGGGCAAGGGCGCTGATGAGCGCGGTGACAATCAGACTGTAGATGCCGAAGAGTACCGCCAGAATACCCATGGAAACCAGTTTCCCGCAGAGAAATCTCCGCCAGGAGACAGGAACGGTCAGGATATTTTTCAGAGTGTCGTCGGTATACTCCCTGTTGATCAGGTAGCCCGCGGTCAGAGTGAATAAGACCGGCATGAAGATCTGCGTGTTGCCCCAGATCGTGTTGTCGATCAGAGCTGCAAAATTAAAGTGGGGGTTTCTCAGCTCCTCATTCATC
The DNA here is from genome assembly GCA_910578085.1 of uncultured Lachnospiraceae bacterium. Lineage (GTDB taxonomy): Bacteria > Bacillota > Clostridia > Lachnospirales > Lachnospiraceae > 1XD8-76. Next base: position 104,581 of record CAJTPM010000006.1, on the reverse strand, counting down.
ACAAGCTGAGAAAGGTATTGAAGTAACGGCGAACATGCCATGCCGATCAGGCCGATCAGCAGGATGTGGTACCGCTTTATTTTCTGAAATTCGGTTTTTATCATGGCAAACATGGTGTTTCCTCCTGTCTGAAATTAAATTTTCTGTTTCTCATATATTTTTATCATGATAAGGATGCAGAAAAGCGCTTCCCCAATGAGGATGGCAAAAACCGCCGGTGTGGGCACGAAATAAGGGCGGAATCCCTCATAAAATTCCGTGAGCACAGAGCCCGCGTTCTCCAGAGAGTGAAACTGATAAAGCCACCGGAAGATCACAGGAACCGGGAGAAAAGTGGGCAGATTGCATCCCAGAGGTACCCGTATCACCGCGTCGCTGATGTGCAGAATATACCCAAGCGTCGTGTAGGCGAAGGCGATGATCACGGAGATGATGTAGGATCTGTTGCACCAGATCACAAAGAGCAGGCAGGGCATCGACGCCGCCCACAGCAGCACGCCGCAGCAAACGGTCAGAAGAAATTCTTTCCCCAGCCCGTTCAACGGAACGTCGGAAAAGAGCGCGAGCAGGAGAGAGACGAGAAAGCCCGCCAGTTCATAGGCGAGGTCAAAGAGCAGAATGACAAAAAGTTTTGCCAGAGCAAGCCTTGACTTTGTGACTGGGATACACAGCAGGTTTTTTAAGGTGTCGTGATCCTGTTCCTCGAAAAAGAGGTTGGCGGCCAGCACGATGGAGAGGGGAATCAGCACCAGAAAGCCGTTCTCCTCCTGCACCACCGACATGAGATTGTCGAGAGTTGCCTCCTTTATGATCATGAAATAAAAGACAGGCATAATAAAGGTGGTGAGAAAAGCGATCCGGAATAATTTTTTTCTTTTGATTTTCAAAAATTCACATCTGATCAGTTTAAGCAATGCCCTCACCTCCTGTCACCCGTTTAAAATAGTCTTCCAGACTTTCCTCATGGATAAAAGCTTCCGATACTTCCAAACCGTCTTTTACAAAGGCCGTGACGATCCTGCCCACGGAGAGATCCGGATTATAGATCTGCAGACCGTGGACATCCTGCACAGCGTATCGGTATTCGTGAAATTGATGCTCCAGTATCTTTACAGCTTTGTCGGAATCGGAGACGGTGAGGCGGATGTACCTGCTGCTTTTTGCTTCCAGTTCTCCGAGGCTCTCCTCCTCCAACAGGACACCTTTGTCTATAATGCCGATATCATCGGCGAGCAGGGCGATCTCGGACAGGATATGGCTGGAGATCAGGATGGTTTTTCCTCTCTCGTCGCATAGGGCACGGATAAAAGCGCGCACCTCTGCGATACCGATGGGATCCAGACCGTTGATCGGTTCGTCCAGGATCAGAAGCTCGGGATCATGCATCACGGCGAGGGCGATGGCGAGCCGCTGTTTCATGCCCAGGGAATACTGGGAGTACAGCTTCCTGTCTTTATAGGGCAGGCTTACCAGTTCCAGGGCTTCCTTTACCGCGGATTTGTCGTTCAAACCCCGCAGGGCGGCGAAGATCTGTAAATTTTCGGTGGCCGTAAGGTTGGGATAAAAACCGGGGGATTCGATCAGGGAGCCGATCCGGGGCAAAGCGTTCTTCTCGTTTCCGGCAAGGGATTTTTCCCAAATCATCACTTCGCCGGAAGTGGGCTTAGTAAGGCCGAGCAGCATTTTCATGGTGGTGGTCTTCCCGGCGCCGTTTCGCCCGAGCAGTCCGTAGATCCGGCCTTTCCGAACGTGGATGTTTAAACTGTTTACGCTTTTTGCGGTGCCGTACTGTTTGGTGAGATTTTTTGTTTCAATGATGTAGTCCATCATGGTAATGAGATACCTCCTCCTCAGAATTTGATTTGAGTAAATTTTACTGCGTGAACCTTAAAAGAACCTTTCCTGAGGCTTGCGGAAACCTTACATTTGAAAAAGATGGAGAGATGCAGTTTTGGGCGATAAAGAGATTTGTCTTTTATCAGTACCTATAGTATAATTAGAAAGTATCGGAGATTAAAGTGAAAAAGGGATGACGTAACCGGGAAGGGGGCGTTTTGATAGATGGCAAGAACGTTTAATACGGAGGGATATTGTGATTCGCAAATGCATTATATGGTGGATCTGACAGGACGGCTTGAGCGAATCAGGGCTATGGTGGATGCCGAAAAATATTTTACGATCAACAGGGCCAGACAGTATGGAAAGACAACTGTATTGGCGGCGCTTGCAGAGTATTTGAAAAAGGACTATGAGGTGATCAGCCTGGATTTTCAGGGAATCAGCTATGCAGATTTTGTATCCGAGCAGAACTTTGTCGCAGCTTTTTCAAGACAGTTACTGTTGTGCGGCAAAAATATGCCAGATGATCTGAAAGCGGAATTTGAGCAGTATGCTGATCATAAAGTCAGAGAAATGACAATATCTGCGTTGTTTATTTTATTGCTGAAATGGTGCGGGAATTCTGAAAAAAGATCGTATTACTGATTGATGAAGTAGACTCTGCTTCGAACAATTAGGTGTTTATTGATTTTCTTGCGGGACTGCGGCAGTATTATCTGATGAGAAAAAGAATCTCCACATTTCAGTCTGTCATACTGACGGGAGTTTACGACATTCGATATTGCGGCGGATTTTAATATAACTATGCATTTTTCCGCGAAAGACATAAGCGGGATGTTGGAGGAATATAAGAAAGACCACCAGACCGGTATGGACATAAAAGAACTGTCAGGGCTCCTTTATGATTATACGTCTGGTTATCC
>CAJTPM010000006.1:0-101811 GCA_910578085.1 uncultured Lachnospiraceae bacterium | reverse complement strand
CGGTATGGACATAAAAGAACTGTCAGGGCTCCTTTATGATTATACGTCTGGTTATCCGTATTTGGTGTCAAGGCTCTGCAAATTCATGGATGAGGAGATTGCCGGGACGGAGCATTTCCCAGATAAAAGCAGCGCTTGGACAAAGAAAGGTTTTCTGGAGGCGGTAAAACTGCTGACCAGTGACAACAATACGCTGTTTCAGTCGTTGACCGGGAAGTTAGCGGAGTATCCGATGCTTCGCACCGTACTGTATGAACTGCTGTTTACGGGAAAGCAGATTCCCTATGTCCCGCAGAATCAGTATATCGAGATGGCGGCGATGTTCGGCTTTATCAAAAACAGAGGCGGGACGGCAGTGATTGCCAACCGGATTTTTGAGACGGTGCTTTACAACCTGTTTATTTCCGAGGAGTTTGCGACAAGCAAAATGTACGACGCAGGCGCAAGGGAAGGGAGCCAGTTTATTGTCGGCGGTCATCTGAACGTGCGGCGTGTGCTGGAAAAGTTTGTGGAGACGTTTGACGACCTCTATGGGGACAGGGATGAAACGTTTCTGGAAGATGTGGGCAGGCGTTACTTTATGCTGTTTTTGAAACCGATCATCAACGGTGTTGGAAACTGCTATGTGGAAACGGAGACGCGAAGCCGGGAGCGGATGGATCTGGTGATCGATTACCGCGGGGAACAGAGTGTAATCGAGATGAAGGTGTGGCGCGGAAACGCTTACCATGAGAGAGGGGGAAAACAGCTTTCAGAATATCTGGATCACTTTCATTTAAAAAAGGGGTATATGCTGAGCTTTAATTTTAATAAAAAGAAGGAAGTTGGTGTGAAAGAGATCGTGCTGGGGGATAAGCTGTTGATTGAGGCGACAGTGTGATATAGGGTAGAAATTATTGAGAAAGGAAGACGGAGACAGATGCCCAGAATATTCAATATAAACGGTGCCTGCAGAACAGGCAGGCATTATATGGTAAAGCTTGAATCAAGACTTTGTGAGATCAAGATAATGATCGATAACGGCGATTATTTTACGATCAATAAGGCGAGACAGTATGGCAAGACAACAACTTTGCGGGCGCTTGTTGATTTTTTAAAAGAGGATTATCTTGTGATCAGTCTGGATTTTCAAAATATAGAATCGGCTGAGTTTATGTCAGGTGATTCTTTTGTTCATGCGCTGGCGAGGGAGATCGGTAAAAAAATAAGAAACCGGGTGGATGTGCCGGAGGATATTAAAAAAAGGCTGTTAAATTTGGCGGACATTGCATTGAAAAATGTAAGGATGGCAGAGATGTTTGACTGCTTTAGTGAATGGTGCGGGGATTCAGAAAAACCAATTGTTTTACTTATAGATGAAGTGGATACAGCGGCAAATAATCAGATTTTTCTGGATTTTCTGGCGCAGCTGCGGGCTGCTTATCTTGACAGAGATGAGACGCCGACGTTTCAGTCGGTTATTCTTGCAGGGGTTTATGATGTCAGGAATTTGAAATATAAGATCCGGCCCGACGCCGATCATAAAGTAAACAGTCCGTGGAACATTGCGGCGGATTTTAATATAACTATGCATTTTTCCGTGAAAGATATAAGCGGGATGTTGGAGGAATATAAGAAAGACCACCAGACCAGTATGGACATAAAAGAACTGTCAGGGCTCCTTTATGATTATACGTCTGGTTATCCGTATTTGGTGTCAAGGCTCTGCAAATTCATGGATGAGGAGATTGCCGGGACGGAGCATTTCCCAGATAAAAGCAGCGCTTGGACAAAGAAAGGTTTTCTGGAGGCGGTAAAACTGCTGACCAGTGACAACAATACGCTGTTTCAGTCGTTGACCGGGAAGTTAGCGGAGTATCCGATGCTTCGCACCGTACTGTATGAACTGCTGTTTACGGGAAAGCAGATTCCCTATGTCCCGCAGAATCAGTATATCGAGATGGCGGCGATGTTCGGCTTTATCAAAAACAGAGGCGGGACGGCAGTGATTGCCAACCGGATTTTTGAGACGGTGCTTTACAACCTGTTTATTTCCGAGGAGTTTGCGACAAGCAAAATGTACGACGCAGGCGCAAGGGAAGGGAGCCAGTTTATTGTCGGCGGTCATCTGAACGTGCGGCGTGTGCTGGAAAAGTTTGTGGAGACGTTTGACGACCTCTATGGGGACAGGGATGAAACGTTTCTGGAAGATGTGGGCAGGCGTTACTTTATGCTGTTTTTGAAACCGATCATCAACGGTGTTGGAAACTGCTATGTGGAAGCGGAGACGCGAAGCCGGGAGCGGATGGATCTGGTGATCGATTACCGCGGGGAACAGAGTGTAATCGAGATGAAGGTGTGGCGCGGAAACGCTTACCATGAGAGAGGGGAAAAACAGCTTTCAGAATATCTGGATCACTTTCATTTAAAAAAGGGGTATATGCTGAGCTTTAATTTTAATAAAAAGAAGGAAGTTGGTGTGAAAGAGATCGTGCTGGGGGATAAGCTGTTGATTGAGGCGACAGTGTGACGGCTGTCAGAAATTTTGCATCTGAGGAGCATGAAAAGGCGTGGCTGATCGTTACGGCATCAAACACATGCAAGGACGAACTGAGGCGTTTCAAACGGAAGTTTCAATATATCAGGAACTGTCTGAAATCGGAAAACAGCGTTTCTGCGGGGGGGAGGAAGGGATATCAGAACTTATCATGGCACTTCCGCTAAAGTACAAAGAGGTGGTATATCTGCACTGTTATGAGGGATATCAGGCTTCGGAGATCGCGGGAATGCTGCATTGTCCGGCATCGACGGTGCGCAATCAGCTTTTGAGAGCCAGAAAGCTTTTGAAAAAAGATGGTGTTTAGTTGGTGTTTTTATGTAGAAAATGAAAGATATTATAGAAAAACAGGAGGAAATTCTCATGAAAAAATTATTTTATTACGCCGACAGATTTCTGGAGAAAAGCACCTGGAGGGATATTGCCGTGCTGAAATTCTGCCTTCTTTCTCTGGGAATCCTGGCAGGAATGCAGATCCCGAAAAAGAATAAGAAGGAAGCGGGACTTCTGGCGTTTTTTATTTTTGCGGTCACCTATATTCCGTTAATGAAGAAGCTGATTGGAGTTGTGGCGGAGAAAGAACAGTGAAATGAGAACAGGGGGTGAAGAGAGGAATAGAAACAAACGATGGATAACAGAGGATTGCTATGACAAACAAACAGATCGAAATTTTTCTGCGGCTTGCCGATAATTTGAATTTTGCAAAAACTGCGAGAGAACTGTATACTACCCAGCCCACGGTTACAAGGGAGATAAAAAGTCTGGAGGAGGAAATACATGTCAGGCTTTTTAAAAGGGATAAACACAGTGTGGAGCTGACGCCGGCAGGAATGGCTTTTCGGGAATGCCCGGACAGTAAATATACTTACTGTTATGATATGCAGGAGGTTACCATGCTGATGCGGGCCGGATTCGGCGTGGGAGTATTTCCACAGTATTCAGTCCGTCCGATGGAGGGCTGCCATATTATTCCCTTAAACATCCATTTGAAGGAGCCGTCTGCCATCGACTATTATGCTATGTGGCATAAGGACAGGCCGGAACTGCATGCAGGCCAGTTTGTGGCGCTTATGCAGAGCCTGTACAGAGAGCAGCAGGCATAAAATATCATAAAATTCAGATGTATGATTCCCCATCTGTGGTCCAGGTTCATGGACACAGATGGGGAATTTTTATTTCTGCGGGCAACGAGCCAGGTAGCCGTGCTTGCAGGCGAACTTGTTCGCCTTGGATATCTTCTGGCGACTGCCGCGAGGGTGGAATACCGGTTTGCAAAGTGCACTGTTACTTATAATAAGCAGTGTGCAGTGCAGACCGGCTTTTTGGTAATACGTTTCGCGTATCAGTAATAATATATTAGAATTTCACAAATGATTATCAATGCGATATATTAAATGTATACAAATTGACGGTTTTTGGGGGACTGATAACTGACAGATGAAAAGACAGGAGGATATTTCATGATTCGTTATATTGGGAAAAGGCTGATTATGATGGTTCCGGTTATCCTTGCAGTGACATTTCTGATTTTTTTTCTGCAATATCTGGCACCGGGAGATCCGGCTGAACTTCAGCTCGGCGTCGACGCATCCGAGGAGGAGAAGGAGGCGTGGCGGGAAGAATTCAACCTGAATGATCCGCTGCTTGTGCAATATGGCAAATACCTTTGCGGTATTGTGACCAGAGGGGATTTTGGAAAATCGTTCAGGACGGGACAGGTTGTGACGAAGGATCTGTTTGAACGGTGGCCTACCACCTTTGTGCTGGCAATTCTGACGCAGGTTGTGGCGGCCTCTATCGGGGTTCTGGCCGGAGTATTTGCAGCTTTGAACAGAAGTACCTGGAAAGACGGCGTGATACGGGTGCTTGCGATGATCGGGGCGGCGATGCCGAGTTTCTGGTTTGCGCTTCTGTTAATTTTAAAATTTGCGGTGGACCTGAAATGGTTTCCTGTATCGGGATGGTATGGTCCGAAATACTGGGTGCTGCCGGCAATCTCCACAGGCGTTCTGGGGGCGGCAGGCTATATGCGGAATGTGCGTGCCGCGGTTTTGGATAATGTGAAACAGGATTTTGTGCGGACGGCCAGAGCCAAGGGCCAGAAAGAAAGCAAAGTCGTGCTGCATCACATTATGGGAAATGCGCTGATACCGATCATTACCTGTGCGGGCCTTCATTTTGCGATGGCCCTTGGCGGAACCATGATTATCGAGCAGATCTTTGCCATTCCCGGTCTGGGACGGTATATGGTGGAGGCCATCAATAACCGTGATTTCCCGCAGCTTCGAGCCGCCATCATACTGACAGCGGTTACGGTGTCCGTTGTGAATCTGATCATTGACATACTTTATGCGGCGGTTGATCCCCGGATCAAGGCCGGGTTTAAAGGAGCATCGGCAAAGAAGAGAAAGATTACGGCAGCTGATCTGGCGAAGGAGGGAAATTAAAGATGGCTAAAAGTAAGATGCCTGAAAAAAGCAGACAGCGGAGTCTGTTTCGGGAAGCGATGATTCGTTTCCTTCACAATCCCACAGGGATGGCAGGGTTTATTATTATTTCCGTCATGGTTATTTTAAGCTTATCTGCGGGGATCATTTCCGGAGGCATGCTGCAGCGCATCGTTATTGCCATTGCACTGGCTTGTTCTCCGGAACTGCTGCTGGCGGATGAGCCGACTACGGCGTTGGATGTCACGATTCAGGCCCAGGTGTTGGATATGATGAATGACATCAAGAAAAAAATGGGGACTTCTGTTTTGATGATTACCCATGATCTGGGAATCATTGCTGAAATGTGCGACCGGGTTGCCGTTATTTATGCCGGGGAGATCGTGGAGATGGGAGATCTGGAACATATTTTTGAGAGGACCGAACACCCTTACACCCGGGGACTGTTTGATTCCCTGCCCAATGCGGTGGGGGAGGGCAACAGGCTGAAACCCATTGAAGGGCTGATGCCGGATCCGTCGAATCTTCCGCAGGGCTGCAAATTTTCTCCCAGATGCCCTTATGCGACAAAGGAGTGTCTGGAGAAACCGGCTGTGTTGACAGAAGTGGAACCGGGTCATTTTGTACAGTGCTACCATCATGGCTGTATGAAGAAAGAAAAAAGCAGGATTGAGGAAGGAGGGGATGGGAATGGACGAAACCAGAGAAAATAGGATAGAGAATACGCCGATTCTGGAAGTGAAAAACCTGAAAAAGTATTTTTCCGTGCCTGCAGGTTTGGTGCATGCGGTGGACGATATCAGTTTTTCCATAGACGCCGGCAGGACGTTAGGAGTTGTGGGGGAATCCGGCTGTGGCAAGTCTACGTTGGGGCGGGTATTGATCCATCTGTTGGAGAGCAATGCGGGACAGATTCTGTTCTTCGGCAGGGATATTACCCATGTGGACAGACAGGAGCTGACAACACTGCGAAAAAAGATGCAGATGATTTTTCAGGATCCTTATTCTTCCTTAAATCCGCGCATGTCGCTGTACGAGTCTATCGCAGAGCCGTTACGGATCATGGGGCATGATAACAGTGGACAGATTCAGGAGAAGGTGTACAGGATCATGGATACCGTAGGACTGGCCAGACGGCTGGTCAACAGCTATCCCCATGAACTGGACGGTGGTCGCAGACAGCGGATCGGGATCGCCAGAGCCCTGGTTATTGAGCCGGAGTTTGTGGTCTGTGATGAACCGGTATCAGCATTGGATGTTTCCATTCAGGCTCAGATCTTAAATCTGATGAGCGATATTCAGGAGGAGCGTAAACTGACTTATATCTTTGTCACCCATGATCTGTCTGTAGTAAAGTACATTTCCAACGACATACTGGTGATGTATCTGGGGCAGATGGTGGAGAAAGCGCCTGCAAAGGAGTTGTTCAGGCATCGGCTTCATCCCTATACGAAGGCCCTTCTCTCAGCAGTTCCGCTGCCGGATATCCGCCACAAAAAGCGGCGCATTGCATTGAAAGGGGAACTGACTTCCCCCATCGATCCGCCGCCCGGCTGCAGGTTTGCATCAAGATGTCCCTATGCCCGCGAGATCTGTCACAGTAAGACGCCGGTCTGTGAGGAAGTGCTGCCGGACCACTTTGCCGCCTGTCATCTTGTGAGGGAGATAAACGGTCTTTCCTGAAAAAGTTATTTGAAAACATCATATCATACAAAACGAAAAGGAGATTCAAAATGAAAAAGAAAAAAAGTTTCGTATTTTTGTCAGCTTTTCTGCTGTCGGTTTCTTTTGTACTCACGGGCTGCGGAGGCGGTGGAGCAGGCGAAACGACAGTCGAAGAGACAAAAGAAAGTGCGGAGGAGGCAGGAACGGAAGCTGCGGATGATCAGGCAGGGGGAAAATCATCAAAAAGTGATCTGGTCATTGCCATGAAGGGTGATATCAAGCAGATCGGCTATGCACAGAATGGCCGTATGATCTCCAGCCTTGTGGCTCCCACTCTGTTCAACTGCATTGTTACCGACGATGGCAGCTATGAGTATGTGATCGAAAATTCCATCGTGGATTCTTATGAGTGGAACGAGGACTATACGGCCATCACCCTGACGCTGAAAGAGGGAGTGCCCATGCATGACGGTACGGTTCTGGATGCGGAAGATGTTGTATACAGCATCAAACATACCGATGAATTTGGGAGTGTGTCGGGTTATAACATTGTGTTTGAGGAAGTAAAAGCGCTGGAATCCAATGTGGTCTATGTTCCGTTCCTGTCTGCCAATATCGGAAACTGGAAAGATGTGGGAGAGAGGATGATCTACTCGAAAGAGGCTGCGGAGGCCAGTGGAGATTTCGCTGTTTTCACACAGTCTGATACCTTTGCGGGATATGGCCCTTATCAGGTTGCAGAATAGAATGCGGGAGATTCCATCGTTCTGAAAAAGTTCGATGACTATTACGGAGGAAATGATTCTCCGATTACGGATGTGATTGTGCGGCGTATTGATGAGGATACCACTGCCTTCAGTGAACTGCAGACCGGCGGTGTCAATATGATCCTGTATCCCACACAGTACGATATTGACGATGTGAAAAACGGTGTCTATGAGGAGATCAGGTATCAGACGGCCCCGGGTTTGTATCAGCAGCTGTTTGTGTTTAATCTGGATGCCGGCAGCGCCTGTGCGGACGTCCGGGTACGTCAGGCAATATGCTATGCCATAGATAAGGAGGCGATGTGGAAGGGAGCCTTTGAATCCAGCGGTTATTTGGCGAATACGCCCGCTTCCATGACACAGGAATTTATGGAGGAGATGCCGGATCCTTATCCCTTTGATCTGGACAAAGCAAAAGAATTGTTTGAGGAAGCGGGATATGGCGAGGGCTCTACGCTTATCTGCTGTGTGGACAATGATACCTATCGGACTACCGCGTATGAAATGTTAAAAAACAACCTTACAAAAATCGGTATCACGCTGGATGTGAAAACAGGGGATAACGCCACATATCTGGGTTATGTGACCGGCGGTGTGGATTGGGATCTGGAGATCGGTCTGGTGGTTGGGGAACAGGTGTCCATGCTGATCGACAACGGATTTGGAGACGATATTTTTGAGCCGTTTTTATCTCTTCTGACAGACAGACCTGTTATAGCGGTGGCAACCCATGTCCATCCGGACCATACATCGGGATCCGGCAGCTTTGAAGAGGTATGGATCGGCGCCGAAGAGGAACCGATGCTCAAAATGCTGTATGGGAAAGAATCTTACGATGCCGGAAGGAAGACGCTGTTTGGAAAGACAAAAGTAAAGTTTTTATCGGATGGGCAGGAATTTGATCTGGGGGGCAGGATGGTCACAGCAATACATACGCCCGGACATACCTGGGGCAGTTTTTGTTTCTATGACAGTAAGTCGGAAATCATGATGACAGGGGATACGATGAACCAGCGGGTTTTTCTGCAGTGTGCAAAACCGACGATTCCGTTAAGGCGATACCGGCAGAGCCTTTGCAGGATAATGGAATTTCATTTTGAGAAATATCTGGGCGGGCATCATCCGCTGCCGATTAAGCGTGCGCACATTGACCATATGCTGGGGATGATAGACAGGTTTTCACCGGAAAAGGCAAAACCTTATATAAGAGAAGGCATGGATGGCGTGGATATGTATGTGGAGGGCAGAGGGTACGGTGATCCGGATTATTGTGGCTTTATGTTTTACAGGGATGAGCTGGATGAATTTTTGGCATGAGGTTTTTCCTGTGTAAAACCATGAAAGAGCTGCTTTTCCGTATTGCGGCAAAACAGCAGGAAACTATATGGAAAAAAGAAACAGCATATCTGCCGGAACAGGAGCTTCCATCAGGAGCTCTTTTCCGGTAAAGGGCTGCAGAAAACGGATGCTGCAGGCATGAAGCGCGGTACGTTTTAATTCCGGAATATTATTTTTGCATGCAGAATTATCTGAGAGAGGGTGTGAAATACCTGACGGAAATGGAGAGGGCCCTGCTTTCCCGTAAATGGGATCCCGAAGAAGGGGAGAGCCGATGGCCGCCATATGCACCCGGATCTGGTGGGTTCTGCCGGTCTCTAAAGAAAGGCGCACCAGTGCGCAGCCGTTGCCTGCAGCTAAAGTTTCATAGTTGGTGACGGCATTTTTCCCGTCGGAGGCGATACACATGCACTTCGGTTTTTCGGGATCGGCGCCTATGGGAAGACGGATCACGCCGGCCGGCGGACAGGGTATCCCTTCCGTGATGGCCAGATAGGTTTTGCGGAGGGTACCGTTTTTTCGCTGTAGCTCCAGCCTAGAGGCTGCCGCTCGGTTTTTTACGGCTAATACGACTCCGGAGGTATCCTTATCCAGTCTGCCGAAGATCCGGATGACGGAGTCCTCGTTTTTGTCCCGCAGATAATAGGCCAGACGGTTGGCTAACGTATCTGTATCTTTTCTGCATGACGGGTGAATGGAAATACCGGCAGGTTTGTCTAAAACGATCACATCCTCGTCCTCGTAGAGGACAGAGAGTTTTTTCTCGGAAGCTGTCACGCTCCCGGAAGTTTTATCGCCGGTTTCCAGCAGGATCTCCACCAGATCTCCGTTTTTTAACAACGCATCGGTTCTCTGGCGCTTTCCGTTGACGCAGATCCCGTTTTCCAGGAATTTAGCCCGGCTGATCTCCTTTTTGGACAGGTGCAGTCGGGTTTTCAGAAATCGTTCCAGTTTCAGGCCGTTATCCCGGCAGGATACGGTGCTGCGCATCATTTTTTGCATTGTTCTCCCCCTGTTTGCTTTGGCAGAATGAAAACCGGGCAATTATTTTTCTTCTGTGAAAATGATAAATTGCCATAAATAATATTTTATCACAGGCAGAGGTATCTTACCAAAAAAATTGATTTACAGAGGAGAAAAGGGAAGAAATATTTCACTACCCTCTTTTCATGCATCAGTTTTTGTGCTATACTCCTAAAAGATATGTCCGGGAAAGAACGGACGTGAAGAAAAAGAGGAAGATAAAGTAGGAGGTCCTGTTATGAAACATATTAAAACATTGACAACAAGAGATTTAAAGGAATCCATGAAGAAAGGCGGCTGCGGCGAGTGCCAGACATCCTGCCAGTCGGCATGCAAAACTTCCTGCACAGTCGGCAATCAGAGCTGCGAGCAGATCCGGAAATAAGGTGGTGATTCTTTTCGTAAGCAGCGGGAGATCTCGCTGCTTCTTTGCGGTGTCAGGGAAATGCTGATCGGAGTGTTTTCTGTGCCGGTTTTGCGCTGCATGGCAGCGTGTTTCACGGCAGGATGCCGCACTTCCGGACGGCAAAAGGGATAGTCAGTAAAGGATTATTTGTTATGATACATCAGTATGTCAACAACGGATATCATATCGTATTGGATGTGAACAGCGGCAGCGTCCATGTGATGGACGGGCTTTCTTATCAGGCGGTGCCGCTTATTGAGCCTGTCTGGGAGGCTTGGCGGAAACGTGAGCAGACAGAAGAAACTGCTTCCGGAATTTCTGCAAAAGAAGAGCAGGCGGAAGAAATTTCCGGAACATCTGCAGGAAAGGAACAGGGTGTGGAACTCCCCGAAATGCTGTTGGAACAGGCAGCGGAAGCACTGCGGGAACTCGCCTGCACGGAGGCGGAGAAACGGGAGATCGCAGAGGAACTGTTATCACTTGCGCAGGCCGGACAGCTCTATACGGAGGATATCTACAAAAATTATATCTTTGATTTCAAAAACAGACAGACTGTGGTGAAGGCGCTCTGTCTGCATATCGCCCACGACTGTAATCTTGCCTGTAAATACTGTTTCGCGGAGGAAGGCGAGTATCATGGCAGGCGGGCGTTAATGTCCTTTGAAGTTGGGAAGAAGGCTCTCGATTTTCTGGTGGCAAATTCCGGAAACCGGGTGCAGCTGGAAGTGGACTTTTTTGGCGGAGAGCCCCTGATGAACTGGCAGGTGGTCAAAGATCTGGTAGCTTACGGCAGAAGCCTGGAGGAGCCTTTCCACAAAAAATTCCGGTTTACGTTGACGACCAACGGGGTGCTGTTAAACGATGAAATCCTGGAGTTCTGCAACAGGGAGATGGCGAATCTTGTGCTCTCCATCGACGGGCGGAAAGAGATCCATGATCTGATGCGTCCTTTCCGGGGTGGACAGGGCAGTTACGATATGATAGTGCCGAAATTTGAGAAGGCGGCAAAAAGCAGGAATCAGATGAATTATTATGTCCGCGGCACATTCACGCGGCATAATCTGGATTTCTCGAAGGATGTGCTGCATCTGGTTGATCTGGGATTTGAGCAGATCTCGGTGGAGCCGGTAGTGGCCGAGAAGACAGAAGAATATGCGCTGAGAGAGGAAGACATTCCGGTGCTTCTTGAGGAGTATGACAGGCTGGCGAAGGAATTGATCCGCTACGGAAAAGAAGGAAAAGGTTTCAATTTTTTTCATTTTATGATAGATTTAGAGGGTGGTCCCTGTGTGGCAAAGAGACTGTCCGGCTGCGGCAGCGGCACGGAGTATCTGGCTGTCACCCCCTGGGGAGATTTTTATCCCTGCCATCAGTTTGTGGGGCGGGAAGAGTTTCTGATGGGCAATGTAGACGAAGGCATTTTGCGCACGGACATCAGGGACAGCTTCAAAGAATGCAATGTGTATGCGAAAGAAAAGTGTAAGGACTGTTTCGCAAAATTTTATTGCAGCGGCGGCTGTGCGGCAAACTCCTACAATTTTCACGGGAGTATAACGGACACTTATGAGATCGGCTGTGAGCTGCAGCGAAAAAGAATTGAGTGCGCGATCATGATAAAGGCGGCACTTGCGGAAGGAGAGTAAAGTAATGAAACAAAGCAAGGTAAGATCAGCCATAGTGCTGGTGGTATTTATAGCGCTGCTCGCGCTGTTCGGATATACCGCCGTATATGGCTGGGGTGAGACAAAGTCGGGCTCCGGCAGCGATATCAAACTGGGACTCGATCTGGAAGGCGGTGTCAGCATCACCTATCAGGTAGTGGGCGAGGAGAATCCCAGTGCCGCTGATATGAGCGATACGGTGTACAAGCTGCAGAGACGTGTGGAAGGCTACAGCACGGAAGCCCACGCCTATCAGGAGGGCAGCAACCGGATCAGTATCGAGATTCCGGGTGTGGAGAATGCCAACGAAATTCTGGAAGAGCTGGGACGTCCCGGTTCCCTGGAGTTTTATGATATAAACGGCGAGTTGGTTTTGCAGGGGACGGATGTGGTGGATGCCCAGGCGGCCAGCAGACAGAACGATATGGGCAATATGGACTACGAAGTGCGTCTGACGCTGACGGATGAAGGCGCGGAGAAATTTTCTGAGGCCACGGCAGCAGCAGCGCCGAATCACGATCCGATCTACATCGTCTATGATGGGGCGATTATCAGCTGGCCCGCGGTACAGCAGCAGATCACGGACGGCAACTGCGTGATCACCAACATGGAATCCTTTGAGGCGGCGGAAAATCTGGCCTCTACGATCCGTATCGGCGGACTGACGCTTACCTTGGAAGAACTGCGAAGCAACGTGGTGGGCGCCCAGCTTGGCTCTGACGCCATCCGGACGGCATTACTTGCCGGAGCAGTGGGTTTTGCAATCATTGCGGTATTTATGATAGCAGTTTATTTCGTGCCCGGTCTGGCGGCGGTGTTGGCCCTTGGCATGTATGTGGAACTGGTCGTTATTCTGCTTGGTTCCTTCAATATTACACTGACTCTGCCTGGTATCGCGGGTATTATCCTGGGTATCGGTATGGCGGTGGATGCAAACGTGATCATCTTTGCCAGAATCCGTGAGGAGTTAGCCACCGGAAAGACGGTAGCCTCTTCTGTAAAGATCGGCTTTAACAAGGCGCTGTCGGCTATCATCGACGGTAATATCACAACGCTGATCGCCGCTATCGTGTTGGGCCTGCGCGGTACTGGGGCGATCAAGGGCTTTGCACAGACCCTGGCGCTTGGTATCATTTTGTCCATGTTTACGGCGGTATTTATCACCCGTATTATTTTAAACGCCCTGATGGGCTTGGGACTCGACTCCGTAAAAGTCTTTGGTGTGGCAAAGGAGAAGAAATCCATCCACTTCCTTGGCAGGAAGCATTTGTTCTTTGGCGTGTCCGTCGCAGTGATTCTCGCCGGTTTTGTGGTGATGGGCGTACAGAAGAGCGGCGGAAAGGGCGCATTAAACTACTCTCTGGATTTCATGGGCGGTACCCAGACTACGGTTACCTTCACGGAAGATTACTCCATTGAAAGGCTGGATGCTGAGGTGGTGCCGGGGATTGAGGATATCACCGGGGACGCCAATGTGCAGGTGCAGAAAGTGGCAGGCGGCAATCAGGTGATCTTTAAGACAAGAACGCTGGAAGTGGAAGAGAGAGAAGAACTGAATGCGATGTTGGAAGAAAATTTTTCGCTGGATGAAACATATCCGATCACAGCGGAGACCATCAGCTCTACCATCAGCTCCGAGGCGCAGATGGATGCCGTTGTTGCGGTTGCCATTGCGACAATCTGTATGCTGCTCTATATCTGGTTCCGGTTTAAGGATATCCGTTTCGGTGCAAGCGCGGTGATTGCACTGATTCACGACGTGCTGGTGGTGCTGGCGTTCTATGCGGTGACCAGGGTTTCCGTGGGTTCGACGTTTATCGCCTGCATGCTGACGATCGTGGGTTACTCCATCAATGCGACTATCGTTATCTTTGACCGTATCAGGGAGAATATGAAGAGCATGACGAGAAAGGACGATCTGCAGGAACTGGTAAACCATTCCATCACGCAGACGTTATCCAGAAGTATCTTTACGTCCCTGACCACCTTTATCATGGTGGCGGCGCTTTATGTGTTCGGCGTTTCCAGTATTCGTGAGTTTGCGCTGCCGCTGATGGCGGGTATTCTGTGCGGTACGTACTCGTCGGTATGCATCACGGGAGCGCTGTGGTATGTGCTGCGGACGAAGATTAAGCAGAAGGACGAGGCGAAATAAGGTTGAGCGGTTGCGGTTGAGGTGGCAACGGACAATTATTTCGCAATGAAAATGGAAAAAGCAGGCAGGGCGGAGATGGCTCTGCCTTGTTTGTTTATATATTTTGTGGAATTGTGTATTTTTGTGGAAATGAATCTGTTAATATGGGGTGTAAATAGTATTTATGATTGAATATCATTTTTGAATTGGAGAATATAAGCGAATGGCAAACTGGTTTGTGGCCGCAAAAAAGGCGGATTTTAATAAGATAGCGGAGGAGTTTGAGATCTCTCCGGTGCTGGCAAGGCTGATCCGGAACAGGGATGTGTGCGGGGAAGAGGAGATCCGGAAATATCTGCATGGGGGGATAGAGGATCTGTATGCGCCGCAGCGGTTAAAAGGGATGGAGCAGGCGGTGACTGTTGTAAAAAAAGCGATCGCGGAGAAACAGAAGATTCGGGTGATCGGGGACTATGATATAGACGGCGTCTGCGCTACCTATATTCTGGTAAGATCCTTTCAGTCTCTGGGGGCAGATGTAGATATGGCGATTCCGCACCGGATCAAGGATGGTTACGGACTGAACGATCATCTGATCGAGCAGGCGGCGGAGGATGGGATCGAGCTGATCGTGACCTGTGATAACGGCATTGCGGCGGCGGATCAGATCGAGTTAGCCCATAAACTGGGCATGCAGGTGGTGGTGACGGACCATCATGAGGTACCGTTTACGGAAAGTGGAACGGCGGGGGAGAGGGAATATCATCTGCCGCCTGCGGAAGCGGTGGTGGATCCGAAACAGCCGGGGGAGACTTATCCTTTTCCGGGGATCTGTGGGGCGGTGGTGGCTTATAAACTGGTGCAGGCTCTGGGGATCGGCAGAGAGCTTCTGGATGCGCTGCTGGAACCGGCGGCTTTTGCCACAGTGGGCGACGTGATGGAATTAAAAGATGAAAACCGCATTATTGTGAAGGAAGGGTTAAAGCGGATGCGAAATACTTTCCACCCGGGGCTGCGGGCACTGATCGAGGTCAATAAGCTGGACCGGAGGAAGCTGGAGGCTTATCATATCGGCTTTGTGCTGGGACCCTGTGTGAATGCTTCGGGGAGGCTGGAGAGCGCGGCGCTGTCGTTAAAGCTGTGGCTGGAGGAGGATTACAGGAAGGCTGTGCCTATGGCGGCGGAGCTTAAGAGCCTGAATGACAGCAGGAAGGAGATGACGGAAGCTGGAGTGAGGCAGGCGGTGAGGCTGTTGGAGCGGGAGACGGAGAAAGAATATACGGATACTGTGAATGTACAGGTTTCAGATACGGAAAATCAGGAAAGGCAGAAAAATGCGGTGGAAGAGCTCAGTTCGGATAAGCAGGACAAAGTGCTGATTTTGTACTTGCCAGACTGCCACGAAAGCTTGGCGGGTATCATAGCCGGGCGGATCAGAGAAAGGTATCATAAGCCAACGATTGTGCTGACAGATGCAGAGGAGGGCGTAAAAGGATCCGGGCGTTCCATAGAGGCGTATGATATGTTTGCACACCTTTCCGCCTGCAAGGATCTGTTTGACAAATTCGGCGGGCATAAGATGGCGGCGGGCCTGTCGCTTCCGCGGGAGAACATGGGGGAATTGCGGAGACAGCTGAATGAGAACTGTTCGCTGACAGAGGATGACTTTACAACGAAGGTACATATCGATATTGCCCTGCCGCTTTCCCGGGTATCAGAGGGTTTTATTCAGGAACTGGAACTGCTTGCTCCTTTCGGGACGGGAAACCCGAAACCGGTGTTTGCACAGAAGGATGTGCTGCTGTGCTCTGGAAGGATATTTGGGAAGAACAGAAACGTTGCAAAATTCCAGGCACTGGATCAGGAAAAGTTAGGGCATACGTTAGTTTACTTTGGGGATGTGGAAGGTCTTGAAAAGTTTCTTCGGGAAAAGTATGGAGAAGATGCCGGGAGGCTGTTTTCCGGAGAAAAGGTATCCCTGCCGCTGACGATCACTTATTATCCGAATCTGAACGAATATAAGGGGCGGAGAGAGATCGAATTTGTCATTACGAATTATTGTTGAGTGGTAAAACGGAAAGGATAGCGTGGCATATTGCTGTATGTACAGAAAAAAGCTATGGCGGACAGCCTGCGTGGCAGTTAAGCTTCGCAGGCTGTCAGGAAGTTCAGCACCCCATACTGAAATACCGCATATAATTTCTGTTTGCGTTATTCCAGTTGATCACATGGAACCAGTCGTCAATGTAGTCGGCTCTCAGATTGTAATGTTTCAGGTAATAGGCATGCTCCCAGACGTCGATGTTGAGCACGGGCAGAAGCCCAAGGGGGAGCGGCGTGTCCTGATTTGCGGTCGTGGTGATGCAGAGTTTCCCTGCTGCATTTACCACAAGCCATGCATAGCCGGAACCGAATACGGACAGAGCGGATGCCTTAAACTGATCCTGAAAGGCTCTGTAGCTGCAAAATTCCTTTTCAATGGCTTCGCACAGTGTTCCGAAAGGCTGTGGGGAAGCCGGATTGGAAAGGTTTGAAAAATAGAACCGGTGATTATAAACGCCGCCGGCATTATTCTTTACAGAGGTTTTTATCTCTTCGGGGAGGCTGGGAACATTCATAATGAGCTCTTCCAGTGTCCAGTTCTGGAATTGCGGGTATTTTTCCAGTGTGCTGTTCAGATTGTCGATATAGGTCTGCAGATGTCTGTTGTGGTGCAGCCACATGGTTTTTTCATCGATATAGGGTTCCATGGAATTATAAGAATAAGGCAGAGGCGTGTTGATAAATTTATGGTGGTTATTCATTTGAAAATTCCGTTTTTTATTATGATATGCCAGAAGGATATGTGAGGTGACCAGGAAAAGCATATTGTTTGATCTGTGTGTGGCAGTTTGGTGCCTGGGCGGGCTCTCAGGGCCCGACGGCTTCCGTACAATAAAAAACGCCTGACGAATCAGGCGTTTTTTACTTATGAGGGGGGAGATAGTGAATTGCTTCAACTATCAATAACTACTATAAAGGTGAAATGTGTCGAAAGTGTGTTTTTCAGATGAAAATTCTGTGAGGAAAATAAAAAAGATAAAAAGAAAGTGACAAGTTTCCCTAAAAGATCAATCGTAACAGTGAAGCCGAAAGATCAAACTGCTTTGATCGATCAGAGGAAAATTTCCATTAAGCTGGTCGCAGGAGAAAGAATGTGGTATGATAACCTGTAGGGCAACATGGTGGGAAAATTGACATATGATAGCTTACAGAGTTTGATAAAACAGGAGGAAATTATGGCTTGTTGTAAGGATTTACTTGAAAAACTGGAATATACCTGTATAAAGGGCAGTGTGGATGTGGAAGTGGCGAGAGTGGAAATGGATTCCAGGAAGATTACGCAGGGGTGTCTGTTTCTCTGTATCAAAGGGGCAAATTTTGACGGCCACAGCAAGGCTTTGGAGGCAGTGGAAAAAAAGGCGGCAGTGCTTGTGGTGGAACAGGATGTGAAACTGCCGGAGGATGCGGATATTACGGTGATCAGGGTGGAGAGCACCAGGTATGCCATGGCCTTTATTTCCGCCGCCTGGTTCGGATATCCGGCGGATACGTTAAAGGTCATCGGTGTGACCGGGACCAAGGGAAAGACCACCACCACCTATCTCGTCAGATCCATTCTGGAGCATGCGGGCTATAAGACGGGACTGGTGGGCACCATCGAGATGATCATCGGCGAAGAGCATATTCCGGCCCACAACACGACGCCAGAATCTTATCTGCTACAGGAAACGTTCCGGAAAATGTTAGATGCCGGGTGCCAGGTGTGTGTGATGGAGGTTTCTTCCCAGGGACTGATGTTGCACAGAACCCAGGGCTTCACCTTTGAGCTGGGGATTTTTACAAATCTGGAGCCGGACCATATCGGACCAAACGAACATAAAGATTTTGAGGATTATGCTTATTGTAAGGGCCTTCTTTTTAAACAGTGCAAAACGGGGATCGTCAACTGTGACGATAAACACTGGGAGCAGGTGCTAAAGGATCACACCTGTGCGCTGGAAACCTACGGTTTCCATGAGGAGGCATCCTTGCGGGCAGAGGATCTGACGCTGATAAAGCAGCCCGGGGAACTGGGGGTGGCCTTTGATGTAAAGGGCCTTTTGGATTTCCATGCGAAGGTGCCTGCACCGGGGCGTTTCAGCGTCTATAACGCGCTCTGTGCCATCGCCATCTGCCGCCATTTTAAAGTATCGGTAGAAGACATTCAGACGGCGCTGAAAAAGGCCCATGTGAAGGGGCGAATTGAGATGGTAAAGGTGTCTGAGGAGTTCACGCTGATGATCGATTACGCCCATAATGCCATGGCCCTTGAGAGCCTTCTTGGAACACTCAGAGAATATGAACCGAACAGGCTGGTATGTCTCTTCGGCTGCGGCGGCAATCGTTCGAAACTGCGCCGCTATGAGATGGGGGAGGTCAGCGGGAGGCTGGCGGATTTCACGATCATTACATCGGATAATCCAAGGTTTGAGGAGCCCCTTGCCATCATAGAGGATATCAAGGTCGGCATGCAAAAGACAGAGGGCGCCTATATGGAGATTCCTGACAGAAAAGAGGCGATCCGCTATGCCGTCACCCACGGGGAGCCCGGGGATATCGTGGTGCTCGCCGGAAAGGGGCATGAGGATTACCAGGAGATAAAGGGGGTGCAGTACCCCATGGATGAACGGGTGCTGATCGCAGAGATTCTGGAAGAAGAGGGCATAAAGATTTCTTCCTGACAGGACAGGAAAACAGAACATGAACGAAGAGACAAAGAATTTTTGCTATGCAGATATAATAGTGGATATCTCCCATGAAAGCGTTGACAGGCCCTTTACTTACCGGATCCCTGAAGCGCTGCGAGGTCGGCTGGAGCTGGGGATGAGCGTGGCGGTGCCTTTCGGAAAAGGGAACAGAAAACGGCAGGGGTATGTGATCGATTTTCGGGACAGTATTTCCTTTGATGAGAGCAAGGTAAAGGAAATTGAGGGGATCGCACAGGGAGATATGGCGGTAGACGCCATTTTGGTGCGTCTGGCCGGCTGGATTAGAAAACAATACGGTTCTACGATGATTACGGCTCTGAAAACCGTACTTCCCGCAAAGCAGAAAAAACGGAATCTGGAAAAGCGGGAGATCTGCCGTCTGTTATCATCGGAAGAGACGGAAGCATTTGCAAAAAGCCTGGCGCAGAAAAACAGACCGGCCATGGCCAGATTGCTTTCGGCGCTGGCGGAAAGAGAGCGGCTGCCGATGGAGCTGGTGCGGGAGAAACTGCATATTTCCCCCGTTACCATAAGTAGTCTGGAGAAGCGAGGGGTGATTAGGACGGAGCGTGTGCGGATCTATCGAAACCCGGTGGAAGGAAGCATGGAGGCGGCCGGAAAACAGGACGCTTTCGGCAAAAACAGGCCGAAACTCAGCGCAGCGCAGCAAAGGATCGTGGACACCGTGCTGCAAGAATATGACATAGGTGTCAGGAATACCTATCTGATCCATGGGATCACAGGCAGCGGAAAAACGGAGGTCTACATGAATCTGATAGAGGGCTGTCTGAAAAGAGGCAGGCAGGCGATCCTGCTGATTCCGGAGATCGCTCTGACCTATCAGACCGTGGTGCGGTTTTTAAAGCGTTTCGGAAACCGGGTGTCAGTACTTCATTCCGGCCTTTCTGCGGGAGAGAAATATGATCAGTGCGAACGGGCAAAAGCCGGGGATATTGATGTGATCATAGGTCCCCGATCCGCCTTGTTTACGCCCTTTGACAATGTAGGACTTATCATCATGGATGAGGAGCATGAACCTTCCTATAAGAGCGAGACGATGCCCAAATATCACGCCAGAGAGACGGCGTTGTATCTGGCGAAGCTCCATGGGGCAAGCGTGGTGCTGGGATCCGCTACGCCCTCTCTGGAGAGCTATTACAGGGCGAAGCGGGGAGAGTACGGCTTCTTTTATCTGGGGGAGCGGCTTACCGGGAATGTGCTGCCGGAAGTTTATCCGGTGGATCTGCGGCGGGAACTGCGGGAGGGAAACCGTTCTATTTTCAGCAGGAAGCTGCAGGAGCTGATGGAAGACAGACTGGAAAAGAAACAGCAGGTCATGTTGTTTTTAAACCGCCGCGGACTGGCGGGGTTTGTCTCCTGCAGAAACTGCGGACATGTGATGATATGTCCCCACTGCAGCGTTTCCTTATCGGAGCATAAAAACGGAAAGTTAGTCTGTCATTACTGCGGTTACGAGGAACCTGCCGTCAAAACCTGTCCTTCCTGCGATTCCCGGTATATTCTGGGATTTAAGGCGGGGACGGAAGCGGTGGAGGAAAAACTGCATCAGATGTATCCGAAGGCCAGAGTACTGCGGATGGACGGAGATACGACGAAGAAAAAGGACAGTTACGAAAAGATCCTCTCTGCTTTTGCGGACAGGGAGGCGGATATCCTGCTGGGAACGCAGATGATCGTGAAGGGACATGATTTTCCGGCGGTGACGTTAGTGGGTGTACTGGCTGCGGATATGTCGCTGTTTGCGGGAGATTACCGGGCGGCGGAGAGGACTTTTCAGCTTCTGACGCAGGCGGCGGGAAGAGCCGGGAGAGGAGATGTGCCCGGCGAGGTGGTGATTCAGAGCTATCAGCCGGAACATTACAGCATTGTCCATGCTGCAGCCCAGGATTATGAGGGATTTTATGAGGAGGAGATCCTCTATCGGGAGATCGGGATGTATCCTCCTGCAGCCCATCTGATGGCCGTGCTTGTCACCGGACCGGAAGAGGAAAGCGCGGCCCTCCTGGCGAAGGAGCTGGCGGAACTGGCGAGGGAGGGAGATAACGGCGAACTGACCGTGCTTGGCCCCGGAACAGCTACCCTCTCAAAATTAAATGACAACTATCGTTTTCTTTTTTATATAAAGTGCAGTGACAGCAAAAAGCTTGCTAAGCTGCGGGAACGCATGGAAAGTTATATACAGACTTTACAAAATCGTTCAGAACAGGTACAATTTGATATTGATCCCATGAGTGGGTATTAAAGATGGCGATTGGTCATATACGGATAGTATAAGGAACCGGTGCATCAGGAAGACGGGAAAGAGCGGAGGCAGAAAATGGCATTAAGAAATGTTAGGGAACAGGGAGAATTGATCCTCGGAAAGATCAGCAAGGAAGTGAAGGAGATGACGCCCAGGACGGCGGAGCTGATCGAGGATATGTTAGATACCATGTATGAGGCAAACGGCGTCGGGCTGGCAGCTGTTCAGGTGGGCGTTCTGAAGCGGATCTTTGTGGTGGATGTGACGGGGGAGGATCCGTACATTTTTGTCAATCCGAAGATTCTTGAAACTTCCGGGGAACAGAGCGGCCAGGAAGGGTGCCTGAGCGTCCCGGGAAAGACAGGGATTGTGACAAGACCAAATTATGTGAAAATAGCGGCCTACAATGAAAACATGGAATATTTTGAGCTGGAGGGGGAAGAACTTCTGGCGAGAGCTATCTGTCATGAGTATGACCATCTGGACGGCCACCTCTATGTGGAAAAGGTGGAGGGACGCCTGATGGACGTTGAGGAATTGGAAGAGGAAGAATCAGCAGACGCCTGAGAAGCGCACAGAAGGATTTACGGATGCGTCATGACGCAGCCGGAAATTCTTCTTGGGTAAAGGTGTGCTGAAGGGCGTCTGCGGGACTGGAATAGAGACGCCTGAGAAGCGCACAGAAGGATTTACGGATGTGTTATGAAGCAGCCGGAAATTCTTCTTGAGTAAGGGGTGCTGAAAGGCGTCTGCGGAACTGGAATAAAGACGCCTGAGAAGCGCACAGATTCATTGAAGGAGCAGTTTGAAATTATGAAAATAATTTTTATGGGGACGCCGGATTTTGCGGTGGGAGCGCTGGAGGCGCTGTTAAAGGCAGGGCATGAGGTGACGGCGGTGGTGACGCAGCCGGACAAACAGAAAGGGCGGGATCGGAAGGTGCAGTTTTCTCCGGTCAAGGAATGTGCTCTTGCCCACGGCCTTACGGTGTTACAGCCGGCAAGGATCAAAACCCCGGAAGCAGTGGAAACGTTAAAAAAATACGAGGCTGATATTTTTGTGGTGGCCGCTTTCGGACAGATCTTGTCAAAGGAGATTCTGGAGATGCCCAGATATGGCTGTATCAATATTCATGCATCGCTTCTGCCGAAATACAGGGGGGCGTCTCCGATCCAGTATGCCATTTTAAACGGGGACGATGTGACCGGTGTGACGATCATGCAGATGAATGAGGGCATGGATACCGGCGATATTCTGACGATGAAAGCGATTCCTGTGGAAAAGGACGATACCGGCGGAAGCCTGTTTGAGAAACTGAGCGCCCTGGGGGCGGAGCTTCTGATAAAAACACTGCCTAAGATAGAGGCCGGAGAGATCATTCCGGTGAAGCAGCAGGAGGAGGATGCCACTCATGTGCGTATGCTGACAAAAAATATGGGCAGAATAGACTGGAAGAAGGATGCCGATGTGCTGGAGAGACTGGTGCGTGGGATGAATCCCTGGCCCAGCGCTTACTGCAGTTTCCGGGGGAAGAGCCTGAAAGTCTGGAGGGCGGAAATCTCCCGTGAAGAGCAGAAAGAGGAAATCGTCCGCACGGGGCTTTTCCGGCACAACGAAGAAAAGGAGACAATCCCCGGAGAGGTCTTGCTTGTGAAAAAGGACAGTATTTATGTGCAGACCGGAAGGGACGTACTTGTGTTGAAGGAAGTGCAGTTTGAGGGAAAAAAGAGGATGCCTGTACAGGACTTTCTGCTGGGATGTCAGGTGAAGGCGGGAGAGTTTTTTGAATCATAATGAAAAGACAGGGAAACTGCGGTAAGAATCTGCCGCATGGGGCGGAGTATTGTGCGATGGTAACAGTGAAGCCGGATGACTGAACTGTTATATGTGGTAACGAAAAAAGCTCCTTCCGAATTGTCAGGCGCAGAGAAAAAGCGGAAGATACGGAGAGTTTTCGGAGGAAAAATAATGGGTTACGGATATGGTTATGGCTACGGCTATTATATGGACTGGACATACATTCTGGTACTGATCGGCGCTGTGCTCTGCATGGCAGCCAGTGCAAAAGTGAACAGTACCTACAAAAAGTACGCCAGAGTGCGCAGCATGAGCGGCATGACGGGTGCGGAAGCGGCACAGAGGATATTAAACCAGAGCGGCATTTACGATGTGCGGGTGGAACATATCAGAGGAAGCCTGACAGACCACTATGATCCTTCCTCGAAGGTGTTAAGGCTGTCGGATTCGGTGTACGGCAGCAATTCCGTGGCGGCCATCGGCGTGGCGGCCCACGAGTGCGGTCATGCGGTGCAGCATCAGAAAAGCTATGCGCCTTTGAAGATCCGGTCTGCGCTTGTGCCTGTGGCCAATATCGGCAGCAGACTGGGACTGCCCATCATCATACTCGGCGTGATCTTCGGCGGTGCAGGTTCTTTGCTTGCACAGATCGGTATCTGGGTGTTTTCGGCGGCGGTATTGTTCCAGATCGTAACATTGCCGGTGGAATTCAACGCTTCGAACAGAGCGATGCAGATGCTTTCCCAGTATGGTATTTTAGGGCAGCAGGAAGTGGGGCACGTGCGAAAAGTGCTGGGGGCAGCGGCGTTAACCTATGTGGCAGCGGCGGCTTCCTCTATTTTGCAGCTTTTACGTCTCGTTCTTTTGTTTGGAGACAGAGGCGGAAGGAACAGAGACTGATGGAAAATACAAGAGAAATTGTGCTGGAGAGCCTGTTGGAACTGGAAAAAGAGGATGTGTTCAGCAATGTGCTGATCAGGCAGGTTCTCCGGAAATACGACTATCTCCCACCGAAGGAGAAAGCCTTTATCAAGCGGGTGACAGAAGGGACGGTAGAACGTCAGATAGAACTGGATTATATCACAGGTCAGTTCTCGAACGTTCCCGTCCCTAAAATGAAGCCACTTATCCGGGCTGTTATACGTATGAGTGTGTACCAGCTTTTTTATATGGACGGGGTGCCGGACAGCGCTGTCTGCAATGAGGCGGTGCGCCTTGTACAGAAAAGGCACTTTCAGCCGTTAAAGGGATTTGTGAACGGCGTGTTGAGAAATATTGCCAGAAATAAAGAGAAAATTGTCTGGCCGGATCCGGAAAAGGACTGGTTAAAGGCTGTCTCGGTCCGTTATTCGATGCCGGTATTTCTTGTAAAACTCTGGGAACGGGACTACGGCAGGGGACAGACGGAAAAGATGTGCCAGGCACTGCTGGAGATCAAACCGGTGAGCGTGAGGATCTCTGAGGCGTTGTCTGCTGAGGAGCAGGAAGAGCTCGTACAGGAGTGGAAAAACAGAGGGATCCTGTGTGAGAGGCATCCCTTCCTTTCCTATGCCTGGAACTGCAGGAATCTGGAGGGACTGGACAGGCTCCCCGGCTTTTCGGAGGGGTTTGTGACGGTGCAGGATGTGAGCTCCATGCTGGTGACGGAATGCGCAGGCGTCAGGACAGGGGATTTTGTGCTGGACGTCTGTGCGGCGCCGGGCGGGAAAAGCCTGCATGCCGCCTGCAAACTGTGGGGAGGCGGGCTGGTGGAAGCCAGAGACATTTCGGAGGAGAAGGTAGCTCTGATCAGAGAGAATGTGAGCCGCATGAAGGCGGAAAATGTGCGGGTAAAGGTATGGGATGCCAGCGTGTCTGATCCGGAGATGGAAGAGAAGGCGGATGTGCTGTATCTGGATCTGCCCTGTTCCGGGCTCGGGATCCTGGGGAAAAAGAGAGATATCAAATATCATGTGACAAAGGAAAGCCTGGAGGATCTTGTGAGATTACAGCGGCGGATCATGGAAACCTGTTTCCGGTATGTGAAGCCGGGCGGGGTGATCCTGTACAGCACCTGTACGGTTCATCGGGCGGAAAATGAGGAGCAGGTGCGCTGGATGTGCAAAAACTTCCCGCTTATCCCGGAGGATTTAAATCCTTATCTGCCGGAATGTTTACAGTGCAGTGAGGCGGAGAGCGGGATGCTGCAGCTGATGCCGGGGGTGCATGATTGTGATGGATTCTTTCTGGCCAGAATGCGGAGGAATACATGAAAAAGACAGACATAAAATCTCTCTCCCTGCCGCAACTTGTGCGGGAGATGGAACAGATCGGAGAAAAGAAATTCAGGGCGGCCCAGCTCTATGAATGGATGCATAAAAAGCTGGCGGAAGATTTTGCGGAAATGACGAATCTGTCGCTTTCCCTGCGGGAAAAGTGCGCGGAACACTTTGAACTGACAGTGCTTCACGCGGTGCAGGTGCAGGAATCAAAGCAGGACGGCACGAAGAAGTTCTTATTTGAGCTGCCTGATGGCAATATGGTGGAGAGTGTTTTGATGCGATATCACCACGGCAATTCCGTCTGCATTTCCTCTCAGGTAGGCTGTAAAATGGGCTGCAAATTCTGCGCTTCCACACTGGGCGGGCTTGAGAGGAGCCTGACGGCGGCGGAAATGCTGGAGCAGGTCTATGCGGTGACCAGAAAGACCGGGGATCGGGTTTCCAATGTGGTGGTTATGGGGATCGGGGAGCCTCTCGATAACATGGAAAATCTGATCCGTTTTATCAGAATGCTGACGGACGAAAAGGGGCTTCATATCAGCCAGAGAAATATCACGGTTTCCACCTGCGGGCTTGTGCCGAAGATAAAGGAGCTGGCGGAGGAAGACCTGCAGGTCACGCTGGCCCTTTCGCTGCACGGCGCGACAGATGAAAAAAGGCGGGAACTGATGCCGGTCGCGGAGAAGTACAGCATTGCGGAACTGATGGATGCCTGCAGGTATTATTTTGAAAAGACCGGGCGGCGGATCACCTTTGAGTATGCCCTTGCGGGTGGCGTCAACGATACGGAGGAAGATGCGGCAGGATTGATCAGGCTGGCCTTTTCTGTCCACGCCCATGTGAACCTGATCCCCATCAATCCGGTCAGGGAGAGAAAGTACACTGCGTCAGGGAGAGAGGCGGTAAAAGCCTTTCAGAGGAAACTGGAAGAGGCAGGCATTAACGCGACGCTGCGGCGGGAGATGGGCCGGGATATCGACGGCGCCTGCGGACAGCTGCGGAGAAATCATCATAAAAAAAAATAAATACATATTTTGGAATAAATATGGTAAAATGAAGTGGTAAGAGTAACGGTACATTCGGGTAGTGAAGCCGAATGGCTGAACTGTTACCGGTAAGAAGAGGGGTAAGTTGATTTTTCTTGCCCCCTTGTCGTTTATGTGGTAGTATTTTAAGTTATAGAGCACCAATTGCCGGAATATGGAAATTCGGCAGCCGATGTGTTCTGTGAAGGACAGTTACAAAAGACAGTTTCAGGGGGAAGAAGGCTTTGATGAAGACAGCCTCTTTATCGGATAAGGGGAAAAGAAGACAACTGAATCAGGATGTGGTGTATTCTTCGGAACTGCCGATAGGAAATCTGCCGAATTTATTTATGATTGCGGATGGCATGGGCGGCCATAAGGCCGGAGATTATGCTTCGCGCTATGCGGTAGATACGATCTGCAGGGAAGCCATGCGTTCCCGTGAAACGATTCCGGAGCGGATATTACAAAGCGCCATCAATGTGGCAAACTCCGGCATTTTTGAACTTTCCAATGAGAACAGAGACCTGGAAGGTATGGGGACCACGGTGGTTGTCGCTACGATCTACGGAAACCGTTTAAAAGTGGGTAATGTGGGGGACAGCCGTCTTTATATTGTAAACGGAAAAAGTATCAGACAGATTACAACGGATCATTCCCTTGTGGAGGAGATGATCAGAATGGGAGGACTTGACAGAGAAAGTGCAAGAACCCATCCGAATAAGAATATCATTACAAGAGCGGTAGGCGTTACCTACGCGGTTTCAGCAGATTTTTATGAGGTTGAACTGCAAAGAGGCGACATTGTTTTACTGTGCTCTGACGGACTTAGCAATATGCTGGAAGACGAAGAAATAAGAATGATCGTAAATGCCCAGCGCGACATCATGGAAAAGGCGGAGGCTCTTGTAAGAGTTGCGAATTTAAACGGCGGCAGGGACAATATTTCCCTGATCCTGATTGAGCCGGATGTCTGATAAAAGACCTGGCCGCCAGACGGCCTGGCTGGAACATGGTGAGAGTGTATATTCACTCACAGACCTGTGGGGACACAGAGCTGCAGATAGTTGTCAAATGGAGTTTAAAGCATGATTAAAATAGGAATGATGATAGGAGACCGCTACGAGATTTTAGAGAAGATCGGGACCGGCGGCATGTCAGATGTCTATAAAGCAAAGTGTCATAAGCTGAACCGGTTTGTGGCCATTAAAGTGTTAAAACAGGAATTTTCGGAAAATGCTAATTTTGTATCAAAGTTTCGGACGGAAGCCCAGGCGGCGGCAGGGCTGATGCACCCTAATATTGTCAACGTCTATGATGTGGGCGAGGAGAATGGCATATACTATTTCGTTATGGAAATGGTAGAGGGTATTACATTAAAGAAATATATTGAAAAGAAAGCAAGGCTTTCCGTAAAGGAAGCGATCAGTATAGCAATTCAGGTTTCCATGGGCATAGAGGCGGCCCACAATAACCATATTATTCACAGAGACATCAAGCCTCAGAATATCATGATCTCCAAAGACGGAAAAGTGAAAGTGACAGATTTTGGTATTGCCAAGGCTGCCACCAGTAATACGATCACTTCGAATGTGATGGGATCAGTCCATTACACCTCTCCGGAACAGGCTAGAGGTGGCTACAGTGATGAGAAAAGCGACATTTATTCCCTGGGTATCACCATGTTTGAGATGCTGACGGGCAGAGTGCCTTTTAACGGGGAGACGACGGTAGCCATCGCAATCAAACATATCCAGGAGGAATTGCCTTCCCCGAGAGAATATGTGCCGGAAATTCCCATCAGTGTGGAACAGATCGTGTTCAAGTGCTGTCAGAAAAGCCCGGACCGGAGATATCAGTCCATGGCAGAGTTGATCGATGATCTGAAGCAGTCTTTACTGAATCCGGATGAGGATTTTGTGAAGGTGGTGGAGCCGGACCGCAGGGCCTCTACCCGTATGATCACGGACAGAGAGATGGAGCGGATCAAAAGGGCTTCCGCGGAAAAGGACAATCTGGATGAGTCCATGCGCTTAAACAGAGCAAACTATGGTAATCATGAGGACGGGGAAGACGAGGACTATGAGGAGGACTATGATCCCCGTATGGAAAAGATCACGACCATACTCGCCATCGTGGCGGCGATCATCATCGGCTGCATTGTGATCGTACTGGTGGGCAGAGCATTGGGACTTTTCCATCTGAGCGGGAGTAAAGACGGCGAAGATGCAGCGCAGGAAGAACAGACCGAACAGGTGGAAATGCCAGGCGTTACCGGGATGGCGGTGAAGATGGCTCAGGACAGACTGCGGAAACTGGGACTTGAGCCGGAAGTGAAATATGTGGAAAACGCCGCTTATCCGCAGAATCAGGTGATCAGTGCCAACGTGGAGGAAGGTATGATGGTGGATCCCGGAACGGTGATCACTCTGACGGTCAGTTCCGGAACGGAAGGGGTGAGCGTGCCAAAGGCCACTGGCATTACCTTTGAGGAGGCGAAAAACACCCTGGAGAAGGCGGGATTCGTGGTAAATAAAAACGAGAGTTCTTCTTCTACGGTAGAAAATAATTATGTGATTTCCCAGAACCCGGAGAGCGGGACAAGAGCGCCAAAGGGCTCGGCAGTCACGATCGTCGTCAGCACTGGCGCGGAAGATTCCAAGATCAGGGTGCCGGATCTGATGGGGAAAGAGGAAGACGAGGCGGTGGCGATGCTGGTGGAAGCCGGACTGCCGGTGGGGACGGTAGGGCAGATCAACAATGAGGATTTCCCGGAGGGCCAGGTATGCTACCAGAGTTATTCCGTGGGTTCCTTTGTGGATCCGGGAACACCCATCGACATCAAGATCAGTATGGGCGGCAAGGCCGCAACCTACACGTACAGCGGCAATATTACCGGCCCCACCAGGGAGGAAGATCCCGACTATAACACGGAGGGAACGACGGTGAAAGTGACCATCGTGACAGCGGACGGAACAAAACTGTTAGACACGCAGACAACTTCCTTTCCGGTAGCGGTGAATTACAGCGGTATCAAGTCGCCAACGGGCACAATCACTTTTGAGTACACGAATGTGAAGCGCGTGGAAACAGGCACGGCGGAGGACGGCACGCCGACCACAGAAGAGGTGAAAGAGGAAAAGAAGATAGAGCGGACGATAGAATTTACAGAAGAGAGGTAGCTGCCTGCGGCAGTTTGATCAGAATATGATATCGGCTGTGCCGGTATGCTGACAGGCGGGGAGCGGTATGTTCCGTATGCGGGGAAAGATAATCAAGGGAATTGGCGGGTTTTATTATGTGCATGCCGCGGACGGCGTGATTTATGAGTGTAAGGCGAAAGGCATTTTCAGACGGGAGAAGATAAAACCGCTGGTGGGAGATCTCGTAGAGCTGGAAGTGATAGACGCGTCTGAAAAAACAGGAAATATTTCCAGAATCCTTCCGCGGAAGAGCAGCCTGATCCGCCCTGCGGTGGCCAATATCGATCAGGCGCTTGTGGTGTTTGCCATCGTGAAGCCGGAGCCGAATTTCAACCTGTTAGACCGTTTTCTGATCATGATGGAGGGGCAGAAGCTTCCCTGTGTCATCTGTTTTAATAAAAGTGATATCGCTTCCGAAAAGGAGAGAGCGGATCTGCAGAAAGCCTATGAGACCTGCGGTTACCGGGTGCTGTTTATCAGCGTCAGGGAAAGGGAAGGGCTTGAAGCGGTGCGCTCTCTTTTGCAGGGAAAGACTACGACAGTGGCCGGTCCCAGCGGCGTGGGTAAGTCCTCCCTGATCAATTACCTGTATCCGCAGGCGGCCATGGAGACCGGCGAGATCAGCAGAAAGATTGACAGGGGAAAGCATACCACCCGCCATTCGGAGCTGTTTGTGCTGGATTCAGATACTTATATCATGGATACGCCGGGCTTTTCGTCCCTACAGCTTTTTGATATGGAAAAAGAAAAGTTAAGGGACTATTATCCGGAGTTTAAAGCATATGAGAAGCGCTGCAGATTCCGGGGCTGTGCGCATATCAGTGAGCCGGACTGCGGTGTCAAGGAGGCGTTTGCGGCAGGGAAGATCAGCGATGTAAGGTATCACAATTATAAGGTGCTGTATGAGGAATTAAAGAATAGAAAAAAATACTGAGGTGATAAGTGCGGGGTATTGCACCCTCGCGACAGTCACCAATAGATCCAAGCCAACCAAGCCAACCCCTGGTTGGCTTTAAGTACGCCTGCCTGGCTCATTGCTCACGGGAATAAAGGGACTGCATCTTTTGAATCTCATCCTGTATTTCCCTCACAAACTCCTCCGGCGCTAAAACTTTTACCCAGGAACCCTGGCTGAGCAAAAACATTTTGATTCCGGCGCCGGAGACTTCTGCTTCTATAATGGATTTACCTTCCTGCTTATCCACAATTCTGGCGGTGGGAATGCGGTCTAATATGGCCTGGACGGAAGGCCCTGTGAAGGCAAACCGGATTCTCCGGGAAGGTCCCGGCCACATAAACTGGCTTTTTCTGCGAAGCAGACCTTCGTCAAAATTCTGTCCTGCCGAAAGCTGACAGGTATCGCGGTGCACGGTGATCTCCGTGATCCTGTCCACTCTGAAATAGATCGGTGTATCGGGAGTTTCAGTCTCGCACAGATATCCGATCAGATAAAAATAGTATTCACTGAACATAACGGACACTGGAATGAGTTTTCTCTTTACTGCATCACGGTTCATTTTATAGTAAGAGATGGTAATGATGCGTCTTTTTTCGATACAGTCCGTCAGTTTCCACAGGTTGTCTATCACACTTTGGCAGTCGGAACCGATTTCGTCATAGTGGTACATTTCTTTGCGGATTAACTGCTCCAGTCTGGATCTGTCGGCGGCAGTCGTATTTCTTTTCAGCTTATCGATAAGACATAACAGATCCTGATTGTTAAACGCACGGCTTCCTATCAGAACTTTTGTGACCGCAAGCAGTTCTTTATTCGACAGGAAATGTTCCATTTTTAAAGTGTAGCAATGATCTGTGCTGGAATATTCTAATTCCGGATATCCCAGCAGATCGGCATGCTCGGCAAGAAAGATTTTCAGAGAATTGATGTCTCTTGTGATGCTTCTTGTGGAAACATTGTATTCGAAGGCAAGCAGCCTGGCAGAGAGAGATTCGCCTTTCATGGCTCTGAAGAACAATTCCATGACACGATCCAGTTTCATTCCTTTTTCCATATCCTGAGTTTTCAATTGCAGTACCTCATTTCTTTTGAAATTTGCGGGCATACCTGCATGCACATTTGGCGACTGCCGCAAGAGTCAATAATCCTGTTATCCGCAACGGAATTGTTGACTTTGTCAGTTATATCGACAGAATAAGAATACAGATTTAATAAGACATTCTGTGGCGCAGTAAAAAAATGTGAAAAAATTTTATTATTTTATACTACGACGCTTTCTGTCTGACACAGATGATAACTTTATAACAGGAACAAAAGGAAAGCAGGATAATTTAACGGAGGAGGGAATCAAAATGGCTTCTATATTGAATAAGATCAGGGATACTGCAAATCAGGCGAAGGATGCGGCAACCAGGTTTGCCGATGAAAAAGGCATCAGTGATAAAGTTTCCGGGGCGGCAGCCGAAATCAGGAAAGCATATAATGATACGGCCGCGTCAATGAAAGCTTACAATGAAGAGGCAAAGGAATTAAAAAAAACTTTGGAAGGTGCAATTGCAAGATATGAGTTCACGTATGTGGGCGGTCTGGATGATATTCCGAAAGCAAAAGCCGGGGCATGGGGGATGAATATCATGCCGGACAGATTTGCGTTCAGAGTTACTGTCACGACAAAGGACTGGCTCTATGATCTGGATATCCCTTATGACGACATCACTGACATCAGGATAGAGAAGAGGACGATCTCCAATGCAGAGATGTTGCTTGGAGCAGGCAACGATGCAAACCAGCAGCAGGAGAATGTTGTTGTCATTGAGTATCAGGATGCGAATGCCCGAAAAGCGACGTTACGTGTCGAAATGCTGACCGGAGTAACTATCTACAATCAGGCCGCTAAATGCAAAGAACTCATGGATCTGCTCCGCAGGGAAGATATTCTGGATCAGCTGAAAAAGGGCGGGAAGCGGGAGAGCGGGGGAAATGTGCTGGAACAGCTTGAAAAACTTTCCCAAATGAAGGATGCAGGCATTTTGTCGGAGGAGGAGTTTACAGCAAAGAAGGCAGTGCTGTTAGCCAAATTGTGATCGGAAGAGTGCCAGGTAAAGAAGTTCGTGCATCGGATCATTCGGAAGAAAAACTTACAAAATGTCAATCGTGAATATGCTCCCCACCGGGCAGGCAGATGCTTATGAGTTCACCTGTCTGTCCAGTGGGGAGCATATTATTTTCAGACGATCTTCTGTATTCGTTTCAAAGCAGAATTCGTTTATCTGTGAAGCAGCTTCCGGATAAATGCGAGGAAGGACGCATGTCTGCTTCCGGCAAGATCCCCGGCAAAGTCGCCGCAGTACAGATAGCGCTCGGATCTGATCCATGATGGTGTATATGTATTGGTGTAGCTGGTTACAAAACTGTTTGAAATGGTTAACATGAGATGCCCCTCCTTTACTTTATTATTTGTGTTTGTTTTCTACTATCATCATAACATAAAAAGAAGAAAATCCAATGGCACTGATATCTAAAAATGCATATAAAATATGTACTGTCAGCACAAAAAGTGGTAGAATGGTCATAAAGGTTTTTCGAGTTTGCATTGCAGATATTGATGATACTGCAGACATGACAGGTGTATAAAAAAGTGGAGAGAGGAGGCAGGGAGGATGGGTTTTACGATACAGGATATGATGATTGCTTCGGAGGAGCGTTACCGGATGAAGTATCTGGCGGGAAAAGACGGGTGGTCTAACTCGATCAGCTGGGTGCATCTGGTTGAAGATACGACAATCATACGGCATTTCTGGGGAAAGGAGCTGGCGGTCACGACGGGATTGGGATTTCCGACGCAGGAGGCGATAATGGAGTTAGCCAGTCATCTGGTGCAGCGCCATGCGGCCGGACTGATTGTCAATACCGGGAACTATATTGAAAAGCTGCCGGACAGCCTGCTCGCATATTGTGAGGAGAACCATCTGCCGCTTCTGACTGTGCCCTGGGAGATCCATCTGTCCGATATGATGAAGGATTTCAGCATCCGTATCTTTGTGCAGGAGAGCACGGATGAGGAGGTTGTAAACGCGTTAATCGCCGCGGTGGAGCAGCCGGACAATCAGGATGCGTATCGGAAAAAGCTGCTGCCTCATTTTGATGTGGACGGAACATTTCAGGTCATGCTCATCGCCAGCGAGGGGCTGGATTCGATGGATACGGTGGACAGAAGAAGGCTTTCCTATCGACTGCAGATGTATCTGGAGCAGATTACGCACAATGGGAGCTTCTTTTATTACAATTCGTTTTTTGTACTTGTCGTCAATGCGATCAGGCAGGAACTTCTGATTGAACTGGGTGAAGGGATGTTAAATAGGGCACACAAGCGGATGCCGGACAGACCGTTCTATGTAGGCATTGGGAGTCTGGTGACAGATATTGAAAACCTTGCGGTCAGCTACCGGAGAGCGGAGGCGGCGGCCCGGATGGCGATGCGGACAA
The DNA here is from genome assembly GCA_910578085.1 of uncultured Lachnospiraceae bacterium. Classification (GTDB taxonomy): domain Bacteria; phylum Bacillota; class Clostridia; order Lachnospirales; family Lachnospiraceae; genus 1XD8-76. Next base: position 68,051 of record CAJTPM010000006.1, on the reverse strand, counting down.
AAACCACACTCCTGCAGTTTGACGGGATGGGGATGTATCGTCTGCTGTACAGCTGTACGGATACCGGTCTGCTTGCCCAGATACAGCGGGATACTTTGTCTGTGCTGGAAGAACATGACAGACGGCATAACTCAAATTACGTGGAGACGCTGCAGAGTTATCTGGAGTTTGATGGAAGCATACAGGCGATGGCTCAGAACATGTTTACGCACCGGAATACGATCATCTACCGCATGAATAATATCAAAAAACTGCTGGGCACGGAGCTTGCCACACCTGCAGAACGTCTGCCGTATCAGATCGCGTTTTACATACGTAACATGTAACAGGGAAGTGAGTGTGGTTATTATTTAGGGATCAGAAATGCGCTGAACGGTGTATTTTGTAAGAATGTGTTTTGGAAGTAAGACGATACCGGCGGAAAATGGATAATAAAAATCTGGAACCGTAGTTATATTTGTGGTATGATATGAGCTATTGGAATGATTTTGACAGGAGAAATGGAAATGATTAAAGATATTATTGTGGCAAACGAAACCGTAACCCCTAACCAAAAAGAATTGCAGATTTTGCGTGAGAATTTTCCATCTTGTTTTCATACTGACGGTTCATTTGATATGGTAAGATTTTCAGAATTTTTAAAAGATAAGGTTGACATATCGCAGGAAGGTTATGAATTGAAGTTTCTTGGCAAGAATTATGCTAAAATGATTGCTTCACTTGATACGGAAACGGTTATTGTTCCTGATGATATACATAACAATCAGCCTGAAAATGCAAAGAGCAAAAATGTTTATATTAGTGGGGATAAGGAGAAAGGTATTCCAGCAGATCATATCAATGAATATTCTGCCGCAAATATTGTAAATCATTTGTAGATTGGCGTATAGAAAAATTGCAGACTCGATTCAGGTATTCTCGCTCAAATCAGCCTGTCATGGAAACCGCACTGACATATAAAGACGGTTCACCGAAAGAAGTGATGAAACAGGGGAAGGTGGGTACTATGTTTGTTGAAGATACACCTTCTGATAAATATTTGTATAACCACATTGCTTTTGATTCTCCGCTGGAAAAGGAAAATATTATGCATTCTGAGATTGATGAAATTGTGGTATATGGCAAAATTCCAAAGTCCAGCATAGCAATTCCCACGATTGTCGGTGAAACTTACAGTCCGGACTTTATGTATGTTGTAGAGCGCAAGGACGGCACAAAGGAACTGAATATTGTGGTTGAAACAAAATTAGTAGAAAAAAAGTCCACTCTACGTGGAACGGAAGAAGCTAAAATTAAATGTGCAGAAGCTTTCTTCAGGCAACTTACGATTGATGGTTACACAGTTTCTTTTCACACGCAGTTGAGCAATAAAAAAATCAAGCAGATTATTGAAGAAGTGATTGAAGAACAATAAATTTTTTGTGACGCTGGAACGATTAGTTCAAAACAGACAATTCAACATTAACAGTATGCGAATTGTAATGGATCTGTAATTTACTTTTGTACTTTACTGTGCTATACTATCAATGCTCGGCTTTCTGCGCATTTGATACTATGGTTCAGAAACTTGTAGATAATTTCAGAACACTCAAACATAGGAATTACTGTGAATCTGTACATATATGTGACATATGATGAAAAGGCGAAGGAAGTGAAGTGCAGAATATTGAAAAAATGCTTAAAATCATCTTAAATTGGTACTCGAAGAAGTATAGAAATTACGAAAAGTACCTATTTTTAAGACATTCCCAAGGAGGTATATAGAAATATGAAACTAGGCATCGTAGGACTCCCCAACGTAGGAAAGAGCACCCTTTTTAATTCCCTGACAAAGGCGGGGGCGGAATCCGCAAACTACCCGTTCTGTACCATCGATCCCAATGTGGGTATCGTGGCGGTGCCGGACGAGCGGATCAGGCTGCTTGGGGAAATGTATCACTCCAAAAAGGTGACGCCGGCAGTGATCGAATTTGTGGATATTGCAGGGTTGGTAAAGGGGGCTTCCAAAGGGGAGGGCCTTGGTAACCAGTTTCTCTCCAACATCCGTGAGGTGGATGCCATTGTTCATGTGGTGCGGTGTTTTGAGGATGAAAATGTGGTCCATGTGGACGGCAGTGTGGATCCGCTCAGAGATATCGAAACCATCAATCTGGAACTGATCTTCTCAGATCTGGAAATTCTGGAGAGAAGGATCGCAAAGACTTCAAAAGGCGCCAGAATGGACAAGACACTGGGAAAAGAGCTGGAACTGTTGGAAAAGATTAAAGCGCACCTGGAGTCCGGGAAACTTGCAATGAGCTTTGAGGTGGGCGACGATGAGGATGATGTGGCGTGGTTCAACTCTTACAATCTGCTGACCGCGAAACCGGTTATTTTTGCGGCAAACGTGGCGGAGGAGGATCTTCCCGACGACGGAACATCCAACAGCGGTGTGCAGGCGGTGAGAGAATTTGCAGCTGAAAACGGCAGTGAGGTGTTTGTGATCTGCGCCCAGATCGAGCAGGAGATCGCGGAGCTTGACGACGATGAGAAGGCGATGTTTTTAGAGGATATGGGCATTAAGCAGTCGGGACTTGATAAGCTGATCGCGGCCAGCTACCGCATTTTGGGACTGATGAGTTTCCTTACCGCAGGGGAGGACGAGACGAGAGCCTGGACGATTAAGATCGGTACAAAAGCGCCCCAGGCGGCGGGAAAAATACACACAGATTTTGAGAGGGGCTTTATCAAGGCGGAAGTCGTCAACTATAAAGATCTGCTGGAACTGGGATCCCTGTCTGCGGCCAGAGAAAAAGGGCTTGTAGGCATGGAAGGAAAAGAGTATGTGGTACAGGATGGGGATGTGATCCTGTTTAGATTTAACGTCTGATACAATTTCCTGTCGGGAAAATGTTGTAAACGCTGGGAGTTACCGCTTGCGGGCGGTAGCTCCTTTTGCTGTTTGACCCCTACCTTACCCCTACCCGATATTTTTGCTCAATAATTTACTGCGCTATCCAGTTTTAGGATTTCATTCTGTTTCAAATCATCCAATACGTGCGTATAGGTATCGGCTGTTTCCTTTATGGTCGCATGACCTAAGAACTTCTGCATTACCCGAACGTCAACATTATTTTCTGCCCCTCTGGTGGTGAACGTATGACGCAGACAATGGGGATGGAAGTTGCTGACGCCGATTTTCGCACAGATAGAATAACAGGTGCGCCGCATATTCGTAGGGTCAAGCGGTCTGCCTAACTGGGTGCAGAATACAAGGTCGTTATCTTCGTAGGCGGTGCTGGCTTTTTCCTTGTTTTTCTCCTGTTGCTCCCAGACATCAGCAAGTACTTTAATAGCCGTTTCGTTGAGGGGGATTATTCTGTCACTGGACGGCGTTTTCGGGGTGCCAAATTCTAGGTGCCAATGTTCATCTGCGTTGTCAGGGTCTTTCACCTTGCGGAGGATTCTTCTGATGTGCAACTGGTTCTGCTCAAAGTCTATGTCCTGCCATTTCAGCCCCAATAATTCCCCAAGCCGCATACCTGTGCAGAGGTCGAAAATATAGACAACGCCCATGTAAGTTACTTTCGCCTGTTCCACAAATGCGTTCTGCTGTTCCAGTGTCAAAACATTGATTTGCGGTTTTTTTGTCTTTGGCAGTTTTACCCTGTTGGCGGTATTGCGGACAATCAAGCCATCGTCTACCGCCGTTTCTAAGGCATTGCTTAACAGCTTGTAAACATCTATCACCGTAGATGGTGCCAACCCCTTATCGGACAAGCTGTTGACAAATTTCTGAATGATGTCCTGTCGGAGTGCCTTTAGCTTATGGTGACCGATAGCTGGCTTGATGTGATTTTTTACCTTTACCGTATAATTGATATAGGTAGTAGGCTTTACATACCGCTTTTTGTATTCGGACATATAATAGTCAAGCCATTCGGCAAGAGTCATTTCTGTAGGATTGGTGATAATGCCTTTTTGCAGATTATTCAGCAGGTCGGTCATTTTGGCGGATACTTCCTGTCTGGTCTTTCCATACAGGGATTTACGCTGTTGTTTTCCGTCTGCTGATATGCCAATCGTTACACGGGCTTCCCATGTGCCGTCTTTCCGCTTGCGGATAGAGCCTTCATTTTGTCCTCGTTTTGCCATATGAATCAATCCTCCTTATCGAGCATTTCTTTAAACTGTTCCTCAAATTCTGTCATCTTTAATGATTTTTTAGAGCCTGTACGTTGTCCTGCCCTGATACGTAAGGCTTTTTTAGCATTTACAGAAAAGGTAAGAACAGATGAAATGCCAGCCCGTCTAATGTCATCTATTATACTGTATATATCATCAAAGCCGCTGATGTGCGCCAGTTTCACAGCTATATCATCTGCGGTTAAATCATTTGCGCTCACTTTTTCAGATAAATACTTTCCATATGACGTTGACATTTCAATATATTCTGCAAATGAATAGAACAACTGTCCCATGCACTCAATAAGATTTCGCCGTTGAGGATTTCCGTTGTTAAGAGACAATGAATTTATGGTATTTGCTATGGAATCAGCTAGAAAGTCTCCTTCATCTTCTGCAACCATATCCAAAGAATGAAGTAAGCGATTTACGCTATCTCGCTTGGAATAGTCCGTAGATGATGGATTCATTTTTTCTGTCAGTCCGTAAAGGTAATCAGCGGTGCATCCGTAATATTTTGCAAGGTCAATGAGGATAGTCTGGTCGGGAAGATGCCTGCCGCTTTCATAACTGCTTAAAGCCTGTTTGGTAATACCGATTTTGTCAGCAACATCTTTTTGCCCTAAATCTGTTTTTGCCTTGCGGAGTTCTTTTAACCGTTGCCCTACTATGTTTGCTAAATCTTCTTTAGAAGTTTTTCCCATATTATTTGTATCTCCTTTCCGATGATATTGTTATTATACTCCTTTTTATTCAAAAAGTAAATAGAATAGTAGATTTTTTCTTGATTAAGAAATAATGAACAGAAAAGGCTTGACAGAGAATTGCTTGTGTGCTATGCTGTCAATAGAAACACGATTCAAACAAGAATTGGAAATAATAAAAAAGGAGAACTATATGATTAACTACTGTTCTGAAGAAGATTTACCAATCATTATGCAGGCAAAACATGTTCAGTCGGTTTTGGGGATTTCTAAAGGGAAAACGTATGAACTTATGAATTCCAGTGATTTCCCTACGATTTATCTCAACAAACGTATGGTTGTGCCAAAAGACAAGTTTTTTGAGTGGCTGAATCAAGACAAACGCAAAATCAAAAGGAGGGCAATTTATGTGTCAAGAAAAGGTTGAAAATAAGATTAAGTTTAGCGGCTCATGTATGGATGTAAACACGGGTGCGGAAGTGATTTTTGGAGGATACCGTGAAGGGGACAACTTATTGCTGGAAGCTAAATGTATATCGGATATCTTAAAGAAACAAGCGGTTCTGGGGCAGAAGGCGCAACAATTTCTGGGTGCAGTCAGGTCTGCACTCAAAAAATGTAAGTATCTATCTCTGCTTTCAAGCCCTGAACAGAATGTAAGCTTGTTCTGTGAAATCAGAAGAAAATGTGACGGCGTTAAAATTGGTTATGTAGAGGATACGGATTATTTACTGGACTGTGAGTATTTTTACATGCAGATTTTTAAACCTCCTGTAGAATCTCTTCCTCCTGCTGGAACTTTCTTATTCCCACCAAGTGAGCTTGCATATTATTCAGAATTGTTCCAGTTGGGAGTGCTGAAACCTTATAAGAATGATTCCTCAAAGGAGTTCTATATGATTGAAGACTTTGACAAGCGGTATATTCGTGTTTCCAATGCTCTTGTAAATTTTGATATTACTAAATCAGAAATTCTGTAAATAAAGCATAGCCATAGAAACTGTTATGGTTTCTATGGCTATTATGTTACCCTTTTTTCAAAATTCCCTCGTCAAGCAGACTGGATACCCGTGTAAACTCTTCTTTTGGGTCATGCACATAATATCCACAAGGAGCAGGGGGAGGCACTATATCTTCCCACATACATTCAACGCCCATTCCCTGTAAAGAGCCGAAAAGATAGGGGCAGTCGTCACAACCTTTATATTCTGGAGCCACTTTCCGCACTTTATCCTGTCGCTTACAGAAAATTTGTCCGTTTCTGTCCATATAATTAAAATGATTGACCATTTCCAGACTGGCAGACATTTTTATTCCCCCTCTCCATCAGTATATACATCGGGCAGTTGGATATATGTGCCGTCATATCTCCAAGATTCTGTAGAAGTGATGATTAGTTCATTATCTTGAATAATGGCAGATGTATATACTCTGTCCTCAAATTCCCTGTTGATAAATTCCCATCCGGTATCTGCGCCGTTCCTGTCGAAAACAAAGGTTTCTGCTTCTGGCTCAAAGTACAGTACCAGTGAACCGTTCTGGGTTTCTGCAAATACAAAAGTGTCTGTTTCAAAGCACTGGTATCTGCCATAGGTGGTGTAATCACCGTCCGTATAGAAATCATCAGGCTGTTTATCTTCTGATGGGGTGGCAGATAATTCAGGCTCTTGTGTAGCTTGGGGCTGTTCTTCCTGTGTGACCTCTGGTTGTTCTGTGTTTTGTTCTATTTCCTGTTCTGTCTCATGCTGTAAAACTTGGTCATACACTCCCGAAACTATAGGAGAACCACCGTATTTAGAATCCGTATAAATAACACACTGGTCATCATCTGGGTTATACAATAGTATTGTGTTAGTATCTGACTCTACCTGAAACTGAACGTGGTTATCATCATAGATGGTATAATTATCAGTAGTATTTGGTATTATTCCAATACATAACTCCATAGACAAATCGTCATTGGGGATGCCGCTTACCACCATAAAAAGACTGTTTTCTATCTCTTTTATCCAGAAGTACATGCCTGCCGTTGGCTCTTTATACAACTTGTTTTTCCACCAGTTATCAGATACAGTTAGCTCACTATTTTTTGTGGCAGGTGCTTCTGTTACCTGACTTTCTATAGGTGTCGTTACCTGATTGTTTCCACAGCCTGAGAGAAGTGCTGTTGCTATCAAGGTTACTGTGATAAATCTTCGCTTCATAAGATTATCTCCTATTTTTGTGTTTCTCTTCAATTTCCCTATTCCGCTTGATAGTTCTGATAGCTTCATCAATAAACTGTTCCGTTCTGCGTTCCCCATAGTATTTATAGGGGTCTACCGCTTTTTGCGTTTTTTCGTCCATCCACGGATTAACTATGTAATAACCCTTATGGGTAAACTTCACCATATCAGCTGTAGCAGTTCCAGAATTGTCATGCCACATAGCGTCCATCTGCTGCCATGCGAACTCCTTCACCTGTTCAATCGTTATTTTCATAGTTCATCACCCCGATTTTAATCATCTTCAAAATAGCCATATTCAACGTCCTGTTCTATCAATTATTTCTGCTACATCTTCCAGAGCCTTATCCATAGCGTCTGCCATTTCTTCAACAGTCATAGTTTCAAAAGGATATTTCTTTTCCATATTGTGTTGCTTCCTTTGCGTTTAGTGCGTGATTTCCATTCCATATCATAGAGTTTTTGGCATACTGTTCTGTATCAATCTGTCCACCCATTCACATAAATTCCGTTCTTGTTTCGGGGTAGAAGCACTTACAACAAATTCCTGTCCTCTGCAAGCAGAATTTAATTCTGCATATCCGTCCTTTAGTGTAGGGCGGTTATCGCCTTGCCATGAAATAGATATGTCACCGTTACCAAAGAACGCAGGCAAAGCCCATAGCCGCCGATTGTCCTGACCCCTCTTTGTAAGTACCAGTGAATCATCATACTGGAATGTGCCGTATGTATCGGGCAGATATAAACGGTTATTCGGGCGGTCTGGGTTTATGCTATGTGGGTGCCAGGAATAACGCTCAATTTCCTGTTTCTCCCTCAATACTTCTCCAACTTTCATATAGCCGTAGATGATATGGACAATAGGAGCGTTACGGTCAAAACACAGTGTTTTATCAGGTTGAACCATTGTTTTTTGAAACATTCCGTAGAATAGAAATATATCTCCCACGCCTATGCCCAATTTATCCAGATGTACGGCAGATACGCCATGCTGTCCGAATGCGGGTTTCCATTCATTTGTTGCCGTTCTGCCCTCTATATCCTTATATATGTCGGGGTCAAGGTGACAGGTCGGATTTTTGCCAAAATCAAATTTAGGGCGTAGCTGACTGATGATTTCCTCTAAACGCTGTCCTTTATAAAACAAATCCTTGTACGCCGTTCCTACCGTGTTATCTGGGATTGGGAGAGATAACAGCGTACCATCTGGTAAAATAGGGTTTGCCATACCCCCTGATTTACTATCCATGCCTTTTCTGCTCAATATCACTTTCATAATGCCATGCCTCCTACATAGCACCATCTTAGCACATAGCACAGCAAAAAGCAACTGACAGCACATGTAAATAACGCAACGTGCGGATTATCTAACACATAAGCAATTAGTATCATTTACATATACTATTTGCATTGGAGGAAAACCGCATGAAGCAACAGGCATTAGGAAAGCGTATTCGTGAGGAACGGCTAAAGCTGAATCTGACACAGGAAAGACTGGCAGAGGATGTAAACCTTTCAACCGCCTATATCGGGCAGATAGAGCGTGGGGAACGCAGCTTAACATTAGAGAATCTGGCAGCAGTTGCCAACCGCTTAGGCGTTACCATAGATTATCTGCTGTCTGATTCCGTCGTTTCTGACAGTGACGGGCAGTATCGGCTATGGTGTCAACTGATGAACGGCAGGACAGAGGAACAAAAAGCCCTGGCAATCAATATGGTAAAACTCATGTTTGGCTATCTGGACGAAAATTTCTGAATGATACAGTGATGGGGAAGATACCCTTTCACAGAGAATCTTCCCCATTTTAAATGACCAGAAATCACCGCTAACGCATTTTAACCGCTTGACTGAGAATAACTCCACCTACCGCCGAATGAGCCTTAGAACGCAATTTTAAGGCTGTTCCCTATCGCCGAAAAGTAACTTAGCCGCTTACAAGCCTTGTAAAAATCCTATTTCCGTCCTACAAGGCTGATAGAAAATCCATATAGCTAAAATGTCATTCCTCAATCGCTTACAAGGTAGATTTCTTACAGCGATTCACATATCGCTTTATTCCGCATTCCGCTTACAAACCGCCTAAAATCTTTAACCTTGTGACTGATACCGTTATAAGCATTTCAGCATAAACCGTATTCCCTCGCTGAATCCCTTATAAAATCCCTCTTTTTCCAGCTCATTATAGAAACGGTTTAATTCTTCTTCAATCTGTAGGTATTCCTCACCAGAGATAAGAGCAGACAGCCTTGTATAAAGCTGTTTTTCCCTTAATTCAATTTCTGCCGTCTTTTCCGTAACAGTATGAGCGTAAATCGTATCTGTGATATATCGTTCCACTATACAACCCCTTGTCTGCAAAATTATTTTAAACTCAACTCCTATCAATCCATCTGAACGAAAACAGTGTTTCCAGTCTACTTTATAGCAACCATCAAAAAAATCGCCAAGGGTTGACAGAGGTGGTATAACAGAATCAGGAGATGATACTATGCTGCACAACGAAGCACGAGAATTACTGGTACAAGGATATGAAGCAACCCATGATGCGAAAGGGATCGCAAAGGCGTACTCGGTAAGTAAATGGACGGTGTACCGGCTGGCGGAACAGAAGCGGAAAACCGGCAGCGTTGCTCTGCGGACCAGCCAGCGAGGCCGGAAACCGGTCCTGACAGCGGAGGACAAAGCAAATATCCAGCACTGTATGGATGAGAGCCCGGACATCACAATAGAAGAGATACGGGAGAAGCTACATCTTTCTGCCAGCTATTCAACAGTGGAACGGGCAATAGCCGCCATGGGCTATACGCTGAAAAAGAAATCACTCTACGCAAGTGAGCGTGACCGTGTTCGATGTGCGGGAAAAGCGCAGAGAATGGAAGGAAACCATAAAACCTGAGATGGCGGAACACTTGGTATTTCTGGACGAAAGCGGAGTGAATACAAATTTGACCCGTCTTTATGGACGGGCGCACTCATCCCAAAGAGCAGTGGACCATGCCCCCTTGAATACGCCGCAGACAACGACCGTTCTTTCTTCCATTCGCCTGGATGGGGAGAAAGCATTTACAACTTACCAGGGCGGAACAACTGGAGAACGTTTTGTCCAGTATTTGAAAGAGACTTTACTTCCGACCCTTCGGCCGGGTGACATCGTAGTGATGGACAATATGCGTTCTCACCATGTAAAGGCCGTCCGGGAAATTCTGGAGGCAAAGGGTATGAAGGTGCTGTACCTTCCGCCCTATAGCCCCGATCTCAATCCAATTGAGAAAATGTGGTCCAAGATGAAAGCCATCCTGCGCTGCTGGAAAATCCGCAGTTTGGACCTCCTCCCGGATGCCATTCAGAAAGCCCTCTCTTGTGTTTCTCCTCTGGACTGCTCCCATTGGTTCGCCGCTTCTGATTATTGTTAGGTTTTTTGATGATTGCTATAAAATAAGTTTAAAACCATTTTCGCCCATAAATCTCATTTAAAATAAAACCTCAAGTTTAAAATAAATTTTATTTTCGGTGCTTTGTTTTCAGCACGATATACCTTTCATCGCCAGATAGGCGGCTTAACGGCTCATAGGAGCAGACGGGCTTTTCCTTACAGACAAGATAGCTTTCCAACGTCTGGTACTCCTGTTCGGTATATGCTTCTGTGTTCAGTTCCTTTACATTATAGAATACGCCATAGCCTTGTATCTGGCGGATATGTGAGAGGGCATAATATAAGGTTTTGAAGTTATCGTACCGCATAAGGCTGTTATCCTCGGAATACATCTTTGTCATATATCCAAACAGTTTCTTGTAGTCCTCTGGCTGAAATTTATCCACGATACAGCTATACCGCTGGGGAGAATTGTCAGCACCTAAGATATTATCAGAGGTAAGCCGCTTCCCATTGACTAAGAGCCACCATATTCTCTGAATCATGGACTCAAAATCAGAAAACAGGCGGTTTCCAGTACCAGAAAATTGATTGGCAATATGCTTCTCCCCAATACCGTTGTTCCCCAAAACAACGGCTACATGAAAGTGAGGGTGGTAGACATCTTCTCTGTATGTGACTTCTAAGGAACGGATACAGCCTTGAAAGCCATATTGTGACAGGTCTACTCCCTTCACTTTTTTGTTGCCGTTTAGATACGTTACCAGAGTTTTAAAGCAGTAAGCCATATGCTGAATAGTTTCTCTCAATTCCTCGCCGTTACAGTCTGGAACGGTCAGCACCATATGATACAGAGAATCCTTATATTGTTCCATATAGGGCAGGAAACGGTTTTGCAGTAACATTTTCTTCACCTGATTACAATTACTGCAAAATTTATCCTTACATAAAAAGGTTCGCAGTAACACTCTTACATGACTGGCTTCATAAGTTTCCATAGACCAGAATCGGTTACAGTTTTCCAGACGTTTCTTTCGTTCCCTTATTATATGGGCTTCATCAGGTGACAGGCGTTTTTTTACAATACCGCTTGCAAGCAGTTTCAGATAGTTCATAACCATTTCTTCATTCCGCTTTGCGTTCCCATGCACCTTTCCCATATGGCGTTTTGTTACTTCCTTTACAACAGGCGTATGTTCCATGTTCCCCATGTCTGCAATCCCTCCATTTCCTTTTTCCATATCCTTTTTGTTTTAGTACGCTTAACTCTAATTAGAGAATAGATAATTATATAGGGGTTCGCCGCCTGCTATTTACAAGGTTTTCTAAACAGGCTTTGAACCCCTACCGTCACCCCTAACCCCTTGACGCAATCTGGATTTTATGGTATATATTGAACTGGTAAAGTAGAAGAAATTCAACATAATGTGAAAGGACGGAACTGTATAGACATGATGAAATTACGGTTTATAGTGTTCCGGTTTAATGTGTAGCGGGGAAGGAAATCAGGCGGCCGCAAAGCGGATATTTGATTTCACCCGAGCGTACAGCGGGAAAATCGGAGAGCCGCAAAGCGGCGTCTTCGGCGGAGCCGAAGGATTTTCGAGCATGATGATGATCAAGCATAATGATGCCGCGCAGTATCAGATAGCATCACAGCGGCTGAGAAAGGAACAGATATGATTGAGACAGCAATAGAGTTCCCGCATCTGGGAATATATCTGGATAATGTGCCGAAAAATTTTACGATCTTCGGCTTTACAATAGCGTTATACGGCGTTGTCATCGCCGTTGGCATGGGAGCAGGGCTTTTTCTGGCGCTGCGTGTGTCAAAAAGGTATGGCTATGATCCGGAACGGATCTGGGATTTTTTTCTGTATGGCATTATTTTCGGGTTAATCGGCGCAAGGATCTACTATGTAGTCTTTGCCTGGGATTACTATAAAAATGATCTGGCCGGTATCTTTAATCTGAGAAAGGGTGGTCTCGCAATATACGGCGGCGTGATCGCGGCCTTTCTGACATTGTTTATTTTTTGCAGGAAAAAGAAACTCAATTATTTTACGATGATCGATATCTGTGTGCCGGGACTGGCATTAGGGCAGGCAATCGGGCGCTGGGGGAATTTTTTTAACAGGGAGGCTTTCGGGGAATATACGGACAGCCTGTTTGCCATGAGACTTCCCGAGGCGGCAGTGCGGCCTCACGAGATCACAGAGCTGATTGCTGCTCACGCGTCGGAGGGAGCGATTCAGGTGCATCCCACCTTTTTGTATGAATGTCTCTGGAATCTCATGGTTGTTGCAGCGATGCTTGTGATCTGGAAATATAAACAGTTTGAGGGGGAGATCGGTCTTGTCTATCTGGGCGGATATGGGCTCGGACGCAGTTGGATCGAAGGCTTCCGGACAGATCAGCTTCATCTGCCGGGGACGCAGATTCCGGTTTCTCAGCTGTTAGCGGTAGTGCTGGTGATATTTTCCGTGGTGGCATATGTGTATGTGATGAGGAAAAAGAAGAGGGAAGATAAAGAGACCGAATGATCTATCTCAGAATGTCGTGGAGCTCGTCTTCGACGATATTTTGTACCATTACAGAAACGATCACTCATGGAAATCTGCGGGAGTATTACAGGGTAAAGCCCTTGCCGGAAGAATGCAGGGAACTGACAAAAAAGTACCTGTATGGGCTTAGTTTCGTGAATTATAATATGCTTGTAACAAACTGGGATGCCGATAATATGGAAGAAATCTTAACGCCATGTATGTTTGAGGCGTCGGAAAAGGGGATGGATCGGCGTCATCTTTTTTCAGGTCGGACAGGCGTACCCATTCTGTTTCAATGGGCTTTGGCAGCATTACGGACTGGCACAGGCCTGTTTTTTGCAGTGTGACGGGAAGCGCAGTCCCGTCGCTGAAGGCGAGCCGCCCCTTCTGCCAGTAGTTATCATGGGGAAAGTCGGAGCGCAGGAAGATCTGCACTTCTTCCGCCAGAATTTTGCGGCCGAAAAAGATATCGATATGTGCGCCCGGATCTTCTCCTTCCCCACAGGATGTATAAGGGAAAAAGCTGTGTCCTGATGTGACCAGCAGTCCGTCTATCGTATTGCGTGCGGCAAAGACGGATTCTCCCCTGGTTTCCACGCTTGCTGTACAATGAGGGAATACATGGCTTTCTCCGCAGATGTCCAGCGGGTTTTCACTGATGATATAGCTGCCCGCGGGCGCATTTGCCGCTTCGGCTGTAAGCTTCTCTGTATTCCCGCAAGGTCATGCCCACAGCGCTTTTAAATTGTTTCCCGAGATGGCTTTGGGATGCAAAGCAGGGTAAGAGGCTATCTCGCTGTAAGAATAATCGGAATACATCAGAAGATTCCGGGACAGATTGAGTTTTTCCCTTGAACGGGATGAACGGTATATCCTACCCTTCTGGGAAAATGCGAAAAAGGTTTCCGCATCCCCGATCCAGGTGATGTTGAGCCCCTGGAGTCCGCCGGCATTCATGAAGACAAACAAAGATAAAAACCACGGCGGCAGACTGAAAGAGGAATACAGAGGGATGTGGGCGGAATATCTCTGCCGTTTTCTGGAAGGTTACAGAAAAAAGGGGGTGACTGTCAAAAGGATCAGTATTCAGAATGAACCTGCCGCCGTACAGATCTGGGACTCCTGCGTTTATTCCGCAGGAGAGGAAAAAGAGTTTTTAAGGGACTATCTGTACCCGGCACTGTGCGCTCATGGGCTGACGGATCTGGAAATTTTTATCTGGGATCACAATAAGGAAAGACTGCTTGAAAGAGCTTTGGAGACCATTGATGCGGACACGGACCGGATGATCACCGGTATGGCATTCCACTGGTATTCGGGGGATCATTTTGAGGCGCTGCAGATGGCGCACGAAAAATTTCCGAAAAAAAGCTGCTGTTTTCGGAAGGATGTGTAGAATACAGCAAATTTGCTGCAAAAGACCAATTGGCGGACGCCAGGATGTACGGACACGACATCACAGGGGATTTAAACCATGGTGCCTGCGCTTTTATAGACTGGTGCATTCTGTTAAATGAAAAGGGCGGGCCAAACCATGTGGATAATTTTGTGGATGTGACGGCTTTTCTCAGGCCGGACGGGCAAGTGGCAGTGGTACTGATGAACCGGACGGCAGAAAGGATGCCCGTGTATCTTCGCATGCGGGGAGAAGTGCCGCCTGTGACAGTGGAGCAGGACGCGATCATGACGGTGCTGATCGATCCCGGTCAATGATCCTTTAACGGATACTCCACCACATAAAACTCGTAGGCATTGACCACCGTAGTTTCCCCATAGGTGTCCGTCCGCTTAAACCCTCTGGCATAGTTGGCGTGGACATGGCCATGGAGAAAGAACTTGGGCCGATACTTGTCCAGGAGAGGGAGAAAAGCGGCAAAACCTCTGTGCGGGAGATCCGGCAGATCATTGACCTGATAGGCGGGGGCATGGGTGACAAGAATATCAAATCCTTTGTGCCGCCATAATTTGAAGCCCAGTTTCCTGATCCGATACCGCATCTGCCATTCCGTGTACTGGCCGGGAGCGCCCGGGATATACTGCATGGAGCCCCCTAATCCCAGGATACGGATTCCTTTATAGACATAGATATCATCCTCAATGCAGGTGCATCCTTCGGGGGGGTTGGCGTCATAACTTTTGTCATGGTTACCCCTTACATAGAGGAGCGGAACATTGCAGAGCGTCACAAAAAAACTCAGATATTCCTGCGGCAGATCGCCGCAGGAAATAATGAGATCGATGTCTTTCATCCGTTCAGGATCATAATAGTCGTAGAGCAGTTTGGATTTCTGATCCGCAAACACCATAATTTTTAAAACGTCTTTGTCTTTACCTGTCTGTTTCATTCTCTTCTTTGCATACCCCTTGAATATTGGAGAGCAGCTGTGCCTCCTGCGTAAGTTCTTCAAATGCGGGGATCCGTCCCACAACATTTTCCGCAAGCCAGTTCATCGTGATAATATCTTCAGGCTGCAGGGACTGCCCCTCTTTACAGCGGATAATGCCGTCCTGAGAGTAGATCAGGCCGTCAAAGGGTTTAAAGCTGCCTGCACAGATGGAACTTTTTAAGAAGTTGATCAATCTGTGGGTGCCGTGGGGCATTTTTTTTGAACAGATCACATCGATCACATCTGCGGACATCCCCCACCAGTAGTTGATGGCGGTCTCCTTTTTGGAAGCGTTCGCCTCGCTTCTGCCGCTGCAGATATTTGTGACGATGCGCTCATAAAATTTACCCCAGTGCCAGATCGGCGTGGCCAGGTTTTCCAGCTCGCCCTCTTCATTCTTTAAATATAATCCGTATTCTCTGGTGGGGTGATTGGGCGTGATCATGTCGTCGTCGGACATGAACAGCAAACCGTCCTGACGGAGTTTTTCTTTGCCGTCCAGGGTTTTCAATTTCGACCATTCCAGATACACTTCCACATAAGGGTTGATCATCCGGGCGCCCAGCGCAAAAGCGTTGATGTTTGCCAGGGAACCGTAGATCGGGTAGTCCGCCACATAGCCCAGTTTGTCTGTGTGAGATACAGCGGCGGCGATGGCTCCGATCAGGAACTTTGCCTCGTACATTCTGGCATAGTAGGTATGCACGGAAGAATAGGGCATTTTCACGGAACAGTTAAAAAACTTTACTTTCGGATACTGGATGGCGGAGCGCACGCACTGGTTTACCATCTGAACCGCGGTGGCGAAGATCACGTTGCACCCGGCGGCTACGGCGTTATCAACGGCATCCTTGATCTGATCGTCGGTGCCTACCTGGTCGATAGCGATTGTCTTCACTTTCCCGTCGAAGGCCTGTTCCAAATGGAGCCGCCCCAGTTCATGGGCATAGGCCCAGCTGGAAGTCTCCGGCGTCTTGTAGTATAGGAAAGCGATCTTTAAATCTTCGGGCGCAGGGTTTGTCGGAAGGATCTTTCCGAGCAGGGAAGGCTTTGCCTGTTCGGGATCTTTTACAAGCGTCACCTGGCTGCCTTTTTCTGCAAGCTGCAGTTCCTTCTGGGCTTTGATCAGAGCATCCCGCAGTTCGGTCTGCGTCTGCGCCTTGAGTTTGTCGTAGCCGTATACATCCAGGTACAGGAGGAGGGCGTCGGATGCGGACAGCTTTATTTTTTCCGAAAAAGCGGCCAGGTATGCTCTGCCGAATTTCTCGCAGGCTGAATGGAAGGCGTTTCGTTCTTCCGGCGTCCAGAGTTCTCCTGGATTTTTCCCCATCAGTTTGAGCAGTTTTTTGTAGCTTCCCTCTTTGGAAAACCAGACGTCATAGGATTCCGACACCTGGTAGAAATCCATAAATTCATAGTAGAGACAGACCTCTTTGTCTTCCGTTTTTTTGGGAATGATCCTTGTCACCGTGCCGGGGATGCTGTAGGCATCCAGAGATTTCATAACGCTGACGCGCTTATTGCCTTCCTGTACATAAAACCGGTGCATAAACTCGAAGACGACGATGGGATCACGAATGCCGTCGTCGATCTGATGATTGTAAAGAGCTGCCCATTTGGCCGCAAATTCGGATTTTTCCGGCAGCAGAGGCATAAAGTTACCGGCGAAGGCATTGGTTCTGCCGGAGGTTTTTGTGCCGACGATTTTGGACAGGGGAATATCCATCAGACCCAGATTGACGGAGGCGGTAACCTCCGTGTAGGACAAAATGTCGTCTAACGCAGGCAGATAGGGATAGGCTCCCTTTGCGAGCGCTAACTGGTAGTTTCGCTTTCCTTTTTTTAATGCGGCTGAGTAATCGGTAATTGCCATAGTAATCCTCCACGTCAGGGCAGATGAAAGCGATGACATGCGATGAGAAAGTCGCGGGACGGTTTCTCATCTGCGATCAGGGCATATCCTCTGAGCTGACTTAAATTGCCGTGTGTTGGTTTCACAGTCAGTATATGCAGAAAATGATTTTTCTGTCTGTCCGGAACGGTTTTTGCTGCGTGATCCCGTCTCCGGACAGTAACGATTCTAGCAGAAGTGTCAGGAAAAGGCAAATCTTTTTCAGGCATGTGCTGTTTTTATTTTTTTGATCAACAGGATGAACAGGATCGCAAGAAGGGCAAACCCTGCAATGCCGCCTGCAAGGATGCCGATGCCGGCGGTCTGTTTTGCCACGCAGAAAGTCTGTTTTGTCCCGCTCATATCGACCTGTAGATACTGTCCTCTGGTTTTACTTTCGACTTTTTTCCATTCACCATCCAGGTAACACCAGACTTCCGCATTTTTGCCATAGGGATTAAAGAGCCTGACGGCGAAGCAATCCGTATCGGCGTCCCCCGTATGTTCGAGGGAGATATCATAGATGATGTTTTCTTTGCCGGCGGCTTCCTGTGGCGGGGAAATGTCTCCTATGGTTACATTTAATTCGGTGTCTTCCGTAAAACGCTGTTCCACAAGGGCATAGGGCCTGCGCCCCCCTTCCTGTGACTCATGGGTTTCGTCACTCTGTACCACAGTGACATTCTCTTTGTATTCGCCGGTGATGAACAGATTGCCGGACATGGTTTTATCCGAACAGTCCGGCCAGACGCCGTAATACCCCTCCTTTTCGGGAATCTCCGGATATTGCAGGGCAGAGAGGCTTTCCCCGAAAGCCACTTCCTGTTCGCCCAGATAAGTATCCTCTATTCTGAAAATAACCCTGAGATGACGAAAGGCTGAGGGCAGCTGCGGTGTGGCCAGCAGTGCTTCGTAAGAGACAGGTTCCGCCATGCCTGCATAACTGACATTGTCGATGCCGCAGAGTTCATCACTCACATAGTAGTTGCCGCTTACTTTGGTTTCCTCCTCATTCCTTCTGGTATCGTAACGGACGATCTGTCCGGCGATGGCGCCCTTTCTGCCTGCCTTTGCGCTGCAGTCCGCCATGGCGTAACAGTCTTTGAGGGTGTCACCATAACCGGCGATGCCGCCAACGTTTTTGTTTCCGGAGACAGAACAGAGTGCAAAACAATGTCGGATGACAGTCAGGGATTCACCGCATATGCCGCCCGCAAAGTCTCCTTCCATGCTTTCCACACTTCCATAGCCCTCCGAATCGAGAATGACGCCATGTTTCATATAGCCTGCAATGCCGCCGACGCCGTCCTTTTTGGCCGTAATATAGCCGTCATTGACACAGTTTGTGATCACGCAGCGGGTAAAATATTTTCTTCCGATCTGATAGTTCATGTTTCCGGCAGCGTTGTCCTCAGGATCCTCCTCATCGATGGACATTGCGCCTGCGATGCCGCCCACGTTGATGTCGCCCCGGATGATTCCCCGGTTGATGCAGTTATCCGTTTTCCCGGCGGTAATGTTTGAGACATCTTCAATCTCCACATCCTCATAAAGTTCTTCCATGTTCAGCTCTTCATAATTTGTCAGACTGTCCGCCAGAAGCTGGAATACGATGTTGACCTGATCGTTGACAGCTCTGAGGTCGTTATTGACGATATCGGAATAGTCTGAGGCGTCGCTATTCAGAGTTCTCAGACTTTCGGACATCTTTTTTAACTGTGTACGCAGGCTTTCACGGTTTTCGCTGAATTCGTTTCCCAGTTTGGAAAAGCGGATATCCGACTGGCTCCTGGCGTAATCTGCAATGCTTTTTGCGTCGCGGGCTGCTGCTTTTAAAGAGTCGGCGCTGTCCTGCAGATGCTTTGTGGCGGTTGATATGTCATCGCCGGCGTTCTGCAGGGAATCGCCGGCCTGCTGTCCCAATATTTCATTTAATTCGTTCAAAAGGGCGTAAGTGGCGTCCGACATTTCCGCGAGGGATAGTTCCAGCCTGTCAAGCTGTTCGGCAGTGATGTCTGCACTGTCCGAAATTTCCTGTATGACGGCATTTGCTTTTTCTGCTGCTTCCTGCTGTCTGGTTACAGCGCTCTTCAGCCTCTCTGCGTTCTCCGGGCTGCCGATATGTTTCAATTCATTGCCGATGGATCCCAGGGATTCGGCGGCCTTTGAGATGCTGTCCTGAGCGGTATGAACCGTGTCAAGTACGGGCGTGAGCATTTCCAATCCATTGTGCAGACGGTCCGCCACGGCCTGTGTCTGATCCATATTGCTGTCGATAAAAGCGGCCATCTGGTCCGCAAGGGCGCCGCCGGCATCCGCCGCGCCGTCACTGTAAGCCGCCAGGTTGTCGAGATCGCGTCTGGCGGCGTTTTTTCCGGCCTCCATATCGTCTATGGTTTTTGCGATCAGATCGTGCAGTTTGTTGACGGCGTTTCTGAGAGATTCCGCTTCGTTTACCTCGATATAGGGTTCCATCTGTCCCACGATACCGCCGATATCCTTTCTGCCGTATACGGTTCCCTGATTTTCACACAGTGACAGGATCCCGCACTGTCTGCCGGCGATGCCGCCGATATTGTAGCCGGTGTGTTCGTATCCTATGGTGCCGTAATTTTTGCATCCGGTCAGAATACCGTCCGAATACCCGGCGATCCCTCCGGCATCCACGCCGCTGAACAGCTCTGTCCCGGATTCTCCTGTCTGGATGCTGAACAGGATCCCGGTCCCCATTTCATCGTCCGTTTCCACCCAGTCGCTGTCGTTGTTGATACCGGCGCGGTTGATGCAGCGAAACAGGGAGCCGTGATTTGTCCCCGCAATGCCGCCGGTGGAATAATATCCCGTGATATGTCCGGCCACATGACAGTTCTGTATGGCGCCGGTGCCTTCGTTGACGCCGACGAGGCCGCCCACCGTTGTCTTTCCGTTTACGGTTCCTTCAAAACTGCAGTTTTGGAGGGTTCCGTAATTGACGCCCGCAAGTCCGCCGATGCATTCCTTTTCGCCGGAAGCGGAGAGTTCGCCGGTTACATGGAGATTTTTGATGAGGGCGTCTTTTCCGACATAGCGGAACAGACCAGCCACATAGCCGTCTCTGGTATATCGGTAACCGGAGATCGTATGATTCCCGCCGTCAAAAATACCGGTGAAGATCGGAACAGACTCAAAATCGGTATCGGATAGGGAAATATCCGTATTTAACAGTACCTGTTTATTGGCGGACCAGGAATCCAGAGAACAGCTTTCCGCAAAAGAAAGAAAGTCTTCGGTGGAATCGATCTGTATTGTTTCCCACAGGATCTCCTGATCCTGGGAGATACTTTCCTGCGGCGTTTCTGCTGTCGTTTCTTCAGCCAATACATTCCGGGCGGGAAACAGACTGCTGGTGAGTGTCACTGCCAGGCAAAAAGATATCCACTTGTGGAACAGTTTATTTGTTTTCATGTTCCGCCTCCTTTTCTGTTAACAAAATGCTGCTTAAATCGCTGCCGTCATCCGGGCGGGGTTCCACTTTTCCCATATTGACAAAGAGACTGGCATCCCCTCGGATGAAACCGTGCATCTCCCCGATGACAGAACCGTTTATCTGCCCCTGTACCAGGCCGTCTACCCGCATCAGACCGGAATTTTTTTCGAACTTCAGCGGGATGGAGACGGCAAAGGAAGTTTTTTCGATGACCTTTTCTCCCAGTAGCAGAATCTGCGGCAATACAAACATGACGATCAGGATGGACATAATGGTACCCCGGCCGAGGCACTGACCGATGCCGCAGATGGCGCCGTCCGAGGACATCTGTCCTATCAGGATACCGGCCAGGGCCAGCATGGAGCCGGAAGTGACGATGGTCGGAAAGGCAAAGTTCATCGTCTCTATAATAGCTTCTTTTTTGGACATTTTGTCTTTCAACTCCATAAATCGTCCGGAGATCACGATGGCATAGTCGATGTTGGCGCCCATCTGGATAGAACTTACGATCAGGTAGCTCATAAAAAATACATTCTTGTGCTGGAGGGCAGGAACGGAGAAATTGATCCAGATAACGCCCTGAATGACCATAATGAGCAGTACCGGCATACCTGCGGACATGAAAGTAAATAAGAGCACCACTAAAACAGCCAGAATGGAGACAACGTTGACCACCGTGTTATCCTTCTGGAAGGTCTTGCAGAGATCGTACTGGCTGGTAGCTTCGCCGGGAATTAAGACGGTTCCGTCATAATATCTGCCAGCGATCTCATGCATCTCATCGAGAAAGGCGAAGGTTTCCGCCCCTTCTTCCGGCAGGTTCAGATAGATCAACATACGGCTGTATTGTTCTCCCTGCAGCTGATCCAACGCGATCTGCATCTGGGTGTGGGCATCTTCCAGCGTATCCATCATGTCGTCCTCCAGTGTGACATACCCCTCGTCCACCTCGTCATACAGAAACATGAACATATCGATAAGCGGTACGCTGTAGGAAGAGAGGCCGTTGATAATCTTTGCATAATTTTCATCGTTGACCGCATAGGCCATATACAGCACTTCGGCCACCTCATAGTCCAGTTCCAGAAGTTCCGAAAAGTTCCTGGCGGTCAGTTTGTCGGTCAGCATATAGCCGCCCATGGCTTCCGTGTTGGCAAGGCCCAGGGTATGGTCGATCTCCGGCCTTGCATCCAGTTCGGTAAGCAGCTTTTTTTCCTTTTCATAATTGCCGGCGGGGACGATCAGGGCCACCATATTGGTATCGCCGAAGCTTTCGGTTATCATCTCATCGACGACCATGGCGTCGCTTTGCACCGGTGTTTCCAACATGCTGTATCCGTAAACATAGGGGCATTTCGAGGATACGAGATAAGCGGCCACGATCAGGATCAGAAATAACGGCGGCATAACATATTTCGTGGCATGGGCAAATCTGCCCACGAAGGGAATCTTCGGGATAAAGCTTTTGTGGTGTGTTTTATCCATGGCTTTGCCAAAGAGTATGATCAGTCCGGGCATCAGCAGAAATACGGAGAGGAGGCTTAACAGGATGGCGCGGATCAGACATAACGCCATATCGCTGCCGATGCCAAACTGCATGAACATCATGGCGATCAGGCCGCCCACGGTTGTCAGGGAGCTGGAAGAGATCTCCGGGATCGCTTTGCTTAAGGCGACAATGTCCGCTTCTCTGGTGGGAAGGGTTTTGTGTTCTTCCTTGTAGCGGTTGCAGAAGATCACGGCATAGTCGATGGAAAGAGCAAGCTGCAGTACGATGGTTACGGAGTTGGAGACGAAAGATATTGTGCCCATAAAGAAGTTTGTGCCTTTGGTGATCAGGGCGGCGGCACAGAAAGTTAAGAGTAAAACCGGTACTTCCGCCCAGGTTTCCGAGGTTAAGAGCAGAACGGTGACAACGACAATGGCCACCAGTACACTGATGATCTGCATTTCGCCAGCGATCTGTTCGGCGGAGGCGTCTCCCATGGTGGTGGACACATAATAGTCATAGCCGGTAAGAAGCGATTCCACTTCGGCCAGGGCGTCAAGCGCCCGCGTGTCCGTCTCCTCATAGCCGAAGGTAATATCATACAGAGCGGAGAAGTTATTGTAATGTTCCGTTTTATTGTCGAAGGTCATCATAATGACAGCGGGAAGATTTTCTATCTTTTCGGCTATTCCTTCCGCCTCGGAACAGGGGATATTTGTTACCATCACTTTTGCCGTACCGTAGGTGATAAACTGTTCTTCCATACGGTCAAGCCCCTGTCTTGTTTCGGTGGTATCCGGCAGATAAGCGGACATGGAATTTTCCACTTTTACCCAGTTCATCGATACGATCGAAAAGATCAGGGCAAGACCGAACAGCAGAAAAAACAGATTTCGTCTATCCACGATAAAGGTGGCGACTTTTACCATCATTCCGCCGTCTTCCCTGTTCTTTTTTGGTTTTGCAGCCATGTTGATCACTCCTTATTTATGTATTCTTCTGATTGCGGTATAAAATTTTAGCGCGAATAACTTTGCGTTTCAATAGACAGATCTGTAATTTTGTCTGATTTTGGCAGCAGATTGGCGGGGGGACGGAGAGTATGTCCTGTTATGCCGCGTCATCCCGGAATTTCGAAATATGGAGTAAAATAATAAATTTTTCACGGATTGCTATGGAAACAATTTTTTGATATGATGGAAAGGAAAGAACGAGAATTCGTTTTATAGTGGAGAGAAAGGAGGTAATTGCCATGAGCTTCAGAAAACTGTTCACTGCGGCGGCTGCTGCGGCAATGGTATCGGTTCTTTTTGTCATGCCGGTTTCGGCTCATCACGGGCATCACAGGCAGGCTGTGGATGACACATGCTATCCGGTTTGCACTGTGGAAGATTGTACGGAAGAAGGCCGTCATCTTCATGATGACGAGTACTATTGCGGCTATGATCATGCAGATGGTTATTGCGATGGCTCCTGCGTGACTGCGGAGGAAAGGACCTCATATGGTCACGGCTGTGGTCGGGGCCGTCGCTGTCATCGCTGAAACAGCAGAAAAACACAGAGATTATTTTTGAGATAGTCACAACGTATCATTTCCCGTCGGCTTTGCCGGCAGGGAATCACAGTGAGACGTAAGAAAATCCGGAAAGTGGTAAGGAGTAATATGCAGAAAAGAAGACTGACACAGGAGATTGCCTATATCATTTTTATGGTCGTAGCAGGAATTTTTATCTTTTACTGGTACATCGGGCAAAATCGGGACAGAATACTGGAGAGGAATAAAACATATGCGGCGGATTCTGCCCGCCAGACAAAGCTGCAGATCGACGAAACGTTAAATAATGCGCTGAGCAGGATCAACACCTATGCCTACTTTCTGGGAGAGGGTTTAAGCGAGCCGGAAATTACGCAGGAAATGTTACAGGAAATAGAGGATAATTCTCTGTTTGATGCGGTGATGTTTACGGATGCAAAGGGGATCGATCATGCCACGGACGGGAGAACCTGTGATATAAGCTGGCGTCCCTTCTTTTTGAGCGGTATGAAAGGCGAGAGCGACAGTATTGTCCTGTTTGATTCCCATTTTTTTGATGAAACCATGGTCTGTTTCTATACCCCTGTATATTATAAAGGAGAGATCATCGGTGTCCTGCGGGGAACCTATATGGCGGAGCGGTATCTGCAGGATATGCTTGCTGTTACTTATTTCGGGGAGCCGGCAGGCGTGTATCTGTGCGTACCGGACGGCAGTATCATCGCAAGCTCGGCGGGAGAGGTACTTAGCGGGAACCTCATCGACATGTTGACTGGAACGAACGTGATCGATGAAAATACGGCGGTGAAGGTGCGGAACATTTTTAAAAACGGCGGGGAAGGTACCTTTATCTGTGAATCGAACAGCAAAACCGACAATATCTGCGTGACCTATCTGGAAGATAATGATTTTATTCTTGTGCAGACATTCCCGAAATCCGTCACACAGGGGATGATTCAGGACGAAAATGTGACTGGGGTACAGCTGGAATTTATGCTGATCGGTCTTTTTGCCGCCTATATCGTTATCCTGATCATCCGGCTCAGACAGGAGAAAAAAGGGCTGCAGCAGGAAAACCGGGAGATGGGATATATCATAGGCGGTGTCAATACGCTGTTTTCCCGGTTCTGCCTGATCGATCTGGAGGAAAATACCTACCAGTATCTGGCGGGAACGAGGCCGGAAACGCCCAGTCTGGCGGTAAGCGGCCCTTACCGGGATCTGGCAGATCAGCTCTGTAACCGTATGATCGAGGAGGATGCCCGCCACAAATTTGCGGAGGAGATCAGCAGAGACGCCATCGTGTCTTCCCTGGAGGGGCAGAATGATCTGCGTTTTGAGAGCCATGTGATGCGGGACGGCGCTCCTGCATGGGAGCACATCAATATTATCTGCTTGGAGAGAAACGAGGGCAGAGCCAGCAAGGTACTGCTGATCCGTCAGGTGATTACGGAGCAGGTGGAGAAAAAGCAGGAACAGACGCAGGCTCTGCAGGATGCGCTGATGCAGGCACAGCATGCCAACCAGGCGAAGACAACGTTCCTGTCCAATATGTCCCATGACATCCGTACGCCGATGAACGCCATTATCGGTTTTGCGACGATCGCGTTCAGCCATATCGACAACAAAGAGCAGGTTCGTGACTGTCTGCAGAAAGTGCTGTCTTCCAGCAATCATCTGTTAAGCCTGATCAACGATATTCTGGATATGAGCCGGATCGAAAGCGGGAAGGTACAGATCAAGGAACAGGAGTGCAATATCTCGGAACTGATGCACAATCTTGTCAACATCATACAGCCTCAGGTGAAGGCGAAGCAGCTGGAACTGTTCATTGATACGTTTGAGGTCAACAATGAAGATGTGATAGCGGATCCCCTGAAGCTGAACCAGGTCTTCATCAACCTGATGAGCAATGCGGTCAAATACACGCCGGCCGGAGGAACGATCACGTTCCGGATCATCCAGAAGACGACGTTCCGCCACGGATACGGGGATTACAGTTTTATTATCAAAGATAACGGGATCGGCATGTCCCCCAAGTTTGTACAGCATGTTTTTGAGCCCTTTGAACGGGAAGTTACCGCAACCCAGAGCGGTATTCAGGGCACAGGCCTGGGCATGGCCATCACAAAAAATATTGTGGAAATGATGAACGGTAAGATCAGTGTCGAAAGCGAGCTGGGAAAAGGAAGCACCTTTACGGTGGAGCTTTCCTTAAAGCTGCAGGATAATGAAAAAAACAGTGTGCAGATCAGGGAGCTGGAAGGGTTGCGGTCTCTTGTGGTGGATGATGATCTGAATACCTGTGACAGCGTGAGCAAGATGTTGCGCCAGATCGGCATGCGGGCGGAATGGACCACTTCCGGAAGGGAGGCGGCATACCGGGCGAAGCTTGCGGACGAGGAAGGAGATCCGTATCATACTTACATTATTGACTGGCAGATGCCGGAACTCAGCGGTGTGGAAACGGCCAGAAGGATCAGGCAGTCTGTCAGGGGAGATGTACCCATTATCATTTTAACTGCCTACGACTGGACGGATATCGAGGAAGAGGCGAAACAAGCCGGTGTCACGGCGTTCTGTGCAAAACCGTTATTTATGTCCGATCTCAAAGCGGCGTTGCTGTCAGCAAATCATCTGGCCGATAAAAAGGACGGGGAAGCAGCGCCCTGGACGTTAGCCGACTTTGGCGGCAGGCGTATCCTGCTTGTGGACGACGTGGAATTGAACCGTGAAATCGCGGAAGTGATACTGACAGAGGCAGGATTTGTGGTGGAGATGGCCCCCGACGGGACGGATGCGGTGGCCATGGTCGAAAATTCGGAGGAAGGCTACTACGATGCGGTGCTGATGGATGTGCAGATGCCGATCATGGATGGATATGAGGCCACCAGAACGATCCGCAAGCTGCCCAGGGAGGATGTGAAAAATCTGCCGATCATCGCCATGACAGCCAATGCGCTGGAAGAAGATAAGGCTGCGGCATTAAAGAACGGCATGAATGCGCATCTGAGCAAACCGCTTGATATGGGAACCTTTATCGCTCTGCTACAGAAGTTTGTGAAATGACGGGATTTTCAGGCATCGAACCCATGCACCCAGTCGGAAAACAGATAGTAGAGCAGGTAGATCACCGAGCTGATGCTCCAGGTAAGCGGATAGGCCCAGAATACATACCTTATCTCTCTGAATAGCCGCATGACAATGATAATATAGCTGATCCGCAGAACGCACCAGACGGATAGCATGACGATCATCGGCACGAAAGCCTTTCCGGCGCCACGACAGACTGCGGCGACGGAGTGGGAAAAGGCAAGCAGAAAATAAAACAGGGACACAATGCGTGCCTGGGTTACACCATACTGAATCACCCCCGCTGCAGAGTCAAAGAAGCCCACAAACAGGGGGGCGAAAATATAATAGAGGGCGCCGATCACTTCCGCTGTCAGCATGGCAGCGAGAATGGAGAAACGGGCGCCTTTTTTTGCCCGGTCATATTTACCGGCTCCCAGATTCTGACTGATAAAGGTGGTTGCCGCCATATTGAAGCTGGTGATGGGTAAAAAAGCAAATCCTTCGATTTTACAATGGATACCGTATCCGGCCATAGCAAGGGGGCCAAAGGAATTGATCTGAACCTGCACGATCACATTGGCAATGGCAATAACCGAATTCTGAATACCTGAGGGGAAACCGTAGCGGATGATCTCCAGCAGGATCTCCTTATGAAAACGAATCTTTTTCAGTTCTACCGTATAAATCGTTCCCTTTTTCATCAGATGGATCATGCAGAGCACGACGCTTGCAGCCTGAGAGATGACGGTCGCCACAGCGGCAGCCCAGACGCCGCCGTGGAAGGCACCAATGAAAAGCAGATCCAGAAAAACATTGGTGATGGAAGAAAAAATAAGATAGTATAAGGAACGTTTGCTGTCTCCCAGGGCATTCATGATTCCGCAGCAGACATTATACAGCACAAGCGGCAGGGCACCGAGAAAATAATAACGGAAGTAGGAAACGGCCTCGGGCATAACTTCCGGATCCGTCCGCATCCAGAGAAGGAATGTGGGCGTAAAGATCACGCCGATGACAGTAAGAAGCAGACCGCAGACAATGCCGGCAGCCATCAGCGTATGGATGGACCGGGACACCCGGGCTTCGTCTTTTGCGCCGAAGTATCTGGAGATCACCACGCCGCCGCCTGCGGCAAGTCCTATGAAAAAGCTGGTCATCAGAAAAATCAGATTTCCCGAGGAAGTGACTGCGGCCAGAGCGTTTGTACCCAGATATCTGCCCACGATAAGAGCGTCCGCCGTATTGTATAACTGCTGAAAGACCTGGCTCAAAAAGACAGGCATGGCAAACTGGAGCATCAGGGAGTAGGGGCTCCCTGTGGTCATATCCAATGTCGCTTCGGTATTTCTTTCTTCCACGTGTCTTATGAGATGTATCATGAGGGTATCTTCCTGTTTTTCGCTCAGTAATTCTGCTCTGATCTCCGTGTCGGAGAAATTTAGTGCGTAATGCCGTCAGGCTAATGCCTTAAGTAATTTACTGCAATTAACCTATACTTTATCCTTTTTCCTCATATATATCAACTAATTTTTTTTATCTGCCGAAAAAAGATAAGAAAAACCGGATGAGGGATGCAATATTTTCCCCTTTTTCGCTGTCTAATAAGTAAAGAGATGAGGAATTCCGAAACTTGATACAGGCGAAAGGAGATAAAACAGGTGGAGCTTCTTGTAAAAAGGGCGAAGCGGGGTGATGCCGAAGCTTTTATCACCCTGATGGAGGAGAACAAACAGAGTATGTACAAAGTTGCCAGAGGATTTTTGCGCGATCAGGAAGATATAGCGGATGCCATGGCGGAAACGGTTTTAAACTGTTTTGAAAAAATCGGAGCATTGCAGCACAACGGCTATTTTAAAACATGGATGATACGGATCCTGATCAATAACTGTAAGGATATTTTACAGAGACAAAGACGGAGTATTCCAACGGAGGATATGCCGGAGCCCGAGAGCAGACAGACGGGAGGAGGACGGGAATTCAGAGAACTGATCGAACCGTTAAAGGAGCAGGACCGCAGCATATTTACCTTGTATTATGTCTATGGCATGAAAACAAGAGAGATAGCGGCCTGCATGGAGATGAAGGAAAACACGGTGGTCAGCCGCCTGAAACGAGGGCGGGAGACGTTACGCGAAGAGATAGGCTGACGGGTGATCAGGAAAAACTGGAATGGAGGATATAGATGAAGGTAAATATGGAAGAAAGACTTCCTCAGGTTGTGGAAGACAGATTGAAAGAAGCATATGAACAGATTCGGAGAGGAGAGATAAAACAGATGAACAAAGTGACAGATCCTGACTGGGAGGCATCCCGTAAAGAGAGAAAAACGGACGGAAGAAAAAGGAAAACCGGGAGTTTCCGCAGAGGTCTGGGTGCCGCGGCAGCAGTGCTTGCGCTGGTGATCATTATTCCTTCCGCAGTTTATGCGGCGGTAACGTATTTCAGGAAAAATGTGAGGGAAGAGGGAAACAATATCACCTATGAGTTTACCCTGAATTATGAGCTGGTACCGGGGGAATATCAGGTGAAAGCAGCTTATATTCCGAAGGGATTTGCGGACGATGAGGACGGCGACGGGAAATATTATGCGCTGGAGGACGGCGGATGGATCACGATCATGCCGATCTACACTACAGCGGAGATCGAGCGGATAAACAATGAGATCACGCTGAGCGATATTGATGAAGTGGAGCATACGAAGTTAAGCGGCATGGAGGCGGATTTGATTACATTCCGGGATGCGGAAAGGAATCTGTCTAACAAGGATCTCTTCTTATTTAATGAGGAGGAGGGATATGTGCTGGAGATCGTGGCGGGGTATCAGGTGGACAGGAAGGAATTGCTTAAGTTTGCGGATTCCCTGAGCGTGGAAAGAACTGGCGACGGGCAGTATGAGACGGAAGAAGAGAAAGCAGCAAGACAGAAAGCGGAGGCAGATGAAGAAACTTCTTTGTTAGAGGGACAGAAGAGGTGGGATGCTCTGATGGAGCTCGGGATACCGGAGGAGAAGATCTATGGGGTTGGTGAGGAATTGAAAGTGGAGAGATATGATGAACCCTGCGGCTTTACAGTGACGGATTACGCTTTTATGGACAGCATGGAGGGATTTGCGGAGGAGAATTTCTTTGACTTTACGAGGTTTGACGGCTGGCTGAACGCAGACAGGACGCTGCGCCCTTACGCAAGGCAGCATTTTGATAAGGACTATGATCTGATAGGGGAAGAACAGGCGGAGCAGGAATTTCTGCGGGTAGATCTGAAAGTGCATTGTTATGTTGATGCGGATATTCCTCTGGACTTTGCGCTACAGTATGTGACGAAGAGAGCGGATGGGACGTATGCATGGGCGGAGGACAGCTATGAACCCGTGCCGGCGGAGGAGCATTTCCTGCAGATGGACGACAGCGCTGTTTATTTTGATAAGGCGGTCCATGTAAACGGTGAGGAAAGAGGACACTTTTTCTTCAGAGATATGAAAGCCGGCGAGGAGCTGGAATACACACTGCTTTTCGTGGTGGATAAAGACAGAGAACAGGATTTCCTGCTCTACCCGAGATGCGCCAACAACGATCTGTGGCAGACCGAATCCATGACTGCGGGAGAGATCAGGGACAGCCTGGAAGGGTACCTGCAGCTTGGACAGTGAGAAAGATACAAAAATAAAATAAATATAAAATAAATTTTAGATTTTTTTAAGAAAAGATATTTGGTGTATTTTGTAGACGGATGAAATATCAGCACAAGATATGGTAGAAGAAGGAGAGACATTTTGTAAAAAAGCTTGCAAAGTGTCTCTTTTTCCATATTTTGGGGGAAGACCCGGGGCTTGTCAAATGTAGGAAAGTAGGGTAGAATGACATAAAAGTGGTGAGTAATGGTGTGCTAAAGGGTAAAAGTGGTGAAAAAGAAGGAGATGCCGTATGTTTATGGGAGAATACGACCATACAGCAGATGCAAAAGGCAGGCTCTTCGTCCCTTCCAAATTCCGCGATGAACTGGGAAAAAAATTCGTGGTAACGAAAGGGCTGGACGGCTGTCTGTTTGCCTACGGCGAAGAGGAGTGGCACCGCGTGGAAGAAGGCATTAAAAATTTACCACTGAGCAGTAAAAACGGCAGACAATTCATACGTTTCTTCTTTGCAGGAGCCGCTGAAGTGGAAGTGGACGGACAGGGAAGGATCCTGCTTCCCGCAAAGCTGCGGGAATATGCGGGGATCACAAAGGAAGTGGTTTCCGTAGGCGTGGGAACGAAGGTGGAGATTTGGAGTAAGGAGCGCTATGAGAGCGTGGAGACTTCCTTTGAGGAGATGGATGATGTGATGGAGGAGCTCTCCAGTATGGGGATTCGGCTGTAAGAGGAGTGTGATGCGGATCGGACGCCGGTCGGGAAATATCCCTTCCGCAACCCGCTTTCGCTTCGGGCTAAACGCAGCGGACACTAGGCTCGAAAATACCTCGCCAAGTGCCGGCGTTTAGCAGAGTTGCTACAGGGATATTTCCCGACCGGCTGATTTATGGCAGAGACGCCTGCTTACAGCCGGGGGTGGTTGAAAACCAGGTTGTGGCCGGGGGGTTTTGGTGAGATGAGTGGAAATGTTTGGTTGCAGCTGGGGTGGTTGGAACATTGTTTACAGAGAGGTTGTCGGAATCAGCGGATTATGTCTGGAGGACCGGGGGAGACTGATTAGGATCGGCCGGATGGGAGAGAAGGGTGGAGTTTAAGCATTATTCGGTCTTGCTTGAGGAGACGATAGAGGAACTTCATATTAAACCGGATGGGATCTATTTAGATGGGACGCTGGGCGGCGGTGGGCATGCGGAGGCGGTGGTTCGGAGACTGTCAGAGAGAGGGCGGCTGTTTGGAATCGATCAGGATGAGGCGGCGATTGAGGCGGCGACGAAGCGGCTAAAGGAATATGGGGAGAAAGTGACCATATTGCGGGATAATTACTGTAATGCCGTGGCAGCTTTAAAAGGGCTCGGCGTGGAGGGCGTGGATGGGATCGTGCTGGATCTGGGGGTTTCTTCCTATCAGTTTGATACGGCGGAGCGGGGATTTTCCTACCGCTATGACACGGCTCTTGATATGCGGATGGATAGGAGAAGCGCTTTCAGTGCGAAAGAGATCGTAAACGGTTATTCGGAGAGCGAACTGTTTCATATGATAAAGAACTACGGGGAAGAACCTTTTGCGAAAAATATTGCAAAACATATTGTAAAAGAAAGAGAAAAAGGAGAGATCACCACAACTTTTGAATTAAATGAGATTATTAAGGCAGCAATTCCCGCCAAAATGCGGGCGGGCGGCGGTCATCCATCGAAGAGGACCTATCAGGCGATCCGGATCGAATGTAATCACGAACTGGAGGTACTGCGGGATTCTCTGGATGAAATGATCTCCTTCCTGAAACCGGGGGGAAGGATCTGCATCATTACCTTTCATTCTCTGGAGGACAGGATCGTAAAGACAGCCTTCCGCACGAATGAATCCCCCTGTATCTGTCCTCCGGAATTCCCGGTATGCACCTGTGGCAGAGTATCAAGAGGAAAAGTGGTCACGAAAAAGCCGATTCTTCCATCACAGGAGGAACTGGAAAGCAACAGCAGGTCAAAGAGCGCGAAGCTGCGTGTGTTTGAGAGGAAGCTGTAAGAGAAAGAGGCAGTTTAGGACAGGGCGGAGGGACCTTGGACAAGGACTGACAGAACGGAAAATACGGCACTCTCAGGCGCGTATAACATGGAGAGTGAGGACAGGAAGATGACTCAAAGAAGAAAAAACACAAATACTCGCAGATACAACGATCGTCCGGGAAAAATTGCATATTTGGAGGGCAGCGCAGCAAGAGAACTCAGAGAGGGTGTGGATGTCAGGGAAGTACCCCGCAGGAAACGCCTGAGCAATACGGCAAGGAAAAACAGGGAAAAAGCGTCCCATATGAATTTAGGCTATATGCTCTTTTTGTCGCTGGCAGTGGCTTTTGCGGTGATGACACTGTGCAGTTATATTGACCTGCAGTCGGATATTACAAACCGCGTGGACGCCATCTCCGAGATGGAGTCCAGATACAATAACCTGAAACTGGCCAATGACGAGGAATATAACAGAATCAGCAGCAGTCTGGATCTGGAACAGATCAAGGCGGTTGCCATCGGTGAACTGGGGATGACCTATGCGCGAGAAGGCCAGATCATCAATGTGGAAGACTCGGAGACGGATTATGTCCGTCAGACGGAAAGTCTGGAGTAAGGCAGGAAAGGGGTAACAGTATCCTTGGCAGAACAAAGAAGCAGAGAGAGAAGAAACACAGGACGAAAGAAGATAAAAGCGACGGAGCGGAAGTTTACGCCGCGCATGCAGAAAAAGCTGGTAGTACTGTTTTTTTTAGTGCTGTCAGCTTTCGTGGGACTTAGCGTCAGATTATTCTACATCGGGAAGGATAACGGAGCGGAGTATGAGAAACAGGTGCTTTCCCAGCAGCAGTATGATTCCATAACGCTGCCTTTTAAGCGGGGCGATATCCTGGACAGGAACGGTACGGTTCTTGCCACCAGCGAGAGAGTATACAATCTGATCGTGGATGCAAAACTGGTGCTGGAGAAGGAAGAGTATCTGCAGCCTACCGTGAATGCGCTCAGGAGCTGTTTTCCTGCATTGGATCAGACGGAATTAAATGAGTATCTGAACGCCAATAAGCAGAAGGAAAAAGAGCAGAGGGCGCAGTATAAGATCTTTTTAAAACAGCTGACCTATGATGAGATAGAACCGTTTCTGGATCTGGAGGAGGATGAGAAAAGGGGGAAAAATATCAAAGGCGTCTGGTTTGAAAAGGAATACAGAAGGTATTATCCCAATGGAAAGCTTGCCAGCGATGTGATCGGGTTTATTACGGAGGATAATAAGGGAACCTACGGCCTGGAAGAATATTATAATGAAACGTTAAATGGCATCGTTGGCAGGGAGTATGGCTATCTGAATAATGACAGTATTTTGGAGCGGACCGTAAAACCGGCGGTGGACGGCTATACGGTGGTCAGCACGATGGACGCCAACGTGCAGAGTATCGCGGAGAAGTACCTGAATAAATTCATGGAGGAGTATACAGACAACGAAAGGGAGGGTGCAGGCGCTTTGAACGCGGGCTGCATCATGATGGAGATCAATACCGGAAATGTGATAGCCATGGCCAGTGCGCCCGGGTTTGACCTGAATAATCCGAAGGATATCAGCGCATTATATACGCCGGAGGAGATCGCGGCCATGGAGGAGGACGGCACGATCTATGATGCCTATAATCAGCTGTGGAGAAATTACTGTATTTCTGATACCTACGAACCGGGTTCCACGATCAAGCCTTTTACGGTGGCGTCGGCTTTGGACTGCGGCGCGATCAAGGGAAATGAGACCTATCTGTGCACCGGAAAGCGGGAGATAGGAGGCTGGCCCATCAAGTGCCACAGTACCTACGGGGATGGGGAACTGACTGTAAAACAGGCTGTGGAAAAATCCTGCAACGTGGCACTTATGTATATCGCGGAAGCCGAAGGGAAAAGCTATTTTTGCGACTACCAGCATAATTTTAACTTCGGGCTGAAAACCAATATCGATCTGGCAGGCGAGGCGAGAACGGTGGGATTGGTCTATGAGGAGAAGGATATGGGGCCCACGGAACTGGCTACCTGTTCCTTCGGACAGGGGTTCAATGTGACGATGATCCAGATGATCACAGGATTCTGTTCCCTGGTCAACGGCGGCAATTATTATGAACCTCATATGGTGAGCAGGATCGTCAGCCAGGACGGTTCCACGGTGCGGACGATCGAGCCGAGAGTGTTGAAACAGACGATCTCTCCCAGCGTCAGCGACACGATAGTCGATTACTGTAATGGCGTTGTGATCGAAGGGACCGGTGTGACGGCAAGACCTGCCGGCTATGCCATCGGCGGCAAGACGGGTACAGCGGAGATGGTTCCCCGTGACAAGATAAACTATGTGGTTTCCTTTATGGGCTATGCGCCGGCGGATGATCCTAAGATCGCAATTTACGTTGTGGTGGACAGGCCCAATGTGGCGGACCAGGACGATGCGAAATTTGCGACGAGACTGGTGCGCAGCATTCTGACGGAATCGCTGCCCTATCTGGGTATCTTTATGACGGAGGAAGTGACGGAAGAAGAGCAGGCGGAGCTTGACGCTCTGCATCTGGAAAATACAAATTATTACAGAAACCAGTCCCTGTCCGGCAACGATATTCCGGCAGAAGGAACGGAAGAGGGCGCGGAAGGAGAGACAGCCGGAGAAGAAGGACAGGAAGAGGCAGAACCTGAAGAAGGCACAGAGACCGGTGAGGAAGGCGAAGGTGCTTCTCCCGGCGGAGGCGCCGCTCCTGCTGAGGGCGGAGCCGAGGGAGGCTTTGTGCCGGAGATCTGGAAGACTTTTGAGAGGGATCCCGAAACCGGAAACTATATTGATCCGAACAACGGACATCAGATCGATCCGGAGACCGGACATGATCTGGAGGATGATTCTCTGATCGGCCCTCAGGTGGGCGTTGCAGGGGGCGGAAAACCGGAAGAGGAGTAAGAGAGAAAAGTGCAGATACAACGAAAATGACAGGGAGACTGCGGGCAACAGGAGATGCTGTCTTCCGGGTAAGCATAAAAAGCGCCTGACAGACATAAAGTATAATAAGAAAGAATGCCGGTTGCCTTTATGTCGAATAAAAATAAGACCTATAACAGAAAAAAGGTTGTGACATTGTTCTTTTTCTGTGCGATCACTTTTGTGCTGTTAACTGTCAGGCTGGTGGATCTGATGATCTTTCAGTCCGCCTACTATACGGATAAGGCGGAGGATCTCCATGAGAGGGAGCGTTCCATCAAGGCTGCGAGAGGAAGGATCCTTGACAGGAACGGTGTGGTGCTTGCAGATAATAAGACGGTCTGCACGATCTCCGTGATCCACTCCCAGCTGGAAGACAAGGAGGAGGTGATCTCCTTTCTCTGTGAGAAACTGGAGCTGTCCGAAGAATTTGTCAGAAAACGTGTGGAAAAGTACTCTTCCATGGAGCGGATACGCAGCAATGTGCCGAAAGAACTGGGGGATGAGATCAGAGAGGCGGATCTGCCCGGTGTAAAAGTGGATGAGGATTATAAACGCTATTATCCCTACGATGCGTTGGCATCCAAAGTGCTGGGGTTTACGGGTGGCGATAACCAGGGGATCATCGGACTGGAAGTGATCTATGATGAATATTTAAGCGGTGAGGAGGGCACGATACTGACGCTGACCGATGCCGCCGGAATCGAAATAGAAGCAGCCAGCGAGCACAGAAGGGAACCGGTACCCGGCAATGACCTTGTGCTCAGTCTGGATTATAATATTCAAAGCTACGCCACCCAGCTGGCCAAACAGGTGATGGCCACCAAGGAGGCGGACAGAGTATCCCTGATCGTGATGAATCCGAAAAACGGGGAGATCATGGCGATGGTGGATGTGCCGGAGTTTAACCTGAATGAACCCTATACGCTGACGCCGGAGTATGAGGCGCTGCGGGCCAGGGAAGAGGCCAGAAAACAGGCGGCGAAAGAGAGACAGGCAGCGAAAAACGGGGAGGAGACGGGGGTCCCGGAAGAAGAAAAAAAGAGTGAGGAAGAGCTGAAGCAGGAGAAATTAAACGGGATGTGGCGAAACGGCTGCATCAATGACACCTATGAACCGGGTTCCACCTTTAAGGTGATCACTGCCGCAGCTGCGCTGGAGACGAACAGTGTCACACTGGCGGATACGTTCAGCTGTCCCGGATTTATCATTGTGGATGACAGGAAGATACGCTGCCATAAAGTGGGCGGCCACGGCGCCGAGGATTTTACGAAGGGGATCTGCAATTCCTGCAATCCGGTGTTTGTGACACTGGGGCTGCGGGTGGGGGCCGACAGATATTACGACTGCCTGAAACAGTTCGGACTTTTGGAGAGAACCGGTGTGGACCTGCCCGGCGAAGCGGGAACGATCATGCATAAAAAGGACGCCATCGGCAATGTGGAACTTGCCACCATGTCCTTCGGGCAGTCTTTTCAGATCACGCCCCTGCAGCTTGCGACCACGGTTTCTTCCCTGGTCAATGGCGGAAAACGGGTGACGCCGCATCTTGCGGTGCGCGCGGTGGATGAGCTGGGAAATCAGGCGGAAAGCTTTGAGAAGGAAGCGGGCAGGCAGATCGTGAGCACGGAAACTTCCGAGACGCTGCAGATGTTACTGGAGAAGGTGGTTTCCGAAGGCGGCGGTTCGAAAGCGCAGATCGAGGGGTACAGCATAGGAGGAAAGACGGCTACCAGCCAGACATTACCCAGAGGGAGCGGCAGATATATTGCTTCCTTTGTGGGATTCTCTCCGGCGGATGATCCCGAGGTGTTGGCTCTTGTAGTGATCCATTCTCCCCAGGGAACATATTACGGCGGACAGATCGCGGCGCCGGTGATTAGACAGCTTTTTGAAAATGTGCTTCCCTATTTGGAAAAATAAGCTTATAATATAGTAGCCGCAAGAGAAAAACAAGCGGCTGCGAAGCAGGCATTTGTTTTTCCAAAGGGAAATTGAAAATTTCCCTTGGCGTATAACGAGCAAACGTCTGATGTAATCGGACAAATGAGCGCGATAGCGCGGGTTTGCGAGTTTATATTTAGAAAAAGAGAGATGAATCAATATGAATCAGACTGTTATTTTGCCCGTAATCGTATCTTTTGTGATCAGCGCCCTGCTTGGGCCGGTGGTGATTCCCTTTCTGCGCAGGCTGAAAGTCGGGCAGACTGTCAGAGACGAGGGACCGCAGGCGCATCTGAAAAAAAACGGAACGCCTACCATGGGCGGGATTTTAATCATGATAGCGGTGGTGGTCACGTCCCTGCTCTATGTAAAAGACTTTCCGAAGATCATCCCGATCCTGTTTCTGACACTGGGCTTTGGTCTGATCGGCTTTGTGGATGATTATATCAAGGTGGTGTTAAAGAGATCTATGGGGCTCAGGGCCTGGCAGAAAATGATCGGACAGTTTGTTGTGACAGGAATCTTTGCCTTTTATCTGACAAACTATACGGATGTCTCCCTGGCGATGAAGATCCCGTTTTTATCAAATCAGTATCTGGATTTCGGCATCTTTAATATACCGGTTTTACTTTTTATCGTAGTGGGTACCGCAAACGGGACGAATTTCACGGACGGCCTGGATGGTCTGGCTTCCTCGGTCACAGTGATCGTAGCAACCTTTTTTACGGTGGTGGCCATTGGAACAGGCAGCGGGATCGAGCCTATTACCTGTGCGGTGGTGGGAGCGCTGCTCGGATTTTTGCTGTTTAACGTATATCCGGCAAGCGTATTCATGGGGGATACGGGTTCTCTGGCGCTTGGCGGTTTTGTGGCGGCTACGGCTTATATGCTGCAGATGCCTCTGTTTATCCCGATCGTGGGATTTATTTATCTGGCGGAAGTACTGTCGGATATTCTGCAGGTTGGCTATTTCAAGATGACCGGCGGAAAGCGGATCTTCAAGATGGCGCCGATCCACCATCATTTTGAGCTCTGCGGCTGGTCGGAGACGAGGGTGGTGGCGGTATTCTCCATTGTCACAGCGCTTCTGTGCCTTGTGGCTTACGCGGGGATCTGAGATGGCAGGAAGAGAGGAAGAGAAAAGCAATATGGAACTGGCAGGAAAAAGAGCATTGATCATAGGATGTGGGAAAAGCGGCATCGGCGCGGCGGCGTTTCTGCTGCAGGAGGGAGCGCGTCCTGTCCTGTTCGATGAAAATGAGAAACTGACAGAAGAAACGGTGAGGAAAAATCTTTCGGAAAAGAGAAAAGCGCTGGGGGTGGCGGTGAAGGAGCAGGCTGTGGAAGTGATCCTGAAAAAACTGCCGGAGCAGGAGAAGGAGCGGACAGAGCTGCTGGTAGTAAGCCCCGGCGTTCCCGTGGATGCGCCCCTTGTGAAAGAGTTTCGGGAAAAGGGCATCCCCGTCTGGGGGGAGATCGAGCTTGCGTATCAGAAAGAGAAAGGTCAGGTCATAGCCATCACCGGAACAAACGGCAAGACGACGACTACAACGCTGCTTGGCGAGATTATGAAAAAACATTTTGAAACTTCCTTTGTGATGGGAAATATCGGCTATCCTTATGCAGATATCGCGGAAAAGACAACAGAGCAGTCCGTGACGGTGGGAGAGATCAGCAGTTTTCAGTTAGAGACCATTGAGTCCTTTCATCCGAAAGTGTCGGCGATCTTAAATATTACGCCGGATCACTTAAACCGCCATCACACGATGGAAAATTACATAGCGGCGAAAAACAATATCACGAAAAACCAGAAAAAAGGCGATACCTGCGTTTTAAATTATGACAATGTGCTGACCAGGAAACTGGGCGAGTGTTGTCCGGCAAAAGTGCTCTATTTTTCAACGAAGGAAGAACTTGCGGAGGGAGCCTTTCTGAGAGGAGAGGAGATCTGCCTAGCAAAGGAGGGAAAGACAAAGCGGCTGATGCAGATCCGTGAGATGCGCCTAGCGGGCCTGTGCAATGTGGAAAATGTGATGGCGGCGATTCTGGTTTCGGAGGCAATGGGCGTGCCGGAGAAAGAATATCTGGAAGTGATAAAGGCGTTTCGGGCGGTGGAACACCGGATCGAGTTTGTGGAAGAGGTGGGGGGCGTTGCCTATTACAACGATTCCAAAGGGACGAATCCGGATGCGGCCATTCAGGCGGTGTACGCCATGGATAGACCGACGGTTCTGATCGGCGGCGGATATGACAAGGGAAGCGACTACGATGCCTGGGTGGAATCTTTTGCAGGAAAGGTAAAACTTCTTGTGCTGATCGGGCAGACCAGAGAAAAAATTGCGGACTGTGCAGAAAAACACGGATTTGAGGACATTCTTTTTGCGGAGACTTTCGAGGAAGCTTTCAGAAGCTGTGTGGAACACGCGGCGCCCGGCGATGCGGTCTTATTGTCGCCGGCCTGTGCGAGCTGGGGAATGTTTTCAGATTATGAAGAGCGGGGCAGACTTTTTAAGGAACTCGTGTATAAGGAATCGCAAAAGGCGAATTCCCCGGAAAGGGAGAGGATGAAAAAGGAGAGGGCGTAGATGGCGACCAGATTTAAAACTGTACAGGGGGGCAGAGGACAATCGAATAGTCAGGACACGTATTTTGATTACAGCCTGCTGTTTACGGTTTTATTTCTCATCGGCTTCGGCTTGATGATGATCTATTCCAGCAGTTCCTACAGAGCGAATCTGGATTATAATGACAGCGCCTATTTCCTGAAAAAACAGCTGACGGCGGCGCTTTTGGGCATTGTCTGTATGGTGGTGGTTTCCTATATTCCCTATCACTTCTGGGAAAAGCTGGCGGTGCCGGCCTATGTTATCTCGATCGGATTGATCCCTCTAGTTCTGACGCCCCTTGGGTATTCTTCCCACGGTGCCAGGCGCTGGATCAGAATTGTGGGATTTTCTCTGCAGCCGGCGGAGGTGGCGAAGCTCAGTATGGTTATCTTTTTAGCCTGTCTGGTCTGCAAGATGGGAAAGAGGATCCGTACGATGAAAGGATTTTTTGTGCTGATGATCCCGCCCGGGATCGTTGCCGTCATGGTCTGGAAGATCACCCAGAATATGAGTTCCGCGATTATTATTCTGGGGATTGCCGTGTTAATGATTTTCGTGGCAAGTCCGGATTATAAGCGGTTTATCATCATGGCTTTGGTGGTAGTCGGGGGCGCTGCCCTGGTGGTCTTTGTGATCGTTAAGATGGCCAGCTCGCCGGAGATGATGGAAAAACTGGAATTCCGCGGACTTCGTATTCTGGCGTGGCTAAATCCCGAGGCATACGCAGATGACAAGGGTTTCCAGACGTTGCAGGCGCTTTATGCCATCGGTTCGGGCGGCATATTCGGAAAAGGTCTGGGGGAGAGCGTTCAGAAGTTAGGGTTTTTGCCGGAAGCGCAGAATGATATGATCTTTTCCATTATCTGCGAGGAACTGGGATTATTTGGCGCGGTGGCCGTGATCCTTCTGTTTTTGCTTCTGATCTGGCGCTGTATGATCATTGCCAACAATGCGCCGGATCTGTTTGGGGCGTTGTTAGTGGTAGGCGTTATGGGGCATCTGGCGATCCAGGTCATTTTGAATATCGCGGTATGTACCAGCGTGATCCCCAACACAGGAATTTCCCTGCCCTTTATTAGCTATGGCGGATCTTCGGTTATGTTTCTTCTGATTGAGATCGGGATCGTGTTAAATGTGGGCAGAAGCATCAGGTTGAAGGATCTATGAATAAACAGGTGGCGTGGAAAGGAGAAAAGGAAAAGACAGTATATCGAAACAGGCACCTGGGGTTAAAGATCGGGGTGGCGTCTTTTGCGGTGTTTTTTCTGGTGATTCTGGGCGTTATCTATTATATTGTGACGACCTACACGGTAAATACGGTATATGTGGAGGGGAATATCCATTATACCGATGAGGAAATAGCGGAAAGGATCATGACAGGGCGCTTTGGGCACAATTCCATCTATCTGAATTTCAGGTACCGGAATCAGGAGATCGAGGATATTCCGTTTGTGTCCGCCATAGAGGTGGAGATTCTTTCGCCGGATACCGTGAGCATCAGGGTATATGAGAAATCCTTTGCCGGTTATGTTTCCTATCTGGGCAGATATATGTATTTTGACAGGGACGGTACGATCGTGGAAAGCTCTGAAATGATGACGGCGGGTGTCCCGGAAGTGACCGGATTAAAGTTTGACCATGTGGTGATGTACGAGAAACTGCCCGTGGAAAATGAGCAGATCTTTGTGAGGATCCTGGATATTACACAGTCTCTCGACAAATATGAGCTGAATGCGGACAGGCTTTTTTTTGACAGGGAGTATAAGGTCACTCTCTATTTCGGAGATGTGCGGGTGCAGATCGGAGATAACAGCAGTATTGATGAGAAATTTTCAAGATTAAAGAGTATTCTGCCGGAGTTAGAGGGAAAAAAAGGGGTAGTGCAGATGGAAAACTTTACGGGAGATTCCAAAATCATCCCCTTCCAGGAAGACAAAAAGTGAGAGGAAATTTAGTGTAATGTAAAAAAAGTTATTGATAAATTGCGGATTACATTATATGATAGATTAGATAAGGCAATGGCTATGCGAAAGGTAAGGAGGAAGTACCTGTGTTAGAGATTAGGACAAGCGATGCTGGATCCGCTGCAAAAATTATTGTAGTTGGTGTGGGCGGTGCAGGCAATAATGCTGTAAATAGAATGATAGAAGAAAATATTACCGGTGTGGATTTTATCGGCGTGAATACAGACAAGCAGGCACTTCAGCTTTGCAAGGCGCCAAAACTGATTCAGATCGGTGAAAAACTCACGAAAGGTCTGGGGGCAGGCGCAAGACCGGAGATCGGG
This sequence comes from uncultured Lachnospiraceae bacterium, assembly GCA_910578085.1. Taxonomy (GTDB): domain Bacteria; phylum Bacillota; class Clostridia; order Lachnospirales; family Lachnospiraceae; genus 1XD8-76. The sequence goes on along the minus strand of CAJTPM010000006.1, from coordinate 25,758 downwards.
GAAAAAGCGGCGGAAGAGAGCGCAGAGGAGATCTCTGCAGCGATCAAGGGCTCGGACATGGTATTTGTCACCTGCGGCATGGGCGGCGGAACAGGTACAGGTGCAGCGCCGGTGGTGGCGAAGCTGGCCAAGGAGATGGGTATCCTCACAGTCGGTGTTGTGACGAAGCCGTTTCGGTTTGAGGCGAAGGTGCGTATGACCAATGCCTTACAGGGAATACAAAAGATCAAAGAGCATGTGGATACGCTGATCGTGATTCCGAACGACAAGCTGTTGGAGATCGTGGACAAGCGTACCACGATGCCTGATGCGCTCCGAAAAGCGGATGAAGTATTGCAGCAGTCCGTGAAAGGTATCACTGATCTGATCAACGTGCCGTCTGTCATCAATCTGGATTTTGCGGACGTACAGACGGTTATGAAAGAAAAGGGAATTGCCCATATCGGTATCGGGGAAGGCAGGGGCGATGACAAGGCGGCGGATGCTGTGAAGATGTCTGTGGAATCCCCGCTGTTGGAGACAACGATCAAGGGCGCTTCTGATGTGATCATCAACGTATCCGGCGATATTACCCTGATCGACGCCAACGAGGCGGCAAGCTATGTACAGGAACTGGTTGGCGATGAAGTTAATATTATTTTTGGCGCAATGTATGATGATTCTCAGGCGGATTACTGTAAGATCACGGTGATCGCCACAGGGCTTGAGGATGTGCCTCAGAACAGGCTGGGCGGATTTACACATAAGACGAATAATATTATTACGCCGACTTCCCTGCAGAACAAGGGGCTGCAGTCGGGATCTGCTCTGACAGGCATGCCGAAGACAGCGCCCGTAACGCCTAATGTGAAGCCGATCAACAGGCCGGTGCCCGGGGCGAAAACCACAGACCTGAAAAGTTCTGTCAAGGAACAGTCCCTCAATATACCGAGTTTCCTGTCAAAAAAATAGAAAGATTTGATCAGAGGATCTTACGCAAAGTAAGGTCCTTTTTTTCTGTTATTCTTTTTAAAGCAACGCGAAGACTGACAAAATTCTCGTCACGGACGGGGTATACTGATAACTACCGGAGGGAAAACGGTCTTGGGCGATAGCAGGTGAAGATCAGTGCGTTATACCATTTATATTGACAGAGTATGGCTGATGGATTTTGTCATAACTACATATTTACTGCTTTTGGTCAGAAAAACCTACAGATTGAAAAGCGGGATCATCAGACTGTTCATTAGTGCGGCGGCATCAGCTGTGGCATTTGTACTTCTTCTTTTATTACCGGGTATCTGGTGGCCTGTCAAATTGTTTGTGCAGGCGGTGTGCATGGAACCTCTTTTACTGAAGGCTGCTTTTTCTTTTCGGACAAAAGAAATGGTTGTGAAATCATATATTTGTATGAGCAGTTACGGACTTCTCATGGGCGGATTTATCTGTTTCGTATCCGGCTATATACCGGGTATGAGGAAAAATCTGAATATGTGGAATGTGCTGGCCGCAGTTACTGCTGCGGCAGGGCTTATCGATCTGTATCTGCGTATTCGAAAAAAGCGTACCAGAGAGTTTTTTGCGGTCAAACTGGATTTTTATGGGGAAATGCTAACCTGTAAAGGATTTTCAGATTCGGGAAACAGTCTGTTTGAACCCTATGCCAAAAGGCCGGTGTCCATATTGGCCAGACAGACGGTTGGAACGCTTGAAAAGAGAGTACCACCCGAAAAACATTACCTGATCCCCTTTCACAGTATCGGAAAAAGACATGGGCTGCTTGAGGCAGTGGAGCTTCCCCGGATGGAAGTGGAAGTCGGAGAAGAAAAAAGGGTTTTTCAAAAAGTTGTGGTGGCGCTTTCGGAAGATGTGGTGACAGAAAAGGGGAATTATCAGATGATTTTGCATCCGAAATTTGAACAATGATTAGGAGGAAGAAAAATGGTTTTTAAAATGGCAATACCGGGATTGTTTCAGTTTAAGATGGTACGTGGCCGACAGTTCGATCCCCGGGAAAAAGAGGGAGATATTCACTATATTGGGGGTGCGGATATTCTGCCGCCTCCGCTGGAGACAGCGGAAGAAAACGAGATGATCCGCGGGCTGGAAAGCGTGGATGCGGAGGGAGCAAAGGCGGCGCTGATTGAGCATAACCTGCGTTTGGTTGTTTACATAGCAAAAAAGTTTGATAATACAGGAGTGGGAGTTGAGGATCTGATATCCATTGGGACGATCGGGCTTATTAAGTCGATCAATACATTTAATCCGGATAAAAATATCAAGCTTGCCACTTATGCATCCCGTTGTATTGAAAACGAGATATTGATGTATCTGCGCAGAAACAGCAAAACAAGAATGGAAGTGTCTATTGATGAGCCGCTAAACGTAGATTGGGACGGGAATGAACTGTTGCTTTCCGACATTTTGGGAACCGAGGAGGATGTGATCTACAGAGGGATAGAATCTGAGGTGGAGCATAAACTTTTAAAGGAGGCGATCAGTAAGCTTTCAGAACGGGAAAAGACTATCATCAATCTGCGGTTCGGCCTGGATGCCAGTATGAACAGGGAAATGACACAAAAGGAAGTGGCGGAGCTTTTGGGTATTTCTCAGTCGTACATTTCCAGACTGGAGAAGAAGATCATGAAACAGCTGAAAAAGGAGATCAGCCGGGAAACCTGACCGTCCTTCTCTCAGGCTACCAGATAGCTGCGCATGATGCGCAGGGCATTTTTCTCCAGTCTTGAGACCTGTGCCTGGGAAATGCCAATGATCCTGGAAACTTCCATCTGGGTTTTTCCTTCATAAAAACGCAGATGGATGATTTCCTGTTCTCTGTCGCTCAGATGTTTGATGGCTTCTGTCAAAGAGAGCGTCTCGATCCATTTCTCTTCTCTGCTCTTTTTGTCACTGATCTGATCCATAATATAGAGGGTGTCACCCCCGTCAGTATAAATAGGTTCATAAAGGCTCATGGGACTCTGAATAGCATCCAGGGCATAGAGGATATCTTCTTTGGAGATACCGATCTCTTCGGCCACTTCTTCCATAGTAGGCTCTTTTAAATTGGCGCGGGTCATGTGCTCTCTTGCGTAGATCGCCTTGTAGGCAGTGTCTTTCAGGGAACGGGATACCCTGATGGAGCCGCCGTCCCGTAAGAATCTTCTGATCTCGCCTAAAATCATGGGAACTGCATAAGTGGAAAATTTTACCTGTAAGGCAGGGTTGAAATTATTGATGGCTTTGATCAGGCCTACGCATCCTATCTGGAACAGGTCATCCACATTTTCATTACTGGAAGAAAAGCGTTTGATCACACTCAGGACAAGTCGTAAGTTGCCCCTGATATACTGATCTCTGGCCGCCGTATCGCCGGCTTCTATCCTGGTCCAGAGAGCTTCTTTTTCCTCCTCTTTCAAAAGAGGGAGCTCAGATGTATTGACTCCGCAAATTTCGACTTTACCCTGCATAATATTTTCCTCCGAAATGTTTTCTGGTGAATTTATCCGTCCTTTTTAGACTGCACGGATTGTGTGAATTTATTCAGCAAATTAAAGCTGTTTTCTGGAAGAAACTGGGAACAAAAATGGCTTTGCCGCATATAATACAGGAAAACGTAAATTGTGAGGGCGCGGTATGCTTTACTCGGAATTCAAATCCAAAGAAGTGATCAATATCAAAGACTGTAAGAGACTGGGGCGAGTGACAGACTTTGAGTTTGATGAATGCACCGGACAGATCTGTAAGATCATTGTAGGCGGCGGCTGTTCATTTTTGGACTGGTTTAAATGTGAGGGAGATTATACGATTCCCTACCGGGATATCAAGCAGGTGGGGCCGGATATTATACTGGTGGAGGTGAAGGAGTGCTGCAGAAGGTAGCGGCGGCTGCTGGAAATGGTTATTGATAATTATTGGGGAATCCTGTATAATGTTATTCAATTGAGCAAAAAAATAAACAGAATTGACAGAGGATAAAAGCATATGCAGGCAGTTTTATATACCCTGGTGTTTCCGGTATTACCTTATATATTATGGAGAAGCTATAATAAAGAAAGAAAAGTGAAGGCAGGGGAGATCATCCTCCGGTATTTCTTTTATCTGATCACAGTATCTTTTATCTGTGCTGTGATACTTGCAGTATTGAGCGATGCAGATACATCGTTTCTGGAGAAAATGGACAAGTCCGCTTCTTTCGCTTTAAAATATGCAGTGATGGAGTTGGGTGCAGCTCTTGTCACAGCCTGGGGAGAGTGGAGTTTTCTGAAAAAGAAGTATCTTATAAAGGTGGACTGGGACGGATTCGGGGCCTGGAAACCAATATTGGTCTGTAAAAAATATATATGTCCTGTTTTACCTTATCTGCTGGCACTTTTTGTAATCTGTCTGAATGTAAGCCTGATATTCGACAATGTGGTGTGGGGCGATGAGGCATTTTCCGTGGGGACTGCAAAGAACAGCCTCTATGGTGTTATGCAGATCATGTATTATTGGGACAGCCATCCTCCTCTTTACTATTTCTGGCTGAAGCTGTGGGGAGATCTGTTTGGGTTTTCGATTCCTGTGTGCCATCTGGCATCTGTGGTTCCTTTTGGTATAGGGATCGTGCTTGCATTATTCTGGTTCCGGAAAAAATTCGGGGCTGTTCCCGCTGCCTTTTTTATGATTCTGTCGGGGCTTGGGACTTTCTGCCTTGGTTATAATCTGGAGATCCGTATGTATGCGCTGGCGTTTTTGTGTCTGACAGCCTGTTTTTACTGTTCTTACCGCGTGATCAGTACCGGCAGGAAGTCTTCCTGGATTGGTCTGGTCCTCTGGGGGCTGGCAGGCGCTTATTCTCATTATTATGCCCTGGTGGCTGGAGGACTTCTGGTATTTTTTACCGGGGCGGCAGTATGGATCAGATACAGAGGGAAAACCTGGAGGAAGGGAGCCTGCGCTGTTGTGGTATTTATTCTGGGGTACAGTCCCTGGCTGGTCATTTTGTATAACAGTATAAAAAGTGTCAGTTCAAGCTGGTGGGTGACTGATATTCTGCAGTTAAAAGATGCTCTTGACATGGTATTTCTCGGGGGATCTATGGCAAAAATCACAACGCCGCTGCTGCTCTTTTTGTGTATTGTGGTATTGACTGCAGATTCCGGTATGGTGCACAGGGACAGAGAGGAAGGCGGCCTGATAAAGGTAGGAACACCCTGCATAAAAAACTGGGATGATAAGACATATGCTGTCGTTACAGGGCTTTTGACAGTTGCCGGAACAGTGGCTTTCGGTTATTTCCTGTGCCTGGTGATGACGCCGGTGTTAGTGGCAAGATATCTGTATCCGGTGAGCGCTGTTACGGTGTGCGTGATCGTAACAGCAGCCAGTCGTATGCTGGAAATTTTAAAGAAGTGTGGGGACAGGGAGGGGCTGCCTCATCTGCCGGGGATCGGCAGGGCGGTTTTAGTCGTTATCTGCCTTGTTTTACTGGTGATGGGACTTGGAAATTATAAAAGATACAGTGAGGAAGTAAAGCTGCAGGATCAAAGAACGAGAGAGACGTTAGAGATTATCGGGACACCGGATAAAAGCACTCAGATGGTGACAAATGGTGTAAAACATCTGGGCTGGACTGTTTTGGGGCATTACTATCCGGATAACGAGATCGTAAACCATGATTACCGGGGCGGAGAGTCAGAGGTTTTCTGGTATTTTTGTCCTTATGAGCTTTCTTTAGAGGTTTTGGAGGGGCTGGAAGGGGGCGGCCTGGCAGTGACCGATTATGGAGAGCACTGGATATCCCAGTATCCATTTTATCTGTACCGCATGGAGCATAAAGAATAGAGGGATATGGACAGATGAATCTAAGGGGAAGAGCAGGGCAGGAAGGGAATATTAAGATCTTTTTTGCTGTGGCCGGTATGGAATGTCTGTGGCTGCTTTATCTGATCGTACTTCTTTTTCCGAGGCCGATAGAAACAGAGGTGTGCGGGGAGGATTTTGTGTGGACAGGCTTACAGGATCCGTATCACACGGAGCTGGGTATTGGTGTTCCAGGGCAAAATAAAAACGCACAAAAGAACGCAGAAGATGAACTGATATTGTTTTATGGGGACTTTGCCCTGCGGTCAGGCGCCTATGAGGTGACGGTAGAGTATGAGTCCGACTATGACGGATCACAGAGTGCGGAAAATATTTCCGGTTATATGGACATCATTGCGGAGAAAAACGGAGAGGCGTTAAAGGCGCCCCGTATTTTTCTGCGGGATGGAATGAGAGAACACACAGAGAGAATCTGGCTGCGGTCCGGAGGCGATGCGGACGATCTGGAACTGCATGTCTGGTACGGTGGCACAGGAAAACTGATTCTTAACAGGGTTACAATAAAAGAAAGTGTGTTGTACCGGTTTGTCAGACTGGGTGGCTTTTTCCTTTTCTTTGCATTTGCCGATATTTTATATCTGTGTTTTGCAGGAAACGGTATCGTGCAGGTGACAGAAGAGACAAAGTGGAAGATTGTATGTCTGGGGCTTATTATTTTCCTGTCCAGTATAACCTGTTTTACGGATTTTCTTTTTGACGGACATGATATGGGATTTCATCTGGAGAGGATCTATCGTCTGTCAGAAAGCATAAGGAGTCTGCAGATTCCCCAGAGGATTGCTTTTGGGGCGTTAAACGGTTATGGTTATGCAAATTCTCTGTTGTATGGCGATGCGTTTTTGTATATCCCTGCGGTGTTATACTGCCTCTGGATACCGCTTCAGACATGCTATCAGCTGTATGTTATTGTTGTCAACAGCTTTACCTGCCTGACCGCATACTGGTGTTTTAAACAGATCAGCAGAGACTGGAGGATTGGCATTGTCGGTTCCTGTGTGTATACCCTGTCAGCCTATCGGATGGTCAATATACTGACCAGAGCAGCTGTGGGGGAGTACACGGCGATGGCATTTTTTCCGCTTGTGTGCTATGGCTTTTTACGGATCTATCAGAAAAAACGGGGAGACGATATCAGACTTTCTGAGTGTATGCCTCTTATTATCGGACTCACCGGGGTTGTGGAGTCCCATATACTGTCTACGGAAATGGTTATGCTTTTCCTGGCAGCGGCTGCTGTTATTTTCTGGAAAAAGACTTTTGAGAAGAAACGTTTTGTGGCACTTGTCAGGGCAGCAGTGATGACGTTTTTAATAAATCTCTGGTTTTTGTACCCTTATCTGTGTACCTATTTTGGGATGGAAATGGGCGTTCAGAATCTGGGAAAGAATATCGAGAAGTATCATGCCTATCCGGTACAGCTGTTTGGAGATTTTTCACCGACGGTGACGGCGCTTACGACGGAGGGAGGCATGCAGGGGGAAATGCCGCTGACTGTGGGTGCAGGCCTTGCGCTTGGTATTGTTCTTTATCTGGTCTGTGTGATCAAAAGAGACAGCTGGGAATTAAAGGAAAATGTGCATTACAGGCAGGCGGGAATCTTTGCGGTCCTGTCGGCGGCAGCGATGTTTTTTTCTTCCAGCTTGTTCCATAGCGGAAATCTGACAGGCAGGTGCGGGATCGCAGGCATACTTTGGGGAGCGCTGCAGTTCCCATGGCGGATGTCAGCGATGGCTACGGTCTTTTTGAGTTTCTTATTGGTCTTCTGTCTTATTATTTTGCGGGAAAAAAAGGGAGACAAATTATGTTTTGCAGCTGCTGTAGCAGTGCTGGCGCCCGGCCTGTTGTCAACGTGGATGTATATAACGGATTTTGCGGATGCCGCGGAGGAGATCAGGGTCTACTCTTATGGAAATGAAACGCAGGATCCTGTGGCGTGCGAGGAGATTGCCCCCTGGTTTCAGTTGAAGGAGACGGATAATACATTGACCTTTGTGAGAACACCCCTTGTGGATACAGGTGTATGTGTTTTGTCAGAGGTATCCCGTGAGGGGGGAACTTATGCGGTGGACTGTGCCAATGAAAACGGGGAAAGCGCCCGTATTGTGCTGCCGGTGTATCATTATGATCATTTTCACGCCTATGACAAAGAACATGGGTATGAGTTTGCGGTTTCAACGGGAGAGAATAAGCGAATAGCAGTGGAGCTGCCGGCGGGATACACGGGAACCGTGCTGTTGAAATATGAAGTACCTCTGACCTTCAGGATCTGCGAAGGGATATCATTTTTTTCTTTCATAGTTCTCGGCGTTTTCATGAGGCGGAGGAAAAGGGATGGTTATGCGTATATCATGCCATGCCTGCGTTTGTTGTGGGGGAGAAAGGGATGAGAGAGGGCATTTTTACTTGACAGAAAAGACCCTGTAATCTATACTTTTTTAGAAAGAAAGATATTTCCGGGGAAATACCGGAACAGGAGGAAAAGTGATGAAATGTCCCTTTTGTGGCCATGAGAATACCAGGGTGATCGACTCCCGACCGGCGGAGGAGAATAATTCGATCCGAAGACGACGTGTCTGTGATGAATGTGATAAGCGTTTTACGACTTATGAGAAAGTGGAAACCATACCGCTCATTATTATCAAAAAAGATAATAACAGGGAGACTTATGACCGCTCTAAGATTGAGGCCGGTGTGCTGCGCGCCTGCCATAAAAGACCGATCAGTGCGGGACAGATCGAAAAGCTTGTGGATGATGTGGAGACGGAAATTTTCAAGATGGAGGAAAAGGAGATATCCAGCGGTGTGATCGGTGAGTATGTGATGGAGAAATTGAAGGGGTTAGACATGGTGGCATATGTGCGGTTTGCTTCTGTCTATCGGGAATTTAAAGACATCAATACTTTTATGGATGAACTGAAAAAGGTATTGGACAAGTAAGCGGAGTAAAAGATGGAAGAGGAAAAGAAGCAGAAAATAGAAAAGGCAAGAAAACGCATGGAGCTCCTCAATAAATTTCGGCTGGTCTTCATGTTTGTGGCGATCGTGCTGCTGCTATTTATTTTCTGGGGAGGGAAAGCCTGGGAGCAACAGCAGTGGTTTGCAGACACCAGGCAAAAACTCTATAACTTTTTGTGGTATGATATCGTGTTGTTGTTTGTGACAACTTTTGCAAAGCTGTTTGCGGCTGTGCGTTATAACAGTGCAGTGCGGAAAATATAGTGCTGCGAGACATATCAGTGGATGTTTTGGCACTCCTGCCGCGTGCAGGAGTGTTTTTTCGGATAATCCGGTTTTGACAGCTGATGCATGACAGTGTCTGACGGACCGGGGACTGGAAGCAGGGAGGAAAGAATGCATATGGGGGGGATTTCCATATTTTTTCCGGATGAATATCTGGATTCCGCCTATGAGATCGATTTTGAAGACTATTATCAAAAAGGGATGCGGGGGGTGATCTTTGATATTGATAATACGCTGGTGCCCCATGGAGCACCGGCTGATGAGCGTGCCGTCCGGTTATTTGATAAACTCCGCAGAACGGGGTATCGGACCATGCTGTTATCCAACAACAGTAAACCCCGGGTAAAGTCTTTCGCGAAAGAGACAGGGACGGATTATCTGTATAAGGCGGGAAAGCCGAAAAGGGCGGGCTATCTGCAGGCTATGGAGTGTATGGAGACAACGAAGGCGTCTACGCTTTTTGTGGGTGACCAGCTGTTTACCGATGTTTGGGGAGCAAGGCGATGCGGTATTCATGCGATTTTGGTAAAACCGATCCATCCGAAAGAGGAGATTCAGATCGTGCTCAAACGGTATCTGGAGAGGATTGTATTGTATTTTTATGAGAGGAAGATGCAGAAAAGATGACAGTGATCGATGCAAAGACGAAAGTGTGCGGCCTGATCGGTTATCCCGTAGGACATTCGGTTTCACCGATTATACACAATACATTGGCGGAAATGTACGGGAGAAATCTTGTTTATGTGCCGTTGCCTGTGGAACCGGGGAAATTGCAGAGGGCGATAGAGGGGGCGGAAGCCTTTGGATTTGCTGGGATGAATGTGACGGTGCCCTATAAAAGTGAAGTGATCCCTTACCTGAAGGACATCGATCCTTTGGCAGAGCGGATCGGTGCGGTGAATACGCTTGTTCCTGTTGCCGGAGGATACAAAGGATATAATACGGATATGCCGGGATTATACCGGGCCATGTGTTCGGACGGCGTGCAGATAGCGCAGGAGGAGGTCATACTGCTTGGCGCGGGCGGGGTGGCGAGAGCAATCGCTTTTCTGCTGCTGGAAAAGGGTGCAAAGCATATATTTATCCTGAACCGCAGTAAAGAACGTGCTGAAGTTCTGGCAGATGAGATCAATCGTGCGGCGGGGCAGATGGCAAAGGAGAGTGAACTGACAGGCAGAGAGGGATTTTTTGCTACAGCATATGCCCTGGAAGAGTATGGGTTGTTAGACGACAGTAAGCGGTATCTTGCCATACAGGCGACGAATGTTGGAATGTTCCCCCATACCGGGCAGGCGGTTATAGAAGAGGAAGCATTTTACAGACTGGTGAAGACAGGTTATGATGTGATCTTTAATCCGACGAGAACCCGTTTTATGGAACTGGCAAAACAGGCGGGCGCAAACACCTGCCATGGCCTGAAGATGTTGTTGTATCAGGGGTTAATTGCCTGGGAATTGTGGAACGATATGCAGGTCTGCGAGGAGGCGGCAGGAAAGATCTACAGGAAAATGGAAAAAGCGCTGGGGGTGTGATGAATTGCATGAGAGAAAAGACCATATTATTCTGATAGGCTTTATGGGCAGCGGCAAAAGTACTGTGGGGATAAAACTTTCTTACAGGCTGCAGTGCCCCCTTTTTGACACCGATAAAATGATAGAAAAGAAAGAGAAAAGAAGCATCTCGGAAATTTTTGAGAAGGAGGGCGAGAACTACTTCAGAGCGCAGGAGACGCAGCTTTTGCTGAAACTGAAGGAGGAGAGGGCAGGGCAGATTTTTTCCGTGGGAGGGGGGACGCCTCTGCGGGCAGAAAATAGAAAACTGCTGCGGGAACTGGGGACGGTGGTCTATCTGAAAGTTTCTCCTGAAACAGTTTATGAACGGCTGAAGGGAGATACTACGAGACCGTTGCTGCAGGGGACGGATCCAATGGAGAAAATAAGAGTGCTTTTGGATGAGAGACAAAAGCGATACGCAGATGCCGCGGATATTGTGATCACCACAGATGGAAAAAAACCGGTACAGGTGGTGGAGGAAATCGTGGCGGCATTAGAGGGAGATAGAAGAAGAGGAGAAAATGTATGAAGATTTTGATTATCAACGGACCAAATCTGAATTTTCTGGGGATCAGAGAGAAAAATATCTATGGGACAAAGAACTATGATGAACTGCTGCAGATGATAGCGGAGAAAGGGGAAAAAGAGCACTGTCAGATCGAAGTGTTCCAGAGTAACCATGAGGGCGCAATGATTGACAGGATCCAGGATGCCTGTTTTGATGGAACGGAAGGGCTGATCATCAATCCCGGTGCGTACACGCATTACAGCTATGCGATCCATGATGCGCTTGCTTCTGTGACGACCATGAAAAAAGTGGAGGTGCATATTTCCGATATCACAGACAGGGAGGAATTCCGGAAAATTTCCGTTACTGCGCCTGCCTGTGACAAACAGATCTATGGGCAGGGACTGCCAGGTTATCTGTCTGCTATTGATTTTTTACTAAATTTTGAAAAAACAGTTGAAAAAGATGGATTTTTAGGATAAACTGGAAAAGGATTATTTAACGTAAGAATTCAGGAGGAATAGTTTATGATATCTGCAGGTGATTTCAGAAATGGAATAACGATAGAGCTGGAGGGAAATGTATTTCAGATTATTGAGTTCCAGCATGTAAAACCCGGAAAAGGGGCTGCTTTCGTTAGAACTAAACTGAAAAACATTAAGAGTGGTGGTGTAGTGGAGAAAACTTTCAGACCTACGGAGAAATGCCCTCAGGCACGAATTGACAGAAGAGAAATGCAGTATTTATATGCGGATGGTGACCTGTACAATTTCATGGATACGGAAAATTACGAGCAGATGGCAATGAGTGCCGCTGATATTCAGGATTCCATGAAATTTGTGAAAGAGAATGAAATGGTGAAGATGCTTTCTCATAACGGAAGTGTATTTGCTGTGGAGCCTCCACTGTTTGTGGAACTTGAGATTACGGAGACAGAGCCCGGCTTTAAGGGAGATACTGCGACAGGTGCGACAAAACCTGCTGTTGTGGAGACCGGTGCTACGGTTTATGTTCCTCTTTTTGTAAATCAGGGTGATACCATTAAGATTGATACTCGTACGGGCGAATATTTGAGCCGTGTATAGTGGAGAGAGCGATCTGTTAGCAATATTATCTCCGCTTACAGGGATAAAGTATTATGCATCTCTATTATGTGTAGCCGATAAGACAATAGGAGTTTTCTTCTATTGTCTTTTTCTTTTTTAAACAATATATTCATAATTTTCCAAAAAATGAAAACGATAAGGAAAGGAAAGGTGGTTATATGAATTTTTCACAGTTTATTGTAAAAGTAAAGGAAAACCTTCAGGAGAGGCTGGGGGCGGAAGTGGTCGTAGAGACGATCAGTGTACCTAAAAATAACGGGGTTGTGATGCAGGGAATTGCGATCAGAAAGCCAGGCGAAAAAGTGGTGCCCACTATCTATATGGAGCGGTTTTATATGGATTATCTGGAAGGCAGGGATATAAGAGACATTCTGGAAGATTTTCTGGAACTTTACGAGGAGCAGGATGGAATTGAGACGCCGGATGTGGATTTCTACAAAGATTATGAAAAAGTAAAGACAAAACTGGCCTTGAAGCTTATCAACAAAGAAAAGAATAAACAAATGTTAGCGGAGATGCCGCACAGAGATTTTCTGGATATGGCGGTTGTTTTCTACTGTCTTATGGACAGCCCTTCGGCCGGTACAGCGGCGATACTGATCAGAGAGACACACATGAAAAACTGGGGGATCTCAACCGAAGTACTTTATGAGGATGCTCTGGCAAATGCGGAGAAAATGCTGCCTGGAACGATCAGAACCATGGAGGAACTGCTATCAAGAATGGTGTTGGAAGATGAAATTCCGGTGTGGGAATGGAAAGAGCAGGAAGACTTTCCAAAGTTGGAAGGTGTTGCGGAAAAAAATCCGGACCTGGGCGGGATACCGCTTCTTGTTCTGACAAACAGCAGAAGATATCTGGGCGCTGCATGCATTTTATACAGAGGAGTTCTGGAGCGGTTTGCGAAAAAGCTGGGGGAAAACCTCTATATACTGCCAAGTTCCGTGCATGAAGTGATTTTATTGCCGGAGACGAAGGTGAACAGTTCAAAAAATCTGCTGCGGATGGTGATGGAAGTGAACAGAACGCAGCTTGCGCCGGAGGAAGTATTATCTGATACGGTCTACTATTACGACAGAAAATCAGGAAAAATCAGTATTTATGAGGAAAAGTAAAAGAAAGTGCAAAAATTTCCCTAAAAAATTTTCCGGATAGTCTGGACAGACAGGGATGGATATGGTATGATAACAGACATGATGTAACAATTTTGTAATAATTAAAGGGCATACCATTCCATGCACCCGTAGTCTAACGGATAGAACGAAGGCCTCCGACGCCTTTAATGCAGGTTCGATTCCTGTCGGGTGCACTTTTCATGATATGGGAAGTTTATGAAACCGTCAGACAAGAGGTGAGTTTACTTGCCTCTTGTTTGCCCATATGGGGAATCAGAACAGTATAGTTGAGAGGAAAAAACAGGTATACAGGCTGCGGAAAGGGCGTTATTAACGATATGAAAAAAATGAATGAAACTTATTTTGGAGAAACAGTGGAAAAACTGAAAGATATGATTATAGAGCATAGAAAAATCGTTCTTCCGGCTGTTCTTGTGGCAGCGATCCTGATCACTATGGGGATCGGCATGGCAGCAAATCGAAAGAATGAAGAACAGGAAGGAATACAGGCCAGTACTGCCGGAATAACGAAAGAGGAAAATGTACAAAGTGGTCTCACAGTTCCGGATGTTTTACTGGAGGAGAATGCCTACCCGGAAGTCAATGAACTGATCATGAAATATTATAAGGCGCTGGAGGACAAGAATAATGATGCGCTGGCAGATATTATAGATCCTTTGTCGGAAAGGCTTGTGATGTACTTTACAGAATGGTCGAAACATGTGCAGTCCTGTTCCTCCATCAATATTTATACAAAACCGGGGCCAAGAGAAGATTCTTTTCTGGCGTATGTCATTGTTGAGATTCAGATTGCCGGTTATGATGAGCCTGTGCCTGGGATGAATACTTTTTTCATCTGCAAGAATGATGCAGGAAATTATTATATCAATCTGGAAGATGAAATTGATAAAGAGGAGGCGGACTATATTAAAGCTGTGAGCCTTCAGGAGGACGTGAAGGATTTAAGTAATAAGACTTCGGTCGATTTTAATCAGATGACAGCTCCCGGTACGGATGCGGCAGATGCGTTCCAGAAGGTAGATGAGTCTATCACAAAGGGGGTACAGGAAGCATTGATTGCGAAGCAGGAAGCGGAGCAGCCTGCGGAAGCTGCCGGGGAAGTTCAGGAGGCAGAGCAGACGGATACGGCACAGCCGGAAGCTGCTGTTACGGAAGTGAAGACTACAGCTGTGGTGAATATGAGAAGTTCTGACAGCGAAAAGGCGGATAAGCTGGGGAAGGCACAGATTGGAGATACTTTCAGAGTGCTGGAGCAGCGCGCTAACGGCTGGACAAAACTGACCGACGGAACCCAGGAATTTTTCATTAAGTCGGAGTATCTGGAAGCCATAGCGCAGGCGCCTGCAGACGCTGAGACGGCGCCTGCACAGACGGAGGAGACGGTTGAAGAACAGGAGCCCCAGACAACTAATACACTCCCTGGCAGTAACGGTTATGTGACGGCGAAAACAACAGTCAATGTCAGAAAGAGCGCCAGTGAGTCAGGTGAGAGATTAGGTGTGATATATCAGGGGGATAAGCTGGAACTGGTGATGAATCAGGCGGACGGATGGACTAAAGTAAAATATAAAGGGCAGACCGCCTATGTGAAGAGTGAGTTTATGGAGTAGAGTACAGCTGTAAGAGAGAACGGCTGAATGAAATGGAGAAGGGGTTATATGGGTAAGTTTCGGATAGGTTTGATGGGAGCGGGTAATATTGCCGGTACAATGGCGGCTACGGTAAACGGGATGAAGGGGATCACGCTTTATGCGGTGGCTTCCAGAACGGAGGAGAAGGCGGAGGCTTTTGCGAAAAAGTATGGCGTAAAAAAAGCCTATGGTTCTTATGAGGCAATGCTGCGGGATGACAGAGTAGATCTTGTTTATATTGCCACGCCTCATTCGGAGCATCGAGATAATGCGATGCTGTGCATCAAATTTAAAAAACCGGTACTGTGCGAGAAGGCTTTTACCGCAAACGCAGCACAGGCAAAGGAAGTGCTTCAGTATGCTGAAAAGGAAAATGTATTTATCACGGAGGCCATCTGGACGAGATACATGCCTATGGTGGACATGATAAAAGAGGTTCTGAGCAGGGGAATGATCGGCAGGCCGATGTTTCTTTCCGCAAATCTGAGTTACGAGCTGGAACATGTGCAGAGATTGGGGGATCCTGCCCTGGCCGGTGGCAGCCTGTTAGATCTTGGTGTGTATCCGATCAATTTTGCATCTGTCTTTTTTGGAACGAATATTGCAAAGGTTTCTTCTTTCTGTACCTATACGGAGACGGGAGTAGACAGGCAGGAGACGATCACGATCCAGTATACGGATGGAAGAGTGGCAAGTCTGACAGCTTCCCACTGCTGCGCAGGAGACAGGAAAGGCATCATTCAGGGGACGGAAGGCTTTATGGTTATTGAAAACATCAATAATTATGAGAGTTTTACAGTATATAACCGGGATGGAAAGAAGCTTCTCTATAAAAAAGCACCAAAGCAGATCACAGGGTATGAGTACGAGGTGGAAGCGTGCATGCAGGCTTTGAAAAAGGGAGCACTGGAGTGTCCGCAGATGCCTCATAGAGAGACAATTCGCGTGATGGAGTTTATGGATGAACTGAGAAAGGAATGGGGTGTAGTGTATCCTTTTGAGAAAGAGGTATCTGCAGAAACTGAAGAGGACTGATGATTTCCGGTTGATAGTGCAGGTTTAGCGGACTATAATCGCGCGAATAACGAGTCGCATGATCATGTGCAGGCTGCCGCGAGGTATTTTACTGAAACAGATGATATGAAATTTACAAAAAGAGTATCGTATGAAAATATGCGGTACTCTTTTTGTATGCGCAGGGGAAGAAAATCTTGCCTGCTCGATTAGAAAGAGAATAAAGAAACAGACAGTAGTCCATACTGTAGGATGGATGGGAGTATAGTTCAGAAAATGACAGGGTAGAGTTTCTGCACACGGAGGGATCTCCAGAGCAGATATGATGTTGAATTAGTTTATACAGGTGACAGGAGGGAGAAGAGAGCGGGATGAAAAAGGAAGATATTAAATTGTATCATCACATACAGCGAAATGCGCAGTTGGCAATGAATGCCCTTGACGCGGTGACAGAAAGAGTTTATGATAAGGAACTGTCAGTGGAGATGTCCAGGGAATTCATTACCTTTGCGGATATCCATAACAGGGCGCTAAAAGAGCTGACGAAAGAGAAGGAGGAGGGATACCGCAATTCTCAGGTGCAGGAAGTACTGCAGCGGAGCGGTCTGCAGATGAGTACGCTGCTTGATTCCAGTACCAGCCATGTGGCGGATATACTGTTTCAGGAGAACAGCAGAGGGGTGACAGATATCTGGAAGAATATGAAAACCTTCGAAAATGCCGGGAAGGAATGTATGGAACTGGCAGAGGAACTGGCCGGATTTGAAGAAAAAAATATGGAGAGGTTAAAAAAATATCTGTAAAATGAACTATTGGAAGACTTGCTGCATCTGTTATAATAGAGGAACATGCAACCGTTACAGGTTACAGTAGTGCTGGAAATAAGAAGGGAGCGTTCCGGCAATGGCCGACAGGCGGCATGATTTCTGAAAAGATATGACGATGAGGAGTAACCCATATGAGCAGCAGAAAAAGAAGAAAAAAGAAAACAGGCGCAGGGACGATTTTCTTTCTGAGCCTTTTGATCGTGGCAGGAGGTATTCTTTTATTTGGTCTGATCAATGAAGACTTTGGGAATAAGCTGAAAAGTATGACCACAGATAAGGTAAAAGCGAAGGCTGAGGAGGAGATCGTAGAACAGGTTCTGGAACAGCTGATAGAGAGTACCGGGGATCCGGAGGCGGCCGAGAAGGCAAAAGAGATTCTGGACAGTATCGATGAAGAGGACATGAAACAGGCGAAAGAGATGGTCGGAAAATATGTCAACAAAGATACGATATCCGATGTGGCGGATATGATCGATGCGGGGATAAACAGTGAGGCTGTAACAGAAATGAAAGAGTACCTGCAGGAAAGTATTACGGAAGAAGATAAAGAAAAACTGCGGGAGCTGTACGAGAAATACCGTGAGGAGTTTTAGGAAGCCTGTTGGGTTTTGTATAAAACATACAAATTCTTAAGAAAAATTTATCTATTTCTGCGGAAAAAAACTCTTGTATCATTTGAGAGAACATACTATAATAAATTTTGGACAAAGGCGTCTGAATGGCAGAGGGCGCAGATACTTCTGCCTTTTATTTTGCCTTTGTTTTTTTATACAGGAATGTGTGAGGATCTGTCAGAGGGTTCTGGCCATTCTGTCCGCAGGGCAGATGGAAAGTCTGTCTGACTGTTATTCATAACAAAGAAATTAAATTATTTTTTAAAGGAGGAAACAGGAAATGTCATACGTTGACGAGGTTTATGCAAAAGTTGTGGAGAAGAATCCCGCGCAGCCGGAATTTCACCAGGCGGTAAAAGAGGTTTTGGAGTCTTTGCGAGTGGTGATCGAGGCAAATGAGGAGGAGTACAGAAAAGAGGCTTTGCTTGAGAGACTGACGACACCGGAGAGAATCATCATGTTCCGTGTTCCCTGGGTGGATGACAAGGGGCAGGTACAGGTAAACAACGGTTTCCGCGTACAGTTTAACAGTGCTATTGGTCCTTATAAGGGGGGACTCAGATTTCATCCTTCCGTAAACCTGGGTATCATCAAATTCCTGGGCTTTGAGCAGATCTTCAAAAACTCCCTGACCGGATTGCCTATCGGCGGCGGTAAGGGCGGCTGTGATTTTGATCCGAAGGGAAAATCCGACAGAGAGGTGATGGCATTCTGCCAGAGTTTTATGACAGAACTTTACAGACATATCGGCGCGGATACGGACGTACCGGCCGGGGATATCGGTGTGGGCGGCCGCGAGATCGGTTATATGTACGGCCAGTATAAGAGAATCAGAAATCAGTATGAGGGCGTACTCACAGGAAAAGGCTTAACCTACGGCGGTTCCCTGGCAAGAACAGAAGCTACCGGTTATGGTCTGCTGTACCTGACGGCAGAAATGTTGAAGTGCAACGGCAAGGATATCGCGGGCAAGACCATTGCGGTTTCCGGCGCCGGCAATGTGGCGATCTACGCAATTCAGAAGGCACAGCAGTTAGGGGCGAAACCTGTGACCTGTTCCGACTCCACAGGCTGGATCTATGATCCCGAGGGAATCGATGTGGCACTGCTTAAGGAAGTAAAAGAAGTGAAGCGTGCCCGTCTGACCGAGTATGCGGCGGTAAGGTCCAGCGCACAGTACCATGAGGGCAAAGGCGTATGGAGCGTGAAGTGCGATATCGCACTGCCCTGCGCAACCCAGAATGAGCTGGGTCTGGAAGACGCAAAGGCGCTTGTGGCAAACGGGTGCTTTGCGGTGGCGGAGGGCGCAAACATGCCCACCACACTGGAAGCAACGGAATATTTCCAGAAAAACGGCGTGCTGTTCTGCCCGGGCAAGGCATCCAATGCGGGCGGCGTAGCGACTTCCGCGCTGGAGATGAGCCAGAATTCCGAGAGACTGTCCTGGACCTTTGAGGAAGTGGACAGCAAGCTGCAGGGCATTATGGTGAACATTTTCCACAATCTGGATGAGGCGTCGAAAAAGTACGGCAAGGAAGGCGACTATGTGACAGGCGCCAACATTGCCGGATTCCTGAAAGTGGCCGAGGCCATGAAGGCACAGGGGATCGTATAAAAGTTCCCGTATTATGAGCGTACAGCGAATCATTGAAAATATGATTTACAATCCACAGGCAAACTATTTTCATTGCCTGTGGATTTTTTATGCAAATGGTGATATAGTAAGGGATGGCGAAGAAATTTGCGGTAAATCAGGGAACATGTGAAAGGGAATGTTTCAGGAGGCGGAAAATGGGGATCAGATCGCGGAAGAATACGGTAAAGGGCCTGCAGATCATTATTGTGGGGTGCGGCAAAGTGGGCAGGACGCTGGTGGAACAGTTGTCCAGGGAAGGCCACGATATTACGATCGTAGACAGGGATGCGGAGAAAGTGCAGACAATCAGCAGTCTGTATGATGTGATGGGAGTGACCGGAAACGGCGCAAGCTACAGCGTACAGATGGATGCAGGGATCGAGAATACAGATCTGCTTATTGCGGTGACAGATTCCGACGAGTTGAATCTTTTATGTTGTACTGTGGCGAAGCGGGTGGGAAACTGTGCGGCCATCGCCAGAGTGCGGACGCCGGATTACAGTATTGAGGCGGGTTATCTGCGGGATAAACTGGGGCTTGCCATGATCATCAATCCGGAGATGGAAGCTTCCCGGGAGATCGGCCGTATTCTGTATGTGCCGACGGCGCTGGAGGTCAACTCCTTTGCTCACGGGCAGGCGGAGATGATCAAGATCAAAGTGCCGGAGAATAATATGCTTGCGGGCAAAAAGATCGTGCGTATTGGCAAAGAGGTGGATTTTCTGGATAAGATCCTGATCTGTGCCGTGGAACGCGGAGATGAGGTCTATATTCCCTCCGGCGACTTCCGGATAGAAGGCGGCGATATCGTTTCCTTTGTAGCGCCCAGGCTGCAGGCGAAGGAGTTTCTGGAGCGGATCGGCTTTAAGACGAACCAGGTGAAAAACTGCATGATCATCGGCGGCGGCAAGGCGGCCTACTATCTGGCAAAACAGCTTCTGCATATGGGGATCTCTGTGAAGATCATAGAAAATGACAGAAAAAGATGTGAGGAACTGAGTGTTCTTCTGCCGAAGGCGGTGATCATCAACGGAAACGGTTCGGATGAGGAACTGTTAAAGGAGGAAGGGATCGCCCGAGTGGAATCCTTTGTGCCGCTTACCGGGATCGACGAAGAAAATATTATGCTTACGCTGTACGCAAGGCATGTGTCCAATGCGAAGGTGATCACAAAGATCAACCGGATCGCCTTCAGGGAGGTAATTAGTTCTCTGGATTTAGGCAGTGTGATCTATCCAAGATATATTACATCTGAAGCGATCATCGCCTATGTGCGTGCAAAAAAGGATTCCATGGACAGCAATATCGAAACCCTCTACCATCTGTTTAACTCCAGGGTGGAAGCCATTGAGTTCAGAGTGTACAAGGAATCTGCGGTAACGGGGATTCCGTTGATGAAGCTGGCTTTGAAAAACCATCTGCTGATTGCTTTTATCAACCGGAACAATGATATTATCATACCCAGCGGGCATGATACGATTGAGGTGGGCGATACGGTGATGATCGTCACAACGCATACCGGTTTTAATGATCTGCAGGATATTTTAAGGTAGTGGAGGCATTACGACATCATGAACAGTTCAATGATCCGATATCTTTTGGGCAGTGTGTTAAAAATAGAGGGGGTGCTTTTGCTTCTTCCCTGTTTGGTTTCTTTGTGCTATCAGGAGAGAGTCGGGCTTATCTATCTGCTGGTGGCGGCGGTCTGTCTCATACTGGGGATCGCCATGACGGTTAAAAAACCGGAAGATACGGTTTTTTACCTGAAGGAAGGCTGTGTGACAACGGCACTCAGCTGGATCTTTATGAGTTTTTTCGGCGCCCTTCCGTTCTGGTTATCGAAAGAGATACCGTCTTTGACAGATGCGCTGTTTGAGACCGTATCAGGCTTCACAACCACCGGTGCGAGCATTCTCGAGAATGTGGAGGTGCTTTCCCATACGGCGTTATTCTGGCGCAGTTTCACCCACTGGATCGGCGGGATGGGGGTGCTTGTGTTTCTGCTTGCCATTATCTCCCTGAGCGGCGGCTCCCACATCAATCTGCTGCGGGCGGAAAGCCCCGGCCCCTCGGTGGGGAAGTTGGTGCCGAAGATGAAGCATACGGCCAGGATCCTGTATCTGATCTATCTGGGTATGACGCTGCTTGAGGTGGTGCTGCTTCTGGCAGGGAAAATGCCTTTATTTGATGCGCTGACCACCAGTTTCGGTACGGCGGGAACAGGCGGTTTCGGGATCAGGGCGGACAGTATAGGCGGCTATTCTTCGTATATTCAGTGGGTGGTGACGATCTTTATGATCGCCTTCGGCGTGAACTTTAATGCTTATTATTTTGTCCTGTTCCATAATATGAAAAAAGCGCTCCGCATGGAGGAAGTACGGTGTTATCTGGCGATTATCGTCGGCGCCATCGGTATTTTGCTGTTTGATACGGTAAAGATTTACGGAAATTTTTCCGATGCCCTGCGGCACTCCGCCTTTCAGGTGGGTTCCATTATCACGACCACAGGGTTTTCCACAGGGGATTTTGATCTCTGGTCCCAGACCAGCAAGACCGTGCTTGTGCTGCTCATGTTTATCGGCGCCTGTGCGGGCAGCACCGGGGGCGGCATCAAGGTATCCCGTTTTATTATCCTGATCAAGACGATTTTTAAGGAACTGAATTCCTATATTCACCCCAGAAGCATCAAGAAGATCACCTTTGATGACCGTCCCGTAGAACATGAGGTAATGCGGTCTACCAATGTGTATTTCATCACTTTTGTGATTCTGTTTACGGCATCTGTTCTGGCGGTCTCCTTTGAGGGCTGGGATCTGACGACGAATTTTACGGCGGTGGCGGCAACGATCAATAATATCGGGCCGGGTTTGGAGTTAGTAGGGCCCAGCAGAAATTTCGGGTTCTTTTCGCCCTTCTCCAAGTTTGTGCTGATTTTTGATATGCTGGCAGGAAGACTGGAACTGTTCCCGCTGCTGATTCTGTTTCATCCGGCGATCTGGACGGAACTGCATGCCCATAAGAGTGCGTTAAAAAGATTGAAAGCAAGAAGGTCAGGTAAAGATGGAGAGACGAAAAATAAAACGCTACGGCGTAAATAAAACAAGAACGATCGCGGTGAATTTTCTTGTGATCATTCTGATCGGCGCCTGTCTTCTGACGCTGCCGGTGTCTTCAAGGGACGGACAGTGGACGGATTTTATGACGGCCCTTTTTACGGCCACCAGCGCTTCCTGTGTGACGGGGTTAGTGCTGGTGGACACATTTAACCACTGGTCGGTGTTCGGTCAGATCCTGATCCTCGTGATGATCCAGATCGGCGGGCTGGGGACGATAGCCATGCGGATTCTGTTAGCCACATTTCTGCGGCGCAATATTACTCTGAAAGCCAGAAATCTCTTACAGGAATCCATCAACAGCCTGCAGATCGGCGGCATTGTCAGGCTGATCCGCCAGGCCTTAAAGGGGACGATCCTGTTTGAGGGTGCAGGGGCTTTTGTGATGGCCTTTTATTTTGTGCCCAGGCTTGGATGGGGAAGAGGGATCTATTACAGTATCTTCCATGCCATATCAGCCTTCTGCAATGCCGGATTTGATCTGATGGGCTATCAGGGAGAGTATGTGTCCTTTGTCTCGGCGGTGGATCATCCCCTGATCAATCTGCCGATCATGGCGCTCATTATTCTGGGTGGTTTGGGTTTTATTGTCTGGGTGGATGTATGGAAGCAGAAATTCCGGTTTCGAAAGTTTCAGTTTCATACAAAGCTTGTGCTGACCACGACGGCGGTGCTTGTGTTTGGCGGTGCGGCAGTGTTTTACCTGTTGGAGGCGGATGCGTCCATGGCGGGGCTTTCAGACGGCGGAAAGGTGTATGCGTCCCTGTTTGCCTCTGTGACGGCGCGGACGGCAGGGTTTAACACGATCGATACGGCGCTTATGTCGGAGGGCGGGAAGCTCTTTAATATTATGCTGATGTTTATCGGTGGCAGCCCCGGTTCCACCGCCGGCGGCATCAAGACGACGTCCATCGCAGTGCTCTTTTTCTATATGGCGGCGTATCTGAGAGGAAGGCATGGAGCGGAAGTGTTCGGGCGAAGGATCAGCGACGAGACGGTGAGAAAAGCGGTCACGGTGTTTGTGTTGAACCTGTCTCTGGCGCTGGGAGCGGTGCTTCTGATAAACGGCGTGGAAAAGCTGCCGTTACTGGATCTGATGTTTGAGGCGTTTTCAGCCATCGGGACGGTGGGGATGACCACCGGTCTCACGAGAGACCTTGGGACGCTGGGGCAGATCTTCATTATGATACTGATGTTTCTCGGCAGGGTGGGCAGTATGTCCTTCGCCTTCTCCTTCTATGAGAGGAAGCCGGTGCCTAAGGTACAGCTGCCGGAGGTTGAGGTGCCGGTAGGGTGAGATTTTTTCATAAGACCGGACGCCGGGATGACAATTAAATACTCCGTTGCCGCGCTTTCGCTCCTTAAAAAGCGTAGCGGACACTAGGCTTGAAAATATCTCGCCAAGTGCCGACGCTTTTTAAGGGGCTCCTTGAGTATTTAATTGCCATCCCGGCTGGTTGGTTCTTAAAGATAAAATAGAAAAATGAAAATAAGGAGCAGAGTATGAAATCAATTTTGATGATAGGTATGGGGAAGTTTGGGCATCATCTGTGCCAGAATCTGGTGGATCTGGGAAATGAGGTGATGATCGTGGATACGAATCAGGCTGTGATGGAGGATCTGATCCCTTTTGTGACCAGCGCCAAGATCGGGGACTGCACCAGCCCTGATGTGTTAAAAAGTCTGGGGGTGGGGAATTTTGATCTCTGCTTTGTCTGCATCGGCACGAATTTTCAGAGTTCTCTGGAGATCACGAGCCAGCTCAAGGATATGGGGGCAAAGTATGTGGTCAGCAAGGCAAACCGGGATATCCATGCGAAGTTCCTTTTGCGCAACGGGGCGGACGAGGTGATCTATCCCGACAGGGATATCGCGGAGAAGGTTGCCATGAAGTTCAGCGCTAACCATGTGTTTGACTATATTGAGCTGACGCCGGAGTATTCTATCTTTGAGATCCCGACGCTTCCGGCCTGGTGCGGAAAGTCCATCAAAGAAGTGAACTGCCGGGCGAAATATCATATCAATATTATCGGGGTGAAGACGGGAGAAGAGACGAGTCTTTTGCCGGGGCCGGATTATGTGTTTGAAAAGGATGTGCATTTGCTGGTACTGGGGCATAATCGGGATGTGGATCGGTTGCTCAAAAAGATTAAGGATTAGTGAACCGGAAAGAATTCAGAAAATGGCTTGAGGTGCATTGTCTGTCGGAGGAGGGCGTCTGGCTTTTGTTTGGGAAGGCAGGCGGGCCGAGGACGGTAAAGGCGGGGGAAGCGCTGGAGGAGGCGCTCTGCTTTGGGTGGATCGACGGGCAGATGCAGAGTATCGATGAGAAAAGTTATAAAAAGTATTTTTCGCTGCGCAGAGAGAATAGCAAATGGTCGGAGAAAAATAAGGCGTTGGTGAAAGAGCTGGAAGAGCGAGAGGTGATGACCGAGTTCGGCAGGCGGAAGATCGCGGAGGCGAAGGCGAATGGGCAGTGGGATGCGCCGAAGCCCGGAGCGGTGACGGAGGAACAGATCGCGCAGGTTTGTGCAGTATTAGAAGAGTATGAGCCGGCTTTCACAAATTTTCAGGCGATGTCCCCGTCGTTGAAAAAGACTTATACGCGGGCGTATTTTGATGCGAAGACGGATGCCGGAAGAAAAAAGCGTGTGGGCTGGATGGTGGAGAGGCTGAATAAGAATCTGAAGCCGATGTAGGTTCGTTCTCCATACGACAGAAAGCTTCGGTGGATACACAGTTTGCAGAGAAAAAAATGATCGGTTTGCAGTCTGTTCATGGGCAAAAAGTGAGGCGTATGCGTGGATGTTCAGTTCGAAAAGTCGGAACGGGAGGTTATTCGTTTTATGAAAAAATTTTTATGGATAGTTTGCACATCGACACTTATGGTATCTCTGACGGCGTGTGGTACAAAATTTGATGGCAGCCGTACAGGAAATAACAGTGAGTTTATCATGGAGTATAGTGTGTTAAATACAACGGACAGGCAGGATCTGATTGCTGAATCCGGAGATACCATCAGCGGAAAAATGATAGTGAATAGGGGGAGCTTATCGATAAAAATTAAAAAAGATGGGGAAGAACCTGTCTATGAGAGTAGAATTTCCGCATCTGATGAGTTTGCTGTTGAAATTGATGAAAGTGGAACCTA
Organism: uncultured Lachnospiraceae bacterium; assembly: GCA_910578085.1. GTDB lineage: Bacteria > Bacillota > Clostridia > Lachnospirales > Lachnospiraceae > 1XD8-76. The sequence continues at coordinate 385 of CAJTPM010000006.1, read as the reverse complement.
TACAGTTGAAGTGACAGGAAAAGGAGCAAAGGGAAGCGTTAGCTTTACAGTGGAGAGTGACGATGCTCAATCGGAGGATACTGTAGAAACAGAGGATACTGCAGAAACAGAGGATACTGCAGAAACAGAGGATACTATAGAAACAGCGGTTGCTTTGTCTGAATATTATCAGGAAGAATATTCAAATCCGATAGATGCTTATTTTTTGCCGCGTATTGAAAATGCTTCGTGCGAGGCTGAGCGCAGGCAAATGCAGGATACCTACCGGGGCGTATGGAAAACAGAGTTTGAAAATGTAATGGCTTGGATGCAGGATAAATGCGTATATCAGGAGCTTCCTGTATAATTCAAATATAGGGAATTCCAAGAAGGGTGGTTGATAAAA
>CAJTPM010000005.1 GCA_910578085.1 uncultured Lachnospiraceae bacterium | reverse complement strand
AAAAAGGCATCTGGAAGCCTTGTGTTTATTGGCTTAAAGATTCCGAGAGATTATATACTGGAAAAGGAGGACGAACGCGGATGAGCGAAACAGAGGTCGGAGATTCCAGAAAGTGTATTCTGGCAGTGGATGATACGGCAATTGTCCTGACCCGGATAGCAGATACCCTGCGCAGTGACTATGAGGTGATCACAGTCAATTCGGGGGTGCGGGCTTTGCGGTATCTGGAGCAGGAGAGACCGGATCTTATCCTGTTGGATATTGAGATGCCGCAGAAGAACGGTATTGAGACGCTGCAGGAAATACGCATGATGCAGGACAGAAAGGATATACCGGTGATTATGCTTACCGGTGTGTAGGATAAGGATGCGGTTTTGAAAAGTGTAAGGCTGGGGATCTGCGATTATATGCTGAAGCCATTTTCCTCGGAGGATCTTCTCAAGAGGATTCGACGGGTTTTAGATCCGGCCGAACAGGACGAGATGAAGTGATTTATAAAAAGAGAGAATCTGTTTTATGAATACTGTCATTGCAAAAGAAGAGCTTGAACGAATACTGGATCAGGCCGTTCAGGATGTGACGGAGCGGACGGCCGGCGTGCATCTTCACCAGGGAGAACAGTCGCCGGGGGAGGATCTGTGTACGGTTCAGATCACCTTCGATAAGGGGTTTCGTACAAGTCTTACGCTCTGCGCGGATACCGGACTGCTGTACCGCATGGCCTGCAATTCTTTTCATGAGGAATCGGTCAGCTCTGAGGATCTGGAAGAGTTCAGCAAGGAATATCTTAATGTGCTCTGTGGCAAAATTGCCAGGGCAATGTTTTTGGCCACAGAGGTTTCTGCTCATTTTGGTCCCCCGGTGTTTTATCGTGGGCGCTATGAGCCGGAAGGCAGTGAAATACAGTTTGTGCTCACATACACCGCTGAGCACTGTGGAGGTGCTCAGCTGATCCATCATGTGCCTTGTGCCAACGTGGATGGGGCGGTTTCCGGGGAAGCCTGAGAGAGGGGAGTGCAAGAATGAGCAAACGAATTATGGTGGTAGATGATTCCCGGCTGGTCCGGGTTCAGCTGGAGGACGTTCTGGCAGGTACGGATTATGAGATTGCAGCACACTGCCGCAGCGGTGAGGACGCGATCGCACGGTATGCGGAGGTGAACCCCGATCTGGTGACGATGGACATCATTATGCAGGGAATGGACGGCCTGGACGCTACCGAGATTATTTTGAAAGAACATCCGGATGCGCGGATCGTTATTGTCTCCTCTTTGGCATATGATGACACTTTTGAGCGGGTGAAAGCCATCGGCGCCAAAGCTTTTGTGGATAAACCCTTTCATCAGGAACAGCTTCTGCGGATATTCGAGGAAGCGCTTGCCTAGACATAACCGGGCGGAAGGAATGCGGGCTTTGGAGCATCTTATTATTGAATACAGATATTGACATACATACCGATGGTATGATAATATAAACATACCATCGGTATGTTTATGGTGGTTTAAAGATGCCCGGGTTAAAGACCACCCGATGGTTTCAGGGAAGAGCGGCAGGCATATTTTGTGGGGGAGAGATCAGATATGGCAAGAAACAAACATCCGGAGGAAACAGTCAATCGGATATTGGAGGCAGCCACTCGTCTTTTTATAGAAAAAGGGTACGAGCATACGTCCATCCAGGACATTATCAGCAATCTGGGGGGGCTCAGCAAGGGGGCGATCTATCACCACTTTAAATCAAAGGAAGATATTCTAGAGGCTGTTACGGATAAGATGACGGAAGAATCCAATAAGATACTGGAAAAGATTCGGGACAGGGAAGATCTGACCGGTAAGGAGAAAATGAAAATGATCTTCAAGGAGTCCGTGGGCAGATCCGATATGGATGATCTGTTTGCAGTTGGGCCGGATTTGAGCAACAATCCGAGACTGCTGTTCAGTACATTCCGGGATACGGTGGACAATGTAGCTCCATTTTATATTCGACCGATCATCGAGCAGGGGATCGCGGACGGCACGATTCAGACGGACTATCCGGCGGCGCTTTCGGAACTGGTCACACTTGCGGCAAATATCTGGATAAACCCGATGGTATTTAACAACACCATGGAAGAGTATTGCCGGAAGCTGATGGTATTTAAGCAGATGATGGAAGGATTTGGACTGGACATTGTGGATGATGAGCTGATAGAGAGAATGAGAGAACTGGCGGCGGTTTATCTGGAAACAAAGAATAAACAGTAACAAATAAGGAGAAATATGAAAATCTGCCCTGAAATAGAGGCAGATATCTTTTAAGAATAATAAATACCGTCATGCGGTATGTATTTAGAAAGTTTACATAAGATAAAAAGTGAGAGGGATGTTCTTCTCATGTTTTATCTGAGTGATAGGAAAGGAAAGGACGATAAGGTGAAACAGAAATTATTTACAAGAGACTTTACGCTGGTGGTGATCGGGCAGATCATTTCCCTGTTCGGCAATGCGGCGATCCGGTTTGCGCTGCCCTTATATCTGCTCAACCGGACAGGATCTTCCGCGCTCTACGGAACCGTGACGGCCTGCGCGTTTCTCCCGGCGATCCTGCTGTCGCCTGTGGGCGGTATTGTTGCAGACAGGGTGAACAAGCGGAATATTATGGTGGTGTTGGACTTTTTTACGGCGGGCATTATCACAGTTTTTTCCATATTGCTCGGTGCGATGAATCTGGTTGTGCTGGTCACGGTCACGTTAATGTTATTGTATGGTATTGCCGGGGCATATCAGCCTTCCGTGCAGGCGAGCATACCAGTCCTTGTCAGTCGGGAAAATTTTCTTGCCGCCAATTCAGTGGTTAACATAATCAGCTCTTTTTCCTCGCTTCTGGGGCCGGTCCTCGGAGGAATTCTGTACAGTATGTACGGACTCATGCCGGTTTTGTGGCTTTGCATCGTCTGTTTCTTTTTGTCTGCGGTGATGGAACTTTTTATCCGGATCCCTTTTACGAAACGGGACTGTACCGAGAGGATGTGGGAGATCGTAAAGCAGGATTTTGGAGAAAGCATTCGCTTTATCCGGAAGGAAGAGCCTGTTATCGGAAAGGGACTTCTGATGATCTGCGGTATCAATCTGTTTTTGTCAGCCATGCTGACGGTGGGGCTGCCCTATATCATAACGGAAGTGCTGCCTCTGGCGCCTGATCTGGCAAAGAGGCTGTGCGGTTATGCGGAAGGGGCGCTGGCGGCCGGCGGCCTGGCAGGCGGGATCTGCGCCGGCATGTTTGCAAAAAAACTTGTGATACAGAAGGCGGGAAATCTGATCATTGGCTGTGTCGTGTGGGTATTTCCGATGGGACTGTCGATGATGCTTTTTTCCTCAGCGATGTTACACTGTGTGGTGATGATGGTCTGCTGCTTTTTCATCATGGTCTGTTCCACGGTTTTTATGGTGCAGATGATGGCTTTTGTGCAGACAGAGACGCCGGAGAATCTGATCGGAAAGGTGGTGGCAGTCATGCTCACCGTCTCCATGTGCGCCCAGCCTCTGGGCAATGCGATGTACGGCTTTTTGTTTGAAGCCTGCAGGGGATTTGAATATGCGGTGATCCTGTTCGCGGGAGCGGTCTCCCTAGGGATCGCGGTGGCTGCCAGGAATGTATTAAAAAGACTTGGGGTGAATATTGTCGAATAATGAAATGTTATGTAAACTAAAATGCCTTTTTCAGTGCGAACGCTATGGCATCGGATAGTCCGTTATCATCAATATCTTTTGCGACATAGTCAGCCGCTTTCTGTACTTCCGGCATGGCGTTCCCCATAGCGATGCCAAGGCCAGCCAGCCGGATCATATTCAGGTCATTCATACTGTCGCCGATGGCAACCGCATCTTCGATGGAAGCGCCGTAATAGTTTAAAATCAGAGGAATGCCCCGGGCTTTATTGTTGCCTGCCGGGACGATATCGGCGCCGCCAAGCTCATCCCCCATGCGAAGCAGTTCCAGTTCCGGGAAATGTTGCTGCACATCCCGGATGGCTTCCGGGGAATCGTGCAGAAAGAAAGTCCGGGGAGATTTCTGATACAGAATTTCAAAAGTATCATCGGTCAGAATGTGTATCTGTTCCCTGGTCCGTCCGGGAAAAGGGGCAGGTTTCCTATGGAAGATGTAGCGCTGACCATCTGCCCGGGTTGTCAGACAGTACTTTTTGGCAAAAATATAATCCAACAGACGTTTCTGGAGTTCGGGATCGAAAAAAGTTTCTGAAAGAATCGTTCCTTCCGCCTCTACAACAGCGCCGTTAGCGCTGATCAGACAATCCGGATGAAGGCGATATGCGGATAGATCTCCGGAATCTCTGCGGATGTCCCGTCCCGTTGCCAGAATAAATTTGTGCCCCTCTTTCCGCAGTGCAGACAGAGTTTTAAGGGCACTCTCCGGAACAGTGCCCGTTCTATGGCTGAAAATTGTGTTGTCAAAGTCAATAAAAAAGAAATTGTTCATAAAATTCCTTATGATACAGGATACATTTTTGTCTTTGTCAGGCGATCCTGCAGCAGCTGCCCGCGCTTGAAAAAGAAGTAATGAATCAGCGAAAGCAGTATTACCACATAGTAAAAGACCTGCGCATAGGGGATTATATCATATCCTGTTGAGATTTGGAACAGCTCCATCAGATAAATGTGGGAGCTGGTCAGATATCCCTGCAGGGCGATCACAAAAAGCATGTGCCGCAGGGTGAGCGCCCTCAGTGAAACTTCTGTTTCCTGCTCGGTGAGAAGCCTGATGCGCATCAGACGCATACCGATGGTCTGGCCTTTCAACAGGTATCTGCTTTCCCTGGCGGGAAGATAGCAGTAATACAGAAAATGACAGAAGAGGGCGAGAATCCCGGCAATCCAGGCGGGAAGCAGGGAAAGTCCATTCAGGGTGCTCTGAAGAACCAGATCCTTTGCCTGGATGGACTGCACGATGATCACAGGCAGATTCCCGAACAGGGAAGATAAGTACCAGTCTATGAGGAAGGCGGCAAAACGCCTGCCGACGGGGGCGTAAGGTTTCATAGTAGATTTTCCTTTCTAGCTTTGCTCGCTATTTTAAAGTATAGAAAATGGTTTCGGATTTTTGAGAATGCGGCATAATTTATTATGCCTGAGCATATCTCTGAATGCGTCGTTGCCGAGCGACGTTATTTTATAGAAACGAGATGAGAAGCTCGATAAACTCATCATAAGTTTTAGCCGAAACCAGCGTCTGGAGATTCCTGACATCGGAGATCACTTCCGTCACAAAGTCAAAAATATCCCGGAACAGGGGCCGTTCCTCTTCGGTGATAGACAGCATCAGCACCAGATTCACCCGATTGCCGTTCCAGGGGATGGCGGCCGGGTAGTTTGCGACAGCGATGGCTGTCTTTTTGGAACACATTTCCAGAGGATGAGGCATGGCGATATTGCCGAAAGCGCTGGAACTGATCTGTTCCCGCTCATATACCTTCTGTTTATAATCCGCTTTCACATACCCGGCGCGCTCCAGACGGTCTGCCATAAAAGAGATGATCTCCTGCTCCGTGCGCAGAGACGGATTAAAGAAAAACAGATCCTCATAAAACAGAAATTTCAGCTTCTGTTCCAGTATGGCTTTCATGCGCCGCTTTTTTGTGCTCTCAATGGCGGAAGAGATGGCCAGAATATCAGCATTATTCAGCTGATAGGAGACCTGCACCACAAGAGCATCGGGCTGGGGCAGTACTGGCATGGTCGAAATGATAAAATCATAATCGTGGAAGGATGCTAGATCTTCCGGTCCGCTTAAGGCGCCGCGGATCAGAACACTTTCCTCAAAAAGCATGCTGATCTTTCCAAGCAGTTTATGGTTGGAGGAATAATAGTGGGGGCAGATCAGAATAGCTTTCACGCGTTCACGGAAAATCCGCTGCTGTTCTAACTGTACGCCGAGATGCAGCGTAATGTAAGCGATCTCGTCTTCCGACAGCAGGAAACCGCGTTCCTGTCGGATCACATCGGCGATGAAAACGGAGACATCATAAATAAACGGATAGGAGTTCTTGATGGAATGCAGCTGCGGGTTTTTCAAAGGGATATGATTTTCCAGGCGGACCATCATATTTTTGAGGTGCAGTGCAAACCGGAACAGAAAATCCGGATCATTTAGGTTTACATAAAATGTACGGCGTACTCTGTCCTGTATGATTTCCAGAAGGTTCCAGATATCGGGAGAGAGTTTTTCCTGTAGAGCGGACAGATCTTCCGCCTGTGAATCCTGTATTAAACGCGTCATCAGAAGTAAAGACAGATCAAGTATTTCAGACGCAAAAAATCTGATCTGAAAATACTGTTCCAGATCCAGCGTGATCAGTTCCATGATCGTCTGAATGTGGTCGGGAAGTGCCTGCATTTCCCTGATTGCTTTCTCCCTGTCCGTTTCCGGTATCTCTTCATGTGTCTGGCAGCGCTCGATGGTGATACCGATGTGCAGAATAAAATTTAACAGGGAAAAATCATCGATGTAGTAATGGTTATGCCGCAGGCTGTCGTTTACGATCTGGCGGATAATGCGCAGGTTGATATTCGGCAGATATCTCTGGATCGCATCCATATTGCAACAGAAGTCCTTGGTGCTGTCATAAATGATATGGGAGATCATCTTCTTTTTATTCTTTTCATTTCCATCGATCCAGACCTGATTATTTTTGGTATGGAAAACAAGATCATAAGAGATCAGGTCCTTTTTAAATTTTGCAATTTCATTATTTAAGGTAAGGGGCGAAATGCAAAGTTCCGATGCGAGAAGATCAAAATCCATCTTCTGATTTTCAATCAGAAGCTTCTGTACAATATAAGCCTTTCTTCCATCCTGTGTCTGGGGAATGGCATCGTCAGTCCCATGGAGCAGATTCAGTGCCTGTGTTTTGTCGGCCAGAAGAAACCCCTTTCTGGAAGCTGTGATGAGTTCCGGATAAGCAGCGTTCAGATCGGCGATATAGGTTTTCACGCTCCGGGCAGAGCAGTTGACGGCAATGGCGATCTCTGATGCGGTTGCCCAGTCTGTCTGCTTATGTAAATAGGATAAAACTTCTAACGGTTTCTTTTTCATATAATAATATCCCGCTTCCTTTCATATCTGTCATATCTGATACATTTTCTCGAATCTGCTTCGCATCTTCTCATAGGCTATATTATAAGAGTGTGATGTGCAAAAAACAATTTCCGAAGTTGCACTTTAAGAGTGCAGATTTGAAGATAGATTACTGTGAGAAAACAGTTTATGATTGGGATAAGAAAACGGACTGACGACGAAAAAGTCCCGAAAAAAGAAAGGAGGAAAGCAATGGACGGTATTGAAAAAAGTATGGAGATCATCGCTCACGGCGGCGAAGGGAAAAGCCTGGCGATGATGGCGATTCAGAAAGCCAGAGAGGGAGACTTCGAGGAGGCGGAGAAGCTTTTGAAACAGTCCCACGAGGCGATCGTAAAGTGCCATCAGTGTCACAGCGAGTTACTGTTTTATGATGCGGAATATCAGGATCTGCAGGTTTCCATGCTTCTGGTGCACGCGGCGGATCATCTGACCAGCGCGGATATGACAGAGGCCATGGCGGAAGAAATGATTCATTTATATAAGGAGGTAAGACATGTATAAGATTGCATTGGTATGTGAGAATGGAGCAAGTACCGGGATGGTTGTGAAAAAGATGATCGCGGCTGCACAGAGTAAGGGGATCGAGGCGGATATCGCGGCTTACCCTTTTACCCAGCTCGAAAATTTCATTGATGAAAAAGATGTGATCCTTCTCGGACCGCAGTTAGCCTTTAAAAAAGATGCAGCAATAAAGAGTTTTCCGGAACAGGCGGGGAAGATCAGTGTGATTGCACCGATGGATTTCGGTATGATGAACGGCGCTAAAATTCTGGAAGATGCGATCCGGATAGCAGAGAGATAGTGTGAAATCAGAAATTCCGCAATTCTGATTGAAATCTCGCAAAAGTGGGAGAATGTGATTTGAAAATAAGGACAAAGGAGAGAGAAAATGAATCAATTGATGGACAAATTACAGAAGCGGCTGATGCCGCTGGCGAACAAGATCAGCCAGATTAAATTTTTGAGCGCGCTGGGAGCGACTTTTCAAATCTTGCTGCCGGTGATCATGATCGGATCCTTCGCATGTCTGGGGGCATTTCTGGATATTCCGGCATGGCAGAACTTTGTAGGCAGCACCGGCCTCGGCGTTATTTTTATGACATTGCAGTCGCTGACTTTGAGTATTATCACGCTGTATATTGCGTTTGTACTGCCCTATCAGTATGCAAGCAAACTGGGGATGGCACCGCTGCCCAGTGCAATTGCGGCACTCATGTCATTTTTAATTCTGACGCCGACGGAGTTATATACAAATATTCCGGAACAATGGCTGGGGTTCCCGGGATTATTTACCTGCATGATCGTGACAGTGCTTGTTGTACGTTTACATAAAGTCATGGAAGACAAGGGGATCTATATCCATATGCCGGATGGTGTTCCGCCTATGGTAGAGGAATCTTTTAAAGCATTGGTTCCCACAGTGATCAGTGCGGTTGTAGCTATTGTGATCAGCACGCTGATGGCAAAGACAAGTTTCGGCTGTATTCATCAGGTGATCTACAGCTTTATTCAGACACCGTTACAGAGCTTTGGGCTATCCTTCCCATCCTATCTGGTGATGCAGATTCTGTGTACATTGTTTATGTTCTGCGGTATTCACGGGAATTCGATTCTCAGCATTTTTACGCCGCTGACCATGGCGGCTTCCGAGCAGAATCTTGCGGCGCTGGCTGGCGGGGAAGCATTGCCTAATATTATCATTGATTCTTTCTCTGTGCTGTGTCAGCCGGGCGGAATCGGATGTACGTTTGGCCTCGCGTTTCTGATGGCTTTTGCAGCGAAGAGTAAGCGGATGAAAACACTTGGAAGAATGTCGATCATACCGGCTGTCTTTGGTATCAATGAGCCGCTGTTGTTCGGTATTCCGATTATGTTAAATCCGCTGTTATTCATTCCTTATGTGATCAGCCCTATTATCTGTACCAGCATCAGTTATTGTTCTATTGCACTCGGCATTACACCCCGCCTGAGTGGAACGATGGTAAACTGGACAATGCCGCAGTTTGTGTCAGGATTTCTGGCACAGGGTGTGCCGACCATGCTGCTACAGGTAGTTCTGGTATTGCTTACCACGGCGATCTGGTTCCCGTTCTTTAAGATGGTGGATCGCCAGATCTGTAAGGAAGAAGGCGGGGAGTAAACTGACTGGTGAGGAAATATTGAGGGAGAAGGGTTACAGATCCCTTCTCCCTTATCATACGGCTTTTTGTGTCGGAGCGTCACAAATAAGCCATGACGGCGCACAGACCTGTTCGTGGTACGAACTGCTTAAATATGCGCCGTGACGCCATGGAAACGCTCCGGAATGGAGGCGAATATGCTGCAAAAAGACTTTTTATGGGGCGGCGCGGTGGCGGCCAACCAGTGTGAGGGCGCTTACAGAGAGGACGGAAAGGGCATCAGCACCGCAGATTGTTTTACAGCCGGTGCGGTGGATCGGAAAAGAGAGTTTACTGACGGTATTATCCCGGGAAAAAATTACCCCAGCCATGAGGCAATTGATTTTTATCATCATTATAAGGAAGATATCACCCTTTTTGCGGAGATGGGTTTTAAATGTTTCCGGACTTCCATCAACTGGACAAGGATTTTCCCGAATGGGGACGAGACAGAGCCGAATGAAAAGGGACTGGCCTTTTACGATGATTTATTTGCGGAATGCCTGAAATACGGAATAGAGCCGGTGGTGACGATTTCTCATTATGAGACACCTTATCACCTGGTGGAGACGATTGGAAGCTGGAGAAGCAGAGAGATGATCGATCACTATTTGCGATTCTGTGAAGTGATCTTTCGCCGCTACAGGGACAAGGTGAAATACTGGATGACCTTTAATGAGATCAATGTGCTTGTCTTAAATTCGGAGATGGCGGTGGGGATCCGTCTGAAAAAGAGCGAGGATTTTTATCAGACGCTGTATCAGGCGGCTCACCACATGTTTGTGGCCAGTGCAAAAGCGGTAAAGCTGGGGCACAGCATCAACCCGGCTTTCAAAATTGGTATGATGATGCTTTACCCCACATTTTACGGGGAGACCTGCCATCCGCTGGATCAGTTGAAATGTATGGAAGCAATCGATATCCATTACCTGTTCAGCGATGTGCAGGTGCGGGGATATTATTCCAATAAGGCAGTAAGGTTTCTGGAAAAGAAGCGTGTGGAGCTGAAAACGGAGCCGGAAGATGAGGAGATCCTGAAAAACGGCACCGTGGACTATATCGGCTTCAGCTATTATAACTCCAATGTGGCTTCCCATGAGATGGACCGGGATATGACGCCGGGGAACATGCTGCATACGGTGAAAAATCCTTATCTGAAGGCATCCGACTGGGGCTGGACCGTGGATCCGGTGGGACTGCGGTTGGCGCTCAATTATCTCTATGACCGCTATCAGATACCGTTGTTCGTGGTGGAGAACGGTCTGGGCGCAGTGGACGAAGTGGAGGAAGATGGCAGCATTCATGATACCTATCGCATTGCCTATCTGCGGGACCACATCGGGCAGATGAAACTGGCGGTGGAGGAGGACGGCGTGGAGCTCATGGGGTATACGCCCTGGGGCTGTATCGATCTGGTATCCGCCGGCACCGGAGAGATGAAGAAACGCTACGGCTTTATTTATGTTGACAAGGATAACGATGGAAACGGTACGCTTGGGCGCAGCAGAAAGGATTCCTTTGCGTGGTATCGGAAAGTGATCGCCTCAAACGGGGAGGATCTGAGCTGAAAACAATAGAAAAACCCGGCGGAATCAATGGGTTTGGTAAGATGACAATGTATGTATATTACAGCAGGAAGGAGAATGCTTATGAATAACAATTTGAAATATCCCCATTTATTTTCCCCTCTGAAAATAAACTCGATCATGGTGAGCAACCGCATTATTGCAAACCCCATGGGGCAGGTCTTTGAGGAGAGAGCGCTGGGGCGGCCCGGGGTGATGATTGCCGGTTCCGTGATCACGCAGCCGGGAAAGTCTTCCTGGGCGTCGGCGGAGGAACCCTATGCCTTCAGCAAGTATCAGGTGGAAAAGACAAGAAGGAGAGTGCTGCTTGCCCATCGCGGCGGGGCGAAAGCTTCCGTGGAGATTGCCCATGCAGGGCAGTACGCCAGAGTAGCCCCCGGTGATTTTGCCATCGGCCCTACCGGTTATGTGCGGGAAGACGGCGTGGAAGTAAAAGCGATGGATGAGGCCATGATGGACGAGGTGGCGGCAGGATATGTGCAGACAGCAAAAGACGCAAGAGACGTGGGTTTTGATATGATCTTTCTTCATTTCGGACACGGGTGGCTGATACCGGAGTTTTTGTCGCCGCTGTTTAATAAGCGCACCGATGAATACGGCGGCTCCATCGAAAACAGGATGAAATTCCCGCTGCGGGTTCTGCGCGAGGTGCGGGAAGCGGTGGGACCGTATTTCCCGATCGAGATGCGGATCTCCGCCAATGAATATATGCCGGGAGGCATCAGTTTTGAGGATGTGCTGGCCTTTGTGAAGGCGGCGCAGAAATATATCGACGTGGTGCAGGTGTCCTGCGGGCTGGATATCGAGCACGAGGCAAATGTGTATACCGCGTCTACCAATTTCACCGAGCATGGATTGAATGTGAAATATGCAAAAGTGATCAAAGAAAATGTGGATATTCTCGTGTCCGTTGTGGGAGCGATCATGAATCCCGATGAGGCGGAAGAGATTTTAGCTTCCGGCGCCGCAGATATGGTAGCTCTTGCGAGACCTATGGTTGCGGATCCGGACTGGCCAATCAAGGCGTTGGAAGGGAGGCCGGAGGATATCGTGCCATGTCTGCGCTGCCTGCAGTGCTATCATATCGCCACCAACAGACGGAATGTGGGATGTTCCGTGAACCCGCGGTATACCAACGAGGACTGGGTGCCGAAAAAACTGCCGAAGGCGGAGAAAAAGAAACGGATTGTGATCGTCGGGGCAGGCCCGGCGGGATGCAGGGCAGCGCTGACGGCAAAGGAGAGAGGCCACGAGGTGATCCTGATCGAAAAGCGGGATCATATTGGCGGGGCGATTCACTATGTGGCCATGGAGCATTTCAAGGTGGAAGTCAAAGCCTATCTGGAATACCTGAAAACGCAGATCGGGAAGACAGATATTGACCTGCGGCTGAATACAGAAGCATCACCGGAGATGGTTCGGACGTTACAGCCGGATGCCCTGATCATCGCAGTGGGAGCGCTTCCCGCGAAACCGCCCATCCCGGGCATCGACTGTACGAACGTTATGGGGTTCTATGAGGCTATCGAGCATGAGGAACGGATCGGCCAGAATGTGGTCATCATCGGCGGCGGCACCATCGGCGCGGAGATCGGGCTGGAACTGTCCCTTTTAAAGAAAAAGAATGTAACCATCGTGGAAATGATAAATGAGCTGGCAGTGCAGGGCAACATGCTCTACAAGATCGGCCTGCGGCACAAGATGAATGAGGCCGAGACGCTGCAGGTTATGCTGGAGGCAGGCTGTCAGGAGATTACGGAGACGAATGTCCGGGTGAAGGATAAGGACGAGAGAGAAAGAGTGCTTCCCGCCGATGCGGTGATCATCGCCACCGGCGTGCGCGCAGACAGGAAGACCGCGGAGAGTTTTTACGGGATCACGCCAGAGACTTATATGATCGGGGACTGCGAGAAGCCGCGCAAGATCCAGGAGGCGACGATGGAAGGATATACAGTCGCGGCGACGCTGTGAGAGCGTGTGTCGGGATGATACCTGTGGAGCTGTTTTGCAACTGATATTTTTGCAAAATAGTGGTAAAAGGACTGTAGAATTACTTATGAATACCTGATAGAATGAAGCAGGAGTAAAATATCGTCCTGTAGTCTGCCATACAGTAAATGGAAACTACAGGACGATCTCTTCTATCATTTTTTTCCAATCGGAACGATCTGTAAAGTATATCCCAGAGGAGTTAAAATTTTCAAAAGGCTGTCAATCTGGGGGGAGTGGACAGAGGATTCCATTCGGGCGATGACAGGTTGTTTGACATTGCACATTTCGGCTAACTGTGACTGAGTGAGGCCTTTTTCTTCACGGATAGCTACCATGGTACGAATCAGATCTTTCTCCAGCTCTATAGCATTTTTGTCTTCCGGACCTATAGATAAATTATTTTTTAATTCCTTCCAGGTAGTCATCTTACTCATTTCTTTCCAAATATTCCTTTAGGTTTCTTTTTGCCTGTTCAATTTCCCGTTTAGGTGTCTTCTAAATTTGTTATCTTTATAATAAGCATAAAGCAGTCGGTTTTTCAGTGGCCGGAGTTCCCATATTTCTCCGTCCAGGTGTTTGGTTACAGGTGTGCCTACTCTTGTACCAAATTCTTCAAGCTTTGTGACAGCTTTTCTATTCAGTTCTTTGATGAAATCTGCCACTTCAGATTTTCCGTTTTTATCTTCGAAAAATTCAATTTCATACATAGTATATCCCCTTCTGGATTGGATTATAACAAATTTGCTATAAAATATCAACAACAGATTTTCGTTGGTAACAGTTTATTTCAGTATCATTCAATTTCCAATATTGTATATGGCAGCGATATCATATATTTTGCGCTTCATGTTTTCGCGGATATGAGGCGGCGCCAGACATTCGCATTGATCCCCGAAACCGAGAAGAATATCATAGTGATAGTCGTTTTCTATAAAAGGAAAATCAACTATATAATGCGAATCATCATCCGGCAAAAAATCTTCAAAGCTGCAATAATCAAGCACCCTGTCCAGTATGGATTTATGGATACGGAGTTTGATTTTTATCTGTATGTTCTCCAGGGTTTCCGTAAAATCTGACATCGGTTCCGGACAGTTTCGCGGTGTAAAAGTTTCATCCAGTATTTTCAGACCTGACATACGGGATATTCTGAATAAACGGAAGTCTTTTCTGAGATGGCAATATCCCTGTAAATACCAGTGGCTGCCTTTTAATACAAGCTGATACGGCTCTGCCGTTCGGACTGTTTTATTTCCGTGGTGAGCCACGTACTCAAATAAAAGCAGTCGGTTTTCCTGTAAGGCGGATCGGATCAGTTCCAGATAGGGCTGTATGTTACGGTTTTCTGTCCACTGCCCCGGATCGAAACGGATCTGATTTGCTTTATCTTCAATTTCCTTTGCTCTTTCGGCGGGAATAAAGCTCTTTACCTTTGCAAGTGCGTGCACCACTTCATCACCCTGCACCATACCTGAAAGGCCGGAAAGTCCCATTAAAAGTGCGGAAAGGTCATCAGCGGAAAAAAATTTTTTATCCATTTTGTATTCCGGCATGATTTCAAAGCCGCCGCCCACGCCTGATGTTGAGCGAACCGGAATACCTGCCATATTGATGGCGTCCATGTCGCGGTAAATGGTACGGGGGGAGACTTCAAACAGATCCGCCAGTTCCCGAGCGCCGATCCGTTTTTTGTCAAGGAGTATCAAAATAATGCTGACAAGTCTGTCGATTTTCATGGAATATCCGCCTTTCAGAACTTCTTTTTCAATTATACAGGAAATTGCAGCGATGTAAATGATTCCAGGAGAATCTGTTGTTACGAGGCCTGACTGTATATTATTGTTGTCATAATGCTGTCAACAATTGTGGGTTATAATAAATGAGAACAGGTAACCGTTCAGCCCTGTGGCTGCCGCAGGCTGAACAGTCATGAAAACAAATCAATCAGGTCTGTCAGGAGGAAAAGAGTATGCAGAAAAAAGCCTTGGTAGTAATAGATATTCAAAAGGACATAACAAAGAATTACAAAGATATTATTGGTAATATCAATAAAGTGATCGATTGGGCCGCCCATAACAATATTCCCGTTGTTTATATCAGACATGAAAACTTATCCGCTGGTACAAGAACATTTAAGCCGGGTACGGCTGGAGCGGAATTTGCCCCCGATCTGAAAATCGTGTCAGAAAACATTTTTACAAAATACAGGGGAAACGCATTAACCAGTGAAGCGTTTACAGAATTTATCAGGCAGAATGAAATAAGTGATTTTTACATAACCGGAGCGGATGCTGTGGCCTGTGTGAAATCGACCTGTTATAACCTGTGTAAGGAAAAATATGGCGTTTATGTATTATCAGACTGCATCACCAGCTATGATAAAAAGAAAATTGATGAAATGCTGCACTATTATGAAAAGAAAGGAAGTAAGATCATCAGCCTGAAGGATTTGCTATGAGAAACATTGCGGACGTGGTATAATTTCGACAGATATAGTACCAGCGCCGAGCGTAGCGAGTGTGCATCGCGAAGCGTACCATGTCTGAAAGACATGGCATGATAGAAGAACCCAAAATCAAACTGAAATTTAAGGAGAACCCAATGAAAATTCTGGAAGTTGCGGAAATAACCCCTTCACTGACAGAACAGTTAATCGCTGTATGGGAAAAATCCGTAAAGGCAACGCATCTGTTTTTATCAGAGAATGAAGTAGAAGAAATCAAAGAATATATCCCGCAGGCCCTGAACGGGGTTGTGCATTTAATCATTGCCGAAAACGAGAGCGGCAGTCCTGCCGCGTTTATGGGGATTGAGGAACAAAAACTGGAAATGCTTTTTATTGCGCCGGAGGAGAGGGGGAAGGGCCTGGGGAGAAAACTGCTCCAATATGGAATGGAAAACTACTCTGTCAGTGAACTGGCTGTCAACGAGCGGAATCCGCTTGCGAAAGGTTTTTACGAGCATATGGGTTTTCATGTTTACAGACGGACAGATCATGACGAGCAGGGAAATCCCTATCCGCTTTTATACATGAAATTGTAACGGATATCTTTGTACAGATTCAAGTAAATATATACCACCAGGAAAAAGTGCTGTTCTTCCTGCCTTTATACATGAAAAATAGACTTGATTTTATCATCCTGATATGATAAAGTATAAAAAATTAAAGCAAGGGAGGTGGCTTGATGTCGGCTATTCGCTAATTTAGGGACAATAAAGATGTTTTTCTATCCATAAATTATGATGGGTTTTTTGTTGTACTTATTTTGCGGGTAAATGATTCAGGCTGACTTCATATGCAGACGGTTTTTGTTTGAGTGCTTATAGATATCAGTGGATGTATTGTGTCCATTTCCAGACTGAAAATTCAGGTATGCAAAATAGGTTACGGATAACTCGGAATGATGGGTTATCTTTTTTTATTGTCCTGTCTGATGTAAGATTTCATTTTTTTGCAGGAAGGGATTTTCCTGTACAATTTTCAGGAGGACTATTTATTATGAAACGGGAAAATAAAAAGAAGTTGTACGAAAAAGGATATTATAAAACACATCCATGTAATGACATTTTCGTGTGCAAAGTATGTGGAAGAACAGTAATACCAATGGGAGCAGGCAGCGACCACAGGAATCATTGCCCGAACTGCCTGTGCAGTCAGCACCTGGATGATGAGCCGGGCGACAGATCTGCTGACTGTGGCGGCATTATGGAGCCAATCGCAGTATGGGTAAGAAAAAATGGCGAATGGGCAATTATTCATCGCTGCCGCATTTGCGGTAAACTGAGCTCAAATAGAATTGCAGCAGATGATAATCCCATGAAATTGATGTCACTGGCCATGAAGCCTGTCTCACTTCCGCCTTTTCCGTTAGAGAAGATTGAGGAAATGACAAGATTGATGGGTGGCAATGGAATATTAGAGTACTGATTGAGAGGCAGCCGCTGCGGAATATAGCGGCTGCCTCATTCTGTATGTGACAAAGGGAAGTCTCGGGATACTGTTCGGCGGACAGATCATGATCTGGTGGAGCACGGTTATTGCGAGGATTCTGTCGGCGCTTCTGGCTCTGGTTTTGAAGCAGTGTGTGGATAAGCAGGAGATGTCTGAGCTCCTGTGAAATTTCTCGAAAGGAAGGATAATGTCCCACACAGAATATGATACAGTATTATTTATCCGGTCCGGACGTTATTTTTGACAAAAATGTGGAGACGGCGTTATACTGATTCCAGAAATAAAGGAAGAGGAACGGGAAGGGAATCCGCCGTGGCACTGCAATCCCCGGCGGAGACAGGAAGATAGAGGAGAAGGAAGATGTTTTATCATGCCCGAAATGGAAGCGTCCATGTCGGAGATTCCCGGATGGATTACATTTGTTTTGGAAAGGGAAGCAGAAAGCTCGTTATGCTGCCCGGGCTGGGGGACGGACTGACTACGGTAAAGGGAAAGGCTTTGGTTTTTGCGGCGATGTACAGGGCGTACGCCAGGGAATTTACGGTGTATATGTTCAGCCGGAAAAACAAACTGCGGGAAGGATATACTACAAGAGAGATGGCAGAAGATCAGGTGCAGGCGATGGCGGCTCTCGGCATCTCAAAAGCGGATATCCTGGGGATATCCCAGGGAGGCATGATCGCACAGTATCTGGCTATCGATCACCCGAAGTTGGTGAATAAACTCGTGTTGGCTGTGACCGCGGCGGAGCCAAATGAGACAGTAAAAAAGGTAGTGGGTGGCTGGATCAAAATGGCGGAACAGGGAAATTATAAGGACCTGATGATTGATACGGCGGAAAAGACTTATTCGGAAAACTATCTGAAAAAATACAGACGGTTCTACCCGCTTCTTGGAAAGATCGGAAAACCGAAAAGCTTTGAACGCTTTCTCATACAGACGGCCGCCTGTATCAGTCACAATGCCCAGGGGGAATTGCATAAAATAACATGTCCCGTGTTGGTGATCGGCGGGGATTGTGATAGAATTGTGGGATCGGGTTCTGCGCCAGGGATAGCGGATAAAATTGACGGAAGCGAACTGTTTGTCTATCCTGGCCTTGGGCATGGGGCGTATGAGGAAGCGAAGGATTTTACGGAACGGGTGTTGGATTTTTTGGCGAGATAACAGCGAAAATGGCAGGAACGTGATAAAAAATGGCAGGAATAGAATATTTATGCGGGAAAAATCTCACTATAATGATCATTGAAAAACAGTTTCACAGGTTGTTGTTATTTTCATTTATCGGTGAGAATTGGTGAGGGAGAGAATGAAAGATATAAAAATTGCTTTTTTTGATATCGATGGAACTTTGGTAGATATGGGCAGGAAGGAAATTTCTCAAAAAACGCTGGAAATGTTAAGAAAGCTTCGGGAAAGGGAAGTACTTCTCTGCCTTGCCACGGGAAGATCCCCGATGGTCCTGCCGCATTTCCGGGACATCGAATTTGATGTGTTTCTGACTTTTAACGGCTCCTATTGCTATAATGCCGGGGAGATGATTTTCAGCAATCCGATCCCGACGGAAGAAATCAAGCGGTTGATAAAAAATGCGGCTGCTATTGGCAGACCGGTTTCCATTGCCACAAAAAGCAGACTGGCAGCGAACGGAACCGATCGGGATCTGGAGGACTACTTCGAAATTGCGGGATTGAAAGTAGAAGTCGCTGATGATTTTGATATGCTGTCAGAAGGGGAGATCTATCAGATCATGCTGGGGCTATATGAATCGGAGTACGCTAATATGATGAAAGGCATCAGGCACGCGAAGATCGCTGCCTGGTGGGACAGGGCGGCAGACATTATACCGGCTGACGGCGGAAAGGGAGTGGCCGTCGGAAAGATACTGGAATATTACCACCTGGACAGAGCGGAGGCGATCGCTTTTGGAGACGGTAACAATGATATCGAGATGCTGCAGAGCGTCGGCACAGGCGTGGCAATGGGGAACGGTTCAAAGCAGCTGAAAGCTGTGGCGGATGATGTGTGCGGGCATGTGGCAGAGGATGGGATTTATGAGTACTGCTTGGAGCATGGGCTGATAGAGTGAGGGCAGCCTTCCGCTATTTTGCAGGTAAGATCGTTCTGTAAGTGATTCCAGCATTTGTGTATACCCGGCAGAGCCTGTTCTGTTTATACGCTGCTGCCGGGGGTTGTGGAGATATGGAAAGACATGAGGTGCAGGTTTGCAGGCTGCAGAAAGGGGAGAACTATCGGTATGGAACTGCGAACAATGAGATATTTTCTTGCGGTGGCGAGAGAGGAAAATATGACGCGGGCCGCGGAGTTTCTGCATGTCACGCAGCCGACGCTGTCCAAGCAATTAAAGGCGCTGGAGGAGGAACTGGGGAAGAAACTGTTCACGCGCCACAGTTTCAGCATACAGCTCACGGAGGAGGGAATGTTGCTCAGAAAGCGGGCGGAGGATCTGGTGAACATGGCCGATAAAATCAAGGTGGAATTTCTCGCGCTGGATGACGTTCTGGGCGGCGACGTCTACTTTGGTCTGGCGGAATCTTATCAGATCAGGTACCTGGCTTCTGCAATCAGAAGATTTAAGAATACTTATCCGGGGTTGCATTACCATATCACCAGCGGGGACACCGAACAGGTCACGGAAAAACTGGACAAAGGTATCCTGGATTTTGCCGTGCTGGCGCAGGAGCCGGATCCTGTGAAGTACCGCTTTCTGAAATTCCCCGAGGCTGATCTGTGGGGCGCGGTCATGCCAGCAGACTGTCCGTTAGCCGGAAAAGAAGCGGTTTCTGTGAAGGATCTGATCGGACTTCCGCTGTTTTGTTCGGAACAGGGCTGGAACAATGATATCAACAGGTGGTGTGGCAGCGACAGGGATAAACTGCAGCTTGAGGGATCTTTCCGCCTGTCCTACAACGGTTCGATTTTTGTGAAGGAGGGACTGGGATGTCTTTTGACTTTACAGAATCTGATCAATACAAATCTGGACAACGGGCTTGTTTTTCGGCCTCTCACACCAAAACTTGAGACAAATATTTATCTGATCTGGAAAAAGTATCAGGTATTTACGCCCATCGCGGAGCGGCTGTTAGAGCAGCTGAAGGCTGAGTTTGGGGGATAAATATACTTGTGAAACGAACAGAAGGGGAAAAAGGATGCATTATCATTCCGTAGAAGAGAGCAATGTCACAGAAAAAGCCGGGATCAGGGAAGAGCAGGGCTGCCGCCTGTGCCCGAGAAACTGTGGCGTAAATAGAGAAGCCGGTAAGTCCGGAGTCTGCGGGCAGACGGCTGTGGTGAAGGCAGCCCGGGCGGCTCTGCACTTCTGGGAGGAGCCCTGCATTTCGGGAAAAGCCGGCTCGGGTACAGTGTTTTTCTCCGGTTGTCCTCTGCACTGCGTGTTCTGCCAGAATAAGGCCATAGCGGAAGGGACGGCGGGAAAATATATCTCGGTGGAAAGGCTTTCGGAAATTTTTCTGGAATTGCAGGAGAAGGGGGCGAACAATATCAATCTTGTGACGCCCGGGCACTTTGTGCCGCAGATCGCGGAAGCGCTTGCAACAGCAAAAAGGAAGGGGCTTTATCTGCCGGTAGTTTACAATACGGGGAGTTATGAATACCGGGATACGCTCAGGAAAATGGAGGGGCTGGTGGATATCTATCTGCCGGATTTTAAATATATGGATACCGCGCTGGGACTGCGCTACTCCCATGCGGCGGATTACAGCGAAGTGGCGAAGGCAGCGGTGGCGGAGATGGTGCGCCAGACCGGGACGGCAGTATTTGAAAATGGCGATGAGGACGGGCTGATGAAGCGGGGGACGATCGTGCGCCATCTGGTGCTGCCCGGCTGCGCGGAGGATTCCAAAGCTGTGATACGGTATCTGCATGAAACCTATGGAGACAGGATCTATCTCAGCATCATGAATCAGTTTACGCCGGTGTCAGGGCTTGCAGACTATCCGGAGATAAACCGCAGGGTGACGAAACAGGAGTATGAGGAAGTGGTGGATTATGCGCTCTCCATCGGCGTGGAGTGCGGCTTTATCCAGGAGGGGGAGACAGCAGAGGAGAGTTTTATTCCGGCGTTTGACGGGGAAGGGGTTTGAGGGGTGAAACAATGTCACTTGGTTAATGGTACCGGACGCCGTGAGGAAAAAGCTTTATCTAAATGACATTGAGGGGTAGAACTATTACAGTTTCAGATAAATTCGTGTAAATATGTCTTGCAAACGGGGGACAACTTCGATAAAATCAAATGGACAGAGGCAATTCCAGAAGTTCACAAAACAAAAATTCTGTTGGAGAGATTCCATGTTCAAAAGAAAATCCGTAAAAGCCGACTATGACAGAGAAAACCAGATACCCCTGATCCGTGCCAGTATCTGCAACGGAGAACAGGTAGCGGGCTTTAGAAACAGACAGACCGGGAAGTTTTCCGAAGTTATGTTAATCAAGAATGATAGAGATCTGGCAGTATTTCTGGATAAGTATGGTATTTCGGCGGAGGATGTGAAGAAGGAATACTGAAATTGTGGAGAAAGATAAAAAATGAATAAAACAGAAGTATTAAAAACGTATTTCGGTTACGACAGTTTCCGGAAGGGGCAGGAGAATGTCATCGACGGGCTTCTTGCGGGAAAGGATGTGGTAGCGATTATGCCCACCGGTGCGGGCAAATCTCTTTGTTATCAGGTGCCGGCGTTGCTGTTTTCGGGCATTACTCTTGTTATTTCACCTCTGATATCCCTGATGCAGGATCAGGTAAAATCTTTAAACGAAGCCGGCGTTCATGCGGCATACATCAATTCATCCCTGACAGAAACACAGATTTCGAAAGCGCTTGCCCTGGCGGCGAGGGGGACTTATCAGATCATTTATGTGGCGCCGGAGAGGCTGGAAAGCGCGGCGTTTATGCACTTTGTATCACAGGTGAAGATCTCCATGGTGACAGTGGATGAGGCGCACTGCATTTCACAGTGGGGGCAGGATTTCAGGCCCGGCTATTTAAAGATTGTGGAATTTATCGAAAGCCTGCCGGAAAGGCCTGTGGTCAGCGCTTTTACGGCGACAGCCACGGAGGAAGTGAAGGAGGATATAGCATGTATCCTGAAACTGAAAAATCCGGAGATCATCGTCACAGGGTTTGACAGGGAAAATCTGTATTACAGTGTGGAACATATTGCAGGAAAACGAAAAGATGTGTTTGTCATGGACTATCTAAAGAAACATCCCCGGGAGAGCGGGATCATCTACTGTGCCACAAGAAAGAATGTGGACGCACTGTATGAGATATTATGTAAACAAGGAATTGCCGCAGCGCGCTATCACGCCGGTATGGACAACGGGGAGCGCAAAAAGAGCCAGGAGAACTTTATCTATGACCGGGCGCCGGTGATCGTGGCAACCAATGCTTTCGGCATGGGGATCGACAAATCTAATGTCAGGTTTGTGATCCATTATAACATGCCCCAGAGTATGGAAAACTACTATCAGGAGGCGGGACGCGCCGGAAGGGACGGAGAAAACGCGAATTGCATTCTGCTGTTTTCGGCACAGGATATTATGATCGGGAAGTTTCTGCTGGAAAGAAAGGAGTTTGAGGGAATAGAGGAAGAGGATGTGGAATTTTTAAGGAAACGGGATCTGCACAGGCTTTATATTATGGAGGAATACTGTAAGACCACTTCCTGCCTCAGACACTATATTCTGAAATATTTCGGGGAGAGAGTGACGGGAGCCTGCAATAACTGCGGGAACTGTCACCACAGATACGAGGAGATCGACATGACGCAGGATGCGAGGCAGGTGATCAATGCCCTTGCGGAGACAAAAGGGAGATACGGCCTTGCCATCGTGGCAGGGACGTTGTCTGGGGCGAACAGGGCCAGGCTTAAGGAGATTGGCGCGGACCGCTACAAATCTTACGGTGCGCTCTCCCACAGGAGTGAGGCGGATATTCGCCTGCTGATTGAGCAGATGATCAGAGAGGGATATGTGATCCAGACGCAGGGGGATTACAGTGTGCTGCGGATCGGAGATATCAATGGACTGAAACAGGAAGATGCCTATGTAGGGATCAGAAAGGCGGAGAAGAAGGAGGCGGTTTCCGCACCCCGAATGAAAAAGGCAAAGAGCACGGATGTGCTTACAGGCGCCGGTTACAGGCTGTTTGAGCGCATGAAGCAGCTGCGCCTTATGATCGCCAGAGAAGAGGGCATGCCGCCGTACATAGTGTTCAGCGATAAGACGCTGATCGATATGTGCGCGAAGCATCCGGAAACGGAGGAGGAGATGCTGCAGGTGTCCGGCGTCGGAGAGAACAAGCTGCGCAAGTATGGGAAGAGATTTCTGGATGAAATAGCCGTATTTGTGAAAGAAAATCCGGGTGCGGTGGTGAGTATGGCCGGGGAGAATGCAGAGGAGTCAGAATAAGTGGGAGAAAGATACGGCGTCATAAAACATAATGCGTGAAATAGATAGATATGGCAAGGAGTAAAGAAAATAAAGTGAATGGTCAGCAACACTTACAGAGGTCGGAATATATGAATAAAAAGATATGCTATATTGTGGGCGCCGGAGAAAATTATGGGCTGGATTTCATCCCGTCAAAGGAAGATTTTGTGATCGCGGCGGACGCGGGCCTGCGGTATCTGGAGGAAAAGGGAATTTTCGCGAACCTTACCGTGGGAGATTTTGATACGCTGCAATATATCCCGCAGGGAGAAAACGTACTGCGGCTGCCGCCGGAGAAGGACGATACGGATATGTCCATTGCCGTGAAAGAAGGGATCAGGGCAGGGTATACCCTATTTCACATCTACTGCGGGACAGGCGGCCGCATGGATCATACCATCGCCAATCTGCAGATATTGGCGTATTTATCCGAAAGAGGCATGCAGGGATATCTGTTCGATAAGGACAGCGTATTTACAGCGATCACAGACAGAGAACTTGTCTTTGACAGAATAGACGGCGGATATGTGTCGGTGTTTTCCTGGTCGGAGAGATCTGTCGGGGTGTATCTGAAAAATCTGAAATATGAGCTTCATGACGCCCTGCTGACAAACGATTTCCCGCTGGGGGTGAGCAATGAGTTTATCGGAAAAGAAAGCAGCATACTTGTGAGAAGCGGGACACTGCTGGTGAATTTCCCGAGAGCGGCCAGCGGGCGGATTTTATAGTCCAGGGAGATTATCCCCACACAAAGTTCGCCAAATAAAACAGTAAAAACGTGTGTGCCGGGTAAAAGATGTAGAAGAAATATTTGAAACTTTTCCCGCGTTCCCCGTTATAGCGCAGGATAAAGGGCAGGGCAAGCACCATAAACCACTGGGTGGGAAAGCCGCCCTCACCGTTTAGCCATTCGTCGCTGTACTGGGCGATGCAAAAGAGCAGATAGACAATGGCGAGGGTATCTTTTTTGTCGTGGAGAAAATACATGGCGATTCCCAGAATGATAAAGAGCAGCCCGTATTCGTTTAACACCAGATTGGGAAAGATTCCCGTGATGATGTCCCCGTTGTAGTTTCTGAGAACGGGCAGAAGTCCGGGCGCCATACGGAACAGAAGCTGCAGCACAAAAAGGCAGCCGGCCATGATAAGCCCCTTTTTCTTATCCTGCGGAAAGGTCTCGATCGTACTGATCAGAACCCCCGTGAGAAACATGGATAAGAAGATATTGTGAAAACCATAGCCGAAGCCATCCGTGGGAAAATAGCGTTCCACAAAAATCATAAATCCGGTCATAAACAGGTTGCCAAAATAAAGTCTTAAAAGGTATTTCTTTCTGCTTCGGGTGTGCCTGTAGCCCTGCGTCATGCAGAATAAAAATAACGGATAGCTGCTCCGCCCCAGAATGCGCAGAACTGACGTGAGTCCTGCGGGCAGGACGCCGTCAAAGTAGAAGCCGATGTGATCTAAAACCATCAGATACAGCGCGATACATTTCAATGTGAATATACTCATAAAAGTCCCCTCGTTCTGTTTTGCTTATTATATCAGCTATATTATGAAAAGTCTTTTATGGAGTATTTAAGATTTCATGAAGAACAAAACATTCCAAAATGGGAATAGAAAAGCCCTGGAGCGCTTTCTCCAGGGCTTTTAAGATACTTTTTTCAGGAAAGTTCCAGCACAACAACGGTATCTTTCTCATCCGGCAGCGGCATGGTTTCATTGGACTGCGCGGCAAGGCTTAAGAAAGTGATATCCGGATAATTCTGCACGGCCCAGCCGCTCTTCAGTACTTCGATCTCCGCACCGGTCGCCAGCAGATATGCCGCTTTGATATGACCGGGAGAAATACCGGTCAGTGCAAGAGGCCCCACAGGCTGCTCCATCACATGGAGATAAAGCTTTCCGTCCCGGGCAGTGACCAGACACCCGAAGGCGGAGACAGGGAGCG
This sequence comes from uncultured Lachnospiraceae bacterium, assembly GCA_910578085.1. Classification (GTDB taxonomy): domain Bacteria; phylum Bacillota; class Clostridia; order Lachnospirales; family Lachnospiraceae; genus 1XD8-76. The sequence continues at coordinate 147,476 of CAJTPM010000005.1, read as the reverse complement.
GACTCAAACCGCAGCCGTGGATGCTGTCCCTGTTCAGGTGCATCCACCCGGCGATCTCAGATAAAATATCCACGGACTGAGGCGGGATATTCCCTCTGGCATCCGGTCCAACATTCAACAGATAATTGCCGCCCCTGGAGACGCACTCCACAAGTTGGCGGATGCAGGTGCGGGAAGTCTTATAGCAGAGATCGGTCCTTGTGTAACCGAAGCTGTTGTTCATGGTCTGGCAGGCCTCCCAGCAGACAGGCTTTCCGCTGGGCGTAAAGAGCGGCGTCGGCGGAAGGATCTGTTCCGGCGTTGCGAAATCGCCCGCCCAGGGGCTGGGATGGTCGGAGAGCAGACTGCCCAGGGAACCGCCGCTCGCCTCCAGACGGCTGTTGAGAAGAATACCCGGCTGCAGTGTGCGCACCATTTCCACCAGATCCTTTGCCCGCCAGCCTTCGCCGTAGTGATCGTCATAGGAAAAATCAAACCAAAACAGATCGATCTTTCCATAGTTGGTGCACAGTTCTCTGACCTGGGCGTGCATGTAATCGAGATAACGGTCAAAGGAGCAGTTTTCCTCTCTGCTTGCCAGAGATCCTCTCCCGGGATGGAAGGGATCATCGTATGCCGGATAGTCGGGATGATGCCAGTCCACCAGAGAATAGTATAATCCTACACGGAGTCCCTCGGCGCGGAAGGCCTCCACATATTCGCGGACGAGATCCCGGCCCGCGGGCGTATTGGCGGCTTTGTAATCGGTGTATGCGGAGTCAAACAGGCAGAAGCCCTCATGGTGTTTGGCAGTCAGCACGGCGTACTTCATGCCGGCTTCCCTTGCCATGCGCGCCCACAGACGCGGATTGTAGTCTATCGGATCAAAGGCATGAAAATATTTTTCATACTGCGCCCCGGGGACTTTGTCGATACTGGCATACCATTCCCCTCTGGCAGGAACAGCGTAGAGTCCCCAGTGGATAAACAGGCCGAAACGGGCCTCCTGAAACCATTTTGTATCAGCCATTGTAAAGCGCCTCCTTCTCCAGAAGATCGATCAGTTTCCGTCTGGCGGCGGCCACCGCAGCGCCATCCCCGGTATAATCCCGGAAAGTGGTGCAGACGGTGCGGATCAGCGCGTCAGTCTCATCCGGAGAAACGGCTGCCGCCTGCATGAGCAGTTCGTAATCCTCGGCCCCGCCGCACTGGGCCTCAAAGCGCATGCTGCGCCAGGGGGCGCCGTCCGTTCCGGGGTAGACGATATGGGCGTCCCCCGCAGGCAGCAGCGCGCCCTTGTGGGGGCAGCAGGCACTGTGCCATATATCTTCCCCAATATAGAAATTAAATCCCCAGTGCAGAAATCCGGATAAGCGGTAGAGAGCCCCCATCCACAGCACGAGACGGCTGACGGTGAGGGGCAGGTCCATACTGCGGTTCATGGCCGGGCCTGCCGGAAAGGCGCAGGTGTAGAACCACATTTCCTCTCCGGCGGCTTTGAGCGTGTCGTAGGCGTCCCTCCACTTTTCGTAGGTGTCCTGTTTGGGCACCCAGATATCGATGCCGCCGCCCAGATTGACCGTTTCCACCGCGTCGATGATAGGCACGCCCGGCAGAAATTTCCGGCAGATGCCGGCGAGGATGCGGTAGGTTTTATCGTTGTGCGTCTGGGGTTCATCGGCCAGAGCCTGCGTCATGCGGTCTTCCCAGCCGTTTTCCCGGATCACCTGTGCCCACTGTGAGAAATAGAGGCGCATCTGCAGATACCCCTCCGGGGTGGTGATGCCTGTGGTCTGATCCCAGTCAGGATAGTATTCGCTGTCATCCCACTCGTGCCAGTGGGCCACATGGCCGCCGCACAGTCTGACGGCTCCCTCCTCCAGAGCGATGCGCCCGGCCTGTCCTGCCATGGAGAAGTCAAAACCTGTCAGGACATTGTCCTGATATACGGCCTCCCCCGGTGGCAGCAGAATGTGGGTGCAGCGTAAAGTGATCTGAGCCCGGACATACCTGCGGAAACTTTCCCAGTATTCGTCGCTTCCCTTTACGGTTTTGTGCTGGGCGGCAAGGCCGTCGTAGTCAAAGAAATTCAGCATGCCGAGACGGGCGTCCGTCAGAACCGGAACAACGGGGGTATGCACGGTGAAACGGACAGGAAGGTCTGTCCTGTCCTGCTGTGCCGTGATCGTGAGCGTACCGGTGTATAGGCCGGGCGGCGTGTCAGAGAAGGCTTCCGCGCAAAGGTAAAGGGCAAAGCGGCCGCCTTCCGGGATTTCTCCGTCAAAGGGCTGCAGCGCGTCATAGACCTCAAAAGGGGCCCTGCGGGTGACAAAGGCTCTGCAGCTCTCATAGTCGGTGGTAGTCATCAGCGTGGGCGATGTATTTTCATTGACGCCCACGGGGCGCAGTCTGTACAGCCGCAGGACGGGAGCGCAGTCTGTATCGGAAGGGCAGGAAAGATCCGGCCGCCAGGATACGGATATGGGTGCGCGGGCAGCGTCCACCAGAAGCTGTATGCCGTCGTGGCCTCCCCTGGGAAGGTGCAGACTGATACGGGTGATGCCGTTGTGTGCCGAATCAGGGTAGAGCCAATCCATATCGCAAAAAACAGAAAACTGTAGCATTTATGATTCCTCCTGTTCTTCTTCCGGAAGGATCGCCGGAATATGTACGGTAACTGTAGTTCCTTTTCCCGGGCTGCTCTCACAGGAAAGACCGTAGGGAGAGCCGTAGGCGAGAGTCAGCCGCTCTGCAATGTTGCGTATTCCGTAACCGCCGGAGACTGTGGCATGCCCGGGCGGCGTTATCCGGGAAAAGCTTTCAGCCAGCGTTTTCTGATCCATACCGACGCCGTCATCCTCCACGGTGATGCGGATGCCGTCGTCATAACGCCGCACGCGCACGTTCAGATGCCCGGACTTGGAAGGCTTTTCAAAAATACCGTGCAGAATGGCGTTTTCTATAATAGGCTGCAGTACGATCTTGATGATCTGACAGCGGTCGGCGGAAGCGTCCGTATCCCACGTTGCCAGAATGCGGTTTTCAAAACGCAGGTTCTGTATCTCCACGTACAGTTGTGCATGTCTCAGTTCCTCGGCCAGGGAGATCACTTCCCGCCCTTTGCTCAGGGACAGGCGGTAAAACTTTCCGAGGGCGTTCACCATACGGCTGATCTCGGGGACGTTGCGGTCGATGGCGGTGCAGTTGATCAGATCCAGGGAATTGTATAAAAAGTGGGGATTGATCTGCGCCTGCAGAGCTTTCAGCTCCAGATTCTTGATCTGAAGGCCCTGTTCCACACTCTCTTCCATCAGGGTATCCACCCGGTCCATCATCTGGTTGAAGCCTTCCATCATCCGGGTGATCTCGTCGTTGCCCGAAGGTACGAGCCGCACTGCCACATTGCCGTTTTCCACGGCCTGCATGGTGGCGGTGAGCTGCTTCATCCGTTTCAGAGTGGAGCGGCTGATCAGGCAGGCCAGAAGGTAGGCCGTGAGCGCCACACAGACGACGATGACAAGCATCTCCGCGCTCAGCTCGCGGCTTAACCGGAATACGTCACGGTGGGGCAGGATGCTGGTGATATACCAGTCTGAAGGGCCGATCCTTTTGCAGCGGACATAGTATTCGGTACCCTCCGCCCGGATGGTCTCCCAGGTATCGGTGGCGAGTCCCTCTACCTGCTTTACCAGAGTGTCCACATGAGGGATGGGGAGAGCGGCATTCGAGGAGAACAGGATATCATCTTCCCGCAGCAGCAGTATCAGGCCGTTTTCGGTGACAGAGGTGCCGTTTACCAGTTCTTCCACACGCGCCGCATCGATATCCACCCGAAGGAGCGCTAACGGCTCCCTGATGTTTCGGGGATCATAGATCATCTGCAGGGAGGAAAAGCAGGGGGTGTCCGGGGAACCGGAAGCATCCTCAAAATCAGAGGGAGCGCACCACAGGCGTCTGCTGTCTGCGGAGGCGGTCTGATACCACTCGATTTTTTCCACTTCCTCTGTCCGGACGATGCCTGTGTTGGCATTGGAATAGGGATAATCATTGTTTACATAAAGTCTTATAAGATCCACATCCGCCAGCATACGGAGATGTGCAAACGTGGCGGCCAGCTGGTCGGAATCCTCCAGGCGGCGGATATAGGTGTAATCCCGGGGATCATTGGAAGCCATGGTGTAGATTAAAGGATCCGTGGCGAGAATATCGATCACCCCGTCCGAGCGGCCGAGCAGATGCTCCAGAGACATGCAGGTGTCGTCAAAAGCGTTTTGCGCAGCCAGAAAAGTCTGTTCCTGTATCATATCTCTGACGCGCATATAGGCATAAAAGGAAAACATCCCCAGAGGGAGGACGATCAGCAGGAAATAGATGCACATCAGCCTGCCGGCCAGTTTTCCCCGGACTGCGGACCATTGCAGCCATTGCAGCAGCTTACTCTTCATGGACATGCCTCCGCTGGTATTCTCTGGGAGAGAGGCCGGTTTCTCTGGTAAACAGCTTGACGAAATATTTGCCGTCCTGATAGCCCACGGCGTTTGCCACCTCATAGAGCTTGCAGTTTGTGGTGGTGAGCAGATCCCTGGCATGGAGAAGGCGTACTTCCGTCAGCCGGCTGTTGATGGTCTTTCCGCAGCTTTTTTTGTAGGCTGCGCACAGATAGGTATTGGTAAACCCGAGATTGCCGGCAATACTCTGAACTGTGAGAGAACAGTCGCGATAATGGTTCTCGATATAGTTTTCCACCAGCGTGAAAAGGTCCGGACAGGAAGGATCCGGGGCGGAAAAGTAGCCGTTCGCCGTCTGAAGCAGGATATCCTGCAGTCCGGCGAGGGTTTCCTGCTTTGACGCCGTATATAACAGATGGTCCGCCTGTCCGGTGAGCGTGCGGATATTGCGGCTTTCGGCGGCGTGCAGAAATAAAAAGAGGATCTGGCAGTAAAGATGACGCAGATATTCCGGGGATGTTGCCTCACAGCGGCGGATTTGTTCATAGAGTTTTCGCAGGGCGGCGAAAGTCTCCTCTTTTTTGTTGTGCCGGATCAGTTTTTCCAACTGCGGAAGCAGCGTATCAGCGGCGCGGTACAGGTTCTGGTTCAACGCTCCATCAAAGCAGTGTTCTCCATGGAAAAACAGTTCCTGTGCCGTGGGTTTTGCCTGGCTTTGCAGCTGTGCCGTGACCTCTCTGACCGTGGCGGTGATCTCCGCCGGATCCAGGGGTTTTTCCACATAGTTTACGGCCCGCAGCCTTATGGCGCTTTTCAGGTACTCTTTATCGGAATAACCGCTCAGAAAGATAAGCTGGCATGCGGGCAGAAATTCCCGCACGGCGGCTGCCATTTCCAGGCCGTTTAAGCGCGGCATTCTGATATCGCTGATAATGATCTCAGGGCGGAACCGGCGGGCCTGCTCTATGCCCTCCTCCCCGTCGGTGGCCAGATAGACATTCGTCACGGAGAGTTCCTCCCAGGGAATATGTTTTTGTAATACGGTGCGGGGCATTGCCTCGTCATCCACAACCAGTACCGAAAAATTCATCATTTTCACCTCATCATTTTGTCCGATGATACAATCATATATAAAATGTCACAAAAATTCAAGTTCATTCCCCTTCAAAAGGGCAAAAATAGACAAAGAACATAAAGCTGCCCTCTTTTCGAAATGCTGTCCCGTTGTTTTCCGGAAAGGGTTCTGTTAGGATAAAGCCATCGAATCTGGCAAAACAAAAAACAGCGATTCAGAAGAACCGGAGGAAAAACGTGATGAAAAAGACCAGACACCCGTTTTTGCGTGACCTGAGAGATAACCGTGTAAAATGGCTTATGATCCTGCCGGCGGCGGTGGTCGTCATTTTAATGTGTTATGTTCCCATGGGGGGCATCGTGCTGGCTTTCAAGGAATTTAACTACCACGACGGTATCTTCGGCAGTCCCTGGGTGGGTTTTAAAAATTTTGCCTACTTTTTCCAGTCGGGGAAAGCCTGGACCACGACGAGAAACACGATCCTTTATAACATCGCGTTTTTGTGCGTGAATACGCTGCTGCAGATCACCTGCGCCATACTGCTCAGTGAGCTGGCGGGAAAATATTTTAAGCGGATCACCCAGTCTGTCATGTTTTTTCCCTACTTTATCTCCTGGGTGGTGGTAGGCGCATTCATTTACAATATGTTCAACTACGAGTTCGGGGCGGTGAACAGCTTTTTGCGGACGGTGGGGATGGAACCTCTGGATGTGTACTCCAACAGGGCCGCCTGGCCGGTGATCCTGATCCTGGTGAGCGCTTTTAAAAATGTGGGGTACGGGACGGTCATGTATCTGGCGAGCATCGTCAATATCGATGGGGAAATGTTCGAGGCCGCAGATCTGGACGGCGCCACCATGTGGCAGAAGATCCGATATATCACGCTGCCCTGCATACGTCCCACGGTGGTGATCCTGTTCCTGATGGCCATCGGCACGATCATGAAAGGGGATTTCCAGATGTTCTGGCAGGTGACCGGCAATAATCCGATGGTGTTGGAAGTGACGGACGTCATCGATACCTATGTGACACGTTCCCTGTTGGATCTTCAGGAGTTTGGCATGACCAGCGCGGCGGGACTGTATCAGTCGGGATTGTCCTTTATCCTGGTTCTGATTGCGAATTATGCGGTGAAGAAGGTGGAGCCGGATTATGCGCTGTTTTAAGGTGGGGTGGGCTGCCGTGAGGGACGCCTGCCAGGCTGTTGCATCCTGGCAGCGGAAAACATTGATGAGATGGCATCGATAGTAGAAGATGGAAAGGAGAGATTTTTTATGGCAGGGTGTCAGGGGAAGAAACCGGTCGGGCGGGACCGCATCATATTTAATATCGTTTCGTATGTGATACTGGCGGTGCTTTCAGCGGCCTGCCTGCTGCCGTTTCTTCTGGTTCTCAGCGGATCGGTGTCGGAGCAGTATGCGATCCAGCTGCACGGCTACAGGCTGATTCCGGAGACGGTCTCCTTTGAGGCATATAAGATGTTGTTTAAGATTCCGGAAGAGCTTCTGCGGGCGTACGGCGTCACGATTTTTGTGACGATGACGGGGACGGCGTTTGGGCTGTGGTTTACGAGCATGGCGGCTTATGTGCTGGCAAGCCGTGACTTCAGGTATCGGTATCAGGTTTCCTTTTTCTTTTACTTTACCTCTATCTTCGGGGGAGGTCTGGTGCCCTGGTACATATTCAACACAAAGTATCTGCGTTTCCACAACAGTGTGATCGCGTTGATCCTGCCGATTCTGATCAATGTGACCTATCTGCTGATATTGAAAAGTTACATGATGAGTATCCCGGAGGCGCTTTATGAATCGGCAAAGCTGGACGGTGCCGGGGATTTCAGGATCTATCTGAGTATTGCGCTGCCGTTATCAAAGGCGGGGCTTGCCACCGTAGGCCTGTTTATCGCCCTGAATTACTGGAACGACTGGTATAACGCGATGCTGTTTCTGGATGAGGGCAGACGGGATCTGTATCCGTTACAGTATTTCCTGAACAACATTCTCACCAAAGCCCAGGCGATGAACGCCGCAGCCGCAAGAAGCGGCATTCCGGCCAGCGATGTGCCCAGCGAGCCCATGAAGTTAGCGATGACGGTGGTTGCCACAGGCCCCATTATCCTGCTGTACCCTTTCCTGCAGAAGTATTTTGTAAAGGGGGTTACCATCGGTGCGGTGAAGGGATAACTGCACAGGACAGATTTTTTATCCAGGGAATTGTGACAGTGTAAATGAGATGTGCAGCTGTCTGGAGAGAGTATTTTAAAACAGAAAAAAATTCGAGAGAATTTTTATAAAAGAGCATGAAAAAAGGAGGAATGATTTATGAGAAGAAAAACGAGAACAGGCGCTCTGCTTATGGCGCTGCTTCTGGGAATCGGTATGCTGAGCGGCTGCGGCAGTGAGCAGACAGATGCGGAACCCCCGGAAACGCCAGAGGTGTCGGCGTCGGCTGAGACGGAAGCTGCGGAGGATGCAGGTGAGGAGGCGCAGGCCGCCGCACCGGATATTTCCGAAGAGGTGACGCTGACGATGTATCTGATCGGCGACCGTCCCGTGGACAATGACGAGGTGTTTGCAAAGATCAATGAGAAGCTGAAAGCGGAGATCAATGCGACCATCGATGTGAAATTTATGAGCTGGGGAGAGTATGAGCAGAAATATCCGCTGATCTTTGCTTCCGGTGAGGACTGGGATATCATCTACACGGCTGACTGGTGTTTCTACAATGCACAGGCCACCAAACAGGGCTTCTGGGAGATCACGGAAGAAGCGCTTGCAGCTTATGCGCCCATGACGGCGGAGACGATCTATCCCGAGGCGTGGGAGCAGGCAAAGGTGAACGGACAGGTATTTATGCTGCCCATGAACTACAAAGAGATCACTTCCTACGTTTATATGGCCAGAGGCGATCTGATGGATAAATACGGGATCGAATCTGTTGCGTCTCTGGATGAGGCGGAAGTTTACATGGATGCCATCGTGGCCAACGAGCCCACGTTAATTCCTCTGGATGTTGGCTCCGATTACGACAAGCTGTTTGTATTTGACCGGATGTGGGAAAAGGCAAACTGGGAGTCCGAAGAGAAGGTGGCCGCTGTCGGCACCTGGCAGGCAATGAGCAGCGTCAGCGAACTGGACGACAGTGCGGAGGTGAAAGGCAATTACGATCAGGCACAGTTCCAGGGCGTTATTGAACGGCTGAAAGACTGGAAAGACAGAGGATTCTGGAGCAGGAATGCGGTTGTAAACACCCAGAACAATACAGAGAGCTTTCAGGCCGGTAAATCGGCACTGGCTCTGTGCAACGTAAATACCGCAAAGAGCATCTACGCACAGATGTCAACGGAGCATCCGGAATGGGATATCCGCGTATTTGACGCGCAGGACGGCGTACCGCCTGTTCTGAACTCCTATCTGGCCAACGGTATGAGTATTTTCTCCAAGTCCAGGAATCCGGAGCGGGCGCTGATGGCTCTTGATTATCTGCGCAATGATGTGGAGATCAACAATCTGTTCTGTTACGGTATTGAAGGAAAGCATTGGGAGGCTTCCGGCGACCATGCGTTAGTATCTCTGCCTGACAGCGCAAACTACGCTTATGACGGCAACTGTAACTGGGGCGTCCGCAATGACGCAAGCTGGCGCGTTGTGGAAGGCGGTATTCCCGGTCTGGAAGAACTGAACGATGCCTGGAAAGAAAGTGCGCGAAGCAGGCGTTATCAGGCATTTGTGTTTGATGACAGCAATGTAAAGAATGAGATCGCGGCCATCACGGAGATCTTTAATACGGATTACAAGCTGTTGGGACTGGGCTTTACGGATGATCCCGAAGGCGATATTGCGAAACTGAAAGAAAAAATGACTGCTGCAGGAGCGGACACGGTGTACGCGGAGATGCAGAAGCAGGCGCAGGAATTCCTTGCGGCAAACGGGGGTTGACAAAGATAGAGTTTCCTGAAACACGGAGGGCGGGACGCAGGTTCCGCCCTTTGTGCTGCTGTCCGGAAGATACCTTGCATGCTCTATTTATGCTGGTTGCGCCACTCCCTCGGCGAAACACCGTAAATTCCCTTAAACGCCCTGGAAAAATGGAGCTGGTTCTCATAGCCTACCGCAGATCCCACATCCGCGATGGAGAGGGAGGTCAGCTTTAAAAGTTCCGCAGCCTTTACCATGCGGTAATTCATCAGAAATTCCTGGGGGGAGCGGCCCACGGAATTTCTGAATATTTTGCCGAAGTAGCTTCGATTGATGCCGCATACCGCCGCAATTTCTTCGATGGAAATATTGTTCTGAAAATTCTGTTCTATAAAATTGATCGCTTCTTTAATATAATAGTCACTCATCCTGCTGCTGTGCACCGGTGTGGTCCGTGTGGCGGAACGGGTGAGATAATCCAAAAACAGATAGAGATGCCCGATCAGGTGCATGGGCGCTTCCTTCGGATGGTGGACGATGTAGGTCATTTCCTGCATCATCAGTTCCCGCAGTTCCTTGGAGCGAGGGTGGTATACCGGGGTATCCTGAGTAAGTTCCGTCAGATCCAGGGCTTCTTTTACCCGCAGACCGTCGAATTCGATCCACATGTATTCCCAGGGAAGACTTTCATCGGCAAAATAGGTGTTGATCTGCCCGGGGAAGATCAGAAAACCCTGCCCGCTTTTGATGGAAAAGGTCTGGGTGACCTTTTTGGAGTTATCTGCCATCAGAGTTCCTGTACCTGACATAACATAGTGGAAAAGATAGTGGTTTCTTGCCAGCGGGCCAAAGGAGTGTCCGGGGGAACACTGCTCGTAGCCGTGCTGGTACATATCCAGATCAATAAAATTTTCGTTGGGAAAGATATTGAAGAAAGTGTTTGCCATCATGTCCTCCTGTGTGGTTTTTGGAAGTGGTGTAGTCCGCAGTGCCATTCGTCCTATCCCGGAAGTCAAATATAAATTTTCTTACATGCAGGCATGACGAAAATTCATATTCGCCCTCCGGGGCACTGCTCATTGTTATCGCATATATCCAAATGCGTCATCTGTTGCCATTATATCATAAAATATTGCATATTGGCATAAAATATGAAAAATCAAGCTATTTTTGATAGCATAGGGGCATGTTAAAATAAAAATATGCAAAATGTTCCAAAAAAATATACAGGAAGGAAGAGGGAAATATGTCAAAAAGAAAGATTGCCAAAAAAGCAGCAGCAGCGTTCGGGCTTGTGCTCTGTGTGGCAGGTCTGACAGGCTGCGGAGAAACAGCAGCGGATGGTAAGATCGAGGTGGAGTTGGTATCTTACAAGCCGGAGGCGGTGTCGGCGATGGAGAAGATCGAGGCTCGTTTCAATGAGACTCATGATGACATCCATCTGACGATCGAATCGCCCAATGAAGCAATGACGATTTTGAAAACAAGATTTATCAGAGAGAACTACCCTGATATCGTAGGAATCGGCGGCGATATCAACTATTCCAATTTTCTGGATGCGGAACTGTTTATGGACATCTCCGATCTGGATGTGACGGCGCAGGTGAAGCCGGCCTATGCGGAGATGGAAAAGGAACTGGAGTTTATACCTCAGGACGGTATTTACGCGCTTCCCTATGTGGCGAATGCGGCGGGCGTTCTCTACAATAAGGATATGTTTGAGGAACACGGCTGGGAAGTACCGGAGACATGGTCAGAGTTTACGGCGTTGTGTGAGCAGATTGAGTCAGAAGGCATTCAGCCGCTGTATCTGGGTTACAAGGATACCTGGACCTGTCTGGCGCCCTGGAACGCGCTGGCAGTGGGCCTTACACCCTCCGATACCTGCGCGCAGGTAAATCAGGGCAATACGACTTTTACAGACAATTACCGTGAGGTGGCGGAAAAGACGGAAGCGCTTCTTGAGTATGCGGAGCCCAATCCTTACGCTTACGGCTATAATGACGCCTGTACCGCTTTTGCGAGAGGGGAATCTGCCATGTATACCATCGGTAACTACGCGATCCCTCAGATCAAATCCGTAAATCCCGATATCAACATTGATTCCTTCACATTCCCGGCAAACGAATCGGAAGCGGACAATGTGTTAAATTCCGGTGTGGATCTGCATTTCAGCGTGATGAAGGAAACCAAAAACAAAGAAGCGGTGTATGAAGTGCTGCGGTTCCTCTATGAGGATGAGACCATCAACATTTATCTGGAAGATCAGGGCGGCATCGCCTGCAAGGAAGGCGATTTTGAACTTCCCGCCGAGCTGGAAGGCATGAGAGCGTACATAGAAGCGGGCAGAATGACAGACTATCAGGATCACCACTACCCCAGTGAGATGAGCGTTGACGCCATGATCCAGACATTCCTGCTGGATGAGAGCGATAATGCGGTGGATACTTTCCTGGCACGGTTTGATTCGGACTGGGAGAGATATAACAGAGACCTGATCTGGAAAGTACAACAGTATCAGAAAGAACATTAAATATGAGAAAGGAAAGGGTTTTGCCATGAAAAGTAAAATGACCACCCGGGAAAAAACATTCTGGGCAATTACAATACCGGTAGTTTTATTGTTCTTCACGTTTAATACACTGCCCATGTTAAAGGGATTTATGTACAGCTTTACCAATTACCGCGGCTACGGTGATTATGATTATGTGGGATTCAGAAACTATAAGGATCTGTTTACGGATTTAAGAGTAGGTAAGAGTTACCTGTTCACCTTCAAGTATGCCCTTGTGGGCACGGTGCTCGTCAATGTACTGAGCCTGATCATGGCCCTGGGCTTAAACAACCGCATCCGCTTCAAGAGCGCGCTCAGAGGCATCTACTTCGTGCCGAACATTCTGGGGGGGCTCGTTATCGGTTATATTTTCAGCTTCTTCTTTACCTACATCGTTCCGGCGGTGGGGAATGCGCTGAATATCGGTTTCATCCAGAACAGTATTCTGGCCAGCGAGAAATATGCCTGGATCGGCGTCCTGATCGTCGGCGTGTGGCAGGCGGTGGCAACGAACACCATTATCTACATATCCGGTCTTCAGACGGTACCAGAGGACGTGTATGAGGCAAGCAATCTGGACGGCGCAACAAAATGGCAGGAGTTCTGGAAGGTGACGCTGCCCCTGGTGGTTCCTTTCCTGACCATCAATCTGGTGCTCAGCACGAAAAATCTTCTGATGGTATTCGACCAGATCATGTCCTTAACAAAGGGGGGACCGGCGCAGAGCACGGAATCCATCTCCTACCTGATCTACAGAAACGGTATGGACGGCGGACAGTTCGGTTTTCAGAGCGCCAACGCGGTGATCTTCTTCCTGGTAATTGTAGGAATCACTGTGGCGCAGCTGACGATCATGAATAAGAAGGAGGAACAGTTATAATGAAAGAAGAAAAAAGAACAAACTGGGTGCTGACGTTCGTCCTGATTTTAGGCACCATAACCGTATTCTTTCCCTTATATATGGCGTTTATCATCGCATTCAAGCAGCCAAGCGAGATGACGAACGACGTGGCGGGGGCATTAGCGTTCCCTTCCACATGGAGCTTTGACAACTTCAGACAGGCCATGGAAGTGACAGACTTCTGGCGTTCCCTGGGCAACAGCCTTCTCATCACAATTGCGACGATCCTGATCGCCATCGTGCTTCATTCCATTGCCGGGTATGCGATCGGAAGAGGCATGGCGGAGAGAAAAAGCTTTAAGCTTATCTATTTTTATATTGTGAGCGGTATGTTCGTACCCTTCGCGATCCTGATGATGCCCTTGGTAAAACAGACGGCGCAGATGGGACTGGGTAACAGACTCGGCGTGATCCTTCTGTATGTGGTATTCTATATGCCGATGAATGTGATGCTTTATACAGGATATTTAAAAAATATACCGTTGGCGCTGGAAGAGGCAGCCTACATCGACGGGGCGACTACCTGGACGACCTACTGGAAGGTGATATTCCCGATGATGTCCCCGATGCATGCGACGGTAGCGATCCTGACGGCCCTGGGTACCTGGAACGACGTGATGACACCGCTTGTTATCATGTCCGGTACCGGCATCAACACACTGCCTCTGGCGCAGCTCAACTTCCAGACGCAGTTTGGTACAAACTATAACCTGGCATTTGCATCTTATATCCTGGCCCTGATTCCGATTCTGTTATTCTATATCGTATGCCAGAAGCAGATTCTGAATGGTGTGGCAAACGGTGCAGTGAAAGGATAATGATAAATTCTTTCTGCTATCTGCTGGATATCCATTGCAAATTACGGTATAATATCGACAGATATTATACCGCGCCGAGCGAAGCGAGTGTGCATCGCGAAGCGTACCATGTGCGTGAGCACATGGTATAATAAAAACACTTGAAAATCTGTCCCTCCACTTCTGACAACGGGGGGACAGATGCTAGTGTAATACCCCGCAGTAAACTACGGGGTATTACACCCTCGCGGCAGTCGCCAGATATCCGTGCAAGCACGGCTGCCTGGCTCGTTGCCCGCGGAAATAAAAACAGACAGTGGAGGGAAGTTCTGACATGGCAATCAAGATAGAGCATGGTGTATTTCAGATCGAGACAGCCGATACCATGTATCAGATGAAGGTGGATGCCTTCGGCGTACTGAACCATCTGTGGTACGGCGCGAAAACAGGCTGTGTGATGGATTATCTTCTGGATTATCCGGACGTGGGGTTTTCAGGAAATATCTATGAAGCGGAAAATCAGAGGACCTATTCTCTGGATACGCTGCCCCTGGAATATGCTTCCGGCGGCGTAGGGGATTTTCGGGTTCCGGCTATTTCAGTCACCCATGAAAACGGGAGCTGTGCACTGGATCTGCGCTATCAGGAGTATCATATTGTGAAAGGGAAATGCCGGATTCCCGGTTTGCCTGCGGTGTATGCGGCGGACGATAAAGCGGAGACGCTGGAGATCGTTTTAAAGGATACGGCCACGGATGTAATAGTGATCTTAAAGTACGGCGTGCTGGAACAGGAAAATGTGATCACAAGAAGCGTGGTGGTGTGTAATCAGGGGAAAACCCCTGTGATACTCAACAGAGTACATAGTCTGTGTATGGATATCCCCTACGGAGACTGGGAGTGGATCCATTTCCACGGACGCCACACAAAGGAGAGACAGGTAGAGCGGGCGGCGCTGATCCACGGGATTCAGGAGAGCAGCAGCGGCAGGGGCATGTCCAGCCACCAGCAGAATCCCACGGTGCTTCTGTGTGAAAGAAATACCACGGAGAATTACGGTTTCTGCATGGGGGCCGCACTGCTTTACAGCGGCGGGTTCCAGACACAGATCGAGAGGGATCAGCTGGATCAGACACGGATCGTGATGGGCATTCATCCCGATACCTTCGCATGGCAACTGGAGGAAGGGGACAGCTTTTATGCGCCGGAAGTCATGTTGTCCTGCTCGGATAAAGGATTTGCGGAATTGTCCCATCGTTTCCATCATGTGATCAGAAATAATGTATGCCGGGGAAAGTATAAACTTTCGCCGCGTCCGGTGTTAATCAACAACTGGGAGGCGACCTACTTTGACTTTAACAGCACAAAGATCGAGGAGATAGCAAGGCAGGCTTCGGCGCTGGGCATTGACATGATGGTGCTGGACGACGGGTGGTTCGGAAAGCGGGACTCAGACTGTTCGGGGCTTGGCGACTGGGTGGTGAATGAGAAAAAGCTGCAGGGCGGTCTTGGCAGGCTGATCGGCAGGATCAACGATCTTGGCATGAAGTTTGGTATCTGGATGGAGCCGGAGATGGTTTCGGAGGACAGCGAACTGTACAGAAGTCATCCGGAGTGGGCCATCCGTATCCCGGGGAGAGCGCCCATGCGCGGCAGATATCAGCTGGCGCTGGATATGTCGAATCCGGAAGTGATCCGTTATCTGCACCGCGTCATCAGCAAGATCCTGCGGGAAAACAATATCGAGTATGTGAAGTGGGATATCAACCGCAGTATCTGCGACTGGTATACCCCTACATTGCCTGAGCGCAGGCAGCTGGAACTGCCCCATCGGTATATCCTGGGGCTGTATGAACTGCTTGAGAGACTGACCGGGGAATTTCCGGATATTTTATTTGAGGGGTGCTGCGGCGGCGGCGGAAGATTTGATGCGGGAATGCTGTATTACTGCCCCCAGACCTGGTGCAGCGACGACACGGATGCCCACGAGAGGACCGTGATCCAGTACGGAACCAGCTTCTTTTACCCCATCTCCACGGTGGGCTCCCATGTATCTGCGGTGCCAAACCACCAGACAGGGCGCATGACTTCGATTCAGGCGAGAGGAGCGGTAGCCATGGCCGGAAGTTTTGGCTATGAGCTGGATCTGAACACGTTGAGTGAGGAAGAAAAGCAGGAAGTAAAAGAACAGGTGAAAACCTATAAAAGATATCAGGATCTGATCTACAACGGCCTGTACTACAGGGTATGCGATCCGATGGCGGGAAAGCTTTCCGTCTGGGAGTTTGTGGCAAAGGATCAGTCCGAAGTTCTTGTGCAGGGCGTGGTTTACCGGGCTGAGCCAAACGAACTGAGAAAAAGAGTGAGACTCACCGGGCTTGCCGAAGAAGCGGAATATCAGGTGGAAGGAGAGGAGACTGTTTACACAGGCGCGGCGCTTATGGCGGGCGGGATCCTGCTGCCTGAGATCAAAGGGGATGATGTAGCGATACAGATCTGTCTGAAAAGAACGGATAGATAACAGGGTAAAATCGTGGTATAAAGCAGAGAAAAGGAAACGCCGGCCGGTAGTCTCAATTCTACAGGCTGGCGTTTCTTTTGCTATTTGGAAAACTTTTCATGTTTCTCCGGGATTGCAGATTCATTCAGGAAAATGTCAGATTCATTTTTTCTCATAAACAATAAACCGAAAGAACCGGGACCGCAGTTACAGGCGACAGCAGAGGAGGCTTTTTGCAGGTAAATCCGTTCAAAGGGACAATACTGGTTTACCAGAGACTGTATATACCGGAGTTTTTCATCGTCCATTCCTACATAGGTAATGAAAAGGATGCGCCGGTCAATATTTCCTGCATTGATGAGCATCTTTCGTACATAATGTCTGGCAATATGTGTAAAGTTACCGATTGCCAGTCCGCTCACGATCATTTTGCTCTGGCGGAGCTGAATGATCGGGTGCAGCAACAGTGTGTCACAGAGGATTTCTACTCGTTTGGGTATTTTTCCTGCCTGACACATCATATGGGTGCTGTCAATGATGGAAGTGGAGGAAATATAATGCCTCAGTTTTTTTACGGCATGTATGATTTCCGCCTTGGAAATATGTTTTTCGGCCATGGAGGCAGCATACAGAACAGCTAATCCCATGCCGCCGGAAAGATGTCCGGAATCCAGTATCGTGACATTTTCAAAGGATTTTGCTGCTTCAAGGGCATTATAGTATCCCTGGCCCGCATTTTTGGCCATAGTGATGTGTATAACATTCTGGGCTTCAGTCAGTTTCTCAGCAAAAAATCTTTCATAGTCTTCCACATCAGGTGCCTGGGAATAACAGTTTTTTCCGCTTGCCATGAGGGAGAGAAGTTCGTCTGCTTTTAATTCCAGTTCATCCAGAAACCGCCCCTGATCCGTGCAGATATAATAAGGGCACACGGAAATGTGAAGCTTTTTTTTCAGGGATTCCGGGAGATCACATACACTATCGGTTGTAATGATATGGGATAGCCTCTGTGTCTGCTCAAAAATCAGCACATCCTTTCCGATTTCCGCCTGGGTGGTCTCCTCGCTGAGAGTCACCAGTTCTTTTGGAAGAATACTGAGTATGGCGGCTTCCAGCAGAGCTCCGCTGACCGGTTTTGCGAGATAGCCGCTGAAACCTTCCTTTCGATAGAGAAGCTGATTATTGCTTCCGGCATTGGCGGTGAGTGCGATTACGGGTACATTCTGACACAGTCCGCCCGGTTGTTTGCGCAATGCGTGGAGACATTCGATTCCATCCATCTCCGGCATCAGATGATCCATCAGGATGGCGTCATAGTGCATATTCTGAGTCATTCTCAGACATTCGGCACCGCCAGATGCCGTGTCTGTCTGTACTTTTGTTTCGGAAAGAAGCTTTTGCACTACTTTCAGATTCATATCATTGTCATCTACCACAAGAATATGTGCTTCCGGTGCTTCAAAGCTTTGTCTGTAGTGATATCCGTCATGTGCTTTGGTACGGGAGTCCAGTGTAAATGTCCCCAGTTCCTTATTGTCTACGATATCCTGTTCCAGCATGACAAGGAAGGTGGAACCTTTGGTATATACACTGTTGACGCTGATTTCACCCCCCATAAGTTCCACCAGCTGGTGAACGATACTGAGCCCCAGGCCAGTGCCTTCTATATGGCGGTTTTTTTCTTCATCGACTCTTTTGAAGGCATTAAAAATATAGGGGATATTTTCTTTTTTTACACCCATACCGGTATCTTCAACAGAGTACCACACGCGCACCCTGTTCAGTGTCAGGCGCTCGCACCGGATAGAAAGTGTGACGGATCCTTCGGTGGTATATTTAACAGCATTGTTTAACAGATTGATCAGAACCTGTTTGATCCGCACTTCGTCGCCGCAGAGCATGCTTGGGATCGAAGAGTCCACGTGCAGCCGGAATTCCAGCCCCTTTTCTCTGGCTTTAATCCATATCATGTTGACGATTTCTGAAAACAGTGCTCCTGTTTCATAAGAGACGTTTACAATCTCCATTTTTCCGGATTTGATTTTGGAGAGATCCAGTGTATCGTTGATAAGCGTGAGCAGCATTTTGCTGGCACCCTGGATATTCCTTGCATTTTCCGCTACTTCCTCTGAGATATCTCCCCGCAGAATGATTTCATTTAATCCGATAATCGTGTTGATTGGGGTACGTATTTCATGGCTCATGCTGGAAAAGAAGTGGTTCTCCGCTTTGTTCAGTTCCTCAATCTCCTTTTTTTGCCGTTTGGACAGTTCACTTTCTTCTTCGTAAAGTCTTTTCAGAAATAAGAGCATCACACTGAGCAATGTCGCCACTAAAATAACGGACATGGCAGAATTGAAAAAAAAGCGGCTCTGTGTATTGGCGGCGACAATTTGCGGGAATCGGAAAGCAATGTAGTAACAGGATAATGTTTCGATGGCACACAGCAAAAACAGCAGGACTTTCCGTCGGCCTTCCAGGGTAATGCTGATATAGATAAAGCAGAGCACAAACCATTCAGGCATTCCGCTGTAGAATCCGCCGGCTGTAAAGAAACTTACAGGGAAGAGAAGAAGAAGCAGTACGGAGATGGCGGTGGCGCCTCCGTTAATACAATCTTTCTGAATGCTGAATTTTACTGTGAAATAGATACATACAAGGCTTGCCGCCAGAATCAGCAGATTGATCAGGTTCCGTCCCATGGGAAGAATGATGATCAATGCGATCATGCAGATTCCCGTGATAACACGAAACATACGTTCCCTTAAACTGATTTTATGATTAAAAATTGTTTCAATCCATTTTTTGAACACCTGATATCTCCTCCTGCTGTTATACTGTGGAAACTGTGACAAAGGGAAATATTACCGCAATGTGGGAAAGATCATTGCTTTATTCCAGTCTGGCGATACTCTGACAGACCTGGTCATACAGGGAGAGCAGTGTGGCATGATTTTGGCGTATATATTCCACATCTGCTTTTTTTCCGGCCTGTTCCAGAAGTCTGGCCTGTTCTGAGAGTTTTTCTGCGCCGATGGTCAGAGATGTACTTTTCAGGGCATGTACCCTGACAGCGTAGTCTTTCCAGTCAGCAGCCTCATATAGAGAAATAATCTCTGCCTTTTTTTCTGTACTCTGTGAATGGAACATCTGCAACATTTCCATATAAAAATCTTCATCTTCACAGCAGTAGTCCAGACCCATTTGAACGTTGATGCCGATCTGACTCAAAGGAGCGAACGGGAGAGCAGTATCTGCGTTACTGTCGGAATCCCTGAATGGATGAGGGGCAGACGCAGCGGGAAGCTCTGAAGAGGAATCTTCCGGCAGGGGATCTGAAGATGCAGGAATCGGCTGAGGGGGCATGGACAGAGTGGCTGATCCATACCGGATGCAGTGTTCAGGCAATACTTTGCGCAATACCCTCTCCAGAACAGCGCGTTCGATAGGCTTGGGGATAAATTCTGTAAAACCTTCGCTGCGGAACATTTCTCTTGCACCACTGACGGTATTTGCGGTCAGTGCGATCACCGGCAGATCCTGGTATATACCGTTTTTCATTTCGCGAATTTTTTTTAATGTTTCCACACCGTCAAAGCCGGGCATCATATGATCCAGAAAAACAATATCGTAAGAAATATCAGCGCAGCGGGTCACTGCCTCCCTGCCACTTAAACAGGTATCCACCTGTATTCCATAACTGCCTAAAACGCCTTTCGCAACGACCAGATTCATTTCTTCATCATCCACGGCGAGGGCTCGGACACCTGTACAGGAAAACGGCTTGCGCCCTGCCGCCTGGGCTTCTTCAAAACCGTTTTCTTTCACTTCTCCGTTCAGAAGATTTACCACGGAAAGTGTAAAAAAGGGTTTGCGGATCAACAGCAGTTTACTTTCACGGCTTAGGAGAAAATCTTTTTCGGCAATTACTACAACCTGGAGAGTACCGGCGAGATCCTCATAGAAGGGGATGTTTTCCGCATATTCTGACTGGGAGATAAATACATGAGTTACCGTATAAGTGCGAAGAAGCTTTTGAAGTCCATTAAAATTGTGGGCCTGATATCCCTCTATGTTCAGCCCATTCATCATATGCAGGATCATATTGTCATAATAACTTCGAACTTCATCACTGTTGTATTTTTCAGGCCGGAAATAGCAGGCGATACAAAGCCGCTCTGTATGAGAAATGGCCATGGAAGGCGTGGGATCCTCCACACCCTGAGGGATGGCCATATGAACCTGCAGTCCCTGCTGTCCTTCGCTGTCAAAATGGATGAAGCCGCCCATGGCGTGAAGCAGTCCTCTGGCGATCGGAAGCCCCAGCCCCAGTCCGCCTGCAAAACGGCTGCTTCCGGAATCTGCCTGATAAAAATCATCGCACATTTGGGTAAGCTGGGAATTTGTCATACCAATCCCGGTATCATAAATGTCTATGAGAAGATTTATTCCGTAACTTTCCGGGCGGAATCCGATACAGACATTAATGCCACCCTCTTCTGTGAACTTAATGGAATTTTCCGTCAGGATCTTCAGGACATGGGAAATTTTTTCTGCGTCTCCGATCAGGACAGCCGGTATTTTTGGATCAATATCAAACACGATTTCCAGCTGGTGCCTGTTGTTTTGCATGGCAGCCATGGTAATGACATCATTCAATATGGATGTGATCATATACGATTCCCTGGAAGGAGTCAGAGTACCTTCCACGATTTCCGTATAGTCCAGCATATTGTTGATCTGATTGGAAAGACGTTTACCAGCCTGCTGTATGGAACGAATACCCTCTCGTACTTCCGATGAAATATCTTTTTCCAGTATGACATCGCTGAGTCCCAGGACCATATTGATGGGCGTTCGGAGTTCGTGGGACACATTTGATAAAAACTGGGCGTTCTGCCGCCCGGCTGTTTCCAGCTGTGTGAGAATTTTTTCCTGTATTTTCTGATCTTCCCGTCTTTTGTTGATCCGGTATGTTGCGATTGCCATGGAACCCGCTACTACGGTGGCACCGAAGCCCAGGCGTATTATGTTTCGGGCATGTCCAAGACCGGCCATGGTATGTAAAACAAAAAAGTGGTAAAACAGTTCCAGTATATACAGGCCGATGGTCATATGGAGAAGCCGTTTTTTGTCAAACATGGAAAATATTAACAGAAGCATACAGGCGACAGCAGGTATATCATAGAGGACAGTGTCATGTATCCCGAAGAAAAAAAAACCGATCATCAGCAGGCTGGCACACAGGTTTTCATAAGATGCCTCAGAACAGAATCTTCCGATATGGAGAACCCATACAAGAAAATTGCCCATAACAATAACAGGTACCATCCATGGTTCCCATGCCATGGATATTGTAATCAGAATCAGCATGACGCCGAATATGGTGACAATGCTGGCCAGAAGCAGATGTATGCTTGTTTGTCCTTTTGCTCTCATTTCTTCTCCAATCCCGTAGCAACCCGGTTTAACAGTTCCTGTGTAGGAAACGGTTTTTTCAGATAATTGATGGCACCGAGCTTTATGGCGTTTCGCACATCGGACTCATCGCCTGAAGCCGTCAGAAAAATAACGGGGATATTCCCCCAGGCAAATTCTTTCATACGTTTAAATGTTTCAATACCATCCATCTCAGGCATTGCGATATCCAAAAGGACAAGATCAAATTCCTGACATATAATAAAATCAAGGGCCTCCTTTCCGGACTGTGCGAGAACAACCTCATATTTATCCTTCAGGATTCTCTCTGCCCTTTTCAAATTCATTGTGTCGTCATCGACTACTAAAATCCGTTTTTTCATGCAGTAGTCTCCTTATCTGTTCAAAAATTAAAAAATCCCTGCAAAAAACATTTTAAAATAAGAATTACATAAAATCAAGTCTAACTGGGAGAGAATGTAGTCAATAGTTACTGTTTTGGGGCGGTAATGGAGTGAAAGCATATTTGCCTGTGAAGGAATGTTGATGTATAATATATGATAAAATTATTTTCCCCCGGGAACCATAAGAACAGGAGAAGAGACAGTGATGGAGGTAAGACTGACTGAATTAAATGAAAACGAGATATTGCTTTATCTGGGGTATCGGGGACAGGAGTATCCGGCGGAAGTGGAAGTACAGATAAAACGCTGTGAGAAGGAAGTCCTTGCGGCAGCAGTGCCGCGTCTGATCTGGCGAAGGCTTCCTGTGGAAGAAGTGCATTCCTGCGGACTGCCCCCGGAGAGCAGGGATATCAGAGAACTGCTGGAGGGCTGCCGGGAGGTAGTGCTGATGGCGGTTACGCTGGGCCAGGGGATAGACAGACTGCTTGCAAAAAGCAGTGTCAGTAATATGGCGGATGCGGTGATCATGGATGCCTGTGCCAGCACAGCGGTCGAAAATGTGGCGGATAATTTTGAGAGAGATCTGAGAAAGGAACTGGAAGCAGAGCATTTATATCTGACGGATCGCTTCAGCCCCGGCTACGGAGATCTGCCGCTTGCGGTTCAGAAACAGTTTTGTACGGCTCTTGATACGGAACGTCGGATCGGACTTTCAGTGAGTTCTTCCATGCTGATGATACCGGGGAAATCGGTGACTGCCGTGCTGGGCATCTCGGAGAGCCCGAAATTGCTGCGGAAGAGAGGATGTGAGAGCTGCAGTCTGTTCCGCAGCTGCATATACCGTAAGGAGGGAAAGAGTTGTCATGAAAAACAGGATCATTCTTGACGGAGGAATGGGGACGATGCTTCAGGCGGCAGGCCTGGGATTAGGGGAACGGCCGGATATATTCGGGATGGAGCATCCGGATGTGGTGGAAGAGATTCAGCGACGCTACGTGGAGGCGGGCAGTCAGATACTGTATGCCAATACGTTTGGCACCAATGCACATAAGCTGGAGGGTACAGGGTATACGGTGGAGGAAGTCATTTCCGCCAATATTGCCATTGCCAGAAGAGCGGCGGCGGGAAAGGCAAAGGTCGCATTAGATGCAGGCCCTGTCGGAGAACTGCTGGAGCCTCTGGGTATGCTTTCCTTTGAAAAGGCCTATGAAATCTATGCTCAGGTTGTAAAGGCAGGGGCAGCGGGCGGTGCGGATCTGATTATATTTGAGACCATGACTGACTTATATGAAGTGAAGGCAGCAGTGCTGGCGGCGAAGGAAAACAGCAATCTTCCGGTCTGGACAACCATGAGCTTTGAGGCTTCCGGGCGCACGTTTACAGGGACTACGGTGGCAGCGATGGCTCTCACACTGACAGGGCTTGGAGTGGAGGCGCTGGGGATCAACTGTTCCCTGGGGCCTGAAGAGCTGGTGCCTCTTGTCAGGGAACTTCGACAGTGGACAGATCTCCCGATCATTGTAAAACCCAATGCGGGACTGCCGGATCCCGCTACGGGAGAATACGGTATGAAGGCAGAGGAATTCGGGCGCTGTATGGCGGAGCTTCCGAAGCTGGGGGCTTCTATTTTCGGGGGCTGCTGCGGGACAGATCCTGATTTTATCAGAGCTCTGACCGGCCTGCAGGAGAAAGAAGAAAGCGGCAGGAGCGGAAGACTTCGTCGGGGCGTCTGTTCAGCAGGTCAGGTGGCAGAGTTTGGCGGACGGCAGAGTTTTGAGACAGGCGGGGAGCCGGAACGAATTCTTGTTATCGGAGAGCGGATCAATCCTACAGGAAAAAAACGGTTTCAGGAGGCATTGCGAGCCGGGGATATGAACTATATTATGGAGCGGGCCATTGAACAGGCGGATGCCGGAGCAGATATTCTGGATATCAATGTAGGACTGCCGGGAATCGATGAGGCGGAAATGATGACCAGAGTGGTCAAAGCAGTACAGAGTGTGGTGTCTCTGCCGCTGCAGATCGACTCCTCTGATCCTGTGGTAATCGAGGCGGGACTTCGGGCCTGCAATGGGCGGGCGATCGTGAACTCTGTAAACGGGGAGCAGGAAGTGTTAAAAAAGGTGCTGCCCCTTGTGAAAAAATATGGCGCGGCGGTGGTGGGGCTCACCATGGATAAGGGTGGTATTCCGGAGACGGCGGAGGCGAGAATATCCATCGCCGGACGGATATTGGAAACGGCGCTGCAGTACGGCATACCGAAAGAGGATGTATTGATCGATGCGCTGACCCTTACCATATCCGCCCAGCAGAGGCAGGCGGCGGAGACTTTGCGGGCAGTGCGGTATATTCGGGAGAAGATGGGGTTACACTGTGTGCTGGGCGTCAGCAATATATCGTTTGGTCTGCCGGAGCGGTTTCATGTGACGGCCAGCTTTCTGACACAGGCGATGTGCTGTGGATTAGATTTTCCGATCATCAATCCAAACCAGAAAGAGATCATGGATATGGTCTTTTCCTATCGGGCGCTGTCCGGAGAGGATGCTGACTGCGGGGCCTATATTGAACGGTTTGCGAATGCCGCTTCGGATAAAACAGTACCTGCCGCCGCTTCTGTGGAAATGACAATAGAGACAGCAATAATGAAGGGCTTGAAACAGGAAGTGGCAAATCTGACAGAGGGATGTCTCGAAACCATGTCTGAACTGGATGTGATCAATCAGAGACTGATCCCGGCGCTGGATATTGTGGGAGAGAAGTATGAAAAGCAGCAGATATTTCTCCCACAGCTGATCAATGCGGCAAATGCCGCCTGTGCCGGTTTTGATCTGATCAAAGAGAAGATAGCGGGCAGAGGCGGGGAGAATCTGTCCAAAGGGAAGATAATCCTGGCCACAGTGGAGGGCGATATCCATGATATCGGCAAGAACATCGTCCGGGTGGTATTGGAAAACTACGGATATCAGGTGATAGACCTGGGCAGGGATGTGCCTGTGCAGTCTGTGGTGGAGGCGGCGCGCAAAGAGGAGGTGTCTCTTGTGGGGCTGTCCGCCCTGATGACCACTACGGTCTCTTCCATGCAGAAGACGATCGCAGCATTGAGGGAGAGCGGACATGCCTGCAAAGTCTTTGTGGGGGGAGCGGTTCTGACGGAAAATTATGCCATGGAGATCGGTGCAGATTTTTACGCGAAGGATGCGAAGGCTTCCGTGGATATTGCAAAGGAAGTGCTGGGATAGAGATCCGGAAGAAGATAATGAAGTATTAAAACGAACAGTCCCGAAAAAACAGATGTCATCTGCTTTTTCGGGACTGTTCGTTTATGTGGTTTCCCACATGATATCCATATTCAGTTTTTTAAGTAAGGAAGACAAATCTTTTCTGATCTGCCGGTCAGTTGGTTGCAGCGAGGCCAATCATGGTTCTTTTGGCGTCAAACGGGTAGATGTTATCCTGTGTCTGGTTTAGCAGCTCTTTATACCACTTGCTGTATTTATACATCCGGTAGGTGGTACCAAGCTTTTCGAGCCGCTCAGGGTCTTTCAGACGCACGGTGAAAGCGGTGCGCTCCTCCCTGGACATATTTGTGTAATCCAGATAGGAGATCTGTAATTCCGTGAGAGGCGCTTCGCATCTCGGACAGGACATTTTATGTCCGTTTAACATGTGAACCTTTTGGCAACGCTTACAATAATGCATGTACATCATGAAAAATTCCCCTTTTTTCAAAAAATATTGTAATACGTTAGTTAAATTCTGGCAGTTTTTGCCAGAAAAGTCAATAGTTTTTCTTTTTTTTCATCGACAAAAAATTTTCAGGGATTTTTTTTGCAAACTTTTGGAAGTTGTGGTGAATCCTTGAATTAACAGGAAAAAGATGCTACAATATAACAGATACTGCGCAAAATGAAACGTGGGCGATCAGTGCCCGGTTGTCTGTGGCCTGTGATCAGAGAAATGCAGGCACAGCAGTTTACCATAAAAAAGAAAGGTACCATGGAAGATGAGTTTATTTGGAAAGGGAAAGAAGCACAAAAATAGCAGGAAGCGGGAACTTTCGGGTGACAGAAAGTATTTTTCCGGGATAGATGATTATGATGAAGATGAGTACTACGAGGATGATGAGTACGAGGAGGATGAATACTACGAGGATGAGGCTGAGGAGGAAGAAACGGAAGAGTCTGAGGAGAAGTACTATGAGGATGAACTGTCTGAAAGATATGACAGTGAGGTATATTATGGAAAGAAGTCCGGCAAATATGACGGGGACGGAGCGTATTATGAGGAGGAATATTACGGCGACGATATAGATTATTATGAGGACGAAGAGGAAGGAGAAGACTACGAAGAGAACGAGGATGACGATGATCTTGATTATATAGAGGACGGCGAGTACGAGGATGATGACGAGGACGACGATGAGTTTATAGCTTACCGGAGGAAAAAGGGAGTGGCAGGGGCGGTGCTTGCTTTCCGTAATCTCCCCCTGATCGACAAAGTAATTGCCGGTACAGGTGTTGCGGTATTGTTCTTTGCGGTGCTGACCGGCGTAATATTAATGACAGCAAAGCAGGAAGATAAAGCGGTAGCGGCCTTTGCGGAAGTGGGAACTTCATTAAAAGGGGTCAATATTATCGGCGAGAGCGGCCTGCTTGCGGTGGCGGACGCCCAGATGGCTAAAGAGGCGGCAATGGAGACGATTGAGGAAGAGCCTGAGGAGGTGGTGGAAGAAGAACCTGCTCAGGGGATTGATATTTCCCTAAAAATGACTTCTATTGTAAAGGATCTGAAAATAAAATTTGTCAATACAAAGACGGACAAACTGGTGGCGAATGTACCCTTCGAGGTGGAGATCACGACGCCTTCAAAGAAGACGGAAACATGGACAGATGATGATAAAGACGGTGTGATCTACAGGGAGAATATTGAAGCTGGCACTTATAAGGTAAAAATGTCAGAACTGACCGGGTACGATGAGTACACGTTTTCCACAGAGACTCAGAGTGTGGAAGTGAAGGCAAACATTGCCTACAAAAAGGTGGATATCAGGGAGGAGATCAAGACAGAGGAGGAGGTCAATGCGGCCGTGGAGGATACTGCCGTCGAGGAGGTGGTGGAAGAGTCCAGGCTGGCGGATACGGTGCCTTTTGTGCAGTCCACCCAGTCCGCAGAAGGGGAGCCCACCTATAAAGCCATTGATAAAAACACGATCAAAGATCCTGCGACAGTGGTTGCTTCAGCCAGGACGGCAGATTATTATCTGATGACGGCGTTGGGGACTGTCAGCGGCAATAATCCGTCTCCTGTTCCGGAACTTTCGATTACGGGCGTCAACGTGGAAGTAGGAAAAACGGCGGCCATCGGCGTGAGCCAGAAGAATGTGGCTTCCATAACCTGGTCTTCGGATAATCCATCCATAGCGAAAGTAGACAATAAAGGTAATGTTACCGGAGTGGCAGCGGGCACGGTGACGATCAGAGCTAAGGGAAGTGCGTCGGGCGGCAGCGCTTCGGTATCTGCTTTCTGTACGGTGAAAGTGACGGCAGCGCCTGTGGCGGCAACTCTGAAGATCGATCAGACGGCGGTATCTCTGGCAGTGGGAGATAGCAAAACCATTAAGGCGGAGAGTAATCAGGCAGCCGTTGTGTGGGAGATAACGGATAAAAATGCGGAATTTGCAGATGTAACGGTGTCTTCGGACGGGAAAACGGTGACGGTAAAAGGAAAGAAAGCGGGCACAATAAAGCTGACAGCAACTGTGAAAGGCAGTGACGTGCAGCCTCAGACCTGTACTGTGACAATAACGGACAGCACTGTCACACCAGATAAGACATCCGTGCAGGTGGCTGTAAAAAAGACGGTGGATATCAATGTGGCTACCCGGCCCGACAACATTACCATAACAGCGGAGTCATCCAGAAAGGATATTGCCACGGTGGCGGTAAGCGGTAAAAAAGTGACGGTGACCGGCGTGAAGATCGGGGAGAGTATTGTCACGATCAAAGGCAGTAATGGAAAGGAAGCAAAGGTCACGGTAAAAGTAGTGGGCGGATATGAGGAGGACACTACCTCGCTGTTAAAGGATAAGGACGGCAATCAGGTATATGTGCTGGAAAACGGTAAGTACAGAGAGGCGGTCTATGCGGATTACTATAAGACTGACATGCAGTACTTCCTGAAAACAGAGGGAATATTGTACACAGGCTGGCAGAATATTGACGGCAAGACATATTATTACCTGGAGAATCATCAGTATGTGACCGGAGAACAGGTGATTCAGGGAGCAAAATATAATTTTGCCAGCGATGGCAGTCTTGTGACAAGCTCCGGCACGTTCGGCATTGATGTTTCCAAGTGGAACGGCAATATCGACTGGAACAGTGTGAAGGCTTCCGGTGCATCCTATGCGATCATCCGGTGTGGTTACCGCGGTTCTTCCACAGGGGCGCTGATTACGGATCCGAAGTTTGCAGCGAATATTTCCGGTGCAAATGCGGCTGGTATGAAAGTAGGAGTGTATTTCTTTACTCAGGCAGTCAATGAGAAAGAGGCTGTGGAAGAGGCTTCCATGGTACTGGATCTGGTGAAGAAATATAAGATATCTTATCCGATCTTTCTGGATGTGGAGAGCAGCGGCGGCAGAGCGGACGGTATCGATAAGGGAACCCGTACCGCGGTCTGCAAGGCATTCTGTGCTACGATTCAGAATTCAGGTTATACGGCCGGCGTTTATGCAAATAAGACATGGTTAAATAATAAGATAGATGCAGGGGCATTGGGTTCCTATAAGATCTGGCTGGCACAGTATGCGGCGGCGCCTACGTACAATGGAAGATACAATTTGTGGCAGTACAGTTCCAAAGGTTCCGTGCCCGGTATCAAGGGAAATGTGGATCTGAACCTGAGTTTTCTGGGATATTGATGGTTTACAGTATATAAAATATAGTTACTAAAAATGGGAGAGAGGCTTATGAGGACTTATCTGGTAACGGGAGGTGCGGGTTTTATCGGCTCCAACTACATTCATTACATGTTTAAAAAGTACGGCAGCGAGATCCGCATCATCAATGTGGATGCGCTGACCTATGCCGGCAATCTGGAAAACCTGCGGGATATTGAGAAGCGTGACAATTATACATTTATCAGGGCTGATATCTGCGATAAGGAAGCCATTGGCAGAATATTTGCAGAGAATGATATCGACAGGGTAGTCCATTTTGCGGCGGAGAGTCATGTGGACAGAAGTATCAAAGAGCCGGAGGTGTTTGTGAAAACCAATGTGCTTGGTACGGCGGTTATGTTGAACTGCGCGAAAGCAGCCTGGGAGAATGCGGACGGCAGTTACAGAGAAGGGAAGAGATTTTTACATGTCTCCACGGATGAGGTATATGGTTCCTTGGAAAGTGACGGCGAATACTTTTATGAGACGACCCCCTATGCGCCCCACAGTCCCTACTCGGCCAGCAAGGCCAGTTCGGACATGCTTGTGAAGGCTTATATGGACACCTATAAATTCCCGGCCAACATCACAAACTGTTCCAACAATTATGGTCCCTATCAGTTCCCGGAAAAACTGATTCCGCTGATCATCAACAATGCACTGCAGGGAAAGAAGCTGCCGGTGTATGGCGATGGAAAGAATGTCAGGGACTGGCTGTATGTGGAAGATCATGCGAAGGCGATCGATATGGTACAGGAGCAGGGAAGGCTGTTTGAAACTTACAATATCGGCGGACACAATGAAAAGCAGAATATTGAGATCATCCATATTATTATAGAAACGCTGCAGGAGATGCTGTCTGAGGATGACCCGAGAAAAGCTCTTGTGAGCAGGGAGCTGATCACCTATGTGGAGGACAGAAAAGGACACGACAGACGCTATGCGATTGCGCCGGATAAGATCAGGGCAGAAATCGGCTGGGAGCCCGAGACGATGTTTAAAGAGGGCATTCGCAAAACTATCGCCTGGTTTTTTGAGCATGAGGACTGGATGAAAAATGTGACGAGCGGCAGTTACCAGAAGTACTACGAGGAAATGTATAAAATATGATCATGTTCACAGAGGTGAGACTGTCGACGTGAAAGATGGAGGAATTATGAAGGGAATTATACTTGCAGGTGGATCGGGAACGAGGCTCTATCCGTTAACCAAGGCTATTTCAAAACAGATGATGCCTGTCTATGACAAGCCGATGATCTATTATCCGCTGTCTACGCTGATGTTGGCGGGAATCCGGGAGATACTGATCATTTCCACCCCGAGGGATCTGCCGATGTTTGAACAACTCTTCGGGGATGGGGCGCAGCTTGGCTTACAGTTTTCCTATGCGGTGCAGGAATACCCCCGAGGGCTGGCGGATGCCTTTCTGATCGGAGAGGAGTTCATTGGAAAGGACCCTGTGGCGTTAGTGTTGGGCGATAATATTTTTTATGGGCAGAGTTTTTCCAGATTGCTTCTGGAGGTGGCAGCCAGGAAAAAGGGAGCTACGATTTTTGGCTATTATGTGAGAGATCCCAGAGAATACGGAGTTGTGGAGTTTGACGAAGACGGGAAGGCGCTCTCTATCGAAGAAAAACCGCAGAACCCTAGGAGCAATTACGCTGTGCCGGGACTCTATTTTTACGATAATGATGTGGTGGAGATCGCAAAAAATGTAAAACCCTCCGC
The DNA here is from genome assembly GCA_910578085.1 of uncultured Lachnospiraceae bacterium. GTDB lineage: Bacteria > Bacillota > Clostridia > Lachnospirales > Lachnospiraceae > 1XD8-76. Next base: position 116,815 of record CAJTPM010000005.1, on the reverse strand, counting down.
GAGAGGAGAAATTGAGATTACAAGCGTCAACAATGCCTACATGGAGCGGGGAGATCTGCGCGTTGAGAAGATGGGCAGGGGTTTTGCGTGGTTAGATACGGGAAATCATGATTCGCTGCTTGATGCGTCGGATTTTGTGGCGGCATTCCAGAAGAGACAGGGACTGTATATTTCCTGTATCGAGGAAATTGCTTATAAGCGGGGATTTATTACGAAGGAACAGCTGCTTGCGCTGGCGGAGCCGCTTCTTAAAACGAATTACGGGAAATATCTGACAGAGGTTGCAAATGGACTCTAGGATAAAAAAACGCGCTGTTCTGATCAGCGCCATTATGGTACTGCTTGTGGTTTTTGTGACATTTCTGGGGAATATGTCACGGATGAAGTCTCTGTTTGGAAAAGATCAGTCTGAAGAAGAGCAGACGGAACAGGAAACACCCTCAGAGATCGAATCCCTGGTACAGGAGACAGATGAGGGGACCGAAACGGAAGATGATGGAAGTTTTGCGCAGGACGGGTTTGCCGGAGCGGATAAGACCAAACAGGTGGGTGATGATCTGAGGGCATTTTTGAGAGATTCGACTTTTTTTGACAGGGAACTGAGCAGCTACGAGAAGAAGCTGCTTGAGGCGAATGAAAAAAGTCTTTCTTTTGTGACGACTTCAGTGGAGCGGGATCTGAGGGTTCAGATTCTGGATGGTGCGGGCAATGTGGTGACCGGTGTGCCCTTTGTCGTCAGTTTAAAAGAGCAGGGCAGCTATATTGACCAGGATAAAGACGGCATAGTCTATATCAGTAATCTGAGTGCAGGCGATTATGAGGTGACACTGACGGAGGCAGGGGAGTTTGAAAAACCGAAACCGACAGTGGTGTCAGTCAGAGATAAAGTAGAGTATACGGCGATTCCGGATATTACGTTACTCATGAAGACCGAGGCGGATGTCATTGCGGAGGAGGAGGACACCGAGGAGAAAGATGCGCTGGCAGATGCCGACGATACGGAGGTCGTGGATGTCAGGGATCTGGGCGAAGAAGGACAGATGGGCATTGATGTATCCAAGTGGAACGGCGAGATCGACTGGGACAGAGTGCAGAATGCCGGGATTACATATGCGATCATCCGCTGTGGTTACCGCGGTTCTTCTACGGGCGCGCTTGTAGAGGATCCGTACTTCAGGCAGAACATGCAGGGGGCTCTGGCAGCCGGCCTGAAAGTCGGGGTCTATTTCTTTACCCAGGCCACCAATGAGGTGGAAGCTGTGGAGGAGGCGAGTATGGCTCTTGCACTGTGTGAGGGATACAGGATAACTTATCCGATTTTTATTGACAGCGAGAGCGCCGGTGGAAATGGACGGGCGGATGGACTGGATATGGAGACAAGAACCAGGGTCTGTCAGGCTTTCTGTGAGACCGTGGAAGATGCAGGTTACAGCGGCGGCGTTTATGGCGGCAGAAACTGGTTTCGGTCAAAGCTCCGGATGGATGCGCTGACAGATCATATTATCTGGCTGGCAGAATACCGGGAGAAACCGATATACGGCGGAAATTATCATTTCTGGCAGTACACGTCCTCCGGAAATGTGGACGGTATCGAAGGCAGAGTGGATCTGGATATCAGCTACCTGGCGTATTAGATTTGCAGTGCGCCGGCAATCACATCAGAAGAACATCAGTTTCCCGGATGGCGCACTGCAATTGTGATACCTGTATTACAAAAGAATATGAGGAATGGGAGAGGGAAGGATATAAGAATGGGAAAGATTAAAGTAGAGACTTGTGAGATCGAGGGATTGAAAATTATAACGCCTGCTGTTTTCGGGGATAGCAGAGGGTATTTTATGGAAACCTATCAGTACAATGATTTTAAGGAGGCCGGGATCGATCAGGTTTTTGTGCAGGATAATCAGTCTTCCTCGAAAAGGGGCGTGCTGCGTGGACTTCATTTCCAGAAAAACTTTCCGCAGGATAAACTGGTGCGGGTGATAAAAGGCGAAGTCTTTGATGTGGCAGTGGATCTGCGGAAAGGGTCTCCTACATTCGGAAAGTGGCATGGAGAAATTTTGTCTGACGAGAATAAAAAACAGTTTTTCATTCCGAAAAATTTTGCCCATGGATTTCTGGTACTTTCCGGGGAGGCGGAATTTTGTTATAAGTGTACGGATTTCTATCATGGGGACGATGAGGGAGGCATTTACTTCGGGGATAGCGAGATCGGTGTGAAATGGCCGATTCCGGATGGAATGGAGTTGATCTTATCGGAAAAGGATACAAAGTGGGCAGGATTTTCTGCTTTCAGACAGACTATGGGCGTGTAGGAGATTGCCGCAAATGAAGCATAAAAGAATTTCAAAGAAAATGGGGATCGCCATTTTCTGTATATTAGCGGGGATCATGGCGCTTATTATCGTGCTGCATCACAATCCCTTTGCCGATCAGCAGGAGGAGCTGTTAAAGAAAATAATAGCCTGTGTGCTGATCATGATATCCTGTGTTGTTTTCATACTGCTCTATGATAAGCTGACGGTCCTTCCGATGGAACTGTTTGAGAACAGAAGGCTGATCTGGAAGTTAGCTAAAAATGACTTTAAAAAGCGTTATGCAGGTTCTTATCTGGGGATCATTTGGGCACTGATCCAGCCGGTAGTCACGGTTTTCATGTACTGGTTTGTGTTTGAAAATTTTATGGGTTCCAGGGCACAGTTTCTCTCCAGTGGGACAAGTATGCCTTATGTACTGTTTCTGGCGGCAGGGCTTTGTCCCTGGTTTTATTTTTCTGAGGCACTGAATAACGGAACTACGGCTCTTCTTGAGTATAATTATCTGGTAAAGAAAGTGGTCTTTAAGATCAGCATTCTGCCGATCATCAAAATTATTGCGGCCACATTCATTCATCTGTTTTTTGTGCTGGTGCTTTTAATTGTGGCGGTGATCTATGGCTGTTATCCTACGGTTTATACGATTCAGATCATCTATTACAGTATCTGTACGTTTATTCTGGTGCTGGGACTTTCCTATACGACCTGTGCGATCGTGATATTTTTCAGGGATCTGACGCAGATCATATCCATTGTGTTGCAGGTGGGGATGTGGGCGACCCCGATTCTGTGGAGCATTGCAGTGCTGGAGAATAAGCCGCCGCTTTGGAATACAATCATAAAATTAAATCCATTAGTATATATTGTGAATGGTTACCGCAGCGCGATCTGCGAAAAGGAATGGTTTTTTGAGGATTTTTATTCCACCATGTATTTTTGGATCTTTACTGTGGTGGTGTTTGGCATCGGTGCGCTTATTTTTAAGCGGCTGAAAGTACATTTTGCGGATGTACTGTAAAAGGCAGAGCAATGTTCTGATGGCATAAATGGTGGACAGAGAGCAGGAAACGGAATATGGGAAAGGTAAAGAACTGGATAAACAGAATAGCGAATTGGAGGCCGTCCGATCCGGTGACCAGTGCCGGGGCGGTGGTGGTTTTACTGATTTTGCTGGCGCCGTTACTTCGTATTGCGGTTTACGCAGTGCCCTGGTATGATGATTTCAATTATGCGATATATGCCCGAAACTTCATGACGGAGGTGCCGGGTATCCGTGGCGCATTAAAAGGGGCGTGGTACTGTGCATCGATGTCCTGGTATGCATGGCAGGGGACATTTTCCTCGATCTTTTTTATGTCCCTGGCGCCTCATATCTGGGGGGAACAGTATTATGGAATCGGCAGCATGTTCCTGATCCTGATTCTCACCACATCGGTGTTTGTGCTGGTGGGAACGCTGACAAAGAAAGTGCTCCATGTGAACAGAGCCTCTTCGATCAGTCTGCAGGCGATTGCTGCAATGATGGTGATAGAGCTGACATATACGACGCCGTCGGCATTGTTCTGGTACAATCCGGGGATACATTATATGGGAATGCATTCGTTTGCCATGCTCTCTGTGGCCGGGTTCATCTGTCTGTTTACAGTTGAGCGTGTAAAAAGCGTGAAGGGGATCCTTTTGATAATAGCCGGGATGGCAGGTGCGCTGTTGGCGGGCGGCAGCAACTTTGTCACTTCCCTGCAGGGGCTGGTGATACTGGTATCCATAATGATACTGGCATTTCTGGCGGACAGGAAGAAAGTGTTCCGCTATTTTCCCATATTGGCGGTCTATGGGTTTGCCTTCTATAAAAATGTGTCGGCGCCGGGGAATGGTGTGAGGGCGCAGTCCTATGTGGGCTGGGGATATTCGCCGGTGGAGTCGGTGCTTCGTTCTTTTCTGGAGGCTTTTCGTTATATGGGAGAGTTTTCAGGATGGATTACGCTGGTGGCAGTCATACTGATACTGCCGATCGCCTGGAGGATCGCAGGGAAAAGCAGCTTTTCATTCAGACTGCCGGGGCTTGTTCTTTTATGGTCTTTGTGTCTGTATGCCACGGGGTTTACTCCAAGCCTTTACTCTCTGGGGCATGCGGGACTCAGCAGAACGTTAAATGCGGTAAAAGTTACATACCAGATCCTGTTAGTGATCAATGAGGTATATTGGACCGGCTGGATGAGAAGACTTCTGGAGAAGAGGGGGAGGCAGTTTGCGGACAGGGGATGTCCCTGGTGGTTTTACGGGCTGATAGCACTTTCAGTCGTATTTGTGGTAAAACATTCCTCCAATCAGTATGGGTGGTACTCCTCCTGGGGAGCATATCACTATATTCACTCGGGGGAGGCCTACAATTTCCACTGCGAGTATCTAGAGCGGCTGGAAATTTTAAAGAGCGGTGAAAAAAATGTGGTGCTGGAACCCTATATCTTTAAGCCCTGGATGTTGTGCATCGGAGATCTGAGTGAGGATCCGGAGAGAGAGGAAAACCGGGCGATGGCGAACTGGTATGGGAAAGAATCTCTGGCGGTGAGAGCAGTTGAGGAAGAGGAATAGAACTGTCCGGCCGGGAGGCGGAACTGTTGTGGTGGAACAGGATAACAGTGAAGCCATATGGCCGAACTGTTATGAAATAGGAGAAGTTATGTCACAAGATAAGCCTGTAGCCATTTCTGTAAAGGGAGTGGAAAAAATATATAAACTGTATGACAGGTCTTCCGACAGAGTGCGGGAAGCGCTGGGGTTTACCAAAAAGCCAAAGCATAAGAAGCACTATGCTTTAAACGGCATTGATATGGATATTTATCAGGGAGAGTGTGTGGGGATCATTGGCACAAACGGTTCCGGCAAGTCCACGATTCTGAAGATTATCACAGGTGTTCTGTCTCCCAGTGAGGGTCAGGTGTTGGTGAACGGGCGTATCTCAGCCCTTCTGGAACTTGGGGCAGGGTTTAACATGGAGTATAACGGGATCGAAAATATCTATTTAAACGGTATGATGATCGGTTTTTCGGAGAAGGAGATCGATGAAAAGCTGCAGGACATTCTGGATTTTGCGGACATCGGAGAGTATGTGTATCAGCCGGTGAAGACTTACTCCAGCGGGATGTTTGTCCGTCTGGCTTTCGCGGTTGCCATCAACATTGAACCGGAGATCCTGATCGTGGATGAGGCGCTTTCCGTGGGGGATGTATTTTTTCAGGCGAAGTGCTACCATAAATTTGAGGAATTCAAGGAAATGGGCAAAACCATTGTCTTTGTCAGTCATGATCTGAGCAGTATCAGCAAATACTGTGACAGGGTGGTGCTGTTAAACAAGGGCGTGAAGCTGGGGGAAGGCAGCCCCAAAGAGATGATCGATACCTATAAGCGGGTGCTTGTGGGACAGTATGAGATACCGGACGATACGGAACATACGAATCTGCTTCACGATGAGGAACTGCGGGAGAAGGCGGCGGGCAGTCTGCAAAAAAAAGAAAAAGAGGAGAAGACTGCGGGGCAGGGGATCAATCCCGAACTGTTGGAGTACGGTTCCGGGAAGGCGAGAATTACGGAGTACGATCTGACCGACCAGAACGGGGTGAGGACTACGGCGGTGATCAAAGGGCAGGAATATACGATCCGCATGAAAGTGGAATTTGCGCAGGACTGTCCGGCACCGATTTTTGCGTTTACGATAAAAAATATCAAAGGGACGGAGATTACCGGTACGAATACCATGGTGGAAAAAGCTTTTCTGGAAGCAGTGAAGGCAGGGGAGACAAAGGAGATTACGTTTACCCAGCATATGAACTTACAAGGGGGAGAGTATCTGCTGTCTCTGGGGGTGACCGGCTATGAGGGGGATGATTTTACGGTGTATCACAGGCTGTATGATGTGCTGAATCTGACGGTGATCTCGGATAAAGATACGGTGGGATTTTTTGATCCGGAGTCTGTGGTGGAGGTGAGGCCACCTGCGGACGCCATCAGTGGATCATAATATCCTGATGGCTGACTGAGGTGAAGCGAAACGGAAACTCATAGGAGGACGATTATCTTCTGGTAGAAGACAGAGAGATATTTTCGACGCCCGGGTGAAAAAATGGTAGGGATAAAGGAAAACTATGATGACAGCTGATACGATAAAGAAAGTATTGAGTATGGGGAAAATAGAGCAGATCGGAAAAGTAAATCTGGATTTCACATTTTACTCCGGCGAGGATGTGTACTGCGATGGGGCGGTGGAGGATGAGCTGCTGCAGATCGCAAGGGATTATGCCGAGGTGGAGTATCCGCGTATTATTGAGGAGAAAAAGAGCTGGGAGGTTCTTTATCATCTTTCCGCCCAGAGGGAAAATATCGTGGAGTGGCTGCCCATCGACAAAACGATGAGCGTGCTGGAAGTGGGTTCGGGCTGCGGCGCGATAACGGGTGTGCTTTCCAGAAAGGCACAGAGCGTCACCTGTGTGGAACTGTCGAAAAAGCGCAGTATGATCAATGCATACAGGCATATGGACTGTGATAATGTGACGATCCATGTGGGGAATTTTCAGGATGTGGAACCTTCTCTTCCAAATAACTATGATTATATCTGCCTGATCGGTGTGTTTGAGTATGCCCAGGCTTATATCGGCGGCGATGCGCCTTTTGAGAATTTTCTGAATATTATAAAACGCCATCTGAAAAAGGATGGGCGTATCGTTATCGCCATAGAGAATAAATTTGGATTGAAGTACTGGGCCGGGTGCAGAGAGGATCATCTGGGAACCTTTTTTTCCGGGATCGAGGGTTATCCGGAGGGCGGCGTGGTCCGGACCTTTACGAGGAACGGCCTGGAGCGCATTTTTGCGGACTGCGGGATGACGGAGTACGCCTTTTATTATCCCTATCCGGATTACAAGTTTATGACAAACCTTTATTCGGACGAATATCAGCCAAAGATCGGGGAGCTGTCCGATAATCTGCGCAATTTTGACAGAGACAGAATGGTGCTGTTTGATGAGCGGAGAGCCTTTGATTCCATTCTGCGGGAAGGGTTGTTTCCGTTATATTCCAATTCCTATCTGGTGGTGCTTGGGGAGAAGCCGGACACCTGTTATGTGAAGTATTCGTGTGACAGAAAGAGAGATTACCGGATCCGGACAGAGATTTTGCCGGTTACGCTGACAGGGTTGGAGAACAGAGGGGATATGACGTCCGCAGAGAGAAGCGGTCTGCCGAGGCAGCTGGCAGTGAGAAAGCATCCTTTGTGCGAGGAGGCGGATACCCATATCAGGAATATTGAGGTGGCTTACCGGAAGCTGAAGGACCGCTACGGCGGCGGGGAGCTGCGGATCAACCGCTGCAAGCTGGTGGAGAGAGAGGAAGAGCGGCCTTATGTGGAGCTTGAGTATATCGAGGGGGTAACGCTGACGGAACTGTTGGATGCCAGACTGGCGGAAAATGATATGGAAGGCTTTTTAGAGCTTTTCCGGAAGTATCTGCGGCTGGTAGATCACCACAGCAAAGAGCCGGTGGCGGATTTTGACCTGATTTTTTCCAATATTCTGATCGGGAGAAAGGATGGGGCAAAACCCTTTGACGCATTGGAAAACAGTGTCTGGACGCTGATCGATTATGAGTGGACTTTCGGAAAACAGGTGGATACGAAGGAACTGGCTTTCCGTGCGGTCTACTGCTATCTGCTGGAGGATAAAAAGAGGAATGCCCTTGATCTGGATCTGATTTTGGAGGAGCTTGGCGTCACGGACGCGGATGCGGAGGAATACAGAGCCCAGGAAAAGGCTTTTCAACGGTTTGTGACGGGAAAGCGCCGGTCTATGGTGGAGCTGCGGGATCTGCTGGAGCACAGCTGTTATGATCCGGTGGAGTTTCTGGAGAAAATACGCCTGGAGGAAGCCCAGGGCCATATTCAGATCTATGAGGACACCGGACTGGGCTTTCAGGAAGAGACTTCCTTTTTTGTGGACAATATGGTGGTAAAAAGCGGACGGGATCTGCAACTGACGCTGACGGTGGAGGCCGGGGTGCGGCAGGTCAGGATCGATCCGGCTTTTGTGGACTGTATGGTGCGGATCAAAGAATTGAGATGGAATGATGTCGATCTGCCCTGGACCGGAAAGACCTCTGTGCTGACGAGTAACGGAACAGGATTGGATGACACCGGAAGCTTTGTATTTCCGACAAATGATCCGAACCTGGTGATTTCTCTGGAAGGGCTGCCCCAGGAAGAGGTGAATACGCTGGAATTTGGTATGGAGCGTATTTTTGTGGGAAGAGAAATGGCACAGGATATGGAAAATGCGGCAAAGAGGAGGCTTCGCCTGTGAAGGAGCATATGAAAAGGGCTGTGCAGAAGCTGCTGATAAAAAAGAGGCACCGATTATATGAGGAGCGGGTTGCAGGACAAACCGTTCCTTATGATATATGGCTGGAAAAAACGCTGGAACAGGAACGAGAAGAGGTTCTGGCATGGAAGGAGAAGGCGGGGGAAGGGCATTTGTCGGTGTCTGTATTCTTGCCGGAGGCTTTCTGTGGGAGTATTTTTCATGAAGAAGGATGGGAGAAAACAGGGGACCTGTGGCTTGTCACTTCTGATCGTACAGGGCTGACGGAACAGGCCCCCCTGGAGGCGGTGCGGTATTTTGAGGAGCATCCGGCCTGTATGATCGCCTATGGGGATGAAGACCGTTATCTGAAGCCGGACTGGTCGCCGGATCTTTTGCAGTCTTTTTTCTATTTTGGGAATGTGTTTGCGGTGCGGAAAACGCTGATTGCAGAGATCGCAGGAAAAGCGGCCGCGCGCAGAGATTTGTTCCGGCAGGATCGGGAAGGCGCAGGTGAGGAAGATACCGAAGAGGGAAACCTTTTTGTGAAAAAAATAGTCTACGATGCGGTGTTGTGCTGCCTGGATGAGGCGAAAGAGGCGGGGCATATTGAGAAAATCATGTTTTTGTCAGGCAGTGCAGAGGAGATGAAGGAGGATGCCGCGAAAGAATGGTCCGGGCAGTACGGGGACTGGGGTATGGAACCTGTTTTTGATGAGCTGAAAAAGGGCCATCTGTATGCGGATGTGGAGATTCCGAAGGAAAGGGAGAAACAGGATCTGATTTCTGTGATTATTCCGTCGAAGGATAATCCGGCCCTGCTCTCCCGCTGTATCCACTCGCTGAGAGAACAGACGGATTATCAGAATCTGGAGATCCTTGTAATAGATAACGGCAGTAATGGTAAAAATAAAAACAGGATTTTACAGATGCGGAACCAGCTGAAAGAGGCTTATTCTTTCCACTATCTGTACCGGCAAATGGCGTTCAATTTTTCTGCCATGTGCAACATCGGCGGGAGAGAGGCAGCGGGAAAGTATCTGCTGTTTCTCAATGATGATATAGAAATCGTGGAGGAGGGGTGGCTGAAAGCCATGGTCTCTAAGGCGGCAAAGCCCTATGTGGGCGCAGTGGGGGCGAAACTTCTGTACCCCGACGGCGACCGGATCCAGCATTTGGGAATCACCAACATCCATCTGGGGCCGGCTCATAAACTGCAGTTTTCTTCTGATAAAAAGGTACATTATCACGGCATCAACAGATGTGCGGTGAATGTCACTGCGGTGACCGGGGCCTGTCTGTTAATTCGGCGGGAGGTCTTTGAGGAGATCGGCGGGTTTGAGGAAAGGCTTGAGGTGGCCTTTAACGATGTGGAGCTGTGCTTTAAACTGCTGCGGGCGGGATATCAGAATGTGTGCTGCAACCAGATCTCTCTTCGGCACCATGAGTCTTTTAGCAGAGGCTTTGATGCGGGAAGGGAAAAAGTGGCAAGGCTGCACAGGGAGAGAGATTTTCTGTATGAGGCATACCCTGAGATGTGGAACAGGGATGCCTGTTATTCAGGAAAGCTGGTGCGTGATATTCTGGATCGGGGCTACGAACCTGCCTGTCGGTTTGAGGAAGCGCGAATCTCTGAGAGGGCGGAAGTGATCCCTTTGGATAAAGAGCCGGATCCGGTGTGGCACAATGAATGCCTGTATATGGGGGTTGAGTTTACTGGAGATGAACAGGCCTGGCGGACGGGAAAGCATGGCGCAGGAGACTACTATATACAGGGGTGGTCCTATAGCGTGAATATAGATAACAGTCGTTATGAAAAAAGCCTGCTGCTAAAACCGATGCGGGCGACGGAGAGGCAGGAGAACAGGGTGTGGAAAGTCCCGTACAGGGAGTGCCGCAGGCCGGATCTGGAGGAAAATCTTCCATATATCGATCATCCGGCCCTCTGCGGGGTGAGTATCTGGATCAGGCGGGATGCACTGCCGGCGGGGGAGTATCTGATCGGCTATTTCTGGGAGGATGCCTGCTCCAGGCAGAAGCTTTTCGGATTCAGTGCGGAGACGCTGCTTGTGGACAGTTAAGGGAGTGCGGACGCCGGGATGAAAATAATTGAGTGGTGATATGAAGGAGTCTTATGGAATATAGCTGGTGCGATTACTTTCAAAAAGCATATGAGAGAGAGAAGAAGAAAAATATCGTGTTGGCCGGGAAGGTGGCGGATGCGGAGACGAAGCGGGAGGAGTTGCAGGGAAAGTATGAGGCGATCTGCGCAAATCCGCTCTATAAGATGTCCCGGGTGCCGTCTTTGTTTGTGCGAGGGCTGAAAAAGGTCTGGCATGTAGGGGACATTTTTCAGCAGGGCGTGAAAGAGGAACAGGCACCGGAGGAATTTGCCAGAGCTTACAGAGAGCGGTTGCACTGTCAGCAGGACAGCTATGGGCAGTGGATCCGTGAGGCAGAGGACGCTTTGTGGGGGCGTTATCAGAATGTTCTCTCGGCGGGGAAGACGAAAAAGCAGCCGGTGTGCCTTGTGATTCCTTACGGGAGCTTTGCAGGGGCGACAAGTCTGGCCGGTATGGCGGAGAATGCGGCGGGGATGAATCTGTCCCGTTCGGCGGCGGAAGCGGCAGGAAATGAGGTGGAAATCCGGCCGGATATCCTCTTGTTTGCGGAATATCCGGAACAGCTGGACGAAAGAGCGGTATCTTTGGTGGAACAGTGGTTTGGCGCATTTCCGGAGACAAAGTTTCTCTATGGAGCGCAGGATCAGCGTTCCGGGGGGAAGAGATGTTTCCCCTGGTTTAAACCCTGTCTGTCGCCGGATACGCTGCTTGGCTTTTTCTATTTTGGCAGTTATTTTGCGGTGGACAGGGCCTGGGCGGAGAGAGTTTCCCTGTCCGGCTATGAGGAGGCGCGCAGTAATCTGTACGATTTTGTGCTGCGCCTGTTACGACCATATTTTGAAAAGCCGGAGGCGGTTTCCTACGATAAGGACGCCCCCTGGGGAAGCGGATTTTATTACGGGGAAAAGGCAGGCCGGACTTCGAGGGAAAAGGCCTGCCCAGAGATCGTGTGTCTGGATCTGGTACTGTATCACCAGGACAGCCAGGCGGACTTTACAGTGCCGGCGGATCTTCACTATTATCTGGATACGGGGCGGATGAGAGCGGAGGCCAATCCGGAATTCTGGGGATTTGAGAAAAAATACATAAAGTTAAAACAGGATTTTATAAACGGCATAGGCTATGAATGCGAATCCTGTCAGACGCTGTATCCGGAGATATGGTCTGTGAGGCCTGCTTTTGCGTCGCAGGAGAAAGAAAATATGCCTGTTTTGTCTGTCATTATTCTTTCTAAAGATCATCCGGAACTGTTACAAAAGTGTATTGGTTCGTTTTTGGAACGCACCTGCCTTGAGGGGATGGAAGGGCGTGTACAGTTTATTGTGGTAGATAATGGGAGCTGCCCGGAAAACCGGCAGGCAGTTCAGGATTTTCTGGGAACTGTGAAAGCGCAGTGCTGCTACATTTACCATCCTATGGCTTTCAATTTTTCCGCGATGTGTAATCTGGGGGAAAAGGCGGCAGAGGGAGAGTACATCCTGCTGCTCAATGATGATGTGGAGGTCATAGAGGCGGACTGGCTGCGGATCATGCTGGGACAGGCGATGCTGTCCGGCACGGGTGCTGTGGGGGCAAAGCTGTGGTATCCGGAGGGAGAGGTAATTCAGCATGCCGGGGTGACGAATATGCATATCGGCCCTTCTCATAAGATGACGATATTTCCGGATGACAGAGTTTATTATTACGGGCATAATACCATAACGTATGATATGATTGCGGTGACAGCGGCCTGCCTGCTTGTGAAGCGGTCGCTGTATGAAGAAGTGGGCGGTCTGGATGAGGAGATGGCGGTTTCCTACAATGATGTGGACTTTTGCTTTAAACTGGCGGAGGCGGGGTACAGAAATGTACTGCGAAACGATGCGGTGCTTCTGCATCATGAGTCTGCCAGCCGGGGGGCGGACGACATCTCCGAGGAGAAGTGGCAAAGGCTGATCGGGGAGAAGACGAAACTTTATCAGAAGCATCCGCTGTTTCACAAATATGATCCCTACTACAGCGAGCAGCTGATCGACAATGCTTCTGACTATCGGATCGGTTACAGATATCCTTACGACAGACTGCTTTTGACAGCCACGCCGGAGCGGAAGGAAAAGAAGACGGATCTGCAGGCAAAACTTTCCGCCGCTGTGATGCTGACCGTGGAACGGGCGGGAGAACAGAAAAAGATCTACCTGTATGAGCCGGATATTCTGGAGACGGAAGGGTGGTGCTATATGCTGGGACGGGATAACTGCCTGTATGAGCGGTGGCTGATCTTAGAGGCACAGAACGGTGATTTTTATTATCAGATTCCGGTAAAAGAACGGCTCAGACCGGATGTGGAGGCCATTCTGCCCATGCAGAAGAATGTGGAGCTGTCCGGCTTTACATGCAGAATCTTAAAGGAGCATTTGGATTCCGGGAGTTATACGGTGGGGATGCTTTACAGGGATCTGCGGGACGGGAAGACTGCTTATGGGAGGAGCGGGAAGCTGGTGCGGGTTTGAGTGGCGGACGCTGGAAGGAAAATAAAATTCTCCGTCGCCACGCTCTCGCTCCGTAAAAAGCGTAGCGGACACTAAGCTCGAAAATACCTTGCTAAGTGCCGACGCTTTTTAAGGGGCTCCTTGAGAATTTTATTTTCCTTCCGGCTGGCAACGACTGAATGAAACAGCAAAAAGCCCCAGCTTGGTAACGGCTTAATGGAATAGTATAAGAACTGGCTGGTGTATAAATTATGGAACGAGAGGATTTACCAGTGGAAGAAAGAGAAAAAAACACGATGGAAATAACGCCGGATGAGCTTCCGGAGGAAGAACAGCTTGTCTATTACAGAGAGGCTTATCTCAGGGAAAGGAAAAAAGCGGCGGCGCTTGCGGGGCGCCTCTCGGATGCAAACGCGCAGGTGGAGGATCTGTCGGGGAAACTTTCACGGATCAAGGGGAGCGGCTTCTGGAAACTTTCGAAGCCACTCAGAAGCGTTTATCATTTTATGAAGCGCACGAAGGACAGGGTAGGAAATTACGGTTCGCCCCGGGGGATTGCCAGAAAGATCCGGAATAAAATGATCGAGAGGCAGGCCAGGGTGCAGCATGGGACGGCCGGCTTTCCGACGACGGAGGAAGTGGAGAGACAGCGGGGGACCAGGTTTCCAAGAGAAATTCAATTCAGTATTCTGGTGCCGTTATACAATACGCCAAAGAAGTTCCTGGTGGAGATGATTCAGTCTGTGCTTGATCAGACCTATGAAAACTGGCAGCTTTGTCTGGCGGACGGCTCCGATGCGGAGCACGCTTACGTGGGAGAGATGTGTCTTGCCCATGCGGCGAAGGATAAGCGGGTATTATATCGGAAGCTTGAGAAAAATGAGGGGATATCGGGCAATACTAACGAGTGCCTGAAGATGGCCACAGGGGACTATATCGGTCTTTTCGATCATGATGATATCCTGCATCCGGCGGCGTTGTATGAATACATGGTGAGGATCTGCGAGGAGGATGCGGACTACCTGTACTGTGATGAGACCACGTTTAAAGGGAATAAGACCATAGACGATATGCTGACGCTGCATTTCAAACCGGATTTTTCCATCGACAATCTGCGGGCCAACAACTATATCTGCCATTTCAGTGTCTTTGACAGAAAGCTTTTAGAGGGGATGGAGCTGTTTCGGTCGCAGTTTGACGGCAGCCAGGATCATGATATGATTCTGCGGCTTACATCCAAAGCAAAGCATGTGGTGCATGTTCCGAAACTTTTGTACTACTGGCGTTCCCATAAGGCCAGCGTGGCGGCGGATATAGGTGCCAAAAGCTACGCGATTGAGGCGGCGAGAAACGCCGTGGCGGATCATCTGCGGGCAAGCGGATTTGAAAATTTCGAGATCGTCAGCACAAAGGCTTTTGAGACGATCTTCCGCATCAAATATGAAGTGTCCGGAAATCCGAAAATATCCATTGTGATCCCCAACAAGGACCATGTGGAGGATCTGTCGAGATGTATCGATTCGATCAGAAGGCAGTCCACTTACGATAACTATGAGATCATCGTGGCGGAGAATAATTCCGTGACGGAGGAGATCGAGGCATATTATAAGACACTGGAACAGTACGGGAATATCCGGGTGGTGCGTTATGAAGGAGAATTTAATTATTCGAAGATCAACAATTTCGGGGCGTCGTTTGCCGCCGGCGAGTATCTGGTGTTATTAAATAATGATACCCAGGTGATCTCCATCAACTGGATGGAGGAGCTTTTGATGTACGCACAGCGAGCGGACGTGGGCGCAGTGGGGGCGAAGCTCTACTACGGGGATAAGACGATCCAGCATGCGGGCATCGTGATCGGCCTGGGGGCGCACCGGACTGCCGGGCACACCCACTACCGGGTAGCCCAGACTAATCTGGGTTATATGGGCAGGCTCTGTTATGCCCAGGACGTATCGGCGGTGACGGGCGCCTGTCTGATGGTGAGGCGCGCGCTGTATGAAGAACTGGGCGGACTGGACGAGGGCTTTGCCATCGCCTTAAACGATGTGGATTTTTGCCTGCGTCTGCGGCAAAAAGGTCTGCTCAATGTCTGGAATCCGTACTGCGAGCTGTACCATTTTGAATCCATTTCCAGAGGACTGGACGATCAGGGAGAAAAGGCAAGACGCTACGATGAAGAATCCGCCCGCTTCCGGGAAAAATGGAAAGAGGAACTGGCAAAAGGCGATCCCTATTATAATCCCAACTTTTCGCTGGACAGAAGCGACTATGCGCTGAGGATCAGAGAGGAAAGCGGGAGGGAAATGCCACAGGTGTGAAGGGCTTTTGGGCACAGGACAGTATTGTGGGGGGAAGAACGGCAAGAGGCGGGAGCAGTGGAATGAAAAAACGTCTGGATTATATAGATATGGTAAAGGGAATAGGGATTCTGGGCATTGTTGTCATGCATGCGGGCGTTGTGCCGGAGAGAGCGGTTGCGTGGCTCTCTTCTTTTGTGACGCCGCTTTTTTTCCTGGTCGCCGGCATGCTGATCGGCTGTACGGGGGAGAGAGAACGGGTCGGAAAAGAGGTTGTGCTGCGCAAAGGGCGCGCATTGCTTGTGCCCTTCTGGTGCTTCAGCCTGTTGTACATATTGCGGGATGTAGCGCGTATGGCGGCCGGTGTCTCTAGCATGGAGGAGCTGAAAATGGAAGGTGTTGCCATGGTGACGCTTTGGGGAACTTCTGTGCTCTGGTTTCTGCCGGCATTGTTTCTGTCGGAAGTGCTGTTTGTTTTTCTGCTTAAAAAACTGGGCACGGTCAGGGCATGTGTTATTGCTCCTTTTCTGACAATAGTGTCATTTGTGTGCAATGGTATGCTGGTGGAACGGGAGGTGTTTTTCCAGTCAGGGATGCCGGCCTATGCAGTGTTTTGTGCTGCGCGGACCATTCTGCGGTCAGTTTATGCTCTGCCCTATGTCTGCGCGGGCTATGTGCTGTTTCAGGGAGGCAGGAATATCTGGGAGAGAGAGCGGCAATTTTCCTTATGGCAGACGGCGGGAGGCATAATGCTGTTTGTGCTGGGGATCCTGATTCATATGATAAACGGTATTTTTGATTTTCGTACCCTGTCTTTCGGGGATATGCCTGTTTTGGCCTATCTGTCCGCTTCACTGTCCTTTCTGGGGGTGACGCTTGTGTGCAGAAACTGTAAACCTGTAAAGCCGCTTCTTTATTTTGGGAAAAACTCTCTGATCATTATGGCGACGCATATCGATTTTTATTTTCTTTATCTTGCACTCAATGTGGCTTACAGAGTGGATCACTGGATCCCGAGATGGAACCGGGCGTTCTTTTTTGTCAATGTGGTAGGTATGATCCTGATTCTGGAAGTGGCCTGTATTGAGCTGATCAACAGATATCTCCCTTTTCTGACTGGAAAAAGAAAGGATTCCCATTCCCGGAAAAATTTGTTATAATGTAATCTGCAGAAAGTTTACCTGCTTGCAAAGATGAACTTTGCAAGTTACGAACAGCTTTGCTGTGAGTAATGTAACCTGCAGAAAAAGATATCAATGGAGGGATTACAGATGGATTACAAAGAACAGTATAATTTCTGGCTGGCGGATGGTTATTTTGACGAGGGAACTAAGGAAGAACTTCTCGGTATTCAGGGAAATGAGGCGGAGATCGAGGATCGGTTTTATAAGGAGCTTGAGTTTGGTACGGGCGGTCTGCGGGGAGTGATCGGTGCTGGTACAAACCGCATGAATATCTATACCGTGCGGAAGGCCACACAGGGACTTGCCAACTATATTTTAAAGCAGGGTGGGCAGGAAAAGGGGGTGGCCATTGCCTATGACTCCAGAAGAATGTCCCCTGAGTTTGCGGATGAGGCGGCACTTTGTCTGGCGGCAAATGGTATCAAGGCCTACGTGTTTGACGCGCTGCGCCCCACACCGGAGCTTTCCTTCGCGATCAGGGAGCTTGGCTGCATTTCCGGTATTGTAGTGACAGCAAGTCATAATCCTCCGGAGTATAACGGCTATAAGGCGTACTGGGAGGATGGCGCCCAGGTGACGGCTCCAAAGGACAGGGAGATCATCGAGGAAGTGCGCGCGGTAACGGATTACAATGATGTGAAGACCATGGATAAGCAGGAAGCCATGGATAAAGGCCTGTATCAGGTGATTGGCAAAGAGATCGACGACAGATATATGGAAGAGCTGAAAAAGCAGATCATTCATCCGGAAGTGATCAGGGAGATGGCTGATGATATAAAGATCGTCTATACACCTTTTCATGGAACAGGCAATGTGCCGGTGAGAAGGATCCTCTCCGAGCTTGGTTTTAAGAATGTGTATGTAGTGCCGGAACAGGAGCTGCCGGATCCCGATTTTACAACATTGGATTACCCCAACCCGGAGGATCCGAAAGCTTTTACGCTGGCGTTAAAGCTGGCAAAAGAGAAGGATGCGGACGTGGTACTTGCAACAGATCCGGATGCGGACAGACTGGGTATTTACGCGAAAGACGGGGCCACCGGAGAATATGTATCCTTCACCGGAAATATGTCCGGCATGCTGATCGCGGAATATATCATGAGAGAGCGGACCGCGACCGGCAAAATGCCTGAAAATCCGGCCATGGTGACGACAATTGTGACAACCAATATGACCCGGGCCATCGCGGAAGACTATAAGGCGAAGTTTGTGGAAGTGCTGACAGGCTTTAAGTTTATCGGTGAGCAGATCAAACTCTTTGAACAGAATCATACTTACAATTATGTATTTGGCCTGGAGGAGAGTTATGGATGTCTTGCAGGAACTCATGCCAGGGATAAAGACGCCATAGTAGCCGTAATGTGTCTTTGTGAAGTGGCTGCATGGTGCAAGAAGAATGGGATTACACTCTGGGATCAGATGATCAGACTGTATGAGAAGTATGGTTATTATAAAGAGACACAGTATGCGATCACGATGAAAGGGATCGACGGTTCCAGGCAGATCGCGGCGATTATGGATAAACTTCGCAAGAATCCGCCGAGAAGCTTTGGTGAGCTTAAGGTAGTGGAGATGCGGGATTATGATTTGGATCAGACCACGGATATGGCTACGGGAGAGGTGAGACCTACCGGTCTTCCAAAGTCCAATGTACTGTACTTCGAGCTGGAAAATGATTCCTGGTGCTGTGCCCGCCCTTCCGGCACGGAACCGAAGATCAAGTTCTATATGGGTGTGAAGGGAACCGGACTGGAGGATGCACAAAAGAGGGTGGAAGCTCTCACGGAAGCGGTGAAAGCACTGCTGTAATACCCGCACTTGGCAGGTTTTATTATGACAGGTCAGAATATCAGAAAAACAGCAAATTACATGAAGCGTAACGGCATAAGAAAAGCGGTGGGCATGGCATATGAGCGGCTCACCGCTCCTTATGATGCAGGATATTCCTATGCGCCGCCATCAAAAAAGGAGCTGGATGGACAGAGAAAGGCAGTTTTTGGATACATGCCTCTCATCAGTATCGCAGTGCCTGCCTATGAAACAAAGGTGGAATTCCTGGATGCGCTGATCGATTCCGTGGCGGCACAGACTTACGAAAACTGGGAGCTGATCCTGGCAGATGCCAGTGAGAGCGGTCATGTAATGGAATGTGTGGAAAAAAAGAAAAAAAGTCTGCCTGGAAAACTGGCAGACAAAATAAAATACCATGCGTTATCAAATAATGAAGGCATTTCCGGCAACAGCAATCAGGCTATCTGTCAGGCGGCCGGAGAATATATTGCGTTGCTGGATCATGATGACCTGCTGACATCGGATGCACTGTATGAGATGGTAAAAGCCGTAAATACTTTATTGGAGGAAGAAAATGTCCGGCCGAAGCTTCTGTACTCCGATGAGGATAAATGTGATGAAAATGGGGAAAATTTCAGAGAACCAAATATAAAATCGGGATTTAATTTTGATTTTCTCCTGTCAAACAATTACATCTGCCATTTTCTGATGATGGAAGCAGAACTGATGCGGAAGCTTAGGTTTCGTGCTGCTTATGACGGCGCACAGGATTACGATCTGATTCTGCGGGCTGTGGCGGATATCCGGGAGGAGGAGATCGTTCATGTGGAAAAAGTGGTCTATCACTGGCGGTGCCATGTGCTGTCTACGGCGGGCAATTCAGGAAGCAAGCGCTACGCCTATGAGGCAGGGAAGAAGGCAGTGCAGGATTTCCTGGAAAAAAAGGGGATCAGGGGACTGGTCTGCGACACGGAGCATGTGGGTTTTTACAGGATCACCTATGAGCCGGATCTTCTGACGGCGAGGACAGATGTGGCAGCTGTGGGTGGATCGGTGCTGGATAAGGGAAATAAAATAACAAGTGGTATCTTATTGAAGGATGGCAGTTGTCCGTTTCAGGGGCTTTACAGCTTTTTTTCAGGGCCGGCGAATGTGGCGTCGGTAGTCAGGGATGCCTGGGCTCTGGATGCCAGAACCCTGATCCTGCGCGGAGAAGATATTCCACTGTTTGAGGACCTGGTAAAAGTACCCTATGTGGAGAGATTTGAGGAGCGGGATAAAGCGTACTGTAATCAGCTGGATGAAAATATCTGGAGACAGCGCAGCATGGCGCTTTGCAATGTATTTCGGGAGAGGGGGGAGCGGCTTGTGTGGGATCCGCAGATCAGGGTGAAGCGATGAGGGGCCTGAACTGTCCGGGGGATCCGGAAGCCGGAGGGCTGTCAATATGAAATCAACGATCGTGATTCCAAACTATAACGGTATGGAGTATCTGGAGAAATGTCTTGTCTCTCTTATGGTGGATACAGAGGATTATCCGGCGAGAATCCTTGTGGTCGATAACGGTTCCGTGGACAGGAGTGCTGAAGCGGCGGAAAAGATGGCCGGTGTGGAAGTGATCCGTATGGGAAAAAATACCGGATTCTGCACCGCAGTGAATGCAGGGATCAAAGCGTCGGATACCCCCTATGTCATTTTGTTAAATAATGATTTAACTGTTGAGAAAGGCTTTGTCAGAGCAATGGAGGAAGCTCTTGACCGGAATCAGAAAGCATTTTCTGCCGGGGCGCAGATGCGTATGATGAAAGCGCCGGACAGAATGGATAATGCGGGCGATTATTATTGTGCGTTGGGCTGGGCCTACGATTATGGAAAAGGAAGAAAGATTTCCGAAAGATACACAAAGCCACGGAAGATTTTTGCTTCCTGCGGTGGTGCCGCCATTTACCGGAGGAGTGTGTTTGAGGAAATAGGATGTTTTGACGAACGGCATTTTGCCTATCTGGAAGATGTGGATATCGGGTATCGGGCAAGAATTTACGGGTATCATAATCTGTATGAGCCGCGGGCTGTGGTCTATCATGCCGGCAGCAGCGTATCCGGTTCAAAATATAATGAATTTAAAATAAACCTTTCTTCCGCAAACAGCATCTATTTAATTGAAAAGAACATGCCTTTTTTGCAGGTTCTGTTAAATTTACCTTTTCTTCTGCTGGGATTTGGCATGAAATTTTTGTTTTTCCTGAGAAAGGGATTCGGAAAGATTTATCTTAAGGGACTGTTGCGCGGATTTCGGATATACTATAGGGAGGGGGGAAGGAAGATGCACGTTCCCTTTCAGAAAAAAAATTTTGGAAATTATCTGCTGATCCAGTGGGAGCTGTGGATCAATATGTTCCGAAGATTGTCCGGTTGAGGCACAGTGAAGCTGAAAGGCTGTACGGCTATCCGGCTGAGAGATCAGATCACAGAAAAATGTTGTAATTTCTGTAACATTATTGTAAAATATAATAGATATGTCGTAATAACTGGAACATATTGGCAGATATAGGTGTACTATGATAAAGAATAATCAGAAATACCTGAATGGATTACATGTAGTCATTGATGCTGTTATTATCACAGGTTCGTATATCCTGGCGTGGTGGCTCAAGTTTGAGACACCGGTAGGGAATGTAAAGCCGGGTGATTTTTATTTGCCAAGGGAAACCTATTTCAGCGCTATCCCGTATATTGTGGTGGCGTATCTGATCATTTACAGGTTTTGCAGGCTTTATACGGCAAAAAGAGGTTCAGGCCCAGGCGGGGAACTGCTTCGTATTACAGAAGCGAATGTGTTTGGTGCCATCGGTATGACTTCCGTACTCTTTGTTATTTGGCAGCAGCATTTCTCACGTTCCATGATCGCCATGTTTGTGTGCCTGAATATAACGCTGACGGCGATCTTCCGGCTCAGTCTGCGGGAAATACTGATGGCAGCCCGCCGCAAGGGCTACAATATGAAACATGTGCTGCTTGTGGGGTACTCAAAGGCGGCGGAGCAGTATATTGACAGGATCAGGGCAAATCCGCAGTGGGGCTATGTGATTCACGCCATTCTGGATGATGTGACCGAGCGGGGAACGCTGTACAAAGGGATAAAAGTAGTAGGCAGGATCGATAATCTGGAGATTATACTGCCGGAGAACAAGCTGGATGAAATTGCGATCACGCTGCCCCTTTCCCAGTACGGCAGATTAGAGGATATTGTGGCGCAGTGTGAAAAATCAGGCGTACACACAAAATTTATTCCGGATTATAACAGTATTATACCGAGCAGGCCCTACACGGAAGATCTGATGGGACTGCCGGTGATCAATATCAGAAATGTGCCGCTCACAAGGATGAGCAACAGGGCTTTTAAGAGGGCAATGGATATTGTGGGGGCGTCTGTGGGCCTGATCATTTCTTCGCCTTTACTTTTGCTCATTGCAATCCTGGTGAAGACTACAAGCGAAGGGCCGGTCATTTTTGCACAGGAACGGATTGGCAGACATAATAAACCCTTCCGTATGTATAAATTTCGCTCCATGCGCCAGCAGAGTGAGCATGCAAAGCAGGCGGACTGGACTGTGGAAAATGATCCGAGAGTGACAAAGGTCGGAAAATTTATCAGGCGGACCAGTCTGGATGAACTGCCTCAGCTTGTCAATATTCTGAAAGGCGATATGAGCCTTGTAGGGCCAAGGCCGGAACAGACAAAGTATGTGGAAGAATTCAGGGAAAAAATTCCAAGGTATATGATCAAACATCAGGTGCGTCCGGGGCTCACCGGGTGGGCGCAGGTGAATGGCTACAGAGGAGACACTTCGATCAGAAAGCGAATCGATTACGATCTGTATTATATTGAAAACTGGACGCTGGGATTTGATATCAGGATTCTGTTCCTGACGATATTCAAGGGTTTTATCAATAAAAATGCGTATTAACAGAGAACAGTAAAATGCGAAAGGATAAAGGAACGATGGCACCAAGATATCAGGACGAAGACGATTTTGAATATGATTATGGCTATGAGTATGAGAAACCAACGAAGAAATCTTCTTCCGGTGGAAAAAGGAACGGTTCGGGGAAGAAATCTTCTTCGAAAGGCGGTTCCAAAAAGAAAATGTCGGCAAAAGCCAGGGCTAAGAAAAAGAGAAAACGTATTCTGCTTTTTGTCGGGGAAGTTTTGCTGCTTGCGGTTATGCTGCTTGTGCTGTGGGGAGTAACCAGGACGGAGAAAGTTGGATATCTGGAGATTCCGGAGGAGGAGATCGTCGTCAACGAGAGTGTCAGTGAAGAACAGCTGGAGATCATGAAAGGATACCGGAATGTTGCACTGTTCGGTGTGGACTCCACGGTGGGGGCGCTGACAAAGAATACCAGAAGCGATTCGATCATCATCGCTTCCATCAACCAGGATACGAAGGAAGTCAAGCTGGTTTCGGTATACAGAGATACCTTTATGAACCTGGGAAATGATAAATACAATAAGTGTAACGCGGCCTACGCAGGCGGCGGCCCGAAGCAGGCGATCAGCATGCTGAATGCGAATCTGGATCTGGATATCAAGGAGTTTGTGACGATAGGTTTTGCCGGCCTGATCGATGTGATCGATTCTCTGGGCGGTGTGCAGATGGATATCACAAAGGAGGAGATCAGCCATCTGAACAACTATCAGTATTGTATTGCGGAGAATCTGAAACGGGATTATACGCCTGTGAACAACGCGGGACTGCAGGTGCTTGACGGAATGCAGGCCACGGGATACTGCCGGATCCGTTATACAAAGGGTGATGACTTCCGGCGTGCCGAGCGTCAGAGAAATGTACTGAAGGCAATTATGGATAAATCGAAGGGAGCTTCGGTGACACAGCTTGTGGATATTGCTAACAATGTGTTTGAGGAAGTGTATACCTCCTTTGGGCTGACGGAGATCACGGAGCTGTTAGGAGAGGCGGCTGAATACAGAGTGGTTGCGGACGATGGTTTCCCGCAGGCGGATATGAGATGGACCGGTAATATAGGTTCTCCGGGGGATTGTATCGTGCCGAAAGATCTGGCGTCAAATGTGAGCTGGCTGCACGAATTTCTGTTTGATGAGAGTGGATATGTGCCCAGCAGTGAGGTGCAGGGTTACAGTAACCATATTACGGAGGTAACCAATAAATATAAACCGAAATCGGTAGAATGATGAGACCTGTTGACAAAGGTGTGAAAAGTCAGGCATTTTTGCCTGACTTTTTTTGAGAGAGAAAAGGTGTTTGGTTGGAAAAACGGGTGAAATGTGGTATGCTGGAAAAGTGAAGTGAGACGGGAGAGAGAATATGCAGGAAATAGATGTCATTATTCCGGTTTACAGACCGGGGAAAGAGCTTGTGGAACTGATCGAGAGGCTGGAACATCAGAGTGTGCCGGTACACAGAATACTGTTGGTAAATACGGAGGAAAAATACTGGAAAGCTTTTGAGTATGATCATCCTCACCGGAAACGGTATGAAAATATCAGGCTGTGGCATATTTCCAAAAGAGAATTCGACCATGGGAAGACAAGGAGGGAGGCGGTTAAGAAGTCCAAGGCTGGGATTTTTGTCATGATGACCCAGGATGCCATGCCGGCGGACGAATTTCTGCTGGAGAGGCTGACGGCGCCGCTTTCTCAGAAGAATATGGCGGCCTCTTATGCGAGACAGCTTCCGGGCGATGATGCAGGAGCGGTGGAGCGATTTACAAGACAGTTCAATTATCCGCCGGAAAGCCGGATTAAGTCTGCGGCAGATATTCCGGAGCTTGGGATCAAAACCTATTTCTGTTCTAATGTCTGTGCCGCTTACAGGAGAGATATCTATGAAAGGCAGGGTGGCTTTCCCAAAAGAGCGATTTTTAATGAGGATATGATCTATGCGGCCGGCTGCATTCAGGCGGGATACCGGATCGCCTACACGGCACAGGCAAAGGTGATCCATTCCCATCAGTACACAAATAAGGTGCAGTTTCGCAGGAATTTTGACCTGGGTGTGTCCCAGGCGGAACATCCGGAAATTTTTAGAGGTGTGCCTTCGGAGTCGGAGGGCATAAAGCTTGTGAAGCGGACAGCGGTATATCTGCGGGAAAACGGCAAAAGCAGAGAGATCCTGCCGATGTGTGTTACAAGTATTTATAAATTCTTTGGGTATAAATTGGGAAAAAATTATAAAAGACTATCTTTCAGAAGGATTATGAAATATACTATGAACAGAGAGTATTGGAGTGGGATGACGACAGAAAAGTGGTAAGGGCTGACGATGGAGATGGAAAGGAGTAAATTATGTGCGGCATAGTTGGATATATAGGAGAAAAACAGGCGGCCCCAGTTATCCTGGAGGGGCTTTCCAGACTGGAGTATAGAGGCTATGACTCTGCGGGCATCGCGGTGTTTGACGGGGAAAACATCAACTGTAAAAAATCTATCGGCAGATTAAAAGTGCTGGAAAACCTCACAAGAGGCGGGCAGGATATGCCGGGCTTTTGCGGGATCGGTCATACGAGATGGGCTACCCATGGTGTTCCAAGCAATGAGAATGCTCATCCTCATTTTAATGAAAAAGAGACGATCTCGGTGGTTCACAATGGTATTATCGAAAATTATTTGGAACTGAAAAAATATCTGGAAAAGAAGGGCTATGTGTTTATTTCGGAGACTGACACGGAAGTGCTTGCCCATCTGCTTGACTATTACTATAAGGGCAATCCCATGGAAGCGATCTTTCGGATGCTCAGGCGTGTGGAAGGTTCCTATGCACTGGGGATTCTTTTTGCGGAACATCCGGATACACTGTTTGCTGCGAGAAAGGATTCGCCGCTGATCGTTGGCCAGAATGAGGCGGGATGCTTTATCGCATCCGATGTGCCGGCCATCTTAAAATATACAAGAAAAGTTACCTATGTGGATAATCAGGAGATCGTAAAACTCCATGCCAGCCATATGCATTTTTATAATATCGATGAGGAGGAGATCCGGAAGGAATCCGTGCTGATCGATTGGGATGCGAATGCCGCTGAAAAGGCAGGATATGAACATTTCATGTTAAAGGAAATGTATGAACAGCCGAAAACTATTACAGATACCATCAGTCCGAGAATCCAGAAGGGTGATATTAAGATAGAAGAACTGAATATGAGCGATGCGGAGCTGGCGGCAGTGAGGAGAGTGCATATTGTGGCCTGCGGTTCCGCTTATCATGCGGGGATGACAGCTAAGTATGTGATCGAGAAGTTAGCCAGAATATCAGTGGAAGTCGATCTTGCCTCAGAATTTCGCTATCGGGATCCGATCCTTGAGGAGGGTTCCATGGTCATTGTGATCAGCCAGTCCGGGGAGACGGCGGATACGTTGGCGGCGCTGCGGGAAGCGAAAAAACGTGGGTTCCCGATTCTCGGGATCGTGAACGTGGTGGGCAGTTCCATCGCCAGAGAGGCGGATAATGTGATGTATACCTGGGCGGGACCGGAAATTGCGGTGGCCACCACAAAGGCCTACTCTGCCCAGCTCACAGCCCTGTACCTTCTGGCAATGAAGTTTGCGAAAGTGAAGGGGACTGTGGGGGAAGAAAAGTTTGCGGAACTGTTGGACGCCCTGGAAAGACTGCCCCATCAGGTGGAGCGGTTACTCAATACAAAAGAACAGATACAGAAGTTTGCCAACCGGTACCTGGCGGCCAGAGACATTTTCTTTATCGGCAGAGGAATCGACTATGCGATCTCGCTGGAAGGTTCACTGAAACTCAAAGAGATATCCTACATTCATTCGGAGGCCTATGCGGCCGGGGAATTGAAGCATGGGACGATCTCATTGATCGAGGAGGGGACGCTTGTGACGGCGGTGTCCACACAGCCGGAACTGTACCAGAAGATGATCAGCAATATCGTAGAGGTCAGGGCCAGAGGAGCTTTTGTCATGGCAGTTACCGGTGAGGACAACAGGGAGATCGAGAAGGCGGCGGACTATGTGGTTTATATTCCGGAGACGGCTCCGGTGTTTGCCAATTCCCTGGCGATCATACCGTTGCAGCTGTTTGGGTATTATGTGGCGGTGGGGCGCGGATGTGATGTGGATAAGCCGCGTAACCTTGCAAAATCGGTGACGGTGGAGTGAAAAAGATTGCGGAAAAAGCAGTGAAGAATGAAAGAGGAAAAAGATGGGTAAGAAAGATGAAGGGATGAAAGATTACGGGAAGGAAGAGGAGAAAAGAGGGGCAGAGTCCGGACAGGAGCAGTCTGGTCAGATGTCCGGGCAGCAGCCGATGCAGGAGCAGTCTGGTCAGGCACCCGAACAGCCTCCGATACAGAATCTGTACAGTCAGATGTCTGGATCACAGTCCGGGCAGAATTCGTATGCCGGCGGAGGAGTCTCGCAGCCAGTGCAGAATCAGTACGGCCAGGTACCCGGGACGGCGCCGATGCAGCAGATGCCGAATGCGGGCGGGCAGACAGGGCCGCAGAACAGGGCGCCTGGAGGAAATCCATCCGGGCAGGGATATTATGGTTATCAGAATCCCTATCATAATAACTGGCAGAATCAGAAATATTATGGAAATGATTATAACAGGGCGAATGTCGGCGGTTACAATAATTATCCCAACCAGAATTATGGGGTGAATTATGGAAGACAGGGCGGCTATGAATATGGCCAGGGAAACACTTACGGCTATGGAACGGGAAATTACGGAGCAGGCGGTAATATCGGGGGAGACGGTGAAAAGAAAAAAATGAGCACCGGGAAGAAAATATTGCTGGCAGCAGGAGCCTGTGCGCTGTTATTTCTCTGTGTCGGCGGGATCTATTACGGTGTAAGGACGGCGGAGGAGAAAGAGGCTGCCGCCGCCGAACAGGCTTTAGCTCAGCCTGAGAACCCGCAGATCAATCCGGTGGATCTTGATGTGCCGGAGGAGGCCGGGGAAAACAGTGCGAAGCCTTCCGCAGGAGCGCTGTCAGATGTGTCAGATCTGGTGGAGCGGATCATGCCTTCCGTGGTCAGCGTCAACGCTGTGTACAGTTATGATGACTATTACTGGGGCGACGGAAAATATGACGGCGGCGGATCAGGCTTTATTATCGGAGAAAATGAGACGGAACTTCTGATTGCCACCAATGCCCATGTGGTGACGGACACGGAAGATCTGAAGGTGTCTTTTGTGGATAAGACAGAGGTGGACGCCAGAGTAAAGGGCCACGACAAGGATCTGGATGTGGCGGTGATCGCGGTCCGTCTGGTGGATATTCCCGAGGAGACGAAGGGAGCCATTGCCGTGGCGAAGTTGGGGGATTCCACGACGCTGCGGGCGGGACAGGCGGTGATATCCATTGGAAATGCGCTGCTTCTCGGGCAGTCCGTGACCACGGGGATCGTCAGTGCCACCAACGCTCCGGTGGGCGGCGGCTATGACGAGATGGGGAACCAGTTTGGTTCCGATGACCGGGTGATGATCCAGACAACGGCTTTTATGAATCCAGGCTGTTCCGGCGGCGTGCTGGTAAATGCTTCCGGCGAGGTCGTGGGAATCAATACGATGACGATCAACTCGGCGGATGTGGAGGGAATGTGTTATGCGATTCCGATCACGGATGCGATTCCGGTGCTTGATAAGCTGAAAGTGCGGGAGATCAGAGAGAGGCTGCGGGAGAGTGAGAGCGGTTATCTCGGGATCAGCTGTTCCAATGTGGAAGGGAAGCAGGCGGAAGAATATGATATCCCGAAGGGCGTTTATGTAAGAGATGTGGAAGAGGACGGCGCAGCCGATAAGGCAGGTCTGAAAAAGGGTGATGTCATCGTGGCTTTAAATGAGGTGCCGGTGGAGACCATGGAGGAACTGTCAGAAATGCTGCGGTATTATCCGGTAGGTGAGATCGTGGATCTGGAGATCATGCGCTATAAAGACGGCGGGTACCGGTCGGAGACAGTCAGCGTAAAGCTTGGGAAAAAATAGAGAAGGCGGATAAACGGATTGCCGATAATCTGAGAAAGGGAAAGAATGTCAGAATACGATAACAATAAAAACGGAAGCGAAGGCGGACAGGGCGGTTATGAGGATGTGTGCTTTATCTGCCACAGACCGGAGAGCAAAGCGGGAAGAATGTTTAAGCTGCCCAACAATATCTGCGTTTGTGACGATTGTATGCATAAGACCATGGACTCCATGAGCCAGTATAATTTTCAGGGGATGATGCCGCCGTTCTTTGATTATAGCGGGATGATGAACAACATGGCCAGTCCGGGGAAACCGTCAGGCGATGGAGAGCATTCCGCGAAAGAGGATACGGAGAGTGCGGCGGCGAACCAGGGGGAGGATACTCCCGATCAGCCGGAAAAACCGGACCGGAATAAGGGTAAAAGGGTGGTAAATCAGGGTTTCCCGAATATCAGCTTCATCAATCTGTCGGATCTGCAGAATATGAGCGGTGTCCCCAACAGACAGAAGATCAAAAAGAAAAAAGAGGGCGAGGCATCCAAACCCATTATCGACATCAGGGATATTCCGGCCCCACATAAGATCAAGGCACAGCTTGATGAGTATGTGGTGGGACAGGAACACGCCAAGAAAGTCATGTCTGTGGCAGTCTACAACCACTACAAACGGGTGGCCACGGGAACCATGGACGATATTGAGATCGAAAAATCGAATATGCTGATGATCGGTCCCACAGGCTGCGGCAAGACTTATCTGGTAAAGACACTGGCAAGGATCCTGGACGTGCCGTTGGCTATTGCGGATGCCACGTCTCTGACCGAAGCAGGCTATATCGGGGACGATATCGAGAGCGTTGTGACAAAGCTTCTTGCGGCGGCCGACAACGATGTGGAGAAGGCGGAGAGCGGCATCGTGTTTATTGACGAGATCGATAAGATCGCTAAGAAAAAAAATACCAACTCCCGGGATGTCAGCGGGGAATCGGTGCAGCAGGGACTCTTAAAGCTGCTTGAAGGCTCGGAGATCGAGGTGCCTGTAGGGGCAAACAGCAAGAACGCCATGGTGCCCCTGGCCACAGTCAATACGAAGAATATTCTGTTTATCTGCGGCGGCGCGTTCCCGGGGCTGGAGGAGGTCATCAAACAGCGGCTGAGCAAACAGACCGGCATAGGGTATCAGGCGGAGTTAAAGGACAGGTTTGACAAGGATAAAAACATCCACAGCAGGGTGACGGTGGAGGATGTGCGTAAATACGGCATGATTCCGGAGTTTATCGGGCGTCTGCCGATCCTGTTTACCCTGGACGGGCTGAATAAGGAGGCGCTTGTAAAAATATTGAAGGAGCCGAAGAACGCCATCTTAAAGCAGTATCAGAAGCTTCTCGAGCTGGATGAGGTGAAGCTGGAGTTTGACGAGGGTTCCCTGGAGGCCATTGCGGAGAAAGCATTAAAGAAGGAGACCGGCGCCAGAGCACTGCGGGCGCTGATCGAGGAGTTTATGCTGGATATCATGTACGAGATTCCGAAGGATGATAACATCGGAAAAGTGACCATTACAAGAGAGTATATTGAAGGGAAAGGCGGGCCTGTCATTGATATCCGGAGTAATTCGTTGCAGCGGATCGAGGAGTTAAATGAGGTTAGGGTGGAGAGTTAGGATGCCGGACGCCGGCAGTTTTTTACAGTCTTCATGGGATACAGATACTCTCCTGCTAAAAATTATATTTGGATTTGATAAATGATGCGGCGGGCTGTGTTGGGAGCCTGCCTTTATCATGTGTACGGGCATTCAAAGGAAGTATATCAGCAGGCAGGTGGAGGCCCGGCGGGCGAGCAGGAGAAGAGATCTTCTGTTCAGCTTTTTGGAGGAAAGTGTTGCAGATGGCATGAAAATTCGCAATTGCAACCGTCAGGTGCGCAATTTCAAGCCTGATTTGGTAGTCCGCAACCGGCGGATCAGGTAAGATGTGGGTATTCCGAAAGCGCGCAGGAGAGAAAACAGGACGGTCTGCATCCGGAACGGGCCGCCAAAAAGTAAGGAGGCGGATGCCGTGCGGCATAAGCAGCACAGTACAGGCGGAAAGGATATGGTTACTGATATGATTTTAGCGGAGAAAATAATAACATTGCGAAAGAGAATGAACTGGTCACAGGAGGAACTGGCGGAGAAGTTGAATATTTCCAGACAGTCTGTCTCCAAATGGGAAGTGGGAGCAACGATCCCGGATCTTGATAAGATCTTGAAGATGAGCGAACTGTTTGGCGTCAGTACGGACTATCTTTTAAAGGATGAGATGGACGTGACGGAACTTACCGGTGGAAAGGATATGCCCGAGGGGCGTGTAGTCTCGGTGGAGGAGGCGAATGCCTATATGGATACGGCGAAAGAAGTCCGCGGCAGGATTGCCACGGCGGTTTCCCTTTTTATTTTGAGCCCGGTCTGCCTGATCCTGATGGCGGCAATGTGGGAGGGAAGCGCCCTGGAGGACAGGATGGCGATCCTCGGCCTGATCGTTCTGCTGCTGGTCGTGGCGGCCGGGGTGGCGATCTGTATTTTTAACGGCATGAAACTGGAAAAATATAAATATCTGGAAGAGGAGAGTTTTTCCCTGCAATATGGCGTAGAGGGGATCGTGGAGAAGCGGCAGAGCGATTTTGAGGCGAAGTACAGGCTGGCTGTGGTGGTCGGCACGATACTCTGTATCATAGGCGTGATTCCACTGTTACTCATCAGCGTCTTTACAGAAAGTGAAGTGCTGCTGGTGGGCGGCGTGGCTGTGCTGTTAATCTTTGTGGCCGCAGGGGTACATCTGTTTGTGAGGGCAGGGATCGTGAAAGAGAGCCATGATAAACTGCTGCAGTGCGGCGAGTATACCGTGGAAAACAAGGCAGTGAATAGAAAGACAGCTTTTTTCCCCGGAGTTTACTGGCTGCTTGTGACAGCAGGTTATCTCGCCTGGAATTTCTATAACGGAAACAGCTGGGGCAGAAGCTGGATCATCTGGCCCGTGGCCGGTGTGCTGTTTGCAGCGATTAACGGAGTGATCAGGGAAGTGGCGAAAAAGAAATAACAGGAAGAAACGGATGACACTGTGTGGGGAATATCAGACAGATGAGAGGGGAGACGGGAAGACACCTGCATCCCTTGTCATCTGTCTGATTTTTGTCAAAATAATGGGATGACAGGGAACCATAAGAAGAAAATATAATAAAATTTGGAAATATGTTGACACGAGACAACATTGGCGATACAATGTGTATATAAAAGAAAATGATATCGAATATGAGAAGAAACGGTGGAGCATGGTTTCAAAGAAAGATGTGGCGAGAGAAGCAGGGGTATCTGCGACGAGTGTTTCTTATTATATCAATAAAAGCGGCTATGTCAGTGCAGAGGCGGGTAAAAAAATCCAGGCGGCCATTGAACGACTTCATTATACCCCCAATCAGATAGCGAGAAGCTTGAAGATAAAGGACAGCAAGCAGTTTGTATTTCTGTGTAATGAGATAAGAAACCCGTTTTTTGCCCAGCTTGTCTACCAGGCCACGAGGGAGGCTTACAGGCAGGATTACAGCATACTGTTCAGCAATGTGATCGATGATGAACAGTATTTGAAAAAAATATGCGGCTATCAGGTGAGCGGGGTGTTCGTCTCCAATAACAGGATAAGTTGCGAAGCCATTGAATCAGTCAGACAGTTTGGGATCCCGATCGTCATGCTGCAGGATTCCGACTGGGAGTCCTTTCATCCGGATATCACGCTGATACATATTGAACAGAAAGATATTTTCGGAGAGATAACAAGACATCTGTATGAAAATGGCTTTAAGCGTCTGCACTATATCTCCGGGGCAGTATCAAGCGGCAGTCCGGACGAGAAGACGAAGGCCTTTCTGGCAGCAGCGAATCTGGATGGGGAGAGGAATGTCAGCTATGATATTACGACTTCCGAGCAGGCGGCAGTTTATATCAGAACATCATGGAGAAAGATAGGATATCCGGATGCAATCATCTGTACTAATGACGCAGTGGCGGAAGGTGTGATCTTCGGACTGAATGAACTGGGGATCAGGGTGCCGAAAGATGTGGGCGTGGTGGGCTATGACAATACGTTCCAGTCGCGATTTTATATCCCGAGTATTTCCACTGTGGATTTTGGCGGAGATATGCTGGGAAAGATGATCATTAAAATGCTGATTGATAAGATGCAGGGGAAACAGGTGGGAAATAAATCTATTACGCCGGTGTTTCTCGCGAGGGCTTCCTCCACAAGAAACGGGGGAAAAGCACAGTATAAATAAAACGGAAGGCGGGAGGCATTCTCGAGATGCGTCGCCACAGGGTTCTGACCAACAAGCCCACCGGGGTTAAGACGATCCTCGATTGTGATATTCCGCATCCGAGGGATGTGGCGGATGAAAAATTTGTGAAACTCAGAAATCAGGTAACTGAACTAATTAGATGGTGGTGAATAAATGTGAAAAAAAGACCGAATATCATTGTTTTTATGACAGATCAGCAGAATGGGGATACGGTTTTGGACAGGTCCCAGGCGATCACGCCCAATCTGGATGCCTTTAAACAGAGCGCAGTCCAGTTTACGCAGGCCTACTGTGCTTCGCCTCACTGCTGTCCCTCCAGAGCTTCTTTCTTCAGCGGCCTCTATCCGTCTCAGCACGGGGTATGGAATAATGTGGAGGTGGATAATGCGATTTCCCGCGGTTTGTATGACGGGGTAAAACTGTTTCCGGAATCTTTAAAGGAACAGGGGTATCACACGGTTTTCTCGGGAAAATGGCATGTGAGCGCTTATGAGGGACCGAAGGATAGGGGATTTGATGAGGTTTTATATGAATATATTTCCAATTATGGGCGGTTTCAGCCGTGTAACAGACCGAGAAACAAAGACTGGGAGAAAGTGTATCATTCTCCGGAGAAGATGGCGTTTTCCGGTACAAAAAGAGGGTTTGGTGAACTTGTCCGGGAGGGATATCCGGTTTATCGGCAGTTTGACGTGAGCGAAACAGACCAGTTTGGCGACAAAATTACAGTGGAGAGAGCCTGCGAAGTACTGTATGCCCGAAAACCGGGAGATGAACCGTTATTTCTCTTTGCAGGCCCTACCGGTCCCCATGATCCCTACTATCCGCCACAGGAATATCTGGATCTCTACAGGGGAAAGGAGATAAATCTGCCAGAGAACTTTGATGATACCATGGAGGATAAACCTGCCCTGTACAGGAGAACGAAAGAGCGGTTCAGCCTTTCCCGGGAAGAACATGTGGAGTGTATCCGCCATTATCTGGCCATGGTAAGTTATGAGGATTTTCTGTTTGGAAAAGTTCTGGAGGCCGTGAAAAAGAGCGGAGAGTGGGAGAATACTTTTATTTTTTATCTGACGGATCATGGAGATTATATGGGAGCGCACGGACTGTGGTCGAAAGGTCTGCCCTGTTTTCGGGAAGCGTATCATATCTGCGCTTTGGCCGGGGGCGGGAAAATAGACGCACCGAAGCAGGTGGATGAACTTGTGTCGATCACAGATTTCGCCCCCACGATTTTGGAGCTGGCGGGAGTGCATGCGGATTCGGCCCTGTCCGGCCGTTCTCTGGTGGATTTTCTGCGGGGACGGATGCCTGTGAACTGGCGCAGAGAGCTTTTTGTTCAGACGAATGGGAATGAACTGTACGGCATACAGCGGGCGGTGTGGGACCGGAAATGGAAGTATGTATTTAATGGATTCGACTATGACGAGCTCTACGATTTGGAGGAGGATCCGGGAGAACTGCATAACCGGATAGACTGTGCGGAGAACAGAGAGGTCGTGAAGGCGATGTGCCGGAAAATCTGGGAGTTTGCTAGAAAAACGGGGGATAACTGTACCTGTGAGTATATTATGGTGAGTCTGGCGCCGTATGGGCCGGGAATTTTGCTGGAAAATACTGACGGCAGCGGGAAAGAAACATTAGCGGATCAAAGGGTCAAAGTTGTCCGAGCTGCAGGTACATGTTCCGAAAAACGGCGGGAATGAGGGCTCTATGGCGATAGCGCAGCCGGGGTATGCTGGGTGCGGCAGCCCCGCAATATTTGTCGGGGGCGTGGCCGTTGGTTAGCGTACGACCGTTCTCTGATATATTGTTTTATGTTTGCATTTTTGGGAAAAACCTGTCTTATTGGTATTCCTCTTTGATCTGCTCCATTTCGCAGATGCTCTCCTTCACGATAATACGGCTGCGGATGTAATGGTTTTTAAAACGGGGTTCCTTGTCGGCGGTCAGATATTCGAACAGGATCTTTACCGCCGTGTAGCCCTGTTCCTGTGGGCACTGGGTGATGGTGGCGCAGATGTTGCCCTTCTGAATCTCCGCGCCGATTTCGTCGGAGTAATCGTAACAGATGATCTGGGCTTTCTGATAGAAGCCGTATTCTTCAATCGCTTTTAAATTGCCGCGGCTGTAGGCGCCGGGGCAAATAAAAAGATCGGTGTCGGGGAAACGGGTGAGGGCGTCCTTTGTGATCTGATAATTCTGAATATCGTCCCCCGCTATTTCGTAAGTCCCCTGCAGCCGGATGTGGGGGTATTCTGTTTCAAGGTGTTGCCTCAGGCCCTTCGCGCGCAGTGTGTGTCCATACATCTGAAAGCTGGGGGAGAATAAAAGCAGTTTCCCATCGCCCGGATGCAGCAGATGGAGGAAACCGGCGGTGATCTCTCCTATCAGTTCATAGTTGCAGCCCACAAAGCTGAGATATTCCGTATCTTCTATAATATTTGTCAGAAAAACGACAGGAAAGCCCTCCGCGTGGAGGCTGTTTAATCTGTCTCTGATCAGGGGGCTGTTAATCGGTACGATGACGATGGCGTTTGCTCCCTGGTCTATGGCCTGATCGATCAGGGAGAGCTGGCTTTCCACACTGTAATCAGGGCAGGGAAGAATATCCACCGTAATACCGAAATCTTTTATCTCCTCTTGACATTTCCTGATTCCGGCCTGGACATCATCAAAATACAGATTACTGTTCTGGATATGCAGAATAACGGTAATCCTGATATTACGTTTCCGGTTGGAAAGACTCTTGGCAACGGAATTCGGACGGTAGTCCAGTTCCAGCGCAATCTGTTTGATTCTGCGGGCGACTTTAGGGTCTACCCGTCCTCTGTCGTGAAGAGCGCGGTCTACCGTTCCGGTGGATACGCCTGCAAGTTCGGCAATTTTCTTGATCGTAACAGACATGGGGGATCTCCTTTTTATGGTGGCGGCTGGTTGGCTCCTTAATCTTAACTTAAATAGTACTTCAATCAAATCAAACATAAGATGTGTCCGATAACACTATAAATATCATAGCATAAAAATGTAAAATGTCAATAATTGATGCTGAGTTAATAGTGATTTTAGACAAAAATGATGTTGCGTGTTTGGAAGATTATTACAAAGTATAAAAAAATAGATGAAAATGATTGACTTTTGCATAGTGCATTTCTATAATTGTATTTACGAGATGCGTGTGCGATAACGCAACGAAAAAACATCATAAAAGGCAGATGAGCCAAAGGAGGAAAAACATGAAACGTAAAAAGTTATTGGCATTGATTTTATCTTTAACGATGGCGGCAGGGCTTGCGGCATGCGGAAGCAGCCCGGAGGAGAGCGCACCGGCGCAGAGCGACACGGAGGCAGAAACGGAGACAGAGCAGGGAATGGAGGAAGCGGAACCGGTACAGGCCTCCGACAGAGAGGAATTGCGGGTTGGGACTATGGCGCTGACCATGGGTGTCCCGGTACTCTATGCACAGGAAAAGGGATATTTTGAGGAAGCGGGTTTGAATGTGAGCATCGAGTTATTTGCCACAGGTGCGCCGATCAATGAGGCCATTGCGGCGGAGCAGATCGATATCGCAGTGTCCGGTTTTGCGTCAGTGTATTCGCTGGCAAACGCAAACTGCACATGGCTGGCGGACGTAAATACCACCGGCGGTATGGGGCTGTTTGCGAGAGCGGATTCGGCCATTGCACAGAATGCAGCGGAGAACGGACTGATCGGAGATGCACAAAATCTGAAAGGGATGCAGATACTGGAGCCTTTAGGGACAGCAGTGCAGTATATGACGGAATCCTATGCCGGAAAGTACGGCCTTTCCCCTTCCGATATCAATCAGGTGAATATGGAGTACGGTCCTGCTTACCAGGCCTTTACCACGGGGGAGGGCGATGCGGTGGCGGCAAATCCGCCCTACTCCTATCAGCTGGAGGAGGAAGGATACACGATGTTATGTTCCTTTGAAGATGCTACAGGTGTCAACATGTGCGACGGCTGCTTTGCAAGAAATGAAGTGGCAGAAAACCGTTCAGAGGAAGTACAGCTGTTTGTGAACTGTCTGGTGAAAGCCATGGATGAGCTCCAGGACGACGCGCTGCGCTCCGAATATACGAGAAAAGTATATGATGATAACGCTATCAGCTGTACAGACGACGCGCTGGCACATGAGATCGAAGACCGGAAATATGTGGGCAGCGAGATGATGAAGGAAGAAGGCTATGTGCTGGGGGAAGCCTGGGTTGCCATCACGGATTTCCTGGTGACCGCCGAGAAGATCACCGAGGACAATGCGCCCAACGTAGCGGCATCCATCAATCCGGCTTACGTATCGGAAGCGACGGGAACGGAAATCAAGGCACAGTAATCGTAGAAATAATGTCATTTGATTCCGGATGCCGGGATCAAATGACATTGATGTGACAGTGAAGCCGAAAGACTGCACTGTCACAGGTAATCGGAGATAAGAAAGGGTATGGGCACGTTATGAAACGGAGAAAGGAAACCTACTGGTGGTTATCGGTGCTTTCCATTGTTTTATTTGTGGCAGTTTGGTGGTTCTGCTGTGATGTACTGAAGCTGACAAAGTCCTCCACACTGCCCGGACCGATCACGATCGCAGAAACTTTTATCAAGAAACTGACAAGTACGGCGCCGGATGGAGCAACCCTGCCGCAGCATATTTTCTCCTCCCTGAAGATTGCGCTTGGCGGGTGGGCGATGGGGATCCTCATCGGTACGCCCTTAGGGATCTTCATGGCATGGTACAAAAAAGTAGATCTGTTTGTGCGGCCATTATTCGATCTGCTGCGGCCGGTGCCGGGGCTTGCGTGGATCCCGTTAATGATCATTTTATTCGGCATTGGGCTCACGCCGAAGATCGTGACCGTGTTCCTGTCAGCCTTTGTGCCCTGTGTGGTGAACTCCTACACGGGAATCAGACAGACAAAGGACGTCCACCTGTGGGTGGGGCAGACTTTCGGGGCCTCGGATACCCAGATGCTTGTACATATTGCGATCCCTACGGCGCTGCCGCTTATCATGACCGGCGTGCGGGTGGCGCTTGGGGCAGCCTGGACCTGCATTGTGGCGGCGGAGATGCTTGCTTCCACCATGGGACTTGGCTATATGATCCAGCAGGCCAGAGGAATCTACCGTCCGGACATCATCATTTGCGGCATGATAGGGATCGGCGCCATCGGTGCGGTCTTCTCCGGCGTGTTGTCGCTGATTGAAAATAAGATCGTAAAGGGGGTGCGCAGAGATGGTTAAACGGTTTCATGAAAAAGCAGGGAAATATCAGAAGGCAGTCTGTGCGGCAATCTCCATTTTCGCCTTTGTGTGCATCTGGCAGATGGCGGTGGCCTTCACAAAAGCGGGGTTAGTGCTGGCGGGGCCCATTGAGACGCTCGGAGCATTTTTTACAGCGATTCTCCATCCCATCGGTACCCATACCATCGAGGGACATATTCTCTGGAGCCTGGGCAGGGTGTTGATCGGGTTTGCCTTCGGCTCTTTGGCAGGAACGGTGCTGGGTATCCTGATGGGGTGGTTTAAACCGGTGTCGGCGCTCTTGCGGCCGATCTTTGAACTGCTTCGTCCGATTCCGCCCATTGCCTGGATTCCGCTTTCCATCGTGTGGTTTGGTCTGGGGGAAATGTCAAAATATTTCCTGATCTTTTACTCCGCTTTCTGTGCGGTGACCATGAACGCTTACTCCGGCGTCCGCTCGGTGGATCCGGAACTGATGGGAGCGGCCAGAATGTTAGGGGCAAACAACAGACAGGTGTTTACCAGTATCGTACTGCCCTCCTGTATTCCTCATATTTTTGCAGGGCTGCAGATCGCGGTGGGAACTTCCTGGGCCACGGTGGTGGCGGCGGAAATGGTGCGTTCCTCTGAGGGTGTTGGCTGGGTGATCATCAAAGGACAGGACAGCAACAGCACGGTACAGATTCTGGTGGGCATTGTAGCGATCGGTATTGTGGGATATATTCTGGCGGTTGCGATGAGGGCGATCGAGGCCAGACTGTGCAGATGGAGCGTGAGGGGAAAATGAGCAGAGAAATGATTGTATGTAAAAACCTGGAAAAAACATTTGAGACATCACGCGGACCTGTGCCCGTGATCGACAATGTGACATTGCATGTGCAGGAAAACGAACTGCTTGTGTTATTCGGACCGGGGCAGTGCGGAAAATCTACGATGATCAACTGCATGTCAGGGTTGGAGCCTGCTACGGGTGGCAGTGTGGAAGTGAGCGGGAAGCCTGTGGAAAAGCCGGGACCTGACAGAGGCGTCGTATATCAGAGAATGGCTTTATTTCCCTGGCTGACAGTGATGGGGAACGTGGAGTACGGCCCGAAGGTGCGCGGGATTCCGAAGAAGGAGCGCCGGGAGAGGGCGCAGCACTATATTGAGCTTGTGGGCCTGAAAGGATTTGAAAATTCCTACCCCAATCAGCTTTCCGGCGGCATGCAGCAGCGTGTGGGCATCGCCAGGGCATACTGCAACGAACCGGACGTGCTGTTCATGGATGAGCCCTTCGGCCATCTGGATGCCCAGACCAGATATCTGATGCAGGAAGATCTGATGAAGATCTGGGAAAGGGAGAAGCGGACCGTTGTTTTTGTGACAAACAATATCGAGGAGGCCATCTATCTTGCTGACCGGATCGTTGTGATGACGAATTGTCCCACGCGGATCAAAAAAGAGTATGTGATCGATCTGCCGAGGCCCAGAAACTATGTGGATAAAGAATTCTTAAGGCTGCGGGAGGAGATCAGTGCGGTCGTGGACAAAGCGCTGTAGAAGGAGAAAAGGAAACATGGAAGAAAACAATATCATTTTGCATGTGGATCATATGACAAAAAACTTTGGCGAGCTGAAGGTGTTGAACGATGTCTCCTTTGACGTGCACCGCGGCGAATTTCTGTGTATCGTAGGTCCCACAGGCTGCGGCAAGACCACGTTTTTAAACTGTATCACCGGGCTCTACGACCTGACGGGCGGACAAATCCTGGTGGAGGGAGAGCCTGTAGACACCAAAAAGCACAATATTGCCTATATTTTTCAGGAGTATTCTACCATGTCCTGGCTGACAGTGGAAGAGAATGTGGCATTCGGGCTCAAAATGAAGAAAAAGCCGAAGGACGTGATCGCGAGAGAAGTGGCGGAAGTGCTGGAGATGGTGGGGCTGACAAAGTATAAGGACTATTATCCGGTGGAGTTGTCCACCAGTATGCTGCAGCGTGTTGTGATCGCCAGGGCTTTTGCCGTGAAGCCGGATATTCTGCTGATGGATGAGCCCTACGGACAGCTGGATGTGGAGCTGCGCTTCCGGCTGGAGGATGAACTGATCAAACTGTGGCAGAAGTTGGGGACGACAGTGATCTTCATCACCCACAACATTGAGGAGGCTGTGTATCTGAGTGAAAATATTCTGGTCCTTACCAATAAGCCGACCAGCATCAAAAGTAAATTGGAAAATTCTCTGCCAAGGCCCAGAAATGTGGTGGACGCCGATTTTATTGAGATGAGAAATCAGGTCACGGAACTGATCAAATGGTGGTAAAGGTTGAAAATAAAATTTTCAACCTCTATGAAAGGAGTATGGCTATAAAAATGAAAGCGGTAATGCTGATGTTTGACTCACTCAATCGTGAGATGTTGGAGCCCTATGGGTGCAGCCGGATAAGGACGCCGAATTTTAAGAGACTGGCGCGGCGCAGCGTCAGATTTGACCAGTGCTATGCGGGAAGCCTGCCCTGCATGCCGGCTAGGAGAGAACTGCACACGGGACGTTATAATTTTCTGCACAGAAGCTGGGGGCCGGTGGAACCTTTCGACGATTCCATGCCCCAGATCTTGAAGAATAATGGTGTGTATACCCACCTGATCTCGGATCATGTGCACTACTGGGAGGACGGCGGCGCCACGTATCACCAGCGTTACAATTCCTGGGAAACGGTGCGGGGACAGGAAGGGGATAAATGGAAATGTCTGCCGGAGCTGTTTGATAGGGAAGAGGATGCGAAGATTCAGAATAAGGACGGAAAATATTTTTATGCAACCAGGCAGCTGCACAGGCATGATGCGGTGAACCGGAAATACATGCAGACGGAAGAAGATATGGCGCTTGTGAAAACAGTCCGCGGGGGACTGGAATTTCTGGATGCCAATCATACCTGTGACAGATGGTTTCTGCAGATCGAGTGTTTTGATCCCCACGAACCTTTCTTCGTGGCAAAAGATTGCGGAAATCCCTGCCCGGATGAGTATACCGGGGAAGAAAAGGACTGGCCGCCCTACCATCATGTGACGGAAGATGCGGTGACAGCAGAGCACTATAAGAAACGATATGCGGCACTGCTGTCGCTTTGTGATAAGTATCTGGGAGAACTTCTGGATAAATTTGATGAACTGGATTTGTGGCGGGATACGATGCTGATCGTCAATACGGACCACGGCTATCTGCTGGGGGAACACGGCTGGTGGAGCAAGATCGTGATGCCCTGCTACGACGAGATCGCCCATACGCCGCTTTTCATCTATGATCCCAGATTTCCGGATACCGCAGGGCAGGCGAGGGAGGAGATCGTACAGACCATCGATCTGCCGGCAACATTATTAGAGTTTTTCGGATTGGACTGTCCTGCGGATATGCAGGGGCAGCCGATTCGGAAAGTTATCGAAAAGAACAGACCGATCAGAGATTATGCGCTGTACGGCATCCACGGGGCGCATATCAATATTTTTGACGGAAGATATGTCTACATGAAAGCGCCGGTGACGGAGGCAAACAGACCGCTCTATGAATACACGACAATGCCGATGCATATGCGGAATCTGTTTTCTGTGGGGGAACTGCAAAGGGCCGAGGCGCTGTCCGGCAGTGCATTTCCGTTCTTAAAAGGCTGTCCGGTCTGGAAAATCCCGAAGGGCAATGGAAACGGAGAAAGAGATTTCAGCGATCTGCTGATTAACGGTATGGACAGCGAGGAGGCGAAACATATTGACAACAACAGTATGGTGAACGCGGCAAATTTTGGCGACAAGCTGTTTGATATGGAAAAGGATCCCCATCAGGAGACGGAGATAAAGGATGCGGCGCTGGAGGCAAAGATGGCGAATCTGTTACGGCGGGCGATGAAAGAAAACGACTGTCCGGCGGAGCAGTTTGAGCGGATCGGCCTTCCCGAGGGACAGGACGTGACGGAAGAGATGGTGCGGAAAATGCATGAGGAAGAAGAAGCAAAACAGCAGCCGTCCATTTTACAGGAACTTTCCTGGACCAAAGGCGGGATCAATACTTACAAGGCGCTCTTCAAATTTATTCCGGCATCTAAAAAAGAGGAGGCGGCAGCCATTCTGCAGGAAAAAATTTTCGAAAGTGCGGCAGAGAAAACAGTGGATGTCGGCGTCGTTTTGCGGCAGGTGCCCTTTGTGATACCAGAGAAATATGTGGATATGGTACAGTA
Source organism: uncultured Lachnospiraceae bacterium (assembly GCA_910578085.1). Lineage (GTDB taxonomy): Bacteria > Bacillota > Clostridia > Lachnospirales > Lachnospiraceae > 1XD8-76. The sequence goes on along the minus strand of CAJTPM010000005.1, from coordinate 74,529 downwards.
TTTCGTGGATCTGTCGGGGCGGACGAAGTGAGGGACTGAAAATACCTCTTAAGCAGATTTGGGTTATTTACCCTGCCTGATTAAGAGGTATTTTTGCCATTGCATTTGACACTGTTTTTCTGTATTCTATAAAGTAGATGCAAAACAGGAAAGCCGACAGGTTGAACTGTTACGAAAGTTTACAGAGAGGAGAAAGAATGCTTTATATTATTGTATTTTTTGTTTGTTTTTTATCGTCTATCGCCGGGGCGATCTGCGGCATCGGCGGCGGCGTGATCATCAAGCCGGTGTTGGATGCGCTGGGGGTGATGAGCGTTTCCGCGGTCAGTTTTCTTTCCGGCTGCACCGTACTCTCCATGACCACCTACTCGGTTTTGAAAAGCAAGATGAGCGGAGAATCCCGGATTGAAAAAAAGACCGGTTTCCCGCTGGCGTTGGGGGCGGCTTTTGGAGGCGTTGCGGGGAAATGGCTGTTTTCTCTGATCTCTTCTCTGAGTCCGGACAAAGACAAGGTCGGAGCAGTGCAGGCGGCCTGCCTGTTCGTGGTGACGCTTGGGACGTTATGTTATACGCTTTATAAAGATAAGATCAGAACTTATCAGGTGACGGCGCCCGCGGTCTGTGTGGCCATCGGGCTTGTGCTGGGGATTTTGTCTTCTTTTCTCGGCATCGGCGGCGGGCCCATCAATCTCGTGGTTCTATTTTTCTTTTTTTCCATGTCCACGAAGACGGCGGCGGAGAATTCTCTGTATATCATCTTCTTTTCCCAGATCGCCAGTCTGGTATCTTCTCTATTAACGGGGAGCGTGCCGGAGTTTCAGATATCCATGCTGGTACTGATGGCAGCAGGGGGGATCGGCGGCGGGATCGCCGGAAGAGTGATCAATAAAAGGCTGACGGACAGGCTGGTGAACAGACTGTTTATCGTGTTGATGGTGGTGATTTTATTTATCAACATCTATAATATTTACAGATTTGCACTGTAATCCAAACAGGAGGAAAAAGGATGCCCCCAATCAGTGTTTTAATGAAGCCCGCCTCGGGCATGTGCAATATGAAATGTGAATACTGCTTTTACTGCGATGAGATGGAGAAGCGCACCACGGAGTCCTTCGGCTTCATGAGCGAGGAGACGCTCAAGAATGTGATTAGGAAGACGATGCTTCGGGCGGAGGGGTTTGCGAGCTACGCCTATCAGGGCGGGGAGCCGACGCTGCGGGGGATCGATTTTTTTAGAAAAGCGGTGGCCTTTCAGAAACAGTACAACAGGCATGGAATTCAGGTGAACAACGCCCTGCAGACAAACGGCTATCTGTTAGATGAGGAGTGGTGTCTGTTTTTAAAGGAAAATCAGTTTCTGGTGGGACTTTCCGTGGACGGGACGGCCAAATATCACGATGCCCTGCGGCATTCAAAAACCGGGGTGGGCACATTCGAGAGGGTGTGTCGGTCCGCGGAGCTGATGGACAGATTTCAGGTGGACTACAATATTCTGACTGTGGTGACTCCCCAGATCGCCCGGCATATCGAAGAGATCTATCGGGAATATCAGAGGAGGGGCTGGTATTATCAACAGTACATCGCCTGTCTGGACCCGCTGGGAGAGGGCCACGGAAGGACAGAATATTCTCTGCCACCGGAAGAGTACGGCGCATTTTTAGGCAGGCTGTTCGCACTCTGGTACAGGGATTATCAGAAGGGCAGACAGCCTTATATCAGACAGTTTGACAATTATATCGGGATAGTGAAAGGATATCCGCCGGAAGCCTGCGACCAGCGGGGCACCTGCGGGATCCAGAATGTGGTGGAGGCGGACGGCAGCGTGTATCCATGCGACTTTTATATGCTGGATGAATATCTGTTGGGGAATTTTAACACGGATAGGCTGGATGTGATCGATGAGAGGAGAAAAGAGATCGGTTTTGTGGAGCGGTCCAATCTTTTGAATGAGGCGTGCAGGGAATGTAACTATTACGGGCTGTGTAGAGGCGGCTGCCAGAGGCACCGGGATTATAATGAGAAGACCGGAAGATATGATAACTACTTCTGCAGGGCATACAAAATTTTTTTTGACAGGTGGTATGAGACGATTATGCGGGAGTTTGGGTAGAGGAAAAATAAGAGGAGTAATAGTTTAGCTTTTGCTATTTTGCTGCGTTGCAGCATTTCAGTCTTCCGCTATGAATCATGGAGAAATAACTTGTAAAAGCTGGAAATTGGAGTATACTGTGAATAGGTATCTATTAACAACAACAGGAGGTATGAAATTTTATGAATGTATCAGGATTATTGGAAGGTAAGACAGCGATCGTTACCGGCGGCACAAGAGGCATCGGTTACGAGATCGTGAAAAAATTTGCGCTGGCTGGCGCAAAAGTGGCTCTGTTCGGTTCCAGACAGGAGACCGTGGATAAGGCGCTTGGCAAGTTGAAAGAGGAGATGCCGGAGGCGGAAGTAATGGGACTGTGTCCGGCTCTCGATAAATATGATGAAGTGGAGAAGGCAATCAATACAGTGAAGGAAGCCTTTGGGCGCATTGATATTCTGGCAAACAATGCAGGGATTTCCGCGAGAGAATCTCTCTATGACTACAAGCCGGAAGATTTTGAGAAGATCATGAAGTTAAATGTGAATGCGGTGTTCTTCTGCACGAAGGCGGTGGCGCCGATCATGAAAGAGCAGGGCGGCGGTTCGGTGATCAACACCAGTTCCATGGTGAGCATTTACGGGCAGGCGGCAGGATGTGGATATCCGACTTCCAAATTTGCGGTGAACGGTCTGACGAAGTCTCTGGCGAGAGAGCTGGGAAAAGACGGCATCCGTGTGAATGCGGTGGCCCCCGGTGTGACAAACACGGATATGGTGGCTGCTCTTCCGGAGGAGATGGTGAAGAGAATTTCCGCAGGGATTCCTCTGGGCAGACCGGGAGAACCCGAGGAAGTTGCCAATGCAGTGCTGTTTTTAGCAAGCGATCTGGCGAGTTATGTGACAGGAGAGATCCTTTCTGTGGACGGCGCAACACAGGTTTAAGAGGAGAGAGCAGTGTGGCCGGTGTGTTTTGGCACCGGCCTCATTTTATGACAGTGGAAAATAGAGTTTTTGTCCGTTTTTGTTCCGTAAAAAAATAAAAAGCCTCTTGCAGAAATATGCGGATAGTGTTATTATACTAACTACACAACAAAACGACATTTAATATGTCGTGGATCTTTTATCAAATTTTTAATATTTTTGTTATTCTTATTATCTTTAATATCTGTAATAGTTTATCTGTAATATCAAATTAATGATTTTCAGTGAATTTTGAGAAAAATCTTTTTTCGTTTATTTGTCCGGGGTTGAAAGGGAAAACCTGCAGTGCAAATGGGCTTTTTGTTTGCGTGCAGGAAGAAAGGAAGAGTAAACATGAAAAAGGAACTTGTATTGGCGAGTGGAGCTGCTGTCATGATTATGACACTCATGTACTCTGGTTTTTTCCGATCGGACGGTCTTAAAACGTATGCAAAAGAAGATGTCCGGGTGTTGAGGGAAGAGACAGAAGGGGCAGTAAAATCGGAGGGAAAGTCTATCTTTGGAGAAGGGATGGGGGAAGGAGGTACGATCCTGGAGAAACCGGAAGAAGAGAACGGGATAAAAAGGAGAGTGATGAAAACCATTCCCCTTGACTCGAAAGAGACGGCACAGATTCCAAGGTACATTGTGGAAGAGGATGCAATATATATGTTGGATGAGTCTTCGATTGTGGTGGATGAAACTGAGAGAGGTAGCACGGAAGGAGCGGATGTCGTCAAATTTTCCAGAAAGGTGGAGGATCTGTCGGACAATGATCTGGAGAGGATTGAAAAGACGATGGTTCAGGAGGGGATCAACTGCGAGCTTCTGCAGGTAGTATATGAAGTTGTAAAAGTGGATGAGCATGGAATACCGATCTCTTATAGTGCTGACTGTGAGTATGGAGGATTAAAAAAATTCGGTATATCTTATCCAACTGCCTGGCAATTGACTGCCTGGTATGATTTCAGTGGTATGGTGGGAGATGGAAATACCGTGACCGAACTGGAAGAGTATGAATTTATTTCGGTTCCGGCAAAAGGAAAAACAAATAAAGTGGAAGGAACGGTAAGTGGAGGAAATGGGGAAGCAAATCAGATACGGGAAGATGTGGAACCTGTTCCCGAACCTGCTGTGAAAAAGCTTCTTATAAAACCGGCCACCGGAGACGGGAGAAAAGAAAGGATAAAAGCAGAGGATGTGATTCCGCCACTTGCAGTAACGGCGGGAGCAGGAATTTTACTGCCGCTTATTTTGTGGTTTGGCGTTGTGACAGCTCCTCTCTATGCTTTGAAAGAAAAGAAAAGGTATCGGTATATCGGGCGGATCAGGCTGAAAAAGGAGGACGGGATGTACACGGCGTATCTGACGAGGAGACTGGCGGCCAGAGCGGAGATACCGGTCTTTATGATAAAACTTTCCAGGAAAGCGAGGAAAAAGTCAAAGGCAGGTATGCTGCAGATACATTGTCCGGATAAAAAAAGAATTTTGCTGACGGTCGGGAAAGAGGTTAAATTTACAGTGGAAGGAGACTGATATATGAAAAAAGAATGGAGAAAGCTGGCGGGGAGTCTGCTGTTATGTGTGACACTGTTGTGTGGAAGTATGGCAACGGAGGTCTCTGCGATGAAGAGACCGGCAGGGAAAGGCATTGAGATAATGCCGGGAAATAATGGTGAGACAGTATCGGGCAACCATGCGGAAAAAAGAGACGGAAAGACCTTTACAGAAGATCCGAAGGGAGAAAAGAGCACAGAGAAGGTGGAGGAGAACGGAGAAAAAAACGCGGAGAAAGTGAGAAAAGAGGGCACAGAGAAGAGAATGGAAGAGGCGTCTGCAGAGGACAGGGGGAAAGGCAATCACCTGCAGACAGTGTCCGGCAATGTCCCGTCGGATAAACAGTATCATCTTGTGGAGGAAGACCAGGACAGTGTTGCAAAATGGCTGGAACTCTACTGCCCCAATGGGTTTGAGGATCTTTTGAAATACGATGAGGAATGGTGGAATAATCTGTATGATTACGAACGGGAGTATGCAGAGTTTCTGACGGGTCTTATCATGGAATTGTCTGAGGATGTTTACGACGAACAGGATCTGTCGGAATGCATTCAGATTTTGGAGAGCGGTGTAGATGCGGATGAATTTTTTGCAGGGACAGTTTTCGCAGGGTTGACGTTGGCAGATCTGAGGGCCATCGAGAATGAAGGAGGCTCTCTGGAAGATCTGATAACAGAAAAACCCATGCGTAAGAGCAGAGGAAAAGAGGCTGCGTCTGTTCCGACAGACGGAGAGGAAGAGGAAAAAGTCATTGAAGAGTGGGTGGCAAAAGTCAGAGTGACGGCTACGGGCTATTCAGGGACAGGGCACGGCATTATATACAGGATCATGCTGGGCGGCGTTCCCGCTCTGTGCATCAGTTCCGGAAAACATTGCCGCAACCCTTTTCTGTATCATGCGGACCCTGGTACCTATGAAACAAAAATGGGAGCGCTTGGATATTTTGCCAGAAATGCCAATAATTCGGGTGCGGAGTATGTGGCCTGTCAGATCGCGGCGTGGCTGTTTCTCGAGAATCAGAATCTCAGTGAAATAAACGTAAGAAGCAGAGCGCAGGCTATGATCAATATCACGTCAAGGATATCCTTAAACAGGATGTTGAATTATGTCTGGAAATTTTATTCTGAGGCGGGAAACTACAATGGTTCCTACTATGAATATCGCTCGGACAATGACAATTCTCAACTGTTGATTACCTTTGGGGAGGCAGAGAGCGAGCTCCATAGAACGGTCATCAAACCGACGAAACCCGTGGACCCCGATCAGCCGGTAGAACCGGAAAAGCCGGAACCTGTAACGCTCTCCCAGGTGGTGGAGGTAACTTACGGGATGGATATAGACAAGCAGGACTGGCAGACGAATGAGGGACTTTCCGGCTGTGAGGTGGAACTGTATGAAAACGGAAGTTATCTGACTACGCTGATAACGGATGAAGATGGCCATGCGGAATATTCGGTGGAGAAAAGGGCGGAGTTTTCTGTGGATTATGACGGTGTGACGGTGACAGAGGAAGAGGCCTGGGCATCGTTGGAGCAAAAGATCAGGGAATTTACAGCTACGCCCTACACATACAGTGTCAGGGAGATCACGGCGCCGACCGGATATGTGTGGGAGGCAAATGAAAAAAGCGAGACGATAACAGGAGAAGAGACGGCTGAATTTGATCTGACGGACGAGAGGACGCTGGGAGCAGTGGAACTGGTTAAATGCGATGTGGAAAGAGAGGCAAAAGCGGCCCAGGGTGATGCTTCGTTAGACGGAGCAGTATATGGAATCTATGCATCGGAAGATATTTTTCATCAGGATAGGAAAACAGGGCTTATCTTTGAGAAAGATGAGCTGGTAAACACGGCGGTCATCGGAAAAACACCGGAGAGGAACCGGGAGGGTTATATTCTGAATACGGACGGAAGCAGGCATATTGCGGAACCGGAGAAGGATATCGCCTATCAGGATACTCCGGGGTGTACGCTGTTTGGCGACCTGGAGCTGGGGAGTTACTACATAAAAGAGATAAGACCTTCCGAAGGCTATATGTTTGACGAGGCGGTCTATCCTGTTTCATTTACGTATAAAGATCAGATGGTGAAAATAGAAAGCAGAAATGAGACGGCAGGCCAGGCGGAGAATATACTGACGGCAGATGATGGCAGCACATCAAAAACCGTGTATTCCGGGGATTATGTAAACAAGCAGGGGTTTCGATTTTTAAAAGCTTCTGACAATAGCTGGCAGACAGAATTAAAGCCTGTTACCGGGGCAGGATTTTCGATCTATCTGATCAGCAGCCTGTCGGGGGTAAAAAGCGGACAGATCAGGCCTATGGGGGAGGTCTGGACAGCGGACGATATTATGACGTTTTATGATTATGATTTTACGGAGGAGAAACGGGCGGCAGTTTATAAAAGAACCGCTCATGAAACCTGGACAGAGGGAGACAGGAGATGGCTTCGGGCAGGCGGAGGGCCGAACGAATATTATGTAGGAGAAATGTTTACAGATGAGGATGGATACATTGAGACGCCCGAACTGCCTTATGGCATTTATGTTGTGGCGGAGACTACAACGCCAAAGCATCATACATCTGCAAAGCCGTTTATTGTGTCCATTGTGGAAGATGGAGGGGTGTTGTATACGGACAGTACAAAGAAAAAAACAGAAAAAGTCTATACCCGGGAAGAAGCGATCCGCTATGGCGATCATAAAAAGACCGGAGAACGGGAAGGAAGAATATTGCAGAAACAGCGCATCATCAATAACAGAATCACAAAAACCCATCTGCGCATATTGAAAGTGGATGAGGAATTCAAAGTGACGCCCGGGAGTTATATAGAGGCTGAGGAATTTGTCAGAGGAACGGTTTTGAAAGAGGGGGCGAAATATCGTTTGAAATGTATTACGCTGCCACTCAGCAGAGACGGGCTGCTTGCATTGAACTGGAAATTTGACGCAGAGGGGTATCTGAGTTTTTATGATCAGAATATCAGGGAAATGTGCGGAACAGCGGCAAATCCGTTTACAACAAAGTTTTTGAAAAAGGATCATATTATACAGGACTGCTATATTATGTTACCCCAGGAGATACCGGTTGGTACCTATGAACTGGAGGAGATGGGGGCTCCGGAAGGGTATGTGGTGAATGGAAGGGAACAGTTTGTACAGGATGGCAGTACCCATCGGGTAAACAAATATGAGATCATCGATACTCCTTTTCCAAAGCTTAGATTTACGATCAATAACGGGTCGGTCTATCCGGATGGACAGATGGGAGAAAATAAATATGCTCTGGCAGATGAACACGGAAATCTTACCGTGACCGTGCTGCAGGAAAATCAGGAACAGAAAGGAATCGTTGAGATCACGAAACACGGCGAGCAGCTTTCAGGAGTTCATGAAGATGAAGAAACCCTGCTTGATAAATTGAAAAGCGGGCCTTATCGGGAAATTGAAAGGGCGAAAGAGAGCGCATACAAAGATCTGATTTTTGAGTATGAAGACGCACCGGTGGAGGGTGCAGTTTTTGATATTATTGCCGCGGAGGATATCTATACACAGGAAGTACAGAAGGATCTGTCTGACAGCTGTCAGGTAAAAAAGGAGCAGTATCTGATCCACAAAAAGGGAGAAGTAGCGGCAACCATCACTACGGACAGAAATGGCTGGGGATATGCGGCAGATCTCTACATCGGAAAATATAAGATCGTGGAGACAACGGCCGGGGACGGCTTTGTCCTGAATAAAACGGAAAAGGAATTTGAGATCACAAAAAAAGAGCAGACCGTCAGTTTTGATATTCATACTGCCGACTATAAGAATGAGCGGCAGAAACTGGAGATCGCGATCAAAAAGCAGGATCAGGAAACCGGGAGACCACTTGCCGGGGCAGTCTTTGGGTTGTATGCGAAAGAAGATATTATGACGAATATCGAAAAGGATGTGAAAACAGGAAAGTGGATCGTCAGAGATGCGCCAGTGGTACTCTGCAAGGCAGATACGCTGGTTGAGACCTGTATTACGGATATAAGCGGAAAGGGCATTTTTAAAGAAGATCTGCCTTTGGGAAAATATTATGTGCGGGAACTGGAAGCGCCGGCGGGGTATCTTACTGCGAAAGAGGATATCCATGTAAATGGAAGCTATAACAGCATAAAAGGCGGTCAGGATGTGGCAAAACAGGTGCATGAACCGGTTCTGAAAGACAGAAAAACGCAGGTGCTTGTCACAAAGCAGGCACTGGCGGATGGCAGAGAGGTTGCGGGAGCCGGTTTGGAGATCAGAGAGATCGAGATCGACAGGGAGGGGATTCCAAAGAAGGACGCTGCCGGAAACTATGTCACAAAATCCGTTACTTCCTGGGTATCAAAGGAGGAGGAATTTCACTGTTTTTATCTGGACAGCTGGGGATACCCGGTGGAAACAGAAAAAGATGGAGAGGATGCGGCCGGAAAAGAGACTACCATAAAAAATGGTCATCTGATCAGCGGATTGCAGCTTGAAAGAGTGTATCTGCTGTCGGAGCAGGTTGCGCCAGAACCCTATACGATTGCGGAAGATATTTTATTCAAACTTGTACAGGAAAAGGAGGAGGAAGCGCTTACAGGTACGACAGGTGTGTATATTCTGGAAAACGATACATGGCAGAGAGCGGCGGAGGATCTGCTGATAATGTATGATGATAAGGAGGCGGTGGATATCGAAAAATCCACGCTGCAAATGACGCAGTATGGGGATGTTTATCGCTACACGGTGGATGAGCTGAAAAATGAGTCTGTAAAAAGTATGGAACAGTTTACCATGACAGATCATCTTCCCAAAGGAATTTATCTGACTGAGCTCTGGACGGGAACCTATAATGAAAGTTTACTCTTTGATGTGGAGTATATGACAAACAAAGAAGGCAGATGGATCTGCTGGAAAAGCGGTTTGTCTACGGAAAAAAATAACCATCTTGAGGTTCCGGAGAGCCTGCGGACAGCGCAGGAACATATTGTAAAATTCAGGCTGTGTTTTGGGACGGTGGGAGGTCTTTTCGGGAAGGTGGAATCTCCTGTCTATATGACGTATGTGTCACCTGATGCGGGGGAAATTATTGTCAATGAGATTAAGCTGATGGCAGAATGCGGAGGGAAAACGCTGGAAGACAGGGACGAGACCAGAACTGTACTTTACTTGCGGGGAATTTCCGGTTATCGCGGCCAGGGTGGAGGTGATCCGCTGTATGAGATCGTAGAAACGCCGGGCGGAGAAAAGGAGACCGCTCTCATTCAACAGATCACAAAAAAAGTGACGGAGACAGAAGAGGAGAATCGATTGGAAAGGCTGGAAGATGAAGATGTGCCGTTAGGGCTGCATGGAGAAATGGGCGTTCAGACAGGGGATGACACATCGAAACGGATCGGCATTCTGGCCTGGGCAGCGGCTGTTTCCATGGCGGGAATTGCGATATTATGGCTGTCCGGAAGAAAAAAGAAGAAAACAGGAAAATAAAAGAAGTAGTGGGGAAACAGTGGACTTTTCGGGTTGATCATAGTATAATATTGAAACCTACACATTCACATAAAGGATGGGATTCAAATGCAAATGAAACAGTCACTGCAAAAAAATTCCGATTTTTCCATGCTGGAAAATGCAGGATACAGAGCGGAGCAGTATCAGGAGATCCTTCTTGGAAAAGAGGATGGTCTGGATGTGTCGCTGTACTCAAATCCGGAGTTTAACTATCTTCAGATGGAACAGATCCGGGTGGGGATTAAGGATAAGGTGGATGTCTCATCTTATGCGGATCCTACTTACACATACGAGACAATGAAACAGATCAGGCTTTCGAGCTACTCTTCCATAGACCTGAAGCCTTATCTGGAGAGGGGGTTTGTGGATGATGAGCTGGAGGAGATCCGGCTTGCACTGGAGGAAGGGCTTCTCATCGATGCATGGCTGACTGATGATATGTATGTGCAGCAGATCCATGAGATCCGGATAGGGCTTTATGAGAATCTGGATGTATATGTATATGCAGATTCCCAGTATAACTGGATGCAGATGAGGGAAATCCGTCTAGGAATTGAGAAAAAGCTGAAGGTATCATATTATACAAACAGCCTTTTCAGCCACTGGCAGATGAAAGAGATCCGGCTTGGACTTGAGGCAGGATTGGATGTGGCACCTTATGCAAAACTGATTTTTTCCGGATCAGATATGAAACAAAAGCGTGAACATCTTTTGAAAGAGAAAACCACAACTTACAGAGCCGGAGATAAACCGGGGGGAGGTGAAGGGGTTTTTTCTAAAAAAGAGTTCAGCATTTTTGTGGAGGATAACGGGAATAAGGTATATGCATTTATTCAGTTTATCACAGGAGAGGATGTCACAGAAGAGGATATTTATGATGCACTGAGAGAAAGAGGGATCGTGATTGGGATAAAGGGAAAAGCGATTACTGAAATGATCCAGAAAAGAAGGGTGAATGAGAAAGTACTGATTGCGGAGGGAACGCCTGCAGAAGATGGTAAGAACGGCTGGTATGAATTTTTTGTCAGACTTGACCTCCCAAGGATCCCGGCGCCGCTGCCGGACGGGGGAGTGGACTATGTAAATATAGAAGCTTTTGAGATGGTGGATAAAGGAGAGAGAATTGCGGTCTATCATCCGGCGGAAAAGGGAAAAGATGGTCAGAACGTCTTCGGTGAGGTGATCCGTGGAAATGACGGAACGGAAAAGAAGCCGTTAAAAGGAGAGGGATTTACGATTGAGCAGGACGGTGTTACCTATGTTTCAAAATTAAGCGGGAAATTTGAATATATTAACGGCCAGATTATAATTTCCAATATGGTGATAGTGCGTGAGGATGTGACGGCCGTTACGGGAAAACTGGAAGTAGACGGCTCTGTGTATGTGATTGGCAGCGTTTGCTCGGGTGGGTATATTTCGGCAACCGGAGATATTATTGTCGAGCATAACGTAGAGGCTGGCAGACTTATAGCCGGCGGCAATGTCATGATAAAGAAAGGAAGCTGTTCTAAAAATGATTGTTTTATAGAAGCAGGGGGAGAAGTTTCCGGGAGTTTTTTCGAAGCTGCCAATATCAATGCGGAGGGAAATATCAGAGCCAACTATATTATGAACAGCAATATAAACACGTTGGAGAAAGTTATCGTGTCGGGGAGCAAAGGGATGCTGCTTGGCGGTATCACTCGTGCGGTAAAAGGAGTGGACACGTATAATCTCGGAAATAAGTCCAATATAAAAACAATTCTGGATATAGGGAAGAATATTCTTTACAAAAAGCAGCAGCATGTTTTTGCGAAAAGGAGAGGGAAAATCTAGGATGAACTGCATATGCTGGAAGAACGTTGGAACAGCATTCTTCAATCGCTTCCTCCGGATAAGGGGCAGGCGGCGGAACTGATCAAAAGGCTGAATGCTGCGATCGTAGCAAAGGATAAGGAACTGGCAGATCTGGAGGCTGAAGTTTCCAAACTGGATAATATGACAGGGCAGGAGATGAAAGCAGTGATTGTCAGAGGTGTAGCACATGCGGGAAGTATTGTTGAGATCAACGCAATAAGATATGTACTGCCGTCATCCATGGTAAGAATTATTTTTAAATTAAGAGGAAAGAACGTTGTAATGGTTAAGTTATAAATATAAAAGCGGAGGGAGCAAGAAGATGGTGCGTGATACGATCCTGATTCTGGAAGACGATGAACTGAGCCGCAGACGGCTGGAGGAAATTCTCCGGAATAAATATAAAATCCAGGCTGTGATGAATGAGAGAGAAGGGGTGGAGATACTGAGAAAGCAGCCGGCATCGATTACCGCTGTGCTGGTGAATATCGCAATACCTGCCAGGGATGGGTTTAAGGTATTAGGCTGGCTGAGTGAGAAAAAATTTCTAAGCCGGATTCCCTTTATTATGCTTACCAGTGAAATGACGCTGGAAGCGGAGAAAAAGGGGTATGAGTATGGCATAGTAGGTTCCGTGAAAAAACCCTTTTACCCTGAAGTGGTAAAACAGCTTGTGGAGAATGTGATCGACGTATTTCAATATAAACTGCAGCTGGAGGTAATGGTGAAAAACCAGACCGAAAAGCTCCAGAAGCAGAACGCCGTGCTGAAGATTATGGCGGAAAAGCAGAAGCATGCGAATGAAGTTCTGATCACATCTTTAAGCAATATTGTGGAATTCAGGAATCTGGAGTCGGAACAGCATATAAAACGAATCCGGGAATTTACATTGTGTCTGGGAACCAGTGTAATGAATCTGTACCCGGAATATAAACTGACGGCAGAGAATCTGGATACGATCGCATGGGCTTCCTCTCTGCATGATATTGGTAAAATAGTAATTCCTGACAATATTATATTGAAGGCGGGAAAACTGACGGAAGACGAATATGAGGTCATAAAATCCCATACTACCAAAGGGGCGGAAATCATTGAGAAGGTGATCCATCTGGACAATAAGGAATTTTGTGACTATGCCTATGACATTGCCAGACATCACCATGAAAAGTATGACGGAAACGGTTATCCGGATGGACTCAAAGGCGAGGAGATCAGTATTGCGGCACAGATCGTTTCTCTGGTGGATGCCTATGATGCACTTACCTCAAAACGAATTTATAAAGCAGCGTATTCCACAGATAAAGCCTATCAGATGATCGTAACCGGACAGAGCGGCGTGTTTTCTTCCAAGCTGTTAAAGGCATTCAGTGAGGTAAAGGGAGAGTTTATAAATACTGTAAAGAAATATTGTGATGATTAGGCGTGGGTGATTCCGGTTTTTCCGGTTTGGGATTTGAAATTTTGCAAAACGGCTACAGCCTGCTGGTGGAATACCACTTTGAGCCAATGAGATTTTTCTGGCAGTTTGAGTGGTGTGGATTATTTCTGGTGCTGCTGTTTGGGGCTATGATGATTACGTGTAGTCGCAGCACTAGACGGTTCGTGAAAATAACTTTCAAGTCAACGCAAAGAGAATGCAGCTGCCCCAAAAGAATAATCTGTTGGGAAAAACAGGGTTAAGAGCAGAGCGAAGAACCAAATAGCTTCCGGACGCATAAGATAAAAAAATGTGTTCGGAGGCTTTTTTATGCCTTCCTGTGAAGAGAGAATTTACAGCAATGATTATTTCAGTGCCCTGTTTGATTTCTGGCCGCTGGAGGAAGAACTCAGTGATTTGTCGGAAAATTTCTGTTACATGAAGATCAGCAATGTTCTGGGGGCATTAGTCCTTGATAAGAGACTTCTGCCGCCTCTGTCCTATACGGATTACACTTACCGGTTTTTGCCGAAACTGTATGCACCCATGCAGAATGTATCTTTTCCGCTGCTAAAGTCTGGTATCATCCAGGTACAGCAGCCACCCCTTAGTCTGACAGGACAAAGCGTAATCATCGGGATAGCGGATTCCGGCATAGACTATACACTGCCGGCATTCCGGAAGGAGGATGGCAGCAGCCGCATTCTGGCCATCTGGGATCAGACGATACCCTATGAAAATGGCTTGGCCGGACAGGATGAAAATGGCCAAGCATCTGCGGGAGAAAGGATGAGACGCTGGAATGATGACAGCCTGAAAAAAAGAGGCTCTTTGGATGTTCCCTTCGGAACAGTCTATACCAGAGAGGATATCAATGCTGCGCTGCTAAACGAGAATCCCTTTTTAAAAGTCCCATCCCGTGACGAGACCGGACATGGGAGCGCTATGGCGGGAGCGGCCGGCGGCAGGGTGGGGGAGGAAATATATGGCGGCGCGGTAAACGCCGAGTATGTCATCGTAAAGTGTAAACAGGCAAACAGGGATCTGAGACAGTTTTATTATATTGCGGAGGGAGCACAGGCCTACAGTGAGACGGATCTCATGTTGGCGTACCGGTTTATGGACAGTTACTGTGAGCCTTTTCGGATACCGTTAGTCTACTGTCTTGGCATGGGGAGCAATATGGGTCCTCACGACGGTACTTCCCTGTTTTCAGAATTTTTGAATGGTATTGCGTTGCAGCGAAGCCGGGCCGTCGTAGTCTGCGGCGGAAATGAGGGCAACCAGGCAGGGCATTATGCCGGAGAAGGTGACAGGGATGTGGAACTGCGGGTAGGGGAAAGCGTAAATGGATTTACAAGCGTAAATGGATTTACGCTGGAGATCTGGGGGAGTGTATCGGAAATTTTTTCGATCATTCTCATGTCGCCGGGCGGCGAGAGCAGTGCAGTTTTAAGCAGTATTGTGAGCGGCAGCAAGCGGATCAGCTTTATTTTTGAGCAGACCATAATTTATGTGGAAGCGGAACTGGCGGAACAGAGCTCCGGCAGAACGCTGATGGCATTGCGGTTTGAGAATCCCACACCGGGCATCTGGCGGATCAAGATGCGGAATGCCGGAACCTTTCATATGTGGCTGCCAGTCAGGAGTTTTCTGAGCGGAGAGGCATACTTTTTACAGCCGGATCCGGAGATCACGCTGACGGAACCGGCATACGCTTCGGAGGTTATCACGATTTCAACTTATGCGGATGCAACCGGAGCATTCTGGGGAGAGAGCGGTAGGGGATTTGCAGTGGACGGAAGGATCAAACCGGATTTCGCAGCGCCGGGTGTGGATGTTCCGGTGCCCGGGAGAGCGCCGCTTGCAATGTCCGGGCCGGACGGCGCTGAGACCATGAACAGTCTGGGAAATTTTACAGTCACCGGCAGCAGTATGTCTGCGGCTATCACCATCGGCGCTGTGGCGCAATTTCTGGAATGGGCGATCGTGAGAGAGAATGATGTGTTTATTAAAGGAAGAGAGATCAAGAGTTATCTGCAGAGAGGCGCTTCGAAGGAGGCAGGGGTGGAGTATCCGGACAGGAGGTGGGGTTTCGGAAAATTAAATCTGCAGAGGACGTTTGAGACGCTTAGGGTGTAGAGGTGGAGATTAAAAAAGTCTGAAGCAAAAAAATAGTAATGGTTAATCTGCACAGAGAGTGATATACTATATAAAAAGTATAAAGTGACCGTCTGAATTTTGGAGGAAAATGATTATGTCAACATTAGAAAAAACGATAAGTCTGTTAAATGCTTTGCCGGAAAATCAGATAGAAATGATATATAGTTTTGTGCAGTTCCTTGGTTCGCAGCAGATAGTAGAAAGACCAGCAGATACGAAATCCCTGGATGATATTTTTGATAATATTGTAGGTTCTGTGCCGGATACGGGAAAGTCACTCGAGCAATACAGAGGGGAAAGGATAATGGAACGGTATGAAATTGTTAATTGATACAAATGTGATTCTTGACATGGTGCTGAAACGCAGCGGTTATGATATTTCCATGGAGTTATTCAGGAAAGTTAGGGAGACTGGAGCGGGCGCCTATATAACGGCATCTTCCGTGACGGATATTTTTTATATCATCCGTAAAGAAACACATGATATCAGCAGAACATATGTTATTATGGAAAATATTTTCCAGTTGGTGTCAGTTCTTTCAGTGACTGAAAAAGATATTCGGGATGCATTTGGACAAAAATGGAAGGATTTTGAAGACTGCGTGCAGTACATGACGGGGAAAAACAGTAACATGGATTATATCATTACAGTGAATGGTAAAGATTATGCAGATGCTATGCTGCCTGTTATGACACCGGCAGTGTGGATAGAAAAGGCAGCGTTTATTGAGGAGTGACTTGTGGTTTACAAGGAAGTGATTGATGCGGAACATTTTGTTTCTCTTAAAAGAGATGATTTCGACTATACAGTATGGCAAAGGGAATATTTTGATAAAATGGAACCGGGTGAATTTGGGGTAAAAGCGTCTGCTTAATAATAGAGGTGTCGAAGCCACTATTAGAGAAAGGAAAGGTGATTTCAGAATGGCCAACAAAAGTAACTCATTAGCCCATACAAAGTGGATGTGTAAATACCACATTGTATTCACCCCAAAGTATAGACGAAAAATAATATATAATCAATACAAAGAAAGTATACGTGATATATTGAAACAGTTATGTGCATACAAAGGGGTAGAGGAAAGGGATAACAGACTGTTTATCATTACAAAATGGAGTAAAGATACCATGTATTGGCTACGGGACATGGCAGAAAGGCGGAAGGAAGCCCGCAGTGTGTATTTGTGCGGAGTGCCTGCGGAATGGAGAAATGTAAAAGAATAAATATAGTTTTATAATGCCGGATATGGAGAGTTTCTCCCTGTCCGGCTTTTCTTTTTGCTGTTTTTGCAGCTTATTTATTTCATATTAGTATGATGGAGCAGGCAATTAAACTGACCTGCTAGAGATAAAATCATTCTGCGTTTTCCAGGGATGTCTCGTAAAGAGGAACCTGCAGGCGGTTCTTCGTAGAAATACAAATTCTGCGAAAAAATTTCAGCGAAAAACAATCATGCCAATTATATAAAATGCCTTAGTTTTTGTCAATTGTTTTTGCGGTTTTTAAAAATATTGTACAAAATGGTAAAACAAGGAAAGAATTGCCGCTGAAAGCTTTTCTATATTTTTTATATCGGCAATTTTGACCACACACTTTACATGCCGGGGATATTTGGGAACCATAAAAGAATTTATTCGCCGTC
Source organism: uncultured Lachnospiraceae bacterium (assembly GCA_910578085.1). Lineage (GTDB taxonomy): Bacteria > Bacillota > Clostridia > Lachnospirales > Lachnospiraceae > 1XD8-76. Next base: position 57,357 of record CAJTPM010000005.1, on the reverse strand, counting down.
AAAATTATTGTCAAAATTACACAGGAGGTAAAAAATATGCCAAGAACAGGAGAGAATATCTACAAACGAAAGGATGGACGCTGGGAAGGGCGCTACATCAGAGAACGGGTGGACGGTAAAGCAAAATATGGGACTGTTTACGCAAGGAGCTACAAAGAGGTAAAAAGAAGGCTTGAGGAGGCGAAGGGAGAACTCCGAAAAAAGCAATTGTCCACAACCAGAGCCGGAAAAATGGAAGATATAGGAAAAAGGTGGCTTTCTGACGCGGCAATGTCATTAAAAGAATCATCTGTCAATAAATATGAAGATATCCTGCGCTGCTATATCCTGCCGGAATTTGGAGAAAGTGAGCTGTCTGAGATCACAAACCAGAAGATCATCAACTTTGCAAATGATCTTCTGCTAAATGGCGGAATAAAAGGGCAGGGGTTAGCACCATCTACAGTGACACAGATTCTCTCTGCAATGAACGGTATTCGAGTCTATGCAATGAAAAAGGATTATGTTGTTGCCTTTTCCACAGAATGTATCAGGCTGAAAAAAAGCCAGGTAAATATCCGTGTATTCAGTCTGGAAGAAGAAGGACGGCTCCTTGCTTACCTGCAGGATAACATGACTCTTCCGGCACTTGGAATTATAATCTGCCTTTTTACCGGAATTCGCTTAGGGGAGTTGTGTGCCATGAAGTGGGATGATATCAGCATCCCGGAAAAGAAAATGTCTGTCAGCCGAACGATGCAGCGGCTCCGATGCACTACAGCATCAGACCATAAGACAGAGGTGAAGATACTGGAACCAAAAAGTATTTCCTCCATTCGCATTATCCCGCTGCCGGATACCATTATGGAACTTCTGGAAGCGTCCTACATACCCGGAGCTTTCGTATTGACCGGAAAAAGCAGCCATTTTGTAGAGCCCAGAACAATGCAGAATCATTTTAAGAGAATCATTACAGCCTGCTGTATAAAGAACGCAAATTTTCATGCAACCCGTCACACTTTTGCAACCAGATGTATCGAACTGGGATTTGATGTAAAAAGTCTGAGCGAGATCCTGGGACATGCCAGTATAGCAATTACCATGAACCGGTATGTACATCCTTCCATGATGCTCAAGCGTGAAAATATGAATCGCTTTTCGGGGTTATTTACCGTCAGGTAAATGGTCAATTAAGATAGGAAATACAGAGAATGTACTGTGTCCTCCGGATCCGTTCGCAGAATTTGTATTTCTGCGAAAATTTCAGTGATTTGTAGTACAGGAAATCAGTACCTTTGTCTTATGAATTCTATAAAAAACAGAAGAGCCATAGTTGGTGAAAGCCTGCAGGAAAGCAGATTAACAGGGAGGATGGAAACTGATGCCCGCAGGGAGCGCTGTGACAAAAACGCTCTGGCAGTACAGCAGGGAGCTGCCTGAGGATACAATGGAATTCCTGAAGGGGATAGCTTCGGATTACTGTAAGGTGAAGAATTGTGTGTATGAAAGATATTCCGGTATAAAGAACCTTAACAGGCTGACGCCCGTATATGATATTTTGACGCAGATGCGCCACTGCGGACTGAGAGAACAGTTAAATCTGCCTGCCGTATATTATGAGCTTGCCATAGCGGATGCGGTCGCAGATATCAAAGGAAGCTGGGGGGCGGTCCGGAATAAAATCGGTTCGCTGATCACTGCCAATGAAAATTTAAGCGACAGCGACAGGATCTATCTCAGAACTGTGCTGAAGATGAACAGCGTGTATGCCGGGATCCTGAATCGTCAGGAATATGAAATGCCGAAGAACGCAGAGGGGTTGGATATCGATGTAAAGCGGTTAAACAGCTATCTGTGCAGGCTCACAAGGAAATACCTGATACGGCCGAACGCTAAAAGCGCGGATTCCTTCCGGATATCGCCCAACGGGTATTCCTATAAGGACGGCGCGATGCGTATCGTATGCAGAATCCCACGAAAAAGGATATCGATTCCGCTAAAAGATGACCGTACTTTTGACAGGCAGATCAAGGTGCACATAAAGGAAAATTATGTTGTGCTGGCAGTGCCGGTGGAGGCGAAAGTAAAGAAGCATGCAGATTATACGAATACCGTTTATATCCATATCGGATACCAGGATATGTTTACCCTTTCCAATGAGAATATTTATGGAAAAGGCCTGGGGGATATTGTGACGCCTGAGACGGAAAGGCTGGCCGGGAAAAATAGTAAACGGCAGAGGCTCCGTGTACTCACCAGGGCAGAGGGGGAAGAAAAAGATCTGAAAAGGGCGGGCAATATTGAGGTCAACAATCTTGGCACAGTGAAATATGACAGGCAGAAGGAAAAGGTAAGACGCAGGACGGAGACTTTCATCAACGCAGAGATCAACAGGATGCTGCGTACAGAGAAGCCCGGGAAAGTGGTCATCACCAGACCGGCCACGATCAAAAACAGACCGCCATCCCGATCGAAAGCGGCTAACAGGAGGCTGTCAAGAAGTTTTTACGGCTACATCAGAGAGCGGCTTGCATATAAATGTCTGATCCATTCCATAGAGCTTACGGAAATCAATTCCAGGGGGACAGGATTTATATGTTCATCCTGCGGCGCAGAGGGGAAAAGGCAGGGAGTTACGTTTACCTGTGAAAACTGTGGCATGAAGACTACGGTGCCTGTGAATTCGGCAAAGAATATACAGAAGAAATATGAAGATGGTAAAAACATGAAGAACTGGGAATAAATCGCCGGGAGGCGGTTTCACCGGAAACGGATCGCAGGGATGCATGTTGCACATAGAAAGATTCAGTCTGCTGTCTGGCGAGACCTTCAGCAGGCGGGCAAAAAGTCGGCATTAGCTAAGCTGTAGAAGAAGTCTTTACTGTTTCGGACGGCTTTCGGGTATGCCAGGACCGTGGCCTTCACGGAGCGAAGCAGAGTTTTGTGTATGCAGAATCTGCAGGCGGAAACGCCCCGATAATCTTTATGATGATAAAAAAGGCGCGTCTTTTGCGCTGCAAATCTAATGACAGGAAGTACATTTTGCTTCCTGGAATGCAGCTCATGGGAAGGCTGCAGCTCATGAGAAATTTAATGTAGTTTTAACAGGGAGCCAAAGAAAAAGATGAGAAAAGCGCAGAAAAAGCAGGCGGAAGAATTTGCTGCCCTGTTAGAGCAGGTGCACAGAGAAATAAAAAAATATTTGGATGCAGGCAATTCTGCGATTGCCCTGGATCTGTTAGTCCAGTGTCAGGAGGGAGCTCTTAAGCTGGGAGAACTGATAGAGAAAACAGAAGGGGAGGGCTTTCAGACGGTTTCCCTGGTGGAACGGTACTGCGAGCTGGTCTACCAGATATATGAGGAGATCGCCGGGGGACAGAAAATCAGCGGAAATCAGGCTTATAAAAGACTTCGCAGACTTCAGATCGAGATGGAAAACAGTATCCGGAACGATGTGAAACTGCGCCGCGAAATGGTGTTTTTACCTTATAAAGCGTCCATGTGGGATTCGCTGGAAAGTGTGTGGCAGGCTGCGGAGAAAGATCCGGACTGTGACGCCTATGTGGTTCCGATTCCCTACTATGATAAGAATCCGGACGGCACCCTGGGGGCGTACCATTATGAAGGAAACCGCCTGCCGGTGGATGTACCTATTTTGCATTATGACACCTATCTCTTTGAGGAGAGAAGGCCGGATGCCATATTTATCCATACACCTTATGACTATGCCAATTATGTCACGACCATAGATCCGAGGTTTTACTCCGATAAGTTAAAAAAATATACGGATTGTCTCGTGTACATCCCTTATTATGCTACGGCGGGAGGGATGAGCGAGGGGCAGGCCATGGCCCCGGCATATCTCAATGCGGATTATATTGTGATCCAGTCTGAACAATACAAACGATTTTTTGATAAAAGCATACCGGACAAAAAGTTTCTTCCCTTTGGATCGCCGAAGTTTGACAGCGTGATACATAAATGCCAGAATCCGCCGGAAGTGCCGGAGGAATGGAAGTTAAACGAAGCAGGGATTCAGAAATTTAAGAATGGAAAGGTATATTTTTATAACACCAGTATTAACGGAATGTTAGCGAATACGGAAGTCTTTCTGAAAAAGATGAGATATGTATTCGACACCTTCAAGGGACGGGATGACGCCTGTCTTCTGTGGCGCCCCCATCCGTTGCTGGAGTCTACCTTCAGCACCATGCGGAGTGCGTATAAGCCGCAGTATGACGCGTTAAAAAAAGAATTTCAGGATAACAATATCGGGATACTGGATGAAACGCCGGATATCGAAACGGCGATAGCCCTTTCGGATGTTTATATCGGAGACTCCGGGACATCCGTCACGTCTCTGTTTGGCGTGGCGGGAAAACCGTTGTTTATCTTCAATAATAATATCAATACGCTTCCAGGGCCGGATGACTGGAGAGGAGAGCGGATCAATCCCCAGTTTAACGCATGGGGGGATGACAGATATCAGGTGACCTTAAATAATGAGCTGTGGTTTTCGGAACGTAACGACTATCACTATACATTTTATATGGACTTGGAAACAAACTATTCCGAGGGCAGGTATTATATGGCGGCAGTGGAAATAAAGGGGAAGATTTATGTTTTTCCGGCCAATGCCAGAAATCTGTTGATCATAGAGGATAAAAGGATCAGGCGCATAGAGCTGAAGGAATTGACGGCCCGGAGGGGAGCCTTTTACAGCTATTGGTATAACGAAAAGTATATCTTTTTATTCCCGTACGAGTATCCGTATCTTGTCAGATTTACGCTGGATACCGAGGAGATTTGCTATATGGAGGGAATCGGCCAGTTCAATGTGAGAATGGCGGACGGAGAGAAATGTGCGGGAGGAATAGGACTGTACGAGAACGAACTGGTATTTGCCTCTCCGGCGGACAATCAGTTTGTGTTTGTGGATATCGACACGTTAAAAGCCAGAGCCTTAAGCAGCAATACCAGATGCAATTTCGGAACCCAGGGAATCGTGGCAGAGGGAGATAATCTGTGGCTTTTGCCCTTAAATGGCATGACGCTCACCTGCTGGAATCCGAAAACCGGAGATCTGAGGGAGTACGACAATGTACCGGAGGAGTTCAAATCCATTCGGTGGCCCTATGAGTATGAATGTAAGGAAAGACCTTTCGGCAATATCGCTTTTTCAAAAGAAAGCGGCAGAGACAATATTATTCTGTCGCCGAGCTGGGGCAATATGTACCTGTCTTTAGACAGACAGACCGGCAGAATGGAGGAGTGGAACCCGCCGCTTGCATTTCGAAACCGCGGCAGAAACGGATATTTCATTGCGGGAGGCATGGGTGGCTTTGTGATAACCTATCCCCAGCAGGGAAAGGCGGACTGCAGGATCTGGTATACACCGGAAAGAAAGCTCTATGATATCAACATCGACACGAAGGAATACAAAGAAGTAAAGATAACATTTGACTGTGATGAACTAAAAAGACATGAACCGGGCTTTATGGAGGAGTCGGAGTGGCTGCAGTACTGTCTGGGCGAGAATGCATTTAACTCCTTAAAAGATCTTCTTGATGACAACATAACCGGAAAGCCCTTTGACAGGGAAAGACAGCTGAAAGCATTTTCGAAGATCAATGCTGACACGGAAGGGACCTGCGGCAGAAATGTTTATAATTTCGTGAAGGGACAGATTATATGATAAAAGTAATTACCTATGGTACCTTTGACCTTTTCCACGAGGGACATTACAGGCTGTTGAAACGGGCAAAAGAGTTGGGGGATTATCTGATTGTCGGTGTGACAACGGAGGCATACGATAAGACCAGAGGCAAGCTGAATGTGGTTGACTCTCTGGTGACGCGTATCGAGAATGTCAAAAAGGCGGGCTTTGCGGATGAGATCATCATTGAGGAATCCCAGGGACAGAAAATAAACGATATCCGCAGGTTCCATGTGGATATCTTTGCCATTGGTTCCGACTGGACGGGCGCCTTTGATTATCTGAGCGATTACTGCAGGGTGGTTTATCTGGAACGGACAAAGAATATTTCCAGCACCATGCTGCGGGAGAAAAACAGTCCGATTCAGAGAATCGGCATTATTGGTACAGGCAGGATTGCGGAACGGTTTATCCCGGAGGCAAAGTTAGTCAGCGGCGTCAGCACCCAGGGGGTATACAATCCCCACAGGGAAAGCGCGGTCAGATTTGCCGATAAGTGGGAGATCGATCCCTATGAGGAGATAGAAGACTTTTATCGGGCGGTGGATCTGGTGTATATTGCCACTCCCCATGATACGCATTACGGATATATTAAATCGGCGCTTGAGCATGAAAAGCATGTGCTCTGTGAAAAACCAATGGTACTGCGCAGGGCTCAGGCTGAGGAGTTGTTTGCGCTTGCCAGAGAGAAGAATCTGATTTTATTTGAGGGAATCAAGACCGCATACTGCCCGGGCTTCCATAAGCTTCTGGGCATCGCCTGCAGCGGTATCATAGGCAGCGTGCGGAATGTGGAGGCCTGTTTTACAAAACTGGAAAAGGAAGACAGCAGAGAGTTAAACGACCGGATCTGCGGGGGCAGTTTTACGGAACTGGGCAGTTATGTGATGCTGCCGATCTTAAAGATTTTCGGGAAAGATTATACATCCATCAGGTTTGATGCCATACACGGGGAGAAGGGTCTGGATCTGTTTACGAAGGTTTCCCTGAATTATCCCACCGGGGTTGCCACCGCTACCTGCGGACTGGGTGTAAAATCCGAAGGAAGGCTCTTAATATCCGGGACGAAAGGATATATCGTGGTGGAAGCGCCCTGGTGGAAGACGTCCTATTTTGAGGTGCATTATGAGGATGCGGGGAGAGTAGATAAGTATTCGGAAATATTTCTCGGAGACGGTCTGCGCTACGAGATCAGCGATTTTCTGTCCATGATAAACGGCAGCAGTAACAGTGAGTTTAAGCTGACGCGGGGCGAGTCCGCAACATTAGCGGGCATTATGGAACAGTTTATGAGATCGGAGAACAGGGATTATGAAAATATGGGCGCACAGGGGCTGCAGCCAGAGATATCCTGAGAATACGCTGCTGGCATTCGAAAAGGCGGCGGCGGTTTCGGGGTTAACCGGAATCGAGCTGGATATCCAGCTGACAAGGGATGGAGAGATGGTCGTCATCCATGACGAGAGAGTGGACAGGACGACGGAGGGAATGGGATATGTGAGGGATTACACACTTTCCCAGATAAAAAAGCTTCATATTTACGCGGACGACAAGCCTTCACAGGAGGTTCCTACAATAACGGAAGTGCTCGACCTGCTTACGTCGCAGATGAAAGCGGGTTTAAAGCTGAATATAGAGTTGAAAAATAGTGTCTATCCGTACCCTGGTATGGAGGAAAAGATCGTAGAGCTGATACAGAAAAAAGGACTGCAAGAATTTGTGGTTTATTCCAGTTTTTATGCGGCTTCGTTGGAAAAATTAAAGAGGCTGGATCCGGCCGTAGAACTGGGGATATTGGACAGCAGGGTTTCCGACTGTCTGTATAAGCTGAGAGGCGGCTGTGGGGCGGCGGCGCTTCATCCGTTCTGGAGAGGGATGGATCTGAAGGCGCAAGAACTGGAGGGATATGTGGTGAGGGTTTGGATGTCCGGACATCTGTATCCGGAGAAACCCACCGGGACAAAGCTTGATTTCGGACCGCTTGAGGCGCAGGGGATAACGGATATTATTCTGAATGAGCCGGAAGTGTATTTGTAGGGATGGATTGGGGAGATGGAGTTGTTGTTTGATGGTGGCCTGACAGCTGATGGATAGCAGGTAGTTAGATAGCAGATAGTGGATAGTAAGTAGTAGATGGATAGCTGACTGACATAAGAATGTCTGGTGAAGACGGGCATTCGATGTTTGATATAGATTTATTGAACCTTGACAATTTCATACTTTACATTAGATTATATGATAAATATACTCTTTACGAAATGATATACTATATATTATAATTTAGAAAATATATAGAAGGAGAAAACATATGGGAGACATAGATATCCGTGTGAAAAATTTTGTAAAGCTTCGTTCGATATTTGCCCAGCTGTTCAGTGAGGGAGTTTTCCATGGGAAGGTGGAAATTGATCCGGATAAGCTGCAGGAACTTGATACGGTAAATCAGGAGACGGTCAGGCTGGAGGACGGACAGCTTAAGGGTATGGAGCGGCTGAGGGATGCACAGAAGATCACCATGCTGTTTGATGATAAGATGGCATTTCAGCTCATCATGGGAGTGGAGGGGCAGACGGGGATTCATTATTATATGCCAGTTCGGTGTATGGAACTTGACGCGATGTCGTATTCCGCCCAGTGCAGGAATATTTCTGAAAAGGCAAAAAGAGATAAAAAGTTGAAGAAGTATTCTGATGGAGTGCCAAAGGGAACTAAAATCATACCGGTAGTGACGCTTGTATTATATACGGGAAGAAAAAAGTGGGATGCGCCGCTCAGTGTGTATGATATGCTGGATATTCCGGATACTATGAAGGAGTGGGCAAAACAGACGATTCCGGATTACCGCATGAACCTGATCGATGCAAAGCATATGAAGGAAGAAGATGCGGACAGATTCAGTGGAGATCTGAAAATTTTTCTGCTGCTTCAAAGAAAGCATGTGGACAGAGAAAAATTGAAGTCACTGGTTGTGATGTATCGGGAAACATGGTATGCTTTAAGTGCAGTGACGAATAATAAAAAGTATATGGAATATGCGGATGAAGTTTTGCGGGATGAAAAAGGAGGCGTAAAGATGGATACAGCACTGGATTATCTCATAGCTGAGGGTGAAGCAAGAGGAAAGGCGATAGGCAGAAGCCAGGGTGAAACGAGAGTAAACAAACTCGGTATGCTTCTGGCGGAGGCAGGAAGGACTGCTGATTTTATGAAGTCGCTCTCTGATCCGATTTATCAGCAGAAACTGTTTGCAGAGTTTGGGATGGAAGAAAAATAATAGTTTTTTTAATGAAAGATCAGGGAAGAGATCTGATAAGGAAATCTGATGTAAAGTATGGGATTGTCATATTTTATGTCAGATTTTTTGTTGTGTAATTATAGACGGACAAAAGGAAGATGGAAGATTTTATGAACGCATCGGAAAGTAAGCAGCAATATCACATATCAGAGGAAGAACTGAAACAGATTCAGCTTATTCAACAGGATCTGATCGGGGAAGTGGCGAGGATCTGTAAAAAGTGCGGAATCCATTTTAATATGGTGGGCGGCACCATGCTGGGAGCCATTCGGCATAAAGGATACATACCGTGGGACGACGATGCTGATATTGGATTTCTCAGAACGGAATACGAGAAGTTCCGGGAGGCTTGTAAAACGGAACTGAATCATGAGAAATATTACATGCAGGATTTGCGGGATACGGAAGGATATCGCTGGGGCTATGGAAAGCTTCGCAGGCGGGGGACGGCATTTATCAGGCTGGGACAGGAGTTTATGCCTTACGAGCAGGGAATCTCCATAGATCTGATGCCTTTTGACAATGTGCCGGACGGTTTTCTGGAAAGACGGATTCATTTTTTCAGGTGTTTTTTATACCGAAAATTTTTCTGGTCGGAAGTGGGAAGCAGGACTGAAAAGAAGGTGTGGATGAGAATGGCTTACAAAATCATGCGGCTGATACCAATGGGAATACTGCTGAAAAGTTATCAACAGTTTATTGATGCGGGACAGAAAAAGAAAACCAGGCTGGTGCGTATTTTAACGTTTCCGACACCGAAAGGAATCTATGGTTATGAACGGAAATGGTATACACAGTTAAAGAAGTATCCATTTAGTGAAATGTGTCTTCCAGGGGCAAGGGATTATGACGGATATCTTCAGGTGAAATACAAAAATTATATGGAATTGCCGCCGGTTGAGAAGCGTAAGGTGCATCCGGTTTCCGAATTAAAATTGACAGAGGAGTAGTTTAAGGTGGAGAAAGAAAAGAAATATAGAATCGGGTATACGGATGGAGTGTATGACCTGTTCCATGTCGGGCATCTGAATATGATACAGACTGCAAAGAGTCGCTGTGAATATCTGATCGTAGGGGTACATGGTGATGATGTGGTGGAGGAATACAAGCACCGCAGGCCAATCATCAATGAAAATGACCGTAAAAGAATTATAGAATCCATCAAAGGCGTTGACCGGGCGGAGATCAATCGATTCCGGGATAAATTAAAATTGTGGGAGTTATACCACTTTGATGTGATTTTCATCGGGGATGACTGGAAGGGAACTGAACGGTGGAATAACTTTGAAAAGGTGTTGGCTGAAATTAATGTGGATGTTGTTTATGTTCCGTATACCAAAGGGATATCAACAACTGATATCAGGAAACAGATTCTGGTTGTTTCATAAGGTTATTGAGGAGGCCATAAACGATGGAAAGAAAAAGAATCGCAATTACAATGGGAGATCCTGCCGGTATTGGGCCGGAAATTGTAGTGAAAGCGCTGACAGAAAGGTCTGTGTATGAAAGATGTATTCCGGTTGTAATTGGGGATTATGAAGCGCTCAAAGACGCTGTCCGTTTTTCGGGTATAAGTTCTGTCTTGAGGGAAATACAATCCATGGAGGAGGCAGTGGGAGAATTTGGGCAGATTGAATATATTAACCTGAATTATTTGAAACCGGGCGGTTGGAATTATAAAGAAAATTCTGCAGTTTGCGGAGAAGCATCTTTTCAGTATGTAGTTTATGCGATCCGGCTTGCGATGGAGGGAAAGGCGGCTGCAGTGATTACGGCTCCGATCAGCAAGGAAGCGATCAATATGGCGGGACATCATTACAGCGGGCATACAGAGATTTTTGCAGAGTATACAGGTACGAAAGATTATGCCATGCTTCTGGCGAGTGAGAATCTGCGTGTGATTCATGTTACGACGCATTGTGCATTAAGCGAGGCATGCAGACTGATACGAAGAGACAGGGTGCTGACAGTGATAAAGCTGGCGGACAAAGGCTGCAGGATGCTTGGAATCGATCATCCGCAGATTGGTGTGGCAGGATTAAACCCTCACTGTTCGGAGGATGGATTATTCGGAACAGAGGAGGCCAGCGAGATCATTCCGGCGATACAGGAGGCAAAAAAACTCGGTATCAAAGTGGAGGGACCGGAATCGCCGGACACTGTTTTTGTGAAGTGCAAGGCTGGTATGTATGATATTGTGGTTGCGATGTATCACGACCAGGGGCATATTCCTTTAAAGCTGAACGCATTCCAATGGGATGAGGAAAAAGGGCAATATAAGTCCGTGCGGGGAATTAATTGTACGATCGGATTGCCGATCGTGCGTGCTTCGGTAGATCATGGAACGGCGTTTGGCAAGGCAGGTGAGGGACGGGCTAATGCGGACAGTATGTTAGATGCGATTGAGGCGGGGCTCAGGATGGCAGAGAAACAAGTGGGATAACCGCAGGGAATAGCTATGTGGGCCGGTGTCAAAATGGCATAAAAATTTAACAATCAATTTTTTGAGAATATGGAGAATGGATAAATGAAAAAATTTTTAGAATGTGTTGCTCATGAAAAAGATGATATCTACAAGGCATACTGGAATTTTTGTAAAACAGGTGTGATGACATTGGTATTGGATGAAGAAGATAAATTTGTGGGGGCAGTAGGAGTTAAAGAATACGAAAAGGCAATGGTGTATGGGGGGGTAGAATGTGTTTCAGAAATTACAAATTACAATTGTACTGTAATCGGAGGGGACCATTTATATGAGCAGGCTAGAAACATATATTATGAGAAAAATATTGAATGGCTTCCGGTTTTAGATGCGGAAAGAAATTTGGTTGACGTATTTAGCAGAAGAAGGGCATTTTACAAGAAGTATTTTGAAGAGGGGAAGCTGCCGTATCTTCATTATGCAAGAATTGTATGGGCGGCCGCAAATGAGGCAAAGAAATTGGGGTTAATGGCAATTAGCGTAATAGAATTTGGTGTGGCAGGAGGAAATGGACTTTTAGCCTTGGAATTTCATGCCAGAGAAATAGGACGGTTGTTTGATATTGAAATTCAGGTGTATGGATTTGATACAGGAGAGGGATTGCCTGAATATGAGACGGATTATAAGGATCAATTATTCCGATTTAAAATGGGGGCATATAAAATGAATTTCTCTCAGCTTGCAGAGAAATTGACGAGTGCGAAGTTAGTGCTGGGGGATATTCATGCGACAAGTCTCCAATTTTGGGAGATGTGCCCGGCACCAATCGGAGCAATGATGGTAGATGTGGATATTTATACTTCCACAATTCCGGTACTTCAGATGCTTGAAACAGATTGTAAAAATGTTTTGCCGCGTATTTTTATGTATTTTGATGATATATTCAAAGGATATGAGAATATTGGGGAGAATCTGGCAATCAAAGAATTTAATGAAAGAAATCAGGGAAGTATTTCCATATCTCCGGAAGGTACAGGCAGAGATTATGATGCATTTTCATTAGGTTGTACAGCACAATCAGCGAAGGGAGAGACGATAGAAATGAAGGTGTGTCACTATTTTAGACATCCGATGTATAACGTATACATTGCACCGAGAGAGTGGGGGGAAGCTCCTTTAAAACAATATATACTATAATTGGAGGTGGGAAGCGTGTTCAAATTACTTGATGAATTTCGCAGTACATTAGATGAGATTATGCTTAAGTGCATGAACAGAAGAATTCTGATATATGGATATGAAAGCTATACCGGAAGATTTTTGAAATGGTATTCAAATTACTATCATGGAATTGATGTTGACTGGTTGGTGTCTGAAGACATGAGTACTGGTCATGGATATGAAACAGAGATATTCAGGCCAAGTGTATTAAGTTTTGGATATAAGGATATCAGGGATGCTGTTATTTGGCTGGCGCAGCCGCTGACAGATGACCTTGTCCGTAGGCTGGAAGAATTAGGTTATGAAGAAGGAATAACTTATTTTGATTTTTATCGAGCTGTTTATGGTTCTGATATATATGCTGAAGCGGATGTTCAGGATGTATTTAATAAGAAAAAAGAAGGAAGAAGAGATATTCAGTTCCTCGAGTGGCTTGAATGGAAATATGGATGTAATTTTATACTTCCGATTTCAAAAAATGATTTTGAGGTAGTGGATTCTCATGGAGCCAGATATAGCTGTTCTACCCAAAAAGAAATATTTCCAATGTTGGATCGTTGTCATATTCATCCTTCTGACCATGATGCCATTCTTGACTTTGGATGCGGTAAAGGGGGGCGATGGTTTCATTTCTTGACTATGGATTCAAAAAGGTTGGCGGTGTAGAATATGAAACAAAAATATACGAAGTTGCCAAAGAGAATTTTAATAGACTGGGAATAAAAAATGAAATTGAACTTTTGAATGAAGATGCACGAAACGTTAAAGAGCAGCTCGACAGTTACAACTGGTTTTACTTTTTCTTTCCATTTGACAAAGAGATATTTACAGTTGTAATTGACAATATAAAGGCGAGTTTTATGAGAAAGAAAAGGAAGATTCACATAATTTATTTCACAGCAATGGAGTATCGCTTTATAGAAGAGACGGGAATATTCAGACTTACAAATCAGTTTACTGTAGATTCCAGGCAAAGAGTAGTGGGCATTTTTGAAAGCTTATGATGATCATGGAAAAAATGCGATTGATTGAGGGCAAGTAGATGGATGATTTTTTAAAATTGTCAGATGATTGGGGTGAGTTGCAAAACGGAGGCAGCATCGTTCCATATGGGATAGGCCGCATAGGCAGAAGGGTGATTCCAACTCTATTAAAAGAATTCAAAGTACCATTTTTGGTTGATAAAAAAAAGGATTCAGAAGAGGTATTCGGCCTGCGTGTGTGTGATCTAAGGGAAGCAGCACCACTTATAAAAGAAAGAAATTTGAAGATAGTAGTTACCACAGTCAGATCTTCTTATGATGAGATATCAAAAGAGCTTACTTTGTGCGGATTCAGGGAGTATCAGGATTTTTGCATGTTTGAGAGATTTGCTGAGGAGTGGAATCTGCGTTGGAGGAATAAATGTGTCCTTTCAAAGATAGATACGGTTATTACTTCGAGATGTACGCTGAAATGCAGAAATTGCAATTTATTCATAGGATATGCAAATCAACATGCGGATATGGAGCTTTGTGAACTGCAAAGGAATTTTGACACATTTTTTGGCAGCGTTGATTTTGTCTATGAATATACATTGCTGGGTGGGGAACCGTTTCTGCATGCCGAACTGGAGCAGATATTCAGTTATTTAATGGAAAAGTATGGTGACAGAATAGGAAAGGTTAATTTGATTTCAAATGGAACAGTTGTACCATGTGACACTGTGCTGGAGTTGATGAAAAAGTATGAAATGTCTGTACATATCAGTGATTATACACAGACAGTAAAATATGAAAAGAAATTAGTGGAGGTTATAGAGGCATTTTCGAAGAAAGGTATTGAGTATTATGTGATACCCAATAATACATGGAAAGATGTGAAATATCCGGGAGAAGAATTTACAGCAGAAAAGCCGCGCGAACACATGCTTCTTTGCGGACACAGCACGCATTCTGTCGGAAATGGAAAGCTTTATTGGTGTGATCCAGCTTTTGCAGCAGAATGCTTTACAGGATTTAAGGCTATGGAAGATGACTCTCTGGATTTGATCAAAAACAGAGAAAACAATTCCAAACATCAGGCGACATTGAATATTTTAAAGTACATGCTGGGAGATGTTAATGAAAGAGGCTATATGAGTATTTGTGAGAAATGTGCCGGGGTTGGAAAGGATAATAGTGTAATAGTTACAGCCGGGTTGCAAATGAATTCATAAGCTGGTATATCGCTAAAGGGGTGATGTAATGACACTTGATGAATTAAAAAAAGTATATGCCAAACGAAATCCAGAATCAAAAAAGGCTTATGAAAGGGCATGTGCTCTGATTCCGGGAGGAATTACGGCAAACGTAAAATTCTTTTCTCCGTTTCCTCTTTTTATGAAAAAAGGTGATGGAGTATATATTACGGATCTTGATGACCATAGATATATAGACTATGTACTTTCCTATGGTCCGTTGATTCATGGGCATGGATGTCATGCGGTGGAAGAATCAGCAGCAGATTATATCAGAGAACATGGTACTGTTCTCTATGGAGCACCTCATGAGGGAGAATTGCAGTTTGCAGAAATGATAAACTCATATTTTCCGAGTATTGAGAGCATGAGATTTACAAATTCCGGTGCTGAGGCAACACTTCTTTCTATAAGAACAGCATGTGCGTACACCGGAAGAAGAAAAATTGCAAAATTTGAAGGGCATTACCATGGCGGTTATAATGAGGTCCTTGTAAGTTTACATCCGGACATGGAAAAAGCAGGAGATATAAAACGGCCTGTATCACTTCCATCTTCGGCGGGAATTTTTGAAGATCAGTTGGAAAATACGGTTGTTTTGCCATTCAATGATTTGAAAGCATGCGGAGATATTCTGATAAAAAGACAAGATGAAATTGCATGCGTTATAATGGAACCTTTACTTGCAGGGACGGTTCCTGCTACAAAGGAATTCATGAAGGGGATAAGGAGATTAACGGAAGAGCTGGGTATTATACTGATTTTTGATGAGGTGAAAACAGGTTTTTGCATCAGTATGAATGGTGCGCAGGGATACTATGGCGTAAGCCCGGATCTCACTACTTTGGGAAAGATAATCGGTGCAGGATTTCCGATAGGTGTTCTTGGCGGAAGGCGGGAAATAATGGAAATAGCAGCCCCAGGGGGAAGCTATCTGCCGGGAGCTGGAGTGAAACATACATCGAGAGAGGAAAATCTGTATCATAGCGGAACAAACAATGGCCATCCGCTTATTTTGCAAATGGGTATGGCAGCGGTTAAACTTCTGGAAGAAAAGTATGAGGGGTTGATAGCTCAGACAGAGAGGCTCAAAAATGGAATTAAAGATATCTATGCGTCTCATGGCATCAGAGTAATAACGCCGGGGATTGGCGCGATGTTTAATGTCTGCATTACTGATCAGGAAGAAATATTGACGCATAGAGATTTGAGGAAGTGCAATATGGATCTGCGTCGGCGTGTTGATTACGCATTGCTGTTGGAAGGGGTTTATAATAAACCCTGTAAGCGCTATAACATGAGCACTGCACATACTAAAGAAGTGATTGATGCTACTTTGGAGGCTCATGAACGGGCGTTTCGTTGGGTATGATATCAAAGTATGAAGCAACAGAGAGCTATATTGCTATCAAAAGCTGTTATAAGTTTCATACAGTTGTCAGGTTACGGATTTTTCCAGGAGGAGAAGATGGATTTAATCAGTGTGATTGTACCTGTATATAGAGTCGAAAAATATATTGATCAGTGTATTTGGAGTCTTAGAAATCAGACTTATAAAAATATAGAAATCATATTAGTTGACGATGGTTCAGACGACCAATGTCCGCAGATATGTGAGCAACATGCCGGACAGGATAGACGTATTAAGATCATACATAAGAAAAACGGGGGAGCTGATTCTGCCAGAAAGGCAGGGATGCTGGCAGCGACCGGAAAATATGTGGGTTATGTGGATGGGGACGACTGGATAGAACCGGAGATGTACGAAAAATTACTTGCATATGCTGAAGAATATGGCGTGGATGTTGTGGAATCGGGCATTATTGACAGTGGTGAAAATATGCAAAGAAACAGACATCCGTATTTAGGAGAAGGATGTTATAAAGACAGAATTTTTGATGAAAAAATTCTACCCAGGCTGTTTTATTCAGGATATTTCTATGAGTATGGGATTTTGGCATATTTGTGTACGAAATTATTTTTGAAAGAAAAGATCATGAAATACCATATGATGGGGGGAAAAGCTAATAGAATACTGGATGATGCAATGATAGGATTGCCATGTGTGGCGGAAACAAAAAGTTTATATATTACACATGACTGTTATTACCATTACAGAATACGGACGGATTCGTCAAAAAGTCAGGTTTATCAGGAAGAGATGGTGGTGGCTGATTTATTTGAGTGCTACCCGGATTTTTTAGCAAGATTCAAGGGAACAGGGCTGGCTGATACGCAATTACACTATTTTACTTTGTATTGGCTGCTTTATAAAGCACCGGGTGTGTTTGATCATATGTGTAAGGATGATTTTCTGGTGCCATTTGGAAATATCGGAAGAGGAAAGAAAATTGTCCTGTATGGTGCGGGGGCATCGGGGGTTCATTTGGAAAGATATATTCGAAGTACGGCAGGGGGCAATATAGTGGGTTGGGCTGACCGTAATTACAGGGATCTGCAGAAAACGCTGAATATTATTGCGCCTCATGAAATTCCCGGCCTGGAGTATGACTATATTATTATATCAATCTTAAAGGCAAATGCAGTACAAGGGGCTAAAAAGGATTTGATGGATATGGGGGTGCCGGAAAACAAGATTTTGTGGATTGAACAGAAATATCTTGACGACCCCAGATTACTTTTTGAAAAAGTGGTTTATCTGAGAAAAACGTTGGCAGAGGTAGTGGAAGTAGCCGACAGTCAAAATACTGGAGGAGATTCAAAGGGATTGGAAGTTAATTAGTATCAAAAAATAGCCGGATGATTTTGCAGATAGACTTTTTAAGGAGCAATTATATGAAGATAGTGACAATGTATCTGCCACAATTTCACAGGGTAGCTGAGAATGATGCCTGGTGGGGAGAAGGTTTCACAGAATGGGTAGCAGTCAGGAATGCCAGGTCTTTATATGAGGGGCATGAGCAGCCTAAGGAGCCATTAAATGATAATTATTATGATTTACTAAATGAAGAAACCATGAAATGGCAGTCTGAATTAATGCATAAATATGGGATATATGGACAGTGCTTTTATCACTATTATTTTAAGGATGGACGTAAAATATTAGAGAAACCGGCAGAAAATCTTCTAAAGTGGAAATATATTGATATGGCGTTTTGCCTCTGTTGGGCAAATGAATCCTGGGCAAGGTCATGGAGTAATTTGACGGAGAAGAATGTATGGAGTTCCAGGGGAGAAGATGAGCAGGAAAGAACGAAGAATCCTTCAGGGATTTTAATGGAACAAAAATATGGAGGAGAGACGGAATGGAAGGCACATTATGAATATCTTCGCCCATTTTTTCAGGATTCCAGATATATACGGATAGAAGGAAAACCGGTCTTCCTGATTTTTCAACCCTCATTGATTCCTTGTTTACAACAGATGCTGCAATATTGGACAAAAATGGCGGAGACAGACGGATTGGACGGTGTGTATTTTATATCCGTGAATTCTTTTGAGATACCTGGATTTCAGGCATATTTATATCATGAACCGCAGTATACACTGATGCATAATTATCCTCGGGAAAATGTGAATGCAGATAAAAAAATAAGGCGGTATGCAAAATATGCGGATGTTTGGAATAAGATTATTAGTCGCTCTGGGCCGGAATCAAAAAGGAAATTGATACAGGGCGGATTTACAGGGTATGATGATACGCCAAGGCGCGGAACCGGAGGGAGTGTTATAGGCCAGGCAGCTCCGCAGATTTTTCAGCAGATGCTTTCAAAACTACTGAAAAAAAATGAGGATATGGGAAATGAGATTATTTTCCTCAATGCATGGAATGAGTGGGGCGAGGGAATGTATCTGGAACCGGATTTAAAAGATGGCTATGCTTACTTAGAAGCTGTACAGTATGCGTTGATGCATTATAAAGAGGAACATGTTGAAATTTTTTACAATACAGAGGTGAAAAACCTTGCGGAAAGTGAAAAACTGGTCGAAAGATATCGCTGTTACTGGAGAGTATTGCACCAATGGATGCTGTTAAAAGAAAGAAACTGTAATATAGGAGAATACCTGTATCGAAAGGGAATCAGGAAAGTAGCAATTTATGGTTTGGGAATGCTGGGATTACATTTGGTAAAAGAATTGGAAGATAGTTCAGTAGAAATTATTTATGGGATCGACCGGGCGGCGGAGGCGATGCATCAGTCATTCCCTGTGGTGATACCTGGTGAGATGATAGGCATGGTAGATGCGGTCATTGTTACACCCGTTTATGCATTTGATGAAATATATACTGTTTTACGGAAGGTATATCAGGGCGAGATATTGTCATTGATGGAGTTGGTAACAGATGCGGAATAAAGCAAAATTTGAGAAATAAGAGCATCAGGATATTTTCGATAGAGGAACTTATAGAAGAACATCAGAGAATATTTATGGGGTATGAGCTTTATCAATTGTGGTCAGGGGTGATGGAAAGCTTGGACAGGTGAATAAAATGAACATAATTCTATTAGGGGCCGCTGGATTTATAGGGAAAAATTTAGCAATAAAATTAAGCAAAAATTGTGAAAACAGGATTACATTGATTGACAGAACAAAAGATTTTTTTGCAGATATAAAAAGTATTCTATCTTCAAATGTGGTATTTGGAGAAGATTCATTTAATGAGGATTCTGATTTTGACAGCATGCTGATGGGGCAGGATATTGTTTACCATCTGGTCAGTACTACTATTCCGGCAACCTCTAATCAGCATATATCGCAAGAGATAGCGGCCAATGTAGGTATAACAGTGAATATGTTAGAGGCTTGTGTTCGCTGTAATGTGAAAAAGGTGATATTTTTTTCTTCAGGTGGAACAGTATATGGAAAAGATGCAAAGTGCCCTATCAGTGAAGATGTTATTGCCTACCCGATAAGTTCATATGGACTTCAAAAGGTGACGATTGAAAAACTATTATACTTGTTTTGGTATATGTATGGACTGGATTATAGAGTGATTCGTTTATCTAATCCATATGGACCGTATCAGAGGCCTAACGGTGTTTTGGGTGCGGTAACTACTTTTACATATAAAGCTTTAAAAAATGAAAAAATTATTGTATATGGAGATGGGACGATAATAAGAGATTTTATATATATAGATGATGTGATTAATGCGATAGTAAATGTTGTTGATGGGGGAAATAAGTTTAATACATATAATGTTGGATGTGGTTATGGAACCAGCATAAATAAAGTGTTAGAGATTGTAGGTATCGTATTGGGAAAAAGTTTGAAAATAGAGTATATGTCAGGCAGAAAAATGGACGTACCTGAAAATTTTCTTGATATATCAAGATATGAAGAGTGTTATGGAAAGTTGAGCAGAATATCATTATATGAAGGAATTATAAAAACAGCTGATTTTATGAAGCAAAATAGTATTGTGTAGAGATTGGGCCTGTTGGTGGAGGAATATGGATATTATAGTATGGGGAACGGGAGGGTTATTCCAAAAATTTAAAGAGTATCTGTTTCAGATTAATATTATAAGATTTTGCGACAATGATATAAGAAAACAAGGAAGTTGTATTAACGGAATTGAAATCATTTCACCGGATGAAATTGTAAATTATGAGTTTTCTTATATAGTAATAATGACCTATAATACATCGAATATATATCAGAAATTAACTGAAATGAAGATCCCGGCCAATAAAATTCTTTTATATAATCAGGTTTTACTCCTTACAAA
Source organism: uncultured Lachnospiraceae bacterium (assembly GCA_910578085.1). Classification (GTDB taxonomy): domain Bacteria; phylum Bacillota; class Clostridia; order Lachnospirales; family Lachnospiraceae; genus 1XD8-76. The sequence continues at coordinate 36,811 of CAJTPM010000005.1, read as the reverse complement.
CAAACAAATATCAGTGCAAAGAAATGGAAGTGAAATCTTATTTGACAAATGGAAGGAAAAGAATAAAAAAGCTGTTTTGTTGTTATCCCATCAGTTCGGTTATTCAGGAGTACCGGTGGCATTGAAGAATATGGCATTAATTATAAAGAAGATGGGATACTCTGTTTTGATGGCGGCCGGATCGGGTGGAAGTTTTACAGAGGAGTTGAGGTTGCTGGGATTAGATTACATGGAGAATGTCGATTTATGTTATGGAACAGAATGCTTTAAGGGGATACTCTCTCATTTTAGTATAATTATTGTGGGAACACTTGATTTATATAGAATTGTAGAAACATGGAAAAAAATAAATGTGCCTGTACTGTGGTGGATTCATGAAACATATGAGATGTATTATGAGGGAAAAAATATACTGCCCGATAACAGAAATATTAAATATTTAGCAGGAGGAAACAGAGTAAAAAAAATATTTAAAAAACACTATTTAAATACAGAGATCGAAAAATTACAATATTATATACCGGATACAAAACACAAATATTGTGAAAATCGAAAGCACAATCATATGATCACAGTAGCAATGATTGGAGCAATTGATCCAAGAAAAGCCCAGGATGTATTTCTAGTAGCAGTTAAGCAGCTTCCGAAAAAATATATTTGTAAATTTAAATTTATTATCATAGGAAAAATGACATGTAAAGATCAGGCTTTCATAAATATAATAGAAAATGCAAAAATTGCGATGCGTCAGATAGAATGGATGGAGGAATTACCGCAGGAAGAGCTGGATCAATATTATGAGAATATCGATGTACTCATATGTCCCTCAAGAGATGATCCGATGCCGATTGTTGTTACACAGGCTATGATGCATGAGAAAACCTGTATTGTTTCGGATGAAGTTGGACAAGCGGAATTTATTATCCATAAAAAAAATGGTTTCATTTTTAAAAGTGAGGACAGGCGAGCTTTAAAAGAAACACTTATGTGGGTGGCAGATCATAGAGAATGTCTCTCGATGATAGGGCGAGAGTCAAGAGAAATATATGACAGGGAGTTTTCGGAGAAAATAATGCTGGAAAAACTATCGGTTATTTTTCAGGAAGTTATACAGGAGTAATAAGGATTTAGAATATGAAAACAGATATTTCTATTATCATTCCGATTTATAAAGGACAACAGTTTATTCCATACTGGATCAGGAAAATTGAAAAAAATGCAGTTCATTTAAATTCACTGCACCTGAGATGTGAATTGATATTGGTAAATGACTCCCCGGAAGAAGAAATCAGGGCTGAGGATTTACAGACTTGCGGGCTATCTTTGAAGGTATTGAATTCCAAAGAGAATCGGGGAATTCATGGAGCCCGTATTTACGGCCTGGAACACGCCGAAGGAGAATGGATTGTTTTTCTTGATCAGGATGATTGGATTACTGATGATTATTTGTTAAAGCAGAAATTATGTATTAAAGATGCGGATGTGGTTATCTGTAATGGGTACATTAAAAAAATCTGTACAGAAATAAGCAGATTTATATATGCAGATTATGAGGAACAAAGGAGGGTTAAAGATTTATCATTTTATATTTCTACTGGTAATCCTGTCTATTCTCCGGGACAGGTTATGATGAAAGTAAAGGCGATTCCTGACTCCTGGCGCCGGAATAAACTGAAAACGAATGGGGCGGATGATTACTATTTATGGATATTGATGTTAAAAGAGGAAAAAAAATTTGTATTAAATAAAGAAAAATTATATACGCATGTGGGGCATGGCAGTAATGTTTCAAATGATAATCTTTCAATGGTGAAGTCTATCCGCGAAGTGGAACAGCTTTTAATAACAGATCATGTTTTAAGTGATGAAGAAAAAGAAATTATGTTAAGCAGAAAGACGCCAGGATCAGACCGGCATAAGTTTGCAGATATGGTTGCTGTTTTTGATTATTGGCTATATCTGGAAAAGCGAAAGCAGAGTATTGCGGAGTTCCTTCGTGAACGTGGATATTTTAAAATCGGGATCTATGGAATGGGATACATTGGTAATCGCTTATATGACTTCTTATCTGACAGTGATATAGAAACAATATTTGTGATAGATAGACAGGCAGGGAAATTTATATGCAGCGTACCGGCATTTTGTCTGGAGGATACGCAAATTGAAGGCTATATGAAACAGGCGGACGCTATAATTGTTACCGCGGAAGCCGCTTTTGAATCAATCAAGGAAGAAATAGAAAAAAGGTATGTGATACCTGTACTTTCGTTTAAAGATATTTTGGTGGAAATGATGGAAGCAACGGAGAAAAATGTGTGAACAGATTAGGAATTGTCGTACTGTACGATGCAAATGGCACAGTAGATCGCTATGTAGAGTTTTTGCTCTCTTCACTGCAGAGTGAAATTCAGGAATATATTATTGTGATCAATGGATATATGAAAGATGAATCCATACAGAGGCTGAGGCAGTATACTGCAAATATATACATACGAGAAAACGCCGGATTTGACGCGGGGGCATATAAAGATGTATTTCTCCAATTTCTCCCTCAGAGTGTCTGGAAAAATTATGATGAAATTGTTTTGATGAATGATACCTTTTTTGGGCCTGTAACTTCAATGGAACAGATATGGAAATTGTTTGAAGCAGATAGTGTGGATTTCTGGGGAATTACGAGACATCCAAGACAGGAGCTTTCGGATGGCAGTATAGTTGAAAGTCACATTCAATCGTATTTTATTGTGATAAAAAGAAGGCTTTTTACAAGTCCGTATTTTTCAGAATTTTGGGAAAAGTTGTCTTATCCTCAAACATATCAGGAAGCAGTTGAGAATTTTGAGATTAAGTTTACCGTTTTTTTTAAGGAAAAAGGATTTTGTGGAAAGTCACTGATGGATCTGAAAGAAGGGGCTGTTTTTGATGAAGAGGCTGTGAACCCATGTTTTCACAGTTATGAGTTATTAAAAGAGTATCATGTGCCTTTTTTGAAAAAGAAGTTCCTGAATTTGGAATCACCGAACTTTGCCGATATGATGGCTGCCCTGGAATATATTGAAAAGGAAACAAGTTATAATAAAGACTTGATTTGGGAAAGCCTATTCCGGCTGAGCAAAGAAAACAGGAAATGGTCTGCATTTAATTATTCTGAACTCGAAAAGTTTTATTGCAGGTATACACGTATTTATATATATGGCGCAGGAAAGTATGGGCAGAATATGAAACGGTATTTTCAATATCGAAAATGGAAATTTGGATGCTTTTTAGTTTCTGATCATGCAGATGAATCTCAAAACTGTAAAAATTTCAGAGATGTAATTATTACTAAGGACGTAGGTATTATTTTGGCGTTAGGAAGAAAGACATTTTATGAGGTTTATCCAATCATAAGATGTCAGGTTGATGAAACGCAGCTAATGCTTCCTGATTATTTATAATAATTATGCAGTAGAGAATGATTGCCACTGATTATTTAAAACAGTTAACTGTATGGAGAGGAATGACAGTATGGATGCAATTGACAGGGCGATTCTAAAAGGATGGGCATGTACAGAGAATGAGAAATTGAGCAGACAGACATGGGAAGAATTTGAAAATGTGTTGCGTGGGAAGAAATTATTTTTATTTGGGGCAGGACAGGGAGTAAATTTTTACTTTCATAAGTATGGAGAAAAGGCAATACTCGAGGGTATTATAGATAATAACAGCGAATTATGGGGGGCGAAAGCAAGAGAAATAATAACAGAAAAAATATGTGACAATCTTCAGAAATTGAGGATTACAGATATATCAGCTTTAAGGAAATATGGGAAAGAAAATATTATAATATTGATTACCAGTCTGCAGTATTTTTCGGAAATAGCAAGGCAGCTTGAGCACATGGGAATTGATAATTATTTTGCAGTTTTACCGATGGAAGCAAAAAAACGAAATAATGAAGTAATATATGATGAGCGGTATTATGTGGAAAAAAGCTGTAAATGTGGTATTAACAGAAAAAAGATAGTCTTTTTTACAATGAGTGATTATGCAGGTCATGGGAAGGAAATAGCGAATCAACTTCTAAAGAGAAAAGAAGATTTAGAACTTGTGTGGATCGTAAAAAATCTGAATGTGGAAGTTCCGGCAGGGATTCGTCTTGTGTCTCAAAATGAACAACAGGAATATATTCATGAATTAGAAACAGCTAAAATGTGGGTATGTGATACAGGAATGCCGTTGGATATAGTAAAGCGGGATGGCCAGATCTATGTACAGGTCAAGCATTGGTCCAGTGTGACATTAAAGGCGTTTGGATTTGAACTGGCCAGATTTCGACAGAATAAATCAATGATTGAACTGTGTGAGCGGGAGAGCAGAATTATTGACTATATTATTACTGGAAGTAAATTTGATACGGAGACATGCAGAAGAGGTTTCGCGTTTACAGGAGAAATATTTGAAGCCGGATCTCCGAGAACAGATATACTCTTTGATTCTGAAAAGTATCGAATGAAAGTTTGCAATTATTATCATATAGATTCTAAGAAGAAAATGTTGTTGTATGCTCCGACATTTCGAAGCGGAACCGGGGAAGAATATGTTCCAAAGGCTTCACACATTGATCTGGATTTCGGAAAGATAAAGAAGGAGTTGGAGAAAAGATTTGGTGGAAGCTGGCTTATTCTGTTACGGCTGCATCCGGTTGTAGCAAAGCAGGGTATCAAAAGAGATAAACCGAAATATGTGATAGATGTGAGTAACTATTATGACAGCGAAGAACTGGTTGCCGCTTCCGATATGATGGTAACTGATTATTCCAGCATTATGTTTGAGCCGGCATTTGTAAAAAAACCGGTATTTTTGTTTGCAGTGGATAAGAATGAGTACATAGATCAGGAGAGGACTCTGTTGATAGAGTATGAAACACTGCCCTTTTCGATAGCGGAAACAAATGAGGAGCTGGCTGAAAATATCAGAAAGTTTGAACCGGCTGAATATGAGAAGAGACTCAAAGATTTTTTTGACAAGTATGGTGTCCATGAGGACGGACATGCCGGTGAGCGTGCAGCCGGATTTATTTCAGGGCTGATTGCTGAAAATTGAGGAGAGATACAATATTTTTGAACAGGAGACGGGATGATGAGCGACAAAGCCAGTCCGCTGGTTTCGGTGATAGTTCCTATTTATAACACACAGGAATTTTTGCCGCGATGCCTGGACAGTATTTTAAATCAGTTATATGAAAATATAGAGATCATATTGGTGAACGATGGTTCGACAGACGGTTCTTTGTCTGTGTGTGAAAAATATGCCCGGAAAGATACCAGAATACAGATTGCAAGTCAACCCAATCAAGGTATTATAGCGGCGAAAAAGACAGGGATCAGGATTTGCCGGGGAAGTTATGTCATGTTTGTAGACTCAGATGACTGGATTGAGCCGGAACTTGCGGGAGTAATGGTGCAGGCGATGCGGGAGTCGGACTGTTCGCTGGTTTGTACAAATGTATATATGGAGTCGGAAGAAGGTATAAGTGAGAAGAGAAACGCAATACCATCCGGCATATATGAGACGGGGAATATAGCGAAAGATCTTTTTTACTATAAGAATATGGCGCGTTATGGAATTCTGCCATACAGTGTTGCAAAGCTGTATCCCAGAGAGATGTTGAGAGAGATCCTTGAAAATATAAGCGATGAGATACACTATGCGGAGGACAAGGCGATCGTATTCAGCTTTGTGTTTCGGGATATTAAAGTGTGCTTTATGGATTCGATGTATTATCATTACTGCGTCCGAAATGGCAGTGCCTGTCAGTCAGAGAATCAGAATTATCTTGTAGAGCTGACTGCTTTTTATAAATATGCGAAAAAGCTTTTTGAAGGGCACAGGGAGCGGGAACATTTACTGCGGCAGCTCGGAAAATACCTGTTACAGGAGACAAAACATGCGATAAACAATAAGCTTGGTCTTGCCATGCCAGGTAAGCCAATTTGTATCGAACCGTACCAATTGGATCCGACGGCGTTCTGGCTGCAAAAGAAGAAAGTAATCCTCTACGGTGCCGGAAAAGTCGGCGCCGATTACTATAAACAAATCAAAGACTGCATGAACATGGAACTGTGCGGCTGGGTGGACAAAAATTATGGAAAATATCAGGCGGAAGAACTAGATGTACAGCCCATAGAGTACATTCAGAAAACAGAATACGACTATATCCTCATAGCAGTCAGAAAACAGACGGTTTTTGAGGAGATAAAAAAAGAACTGTCAGCTATGGGAATTTCAGAGGACGCTGTTATCTGGGGACGCCCATATGGCGCGCCATACCAAGATAGTCAGCCGCGATTGCCTGTATCGGGAATAGACAGGTAGATTATCGAAAGATTAGCGATTGAGAAAAAAATCGGAGGAAACCTGATTTGGATTGCCGGATTTTAAATATAGAAGATATTGATAATTTAAAAGATAATAAGCTAATCATTTACGGTGCGGGAAAATACGGAAGCTTTTTATACTCATTTTTGGAAGAAAAAAACCTCGCAGAAAGCGTCATTTGCTTCGCAGTGACAGATAACGCAGGAAATGCAGACACTTTCTGCGGGAAACCGGTGAAGTGTCTGGATCAGATTACAGAGCGCCTGAAAGACTGCGTCGTAATACTGGCGCTCGGGGAAAAAGCCTCTGCGGAAGTATCTGAAAACTTACAGAACTATACCACAAAAGACATATGTCGTGTAAACGGACAGGTCGTCGAGGAAATCATAAAGAAGCTGATTACCGCTTATAAAAAACTGCCGTTACAGCAAAATAAAATCATTCTCTCTTCCTATGACGGCATGGGATACCGCTGCAACAGCAAATATATCGCAGAAAAACTGCTTGAGGAGGAAGCCCCAGTAGAGCTGATATGGCTGGTTTCCGATGACAGTATCTGTGATGTGCCTGACACAATAAAAAAGGTCGTGATCAGCAGCCCTGCATTCTATAAAGAAGTACTGACAGCAAAAGTGTATATCACAAACACCGTGCACTTTCTTTATGAACATAAGAGAGAGGGGCAGTTTTTTATCAACACCTGGCATGGGTACGGTCCGTTTAAACTGGCTGAGGGGGATGTCAACAAGGATACCGCCAGTAAAGAGCGTTATACAAAAAGCAACGGGGCATCCGATCTGTTTTTGACGGCCAGTTCTTTTTATGGGCAGATCTACAGGCGCTCCTTCTACTATCAGGGCGAAGTGGCAGAATACGGCGCACCGAGAAATGATGTGTTTTTCCGGAAAAATGATCTCGGTGAAAAAATACGGAAACTGTATCGGATCCCGCAGGAAAAAGGTATTGTGCTGTATGCGCCCACCTATCGCTCCATGACCGGGGATGATTTTAAGAAATACAATCCGGATTGGGAACATATTTTAGCTTCTTTCAGAGAAAGATTCGGAAAAGAGTATGTCGTGGTATATAAATTACACCACTATATGCAAAAACTTGTGTTGGAAAAGGGACTGTATGAGCAGGCTGTAGAGGCGACCTTTTATCCTGATATGCAGGAATTATTAGTGGCGGCGGACATTGTGATCACAGATTACTCCTCACTGATGTGGGATTTTTCCCTGCAGAGGCGTCCGGTATTTTTATATCATAATGACGAGGAACAGTATACAAATGACAGGGGTTTTTATGCGCCGGTTTCAGAGTGGCCTTATCCAAAGGCGCATTCAGAGGAAGAACTGATAGGGCAGATCCGGTGCTTTGATGAAGAGAAGTACATAACGGAATTAAATGCGTTCCTGGAAAAATACGGTTCCTGCGATGACGGACATGCTTCGGAGCGCGTGGTAAAGAGAATTCTTGATGTGATAGCGGTATAGAGGGAATGTATAGATATGCTGAACTATGCGTGAGAGAAGTAGTAGGGGAATAAAGGCGATAGTTCAGCCCGCCACTGTTCCGCGGGTAAAATCGCTCTGTAAGCGATTGTGTGCCCTGAGCCAGGCGAAAGGAATGAATAGAAATATGATAAAAGTATCGGTTATCGTACCCGTCTATAATGCGGAAAAATACCTTGCCCAGTGCCTGGACAGCATTCTGGCGCAGACATTGCGGGAGATAGAAGTAATATGTGTGGATGACGGCTCCACCGACAACAGCGGAAAAATCCTTGACCAATATGCGATGCAGGATAAGCGGGTGAAGGTTCTGCACCGGGAGAACAGAGGATACGGTGCGGCTATGAATGCGGGGCTGGATACCGCGGCAGGCGAGTATGTGGGGATCGTGGAGAGTGATGACTGCATTCTGCCGGAGATGTATCGGACGTTATATGAGGCGGCGGATGCGGAAAAGCCTGATGTGGTCAAGTCGGATGCGTATTTCTGGTATGAAATGATCGGGTATCGAAAGAATACCCATCCCGCGCATTTGAATCCCTATTATGACAGGACGTTAGGTGATCCAGACAGAAACACGTTCTTTGATTTTTATATGAACATCTGGACAGGAATCTATAAAAGAGAGTTTCTGATAAGCGAAAAGATACGTTTCCACGAAAGCCCCGGGGCGTCTTATCAGGATAACGGTTTCTGGCTGCAGACGTTGCTGTACTGTAAAAAGGCAAAATGGATCAGTCAGGCTTTTTATCTCTACAGACAAGATAACGAAGCTTCCTCGGTAAAGAGCAGGGACAAAGTATTTGTGATGACCAGGGAATATGAATATATCGAAAAGCTTTTACTGGAAAGAAAAGACTACAGGTATCTGCCATACTGTTACTACTACAGGATGCTGCGGCACAGAGGAAATTTCCTGCGGATAGCGGATGAGTATAAAAGAGAATTTTGCGAGCAGGTTTGCAGAGATTATGCAAAGTACAAGAGTTACATAAAAGGCTTTGGCGGGCTGGATCACTGGCTGCGGGAGATGGTTTCTGATCCAGACAAATTCTGTGAGAATGCGATAAAGATCAGACATACCATAAATGAGCGCATCAGGCGGGCTGAATCTCTGATCATTTACGGAGCAGGCCACCACGGTGATCGGGTTTTCCGGGGGTTGGTGAACGAAGGATATTATGATACGATATCCTGTTTTGCGGTTTCGAAAGATCCTGCTGAAAAAGAAATGGCAGGAAAGCAGATCGTAAAGATAGATAATGCAGTAAAAGGGAATCCGGATGCTCTGGTGATCGTAGCAGTGATTCGCGGAAGCGGGATGTATATGCAGATGGCAAAGAGGCTGTCCGAACTTGGTGTGACGGAGTATTTGGATGGCACGGATATTGAAGAAAATTTTTATATTTTATAACAGGGAGAAATCATGTATCAGTTTGTTCCAAGGCAGGAAATGCGGTCCGTGCTGGACATTGCCGATTTCCCGGAAAACAGCAGGGCGGAAATTGCATATCGGTATTTTGTGTATGACAGCGAAGAAGCCATGTATATCGAGGAGAACGGCGTTCTGATCGGCATGGTATCCATTGGAGACCTGGAGCGGTATTACGGTAACAGGAAAGACAGGCTGGAGATCAATCGCCTGTTTTCCCGCATTGGCGAGAAAGATGAGGCAAAAGCAGTGGTATTTTTCGGGAAGTTCAAAACCTTTTTCGAATGTCCGATCGTAAACAGCCAGGGGCAGTTGGAAGGGGTAATGAAGCGGGCGATACGTTACGACATCAGACAGGATCAGATCGCATCGCTTGTGGTTTCCCGGTATCTGAAAGAACAGTGGCACAGAAAGGAACTGAGTCGTTTTGTTGCGAATACGAAAGTACAGTTGGTTTTGTACTATACAGAAGAAGCGCCAGTTATGAGGGCGCTTGCCGACAGGAAAAGGAGCGGCGTAACCGATGGCGACAGAGAAGGCGAAGAAATCTACTGGAAAGGATTATCGGAAAAACAGTGGGATGCGTTCCTCGGAGAACCGGGTATTGCCGGGAATCTGAAAAGGGAGTTTGGAAATTTTCATACGCAGCTGATTAAAGGGGTGTCGGAGATCATTGATATGAAGGGGGAATTTTACAACTGTGTGGGCGGCAGCCGGATTACCCATGGGAATCCGCAGAAATCTGACAGGCGCGTCATATTTTACGGGGCATGCAGCACGGTAGGGGCCTACTGCAGGGATGGGGAGACGATCGAATCTTATTTTCAGAATATACTGAACATCTGGAGAGGATCACAGACGAAACCGCAGATTCAGGTCATCAACAGAGGTTTGTTCAATGTAACAAATTTTTTCTCAAGAATGATGACGGATAAACTGAGTGGGAGAGATATCGCTGTGGTTTTTGTGGAGAAAAGGTGGCTGACAGAGGAGATATCCCGGAGATGTCTTTATGTTGGAAATCTGACGGATACCTATCTGGAGATCGAAAATCTGAAAAATAATCTGCTGGACAGTCCGGATCATTGTAATTACAGGGTAAATAGGTGTCTGGCGGAGCGCATTTACCGGGATTTTGAGGGACACCATCTTCTGGATATGTCTTTAAATGTGTCGGGCGGCCTTGATGAGGCCGGGCAAATCCAGGACTATTACATCGGCAGCGAAGTCATGTCGGAAGTGCTGCGCTACATGGAGCAATACGACCTGCTGAAAGAAGAGGCGGCGGGTATCAAAGGCGCAATGACGCTCTTTGCTGATCCGTTTACGGAAAGACACAGAAGAGCAGTTGAAACAGTTCTGCAGAAAGCCGACAGGTTGTACGTGTTCCTCTCGGAGGATTCAAACTTGAAATTCTCTCTGGAGGAGCGGCTGCTGGCAGCAAAGGAGGCTGTGAGAGATCTGGGGGACAGGGTTGTAATTATCCCGGCGGGGAAATATCTGTTCACAAAGAAGATTTCCAGAGGAATTAGAAAGCAGAGATTCTGCGATGCGGATATGGAGTATGACTGTGATATCTTTGGAGAACTTTTCGGCGGATTTATGGGAATCAGGTATCGGTTTCTGGTAAGCGAGTTTCATAATTCGGTAGAGCAAAAATATATGGATATCTGTATCAATATTTTGCCGCAGTTCGGTATAACTGTAGAGGAATTGTAGCTGCAGTACAGAGAGAAAAAAGCACGGAGCATAGCAGAAGGCGGAAAAACAGCAGGAGGCAGGAAAGCAGCAGGGAGACGGAGAAGCGGCCAATCACAGCATACAAAAAACAGGAGACAAAGCATGATCATCACAGGCTATTTAAATAAAACAGCAGTTACCCATGGAAATAAAGCAGCATTTGTGGACGATACAAGACAGCTGACCTTTTCCGAGCTGCAGCAGGAAGCATACCATATAGCAAGTGTGCTCCTCGAAAACAACATCACCAGAAAACCGGTCGCCATATTTATGGATAAGGAAGTGGCCTGTATTTCCGCATTTTATGGTGTAGCTTACAGCGGGAATTTTTATACGGTGATTGATGTGGAGATGCCGGATCAGCGGATTGACAAGATATTAATGTCCTTTAAACCTGCAGCCATTCTTACTACAGATCGGCACTATGAACATGTGAAAAGCCTGTGTGGTGAAAATAGTCTGGTTATCAGATATGAAAACTGTATGCGGAATGCCATATATGCTGAAAACATTGCCACAGTGGAAAATCGAATCATTGATACAGATGTGGCATATGTTTTGTATACGTCCGGTTCTACCGGTATACCGAAAGGCGTTATTATATCACACGGATCCCTGTCGGATTTCATTGACTGGGCCGTAGAGCGGTTTTCCATGGATGACAGCTATGTATGGGGAAATCAGACTCCACTTTATTTCAGTATGTCAGTGCTGGATGTATATGCCACAGTAAAGACAGGTGCGTGCATGTGCATTATCCCGCAGAAGTGCTTTAAAGTGCCGAAGTATCTGATGGAATTTTTGATACATCACAATGTAAATACATTATATTGGGTGCCGTCAGCATTAGTTTTCCCAGTAGCGCTTGGAGCATTAAAACAAACACCGCCTGTTGAACTGAAAAATATTTTCTTCAGTGGGGAAGTGATGCCGGTTAAATATTTAAATAAGTGGATGGAGAAATATCCGAATGCAAGGTATGTCAATTTCTATGGCCCGACGGAGGTGACGGACACCTGTACAGTATATGAAGTAAATCGGAAATTTGAAAGCAAGGAAACACTTCCTATTGGACAGCCATGTAAGAATATGGAAGTTTTTTTGCTGGATGAACAGGATAAGCTTGTGAATTGTGAAGGGAAAGTCGGTGAGGTATGTGTAAGGGGAACAGGAATTGCCAGTGGATATTATAATGCGCCGGAGAAAACAGCAGAAGTATTCGTGCAGAATCCGTTGAATGATGCATACCCGGAAACAATTTATCGGACAGGCGATCTGGCTCAGTGGAATGAATATGGGGAACTTGTATATCTTTCCAGAAAGGATTATCAGATCAAGCACATGGGGCGGCGAATTGAGCTTGGAGAGATAGAAACAGCTTTATTGTCTTTGGAAGAAATCGTATCGGGATGTTGTCTGTATGATGTTAAAAAATCTTGTATTATTTTAGTTTACAAAGGTGATTTAACCGAGAAGGAGCTGAGAAACAGGTTGTTGAAGTTGCTTCCTGAGTATATGATACCAAATAAATGGCATCAGGTGGAGGCGATGCCTCTTAATTTAAATGGTAAGGTAGACAGACAAAAATTGAAAGAACTGTATCTATCAAAATGAGAAGGGGAAGCCAGTTATGGAAATTGCGATTGCAGTATTTATTGGATTGTGGATAGCCTTGTCTGTTGTGACGGCGCACAGGCATATGAAGAAGGAATATAAGAGCATAACGGAGAAAGGAACCAGATGAATATTTATTTTGCAGGTATGTGTATTGCCATGCTGTTTTTTCTGGGAATCAGCTGTCTGATCAGCAGAAAAGTAAAAAATGCTGAAGATTTTTACGTGGCAGGTAGAAAGGCACCCGTTATCCTGATAGCCGGTTCCATGATAGCTTCTTATACAAGTACGGGAATGTTCATGGGAGATGCAGCGGAAGCATATGAGGGAGCTTTGTCAGCTATGATTGTATTTGCAGGTATGCAGTCAGCCGGATACATACTGGGTGCAGAATTTTTTGGTAGATACCTCAGACGTAGTGGAGCAATGACAATACCGGAATTTTTTGGTCAGAGATTTTGCTCCGGAAAGATGCGCACACTTTCAGCTGTCACGGCAATTATTATGATGACGGTGTATCTGCTGTCTGTGATTCAGGGTGTCGGTACGCTGATGAATGTGGTTACAGGTGTCAGTTACAATGTATGTATTGTAATAGCAATAACGGTATTTACTTTTATTTCTGTGGTATCGGGTTCCCGTGGCGTTTTGATTACAGATACGCTTATGGCAGGGCTGTTTACTGTATCTATGTTAGTGGCAGTGTTTTTTATAGCTGGCAAGGCCGGGGGATGGTTTTCCACAGTTGCTGCGCTTGCCAGGGCACCGGAGACAAGAGCATTACTGACATGGGAAGGACGTCCAGGAGCTCTTTATGAGACGGGGAAAGATAATATGATATGGGGGATATCATATGGGATTGTATGGTGCTCTGTATGTGCCATAGGCCCGTGGCAGTCAAGCAGATACCTGATGGCAAAGGATGAGCATACGGTGGTGAGATCTGCGCCAATAGCGGCCTTAGGTGTTTTTATTCTGGAATTTTTTGCATGTATTACGGCTGTTCTGATCAATGCACTGAATCCAGACATAGAACAGTCATCCTACGTCTGGATCTGGGCCGCGATGAATGTTGTCCCGACATTTCTGGGTGTTATTCTGATGACAGGAGTTTTATCAGCCGGCATTTCATCAGCAACAACATTTCTGTCGCTGATCGGTTCATCGGCAGCAAATGACTTGGCTGCATCCAAAGGAGATAAATCCATTAAGATTGGCCGTTGTTTCATGATTGTGGCAAGTGCAGTAGTAGCTGTGTGCGCAATAACGAATCCCCCGGCAATTTTTGTGATTATGCAACTTGGGGTAGCTGCTGCCGCCAGCTCCTGGATGCCGGTGGCTGTAGGCTGTATTTTCAGTAAGAGAATGACGAAGAAGGGAGCCTTTTGCGGCATGTTCGCAGGAATGGCAGGATGTCTCGGGGCGAATCTTTTAAGGTCATTTGGCGGGGTGTATCTGCCGGCTTATCTGGATCCGGCCATTATCGGGATATTCTGCAATATATTCGCGATCGTGATCGGCTCTTCTCTGACAAAGGTCACGGAGGAAGAAAAAAGAGCGAAAGAAAAATTGTTTGAGATGCCGGAAAGCGAGTGCGATCCCGCGGCGGTCAAGAAAACATTGAACTGGTCGCGGTTCGGTATTCTGGTCGGCGTTTTGATGACGGCGATCATGCTGGTGTTCTGGGTAATTCCGTTTCTGACAGCTTAAGTACATAGGGAATGCCAGGTGTGAAGTTCCGGAAGAGTCCTGCAGAGGGAGAGAAGGAAGCAGAGAATCCGCTGCAGAAAACAGGAAAAGGAAAGGTGAAGGAGAAAGGATGATATAGATGGAAAAAATAATGGAGATTCTAAAAGAGTTAAGACCGGATGTGGATTTTACGACGCAGAAAGAGCTGATCGACGGAGGCATTCTGAGCTCCTTTGATATCATCAGCCTGATAGAGGAACTGTCGGACGCATATGATATTGATATAGAAACGGACGACATCATTCCAGAGAACTTTAATTCCGCGGAAGGGATCTACGGACTGATACAGAGAGTGCTGGCGGGTGAATAGTATAAAATCGCGCCTGCGCAATGCATAAAAACATACATAAAAGTTTGCAGGCTGTGGAAAGGCATGGTTATCAAAATGAACATAGCAATTATTATAGCGGGCGGTTCCGGGCAGCGCACGGGGCAGGACATCCCGAAACAGTTTATAAACGTTTATGACAAACCCATCCTGATCTACACGCTGGAAGGCTTTCAGAAGCATCCGCAGATCGATGAGATCGGGCTGGTGTGTCTGGACGGTTGGCATGATGTGGTGAGGGCTTATGCGAAGCAGTTTAATATTGATAAATTGAAATGGATCATTTCCGGCGGGGAGACCGCCCAGGAATCCATCCGTGAAGGCGTGTATTATCTGGAAGGGAAATGTTCAGAGGAAGATACCATTATCATACATGACGGGATCAGGCCCCTGGTGGATGATTCCGTGCTGAGCGACGTCATCATGAAGTGTGAAAAATACGGGAATGCAGTGACTGCGCTTCCCTACAACGAGCAGATCTTTGTGGCGGATGACAGCATATCTACCGTGCAGTATATTCCAAGAGAGGCCCTGCGCAGGGTTTCTACGCCCCAGGCCTATCGATACGGCAGGCTGGACGCGGCCTATCACGAGGCCTACGAAAAGAAGACTGGCATCTACGGCTCTTCCTATACCAATACGATGATGGTAGAACTGGGGGAAAGACTGTATTTTGCCAACGGTTCGGACAAAAATATCAAGATAACCACAAAGGATGACCTGGAGTTGTTCAAGGCTTATTTAAAGATGGAAAAAGATAACTGGTTAAAGTAGGTGGCGTATGAAAAAGTTACTGGACAATGCACTTTATATAGAAGATATAAGAGGTGTGGCGGGGCTGGGACTGCCCTGGGAGAAACTGAAAGATACAAGCGTGCTGATAACGGGCGCGGGCGGGCTGATCGGCAGTTTTCTGACGGATGTGCTCATGTGGAGAAACCGGGAGGAAGGCATGAACTGCAAAATTTATGCCATGGGAAGAAATGCGTCCTCTGCGAAAGAAAGATTTGCCGGGTACTGGGAGGATCCGCTGTTTTCTTTTATCGAACATGATATTGCGGACAGGCTGGAAAGGGAAGAAAACTTCGAGTATATGCTCCATCTTGCCAGCAACACTCATCCGGTGGCCTATGCGACCACACCGGTCAGCACGATCAGGACCAATGTGCTGGGAGCGGATCATCTTTTAGCCTATGCGGCTGCCCACAGCGTCAGACGGTTTCTGTTCGCCTCTTCCAACGAGGTATACGGTGAGAACCGCGGGGATGCGGAGTTTTTTACGGAAGAGTACTGCGGTTATATCGACTGCAACACCTTGAGAGCGGGATATCCTGAGAGCAAGCGGTGCGGCGAG
Organism: uncultured Lachnospiraceae bacterium; assembly: GCA_910578085.1. Lineage (GTDB taxonomy): Bacteria > Bacillota > Clostridia > Lachnospirales > Lachnospiraceae > 1XD8-76. The sequence continues at coordinate 20,720 of CAJTPM010000005.1, read as the reverse complement.
GCGCTTTGTCAGGCGTACCGGAAGGAAAAAGGGGTGGATGTTGTGATACCGAGGCTCACCAGAAGCTACGGCCCCACACTGCTGCAGTCGGACACCAAGGCGATGTCGCAGTTTCTGCGGAAAGCGGTATCCGGGGAAGACATCGTACTGAAAAGCAAGGGAAATCAGTTTTATTCTTATACTTATGCGGCTGATGCCGTATCGGGACTGCTGACGGTGCTGCTAAAGGGAGAAAGCGGGGAGGCCTACAATATCGCGGATGAAAAATCGGATATCACATTGAAGGATCTGGCCGGTATCATAGCGAAGCAGTGCGGCAGGAAGGTAGTCTTTGAACTGCCGGACAGCACGGAAAAGGCGGGGTACTCCACAGCGACAAAAGCGAGGATTGACGGCAGTAAAATAAAAAAGCTGGGCTGGGAGATGCGGTATGATATGCCGAAGGGAATCGGGAGAACGATCCGGATTCTAAAATCTTTGCAGGACGAAGCATGATCCGCGTTTTGTGAAGCGAGTATACATCGCGAAACGTACCGTGCCCGCTTGCGGGCACGGCATGGTATGTCAGGAATGGTTAGGAGGTCTGGGACAATGCACGAGGAGGAAATCATCAGGAATCTGCCGAAAGCCCTGATTAACTGGTACGCCTTCAACCCGGGAGAGGAAGCACTTTTTGTCTCCGGCGGAGACGAAGCCTGTGAGGTGCTTTACGAGGCGCTGAAGGAGAGCAGAGTGAAAACGGTCAGGACGACAGAGGAGAGTTTGAGCGCGCCAGAGACGGCGGAGGCTGTGACAGAGAGTCCGGAAGAGTCGGGGGCGGCGGAGGAGCTGATAGTGCCGAATACAAAATTCGATTACATCATCGCGGCAGGCATTCTGGAGAGGAGCAAATACCCGACAGAACTTCTGTCAAAGCTGAAAGCGCTGTTAAAGCCCGCCGGCAGACTGTTTTTGGGAGCGGAAAACAGACTTGCGCTGCGCTATTTCTGCGGGGACAAGGATCCCTTTTCCGGCCATGTGTTTGACGGCGTCGACGGCTACAGAAAGGTGGTCGGAAAGGCAAGGGAACATCTGAAAGGGCGTGCTTTCGCGAAAGCGGAACTGGAAAGTATGCTGACGGCGGCGGGATTTGCGGGATATCGGTTTTATTCCGTCTGGCCCTGTCTCACCAGGCCGCAATTGATTCTCTCGGAGAACTATCAGCCCAATGAGTCTCTTGATGCGAGAATATTTCCCCAGTACAACAGTCCGGAGACGGTATTTTTAGAGGAAGAGAAGCTGTACGGAACACTTCTGGAAAACAGAATGTTTCACCGGATGGCAGGCGCTTTTCTATTAGAGTGCCCAGCGAACGGAAAAAACCTGGATATTGACCAGATCACGGTGCAGGGGGAGCGAAGCAGAGAGCGCGCTCTGGCGACGATCATAAAAAGCCATAAAACTGTGACCAAAAGAGCCATGTATCCGGAGGGAAGGCAGAAGATAAAGGCACTCATGGAGCATACGGAGTACCTGCGGCAGCACAATGTACCGATGACGGAGGCCTGGGTGGAGAAAGACGCCTTTGTCATGCCCTATGTGGAGGGGGAGATCGCTACGGAATATCTGAGAAATCTGCTGCGGAGAGACAAGGATGATTTTGTGCGGGAGCTGACGGCGTTCCGGGAGATGATTGAGAACTCCTCCGAGCACGTCCCCTACAGCGAAGTCAACTGGCAGCAGTTTGAACCGGGCTGGGAGAAGCGGAAAAAGGATGATCCCAATCTGGACAAATGGGAAAAGCTTGCTTTCGGAAGCGAGGAGGAGAGGCGTGACATTGGAGTGATCCTGAAAAGAGGCTATGTGGATCTGGTATCCATCAACTGTTTTCACACGGAGAGGGGATTTCTGTTTTTTGATCAGGAACTCTATCTGGAAAACTTTCCGGCAAACGCCATTTTTATCAGAACCATCGATTTTATCTATAAGGGATATCCGGAGCTGGAACAGATTCTGCCGTGGGAGGAAGTGCTGAAACAGTTCCATCTGTATGAGCACAGAGCCACCTGGTGGAAAGCGGTGAATCTGTTTTTGAATACCCTGCGCAACGACAGGGCGCTGGGGGGCTACCACAGGCGTTTCAGGCGGGATGAGCGTACGGTTATGTCCAACCGGTACCGTATGGATTACACCCAGGAGGAATATGACAGGCTGTTCGGCAATATTTTCAAAGGCGCCGACAACAAAAAGATCTATCTTTTCGGCTCAGGCAATTATGCGAAGCAGTTTATCGAACAGTTTGGGAAATATTATGAGATTGCCGGGATTCTGGATAATGATCAGGACAGATGGGGCGGGGATGTCTCCGGCGTAAAGATAAGCGGTCCCGGCTGTCTGCAGGATATGGAGGAACCTTTTAAGGTATTTATCTGTATCAAATATTTTGAGGAAGTTCTTTCCCAGTTAAAAGAGATGAGAGTGAAGGACATTTCCGTGTACGATCCGAGGCTTTCCTATGAGAGGCCCTTCAGACAGGCGGCAAAACAGGAGGATGCAGCGCCGAAAAAGTACCATGTGGGTTATGTGGCGGGTGTGTTTGATCTGTTCCACATCGGACATCTGAACATCCTGAGACGGGCGAAAGAGCAGTGCGATTATCTGCTCGTCGGGGTGGTGTCGGACGAGCAGGTGATAAAGAGCAAAAAAACCCGCCCCTACATTCCTTTTGCGGAACGGCTGGAAATTGTGCAGGCCTGCAGGTATGTGGATGAGGCGGTCATGATATCTGCCGACAGGCCCAATACAGAAGACGCCTGGTATATGCACCATTTTGACGTCCAGTTTTCCGGAAGTGATTATGCGGATGATCCGGTCTGGCTTGCGCGGAAAGTATTTTTGCAGCAGCATGGAGCGGATATGGTATTTTTTCCGTATACAGAAACCACAAGCTCGACGGCGATCAAGGACCAGATCAGCTGTAGTAATTGAGTATTCCGCGAGTAAAACTGCTCTGTGAGCGATTTTGCGAGTTGTGCAGGCGCCAAACTGCGACTTTGGAGGATTTTGTGTGTAACAGTGAAGCCGAAGGCTGAACTGTTACAAATCAGTTTCGTGCGGCTGGGGAAGAGGAAGTAGTGGCAGATTATGGATCAGGAGGACAGACGGTTGAATATCGTATGCGCATCAGCGGGGCTTGTGTGGCATGAAAGCCCCAAAAAAGGAATTTTAAACGTCAGGGACGGCGGATTTGAGGCGATTATGCTTGATCTGTCGGTCTGCTGTTCGGCACAGGAGCTTGAGAATCTCGGAAAAGAGAGAAAGGCTTCTGGAGTCATTTTAAATCAGAAGAAAGAAGAGGCAGTCAGAATCTCCGAGCATCCGGAACAACTGTGCAGTTTCCAGCAGCGGTTGTTTGAGGAATGTAAAAAGGAATCCATCCGCATACCAGCGGCCAGAGCGCCTTACCTGAACCGGAATACAAAGCGGAAGGACCTGGGAGAACTGCTGACGCGGCTTGCAAAGGAGAGTATCAGGGCCAGCGGGCAGGCAGGCTGTAAGTATCTGGTCGTGAGACCGCTTTTTTCCGGAATAGAGCGGGGCAGTGAGTGGGAGGCCAACCGTACATTTTATCTTGGTCTGGCTGATCTGGCGAAGCAGAATGATGTGATGATCCTGTTGGAAAACCAGTGTCTGGATGTAAACGGCAGTTTAAACCGCGGCATCTGTGCGGAACCCGATGAAGCAGTTTCCTGGGTTGACAGGCTGAACGCAGAGAGTGGGGAGGAACGCTTCGGATTCTGTATGGATGTGGGCGTGTGCAATCTGTGCGGACAGAATATGCGGGAGTTTGCAGTCTCCTTAGGCAGTCGGATAAAGGCGGTGATTCTGCGGGACTGCGATGGCGTCCGGGAAAACGCAATGCTCCCCTTTACCTGTGTTGACAAAGGGCAGTTCAGGACGGACTGGCAGAATCTGATCAGAGGATTACGGGAAATATGCTTTGACGGTTTAATCATCATGGATTTTCACAGTATGACCACGGCGCTTTCCCAGTTTTTAAGACCGGGGCTCATAAGGTTTGCGCGGGAAATAGCGGAATTTTTCAGGTGGCAGATCGGCATGAAGAACGTTCTGAAAAAATATGACACGCGTGTCCTTTTTGGGGCGGGAAACATGTGCAGGAACTATATGAAATGCTATGGCGAAGAGTTTCCGCCGCTTTTTACCTGTGATAATAACAGCGGGCGCTGGGGTGAGATCTTTGAAGGGCTGCAGATCAGGCCGCCGGAGGCGCTCAAAGACCTTGCCCCTGACTGTGCCATTTTCATCTGCAATATTTATTACAGGGAGATAGAGAAACAGCTGCGCGAAATGGGTCTTACCAATCCCATCGAGTATTTCAATGATGAATATATGCCGTCGTTTTATTTTAACAGGTTGGAATACTGGGAAAAGGAAGTGTGACGAAAAAGGGAGATGGAAGAAGGGGAGGATCCGGCTTCCATTCCGTTAAAGAACCGCATCCTGTCTATTGACGCATTTAAGGAAGGCATGGTATTATATCGAAAGGTATAATACCGGCATCTGGCGAAGCGGGTGTGCATCTCGAAGCGTATCATGTCGGAAGATATTTCAATCTATACGGGGGCAGGGCTTATGGGGTATGTGAGGAAGAGTTTTGAGGGTGCAGGCGTCAGTGCACCGGATACCAGGAATCACGAGCAGTATAACGGCATGCAGAATGTTCAGAATCTGGAGGCTGTTATCAATGAGGGCTTACGCGTCGCCCTGTTGGAGGAGACGCCGGATCAGTCTCTGGAGGTATTGTTAGAGCATCTGGGAAAGGCGTTACATGGAGAGCGGACTTACATATTTGAGCAGAATGAGTCCGGCGGTGACGATAATACCTATGAGTGGGTGGCTGAGGGAGTGAGCCCGGAAAAGGACAATCTTCAGAATGTCCCCCCGGAGGTGTGCGCGAGCTGGTATCGGAATTTCAGTATCGGCAGGCATATCGTCATTGAAAAGCTGGAGGATATCCGGGAGGCGGAGCCTCTTCAATATGAAAATCTGAAGAGTCAGAATGTCCAGTCCCTCGTGGTAGTTCCTCTTTATGACGGCGAAAAACTTATCGGTTTTTACGGCGTGGATAATCCGCCTGTAAAGTCATTGGAATATGCATCGAATATGCTTCAGACGGCGGCATATTTTATCGTATCTTCTCTGAAGCGGCGCAATCTGGTTCGCGAACTTCAAAAGCAGAGTTATAACGTTCTCCATGCCCTCAGCGTGGATTATCTGGGCATCTATCAGCTGAATTTCGATACGGATGAATGTGAGATATACAGAGACAACGAACAGATGAGATCTGCCTGGGGCGTAAGCTTCGAGGACGGCTATCAGAGGGCTATGGAGCAATATATTTCCGAGTATGTGATTCCGCGGGATAAAGAGCGGCTTCTTGCCATGACCAGAAAAGACTTTGTGATGGATCAGCTGCGGACAAAGAAGAAGTTTTATGTCCGGTATCAGATGCGGGAAAATTCCTATGGACTGAAACATCTGGAGCTTCATTTTTCTGCGGTGGAGCAGAGACGGGGGGAGAACTGCGCCATTTTTGCGCTGCGGGATATCAACTCTGTGGTAGAGCAGGAGGAGAAGTACAAACTGGAGGCGAGACAGAGCCTGGAAAATATTTTGGAGGGTGCCAGAACCGGTATCTGGACGATCGAGCTGGAGGAGGGCTGTGAGCCCAGGATGTATGCGGACCGTACCATGCGTATCCTGCTTGGCGTTTCGGAGGAGATCGAGCCGGAAGCGTGCTACAGCCGATGGTTTAAAAATATTGAGCCGGACTATGTGGAGATGGTGCAGAATGCGGTACAGGAGATGCTGGAAACCGGGCGCTCCGAAGTGATTTACCCCTGGCATCATCCAAAGCTTGGAAAGATCTATGTCCGCTGCGGCGGCGTGCCGGACAGAACCTTCAAAAAACCGGGCGTCAGCATGAATGGATACCATCAGGATATCACGGAGATCATTGTGGCACGGAAGAAACAGGAACAGGATATTATGGAGCTGTTGGAGAAGGTGCGGCAGGCCAATTCGGCAAAGAGCGAATTTCTTTCCCGTATGTCCCATGATCTCCGCACGCCGATCAACGGGATTCTCGGAATGCTGGCCATCATGGAGAAAAGCCAGGGGGATGAAGAACGTCAGGAAGAGTGCCGAAAAAAGATCCGCGTGTCAACAGAGCATCTGTTGTCACTGGTTAACGATGTTCTTGAGTTCAGCAGGCTGGAGAGCGGGAGGCCGCCGATGGTGGAGGAAACCTTTGACCTGCACGATACTTTAAAAAACTGTATGGTGATCCTGTCTGCCCAGGCGGAGGAAAAGGGGATTCGGCTGGCATTGGAGGAGACCGGCTTACAGCATAACAGGCTGATTGGAAATCCGCTATATCTGCGACAGGTTCTGATGCACATTATCGACAATGCGATTAAATATAACCGGCCGGAGGGGTCTGTAGTCCTTCAGGTAAAGGAGGATGCCTGTCAGGGCGGGAGCGCAGTCTATCAGTTTCTAATCAGAGATACCGGCATCGGTATCGGGGAGGAATTTCAAAAACATATTTTTGAGCCCTTCACGCAGGAACATAAGAGTGCGAGAACACATTATAACGGCGCAGGTCTCGGGATGTCCATCGTAAAGAAGCTGGTGGATGAGATGAGGGGAAGCATTGTCGTTGAAAGTGAGATCGGCAAAGGAAGCGAGTTTCTAATCACGCTGCCAATTCAGATCGATCCCGCAGAGACCGCGCATCCGGCAGATAGGGCGCAGGGTGCGCAGGAGGATATTGCCGGGATGCGGGTTCTTCTGGTGGAGGACAATGAAATTAACTGCGAGATCGTACAGTTCATGCTTGAGGAGGCAGGTGCGGAGGTCGTGACCGCAAACGACGGAAAGGCTGCTGTGGATACCTTTGCAGCAGCTGTTCCGGGGACATTCGACTGTGTATTTATGGATCTGATGATGCCGCTTATGAGCGGATATGAGGCAACCCGCGTGATTCGAAGTTTAGACAGGCAGGATGCGAGAACTGTGCCCATCATAGCGCTGTCGGCGAACGCATTTGAGGAGGATATCGCACTGGCAAAGGCTGCCGGGATGAACGAGCATCTGGCGAAGCCGGTGGATATCAGAAAAATGCTGCAGGTTATGAGGCGGTTCAGTTCCCATTCCACACGCCATACCGGTTGCGGTACTGGCGGAGGGTGCAGCCGGTGATGTTTTTAAACTGTGCGCCGAGGTGGCTCTGGGAGGAAAAGCCAAGATACGCCGCGATCTCAATATAGGAGTACTCGGAATACATGAGCAGATTTTTAGCGCGTTCTATTTTTTCATGGAGGATATACCGGGACAGAGAGATTCCCTCATATTTTTTAAACAGTTCAGACAGATAATTTGCATTGAGATCCAGCGCTTCGGCCAGAGACCGGACGGTCAGTTTGTCGTGCAGATGAGAGTAAATATAGTTTTTACACCGCCGGATATGGGGGTTTTTCTCCCGGACCGGCGTTCCTTTTTGCTGCTCTTTCAGCTCGTGGACCATGGCGGTATAGTGAAATTCCGCATCCCGGGCAAGCTGCATGGCGGATACGGGATTTCTGCATTCTTCGATCTTCTGAATATAGCTGTCCGAGAAGGAATAGGCAATTTCATGGGAGAGGCCGCCCCGGATCGCGGAACGGCTGGCCAGTGTGATCAGCACGATGGCATGATTTTTTGCCTGCCGAAGCGGATCTTTGGCAAGGGTGCCGATGGAGCCGATATAATCCTCTGCAAGACTTTCGCGCAGCCCCGCGATATTGCCGTTCTCGATACTCATTTGTTCTCTGAATTCCTGATCGTAGGGATTGTGGGGTTTATCCATTTCATTTCTTTCAAAAGTCATTTCCGTATAAGCTTTCCGGATATTCTGTGCCATGGAACTCTCCAGACAGTTCTCCTGCATAATATCGTTTTCTCCCTCCGGCTTTTCTTCTTTCAGGTGGTATAACAAAAGCAGAATGCGCACATAGTCTGTCAGCCCGCATTCATACAGCGGAACGCGTGTCAGCTCTGTCTCAGGCAAATCGTAAAGGCGGTGATTCAGATGGACGTTCTCCTGTAGAACATTGGGCCCGATCAGGTAGAAATCTTCCTCAAAAGGGACAATGCCGTAGATAAGATTTTCCTGCGCGGACACGATCCGGGGAAGTGGCGAGACGGATTCTGTGATTAACGGTTTTAACAGTGCTTCCGGCTGTAAGACAGATACCGGAAAATCTCTGCGGGCACAGCAGGAGGAGACCAGACTGTATCTATGCAAAGGTAGAGGTTACAATACAAAATGGAGAAATTACGGGTATTCGCATTTTAGAGCATAAAAACGAGCGGGGCCAAGCAGCGGAAGCAGTTGTTGATAGAATAGTCGCGGAACAGCGGATAGATGTTGATGCCGTGTCAGGAGCAACAAATTCCAGCACTGTGTTAAAAAAAGCGGTTGAAAATGCCCTGAATAATGATTAGGTGAAAGGCAAAAATGGTGAATATGAATGGAATGGATATTATGTCCTATATGTGGGAATAAGACCCGTGACAGAATCAGAGAAGATCTATTTTAAGAAATTATCCCATTTACTGCCCAAAATGTAAAAAGGAAACTATAATTGATGCACAGAATTTACAAATAACAGTTACCAAAGAGCCAGACGCATAGACGCAGAGCCGATAACACGCAGATTAAAAATGCGGTTATCGGCTCTTTTCATTGAAAGCAAACAAACCAAAGTCCGATAACTGGCTTATAAGAATACTCGAATATGAGGGATGGGTATGCAAAAAGAAATTCCAGTGGAAATGATCAGAATACTGGCTGATACGGCAAATGAGTATGTGACGGCCGAAAAACTGGCGGAACGCCTGCAGGTTTCCAGAAGAACTGTTTTTAACAATATGAAAGCCGCCCGGGAGATCTGCCTGCTGCATGATTCCAAGATAATTTCTGTGAAATCAAAAGGATATAAGATCAAAAAAAGTGCAGGCATCAGAGCTTTTTTAAAGGAAGAGCAGGTAAAATATAAGCACACAGACAATAAAGAGTACAAATTATATATTATTTATCTGCTGCTGGACGAGGAGGAAGCGCTCCATATCAGCGAGCTGGAAGATATTTTATACTTATCCAGACCGACGATCTACAGGCTGTTAGAAGAAATCGGGGACTGGTTTGAGGAAAACAAAATGCAGTTGATTGTCTCGCGCAAAGGAATTTCTGTGGAGACGGGAGAAAAAAGGCTGCGTGCCGCCATGAAAAACTGGCTGATAGAAGTGTCGCAGCTGCTCGACGGAAAAAGGGAGGACTGGCGGGATACTTTGAAACTGAGGCAGTGTGCGGAAGATTTTTTTCCGGTGGACTATGCCTGTGTGTTAAAAGTGGTCAGCGATATCTGTGAGTCCATCAAACTGGTTTTGTCCGGATTTGAACTTGGCAGTATGTGCTATATGCTGGAAGTTATTCTGTACCGCGTCCAAAATGGTTTCTATGTGGAGATTAGCGAACGCCTGTTTGATTTGATGAAGGCATCTTTTTCGGAGAAAAAGATAAATGGCATAATGGATGAAATGGAGGTAGTCCTGAACAGACGGCTTCCGGAGAGAGAAACTATTTATTTTATGGTGCTGCTACTGAACAATGGTGATCTGGAAGATCGGAGTTTACTGGCTAATCCATATCATACAATAGAGATCAATGCACAACTGATGGAGGAGTGCGAGAATTATCTGAGAAGGCATCTGCGCATTGGGCCGGAAGATTTCAGGGAACTGATCAGGGATATTGAGTTCATTATTATGAGGGAAGTTCTGTTCCAGATCAAAGGGGAGACCGGAAGAAATTCCAGGCATTATAATGCCATTACCCGAAAATATAATGCCACAGTGATCATGGCCCAGGAATTATATCAGATCATCGCAAAGTACTATAGCATTGAATATTATGAGAAGACGATCTGTAATATTGCTTTTTCGATCCTGCATGTGCTGCAGAAAAATAAAAGAAATCTGAAAGCGGTTCTGGTTCATAACTGTGATATTTTTGAGTTTAAATTTGTGTGGCAGTCTTTGCAGAGTTTTCCTTTTATCGAGATGGTTTTTTCGGCGGACAGCGTCGGGAAGTTAAACAGTTATCTTGAAAAAAATGCGACGGATGTTATCATCAGCACGATTGGGTATCAAAATGAGACGATTCCGACAATAGAGATTTCAAAAGTGTTTGGCGGAAATGAGACAGTGGAAAGAATGGGCGTGATCAATCAACTGTATCAGAGAATAAATTTTGAGGAGTTGATGAGAGTGTATGATATAAAATAAGGTAAAACTTAATGATATGGTCATTATCACGGATGCTTGCCGGAAAGAGTGTCTATTGCTGTTCGCGACGCAGGCGTTTTAACAGATGCGACAGCGGCCTGTACAGCGCGAGCGTCAGCACAAAGTTTCCGGCGCAGTGCAGGATATCGTAAGGGATACCTGCACTCCAGTAGGAAAAGGCCGCATAGAGCCCGCCGGAGATCAGGTAGGGGATGGCGCACAGGACCCCGAAGGACAGCCCGAAAGCGCCGGAGACCACAGCCCAGAGGAGAGCGGAATCCATCTTTCGGAGGGCTAAAACGATCAGAGCCAGGATGCTCCAGATATACAGATAACTCACCCACCAGATGCCGAACCCGAAAACCACGCCTTCCAGAAGCACAAAGGTATAAAGAATGGGAAAAACCAGCTTTTTATAGGACAGGGTATAAAGAATGATCAGGGTGCTGACCACTTCGATATTGGGCAGAAAGGCCATGCCCAGCTGCCCGATGAGCAGGATGGCGCTGAGGGCGGCCATGATGACGAGACGGTATGTTTTCCCGGAAACTGTCTGGTCTCTCTGCATATCTGTAAGTTCCTTTCATTTATTTCTGTGAGCAACGGGCAGGCAGCCGCGCTTGCGTGCCCTGAATATTCCGGCAACGGCTGCGAGAGTGAATATGAGTATCGTCTCACATTGTGATACAGTATTGCCTGGTGAAAATTTGATTCTGATGATCCGGCGGCCGACATATTCTGCCCGGCAGCTGGATCATCAGAATGCCCGGATCAGTATCCGATCGTAAACGTCAGTTCATAGTCCTCTCCATCCGCGATGGGCGTCTGATCGGCGCCGGTGTTCAGCTGCTTACCGCCCCTGGTGATGCACCACCATTCCTGGTCAGCTTCATCAATGGTTTCGCCGTCCACGGTCATGATAAACAGACCGTATGCGCTCTCCTCGCCGTCCACCAGTTCCTCATCCTTAAGCACCTCGCCGAGATACTCGCGGTCTGTGTGATACTCGAAAGTTTTCCGGGAACCGTCCCCATGGACCACCTCGACAGAGATGGTTTTGGCGCCTGCGACGGGAGCTTTCTTTGTGAAGTGATAGACACAGAAAAATACCAGGGCGACGGCAAGCAGTGCGGCGAGAGAGATGATGATTTTTTTTGTGTTGTTTGCTTTTGTATGCATAGGTAACCTCCAGTTGGCTGCAGCTTACAGGACTGCGGCCTTTAAAAAGTAGTATGATATTGCTTTGGAGGGAATCACGGCACGAAGACGAAGGAGCAGAGAAAAAGGAAAAGGTTTCTCTGCATTCCCGCATAAAAAAGCTGCCGGCAGAATGAGGGCAGCAAAAATAAACTCTGTCATCATGTCGTCATCCCTCGTAACGCATGAGTATTTCAAAACAGGCAGGCATTCTGACTCGAGATTCACCGTACAGATTCGCCTTCCCGGTTTCCCAGTGGCATATCGATCTGCACTCCTCTCATACAGCGGCGTGACCGTGAAGTGTAACTTACTTTCCTATTCTCCCTGACGGGCACCTGTTTCTGTTTTAATATAAGGCATATGGAATGAGAATGCAAGAATTTTTTAGAATGACTTGACAGATGGAAAAAGTGGTGGTAATATACAATGTGTAAACGTTACCACATAAAAGTATTGAATTTTATGATTGAATTTAGCAAAATATGGAAACGTTTGCATGTGAAAGAGCATATGAATCTCCAGGGGAAACGAAATATCATTGAAACAAAGAAAGATATATGCTATTTTTGGATAGATATACAAACGTTTCCACACGAAAGGAGAAAGTATGAAAAAGAGAGCAACCATAAGGGACATCGCATCGGAAGCAGGTGTGGCGGTTTCGACAGTATCCAGATATATCAACAGCAACGGATATGTGGAAGAGGAGACCGGGAAAAAAATTGCGGAAGCAATCAGGAAGTTGGACTACAGGCCGAACAGGCTTGCCCGTGGGTTAAAGACCAGCTCAACAAAAAATATTGTACTGATTGTCCCTGACATACAGAATCCGTTTTATTCTACCATGGGTGTCGTGTCGCAAAGGCTTCTGAAGGAACAAGGTTATACGTTGAGTCTTTTCAACACATTTGGCAATATGAAAGAGGAGATGGACAGCGTAAAGAGCGCAGTCATGATGGGGACGGATGGTGTGATTCTGGCAGGCGGTCACTTTTACAGTGAAGTAAAAGAAATGCTTCTGGGGTTGGAGGTTCCTGTAATTCTCGCAAATGGGATAGATACGGATCTGTTTGACGTTGTGTTGTGTGATGAGGGTGAGAGTACCTATATGGCAACGAGATATCTGATGGAGCAGGGACACGAAAAGATTGCTTTTGTCGGAGCAGCGGTGAACAGTCAGATCGGAAAAAACCGCGAGAACGGATATCGGAGAGCGCTTGAAGAGGCAGGAATATCGACAGACTCAAAATATGTTTTTATTATGGGGAATGTACTGGACAGTGATGCCGGCCGCAAGGCAGGATATTATTTTTCGGCGTTGAAGGAAAGACCCACAGCAGTCTGCTGCGCAAATGATCTCATCGCCCTCGGCGTATACCAGGCCTGCAGTGAGATGGGGCTCAGAATTCCGGGACAGATTTCGGTGACCGGGGTAGACAACATTATATTTTCTGATCTGTGCAATCCAAAACTGACAACCATTACAAATGACAGCGCGGAATATGCGAGGATATTTGTTGAGGCACTGCTGGAAAGGTTAAACGGAAAGTATGCAGGGAAACCCAGAAAATATCGAATTCAGAGGGAATTGATTATCCGGGATTCGGTAGAAAAAGTAATTAGTGCCGGTTAGCGGCATTGATAATAAAAAAGAAAAGAGGAGAAGGAACATGAAGAAAAAGGGAATGGCAGTGTTGGCGACGGCAATGATCATGGCGGCCTGTACCCTCACGGGATGCGGCAAGGAGGATAAACTGGTCGTTGGCATGGCGATGAACACGGAGATCGATTTTGTCAGCGATCTTCAGAATGCACTGGAGGAGAAAGGAGAGGAAGCCGGGATCCGGTTTGTTTTTACCAATGCAAACAATGACGCCGAAAAGCAGCTTTCGGATATTGATTCTCTGATTGCGCAGAGTCCGGATGTTATTGTGATGAGAGTTGTTGATTCAGATGCGGCTGTTTCCTGTGTGGAAGCGATAAAGAATGCAGGGATCGCCTGTGTGATTCAGGATACGCCTGTGAATACGGAACTTTACGACTGCCGCATTGTCGGAGACCAGTCCATGGTGGGGCAGCTGATTGGCACATATATGCAGGAATGGCTTGATGAGGATGAAAGCAGAACGATCAATATGGGATATATCAACGGGAATACCAATGAGGTGATCCAAAAGAGAGAGACAGGGATATATGATGTTGTGGATGCTTCAAGGATCAATACCTTTGCCTCGCAGGTCTCCATGGGTTTTTCGGCGGAAGGAGCCATGGCCTATGCGGAAGACTGGCTTCAGTCACAGCCTGATATGAATTGTATCGCCTGTGCAAATGATGAGATGGCAGCGGCTGTGATTCAGGCGCTTTCTGCAGCGGGCACGGATTTTGACAATTTTCTGGTATTCGGCTGTGACGGCGGCGATATCGGGCAGCAGTATCTCCAGAGTGGGGAACTGGATGCGACAGTATCACAGAGTGCATCAAAGGTTGCGGATGCGATCATTGAGGTGGCAAAAGGAGTGGCAAACGGTGAAACCTATGAAAATAAGGTCTATAACCCGGATTGTTATGAACTGATGACAGCCGATAATATGGAAGAAGTTCTCAAAGAAAAATAAGCGGGATATGATCGGGATGGAGAGCGCCATGAAAAAGAATGAAATGATTCTGCGGGTAAAAAATGTTACAAAGAGTTTTCCGGGAGTAAAGGCTTTAAAAGGCGTCAACTTAGATATCTACTCCGGGGAAGTGCATGCTCTTCTGGGCGAAAATGGTGCAGGGAAATCAACCTTGATGAAAATAATATTGGGCATGTATCAGCCGACTTCGGGAGAAATGGAATACAAGGGAGAAAAGTACATGCCCAGGACGCCTATGACTGCGTTAAATATGGGGATTTCGATGATACATCAGGAAATCAACCTGGTTCCGACCACTTCAGTAGCCGAGAACGTATGGATCGGAAGGGAATATCGGTTTGGAAACAGATATTTTATCAATAAACAGAAACAGGAGAAAGCCACAGAGGAAATTTTAGGCAGACTTGGTTTGGAAATATCTCCCTCTACATCGGTTTCCGCTCTGAGCATTGCGGAGATGCAGTTAGTCGAGATCGCAAGAGCGGTGTCTTACGATTCGGATATTATTATTATGGATGAACCGACGAGCGCCCTCACGGATGAGGAGGTAAGCAGGCTGTATGATATTATTTCCGCCCTTCGCGAACAGGGAAAGGCCATTATCTATATTTCCCATAAATTCGATGAAATTTTCCATATCTGTGACAGAGCCACCATATTCCGGGATGGGGAATATATCGGGGAAAGAATGATCAGTGAGACGACGGAGGAAGAGCTGGTTAAGCTGATGGTGGGCCGCGAGATGCATGACATGTTTCCGAAATTTGAGGTAAAGATCGGGGAACCGGTTTTGGAAGTGAGCCATCTGACTATGAAAAATGTGGTGAAGGATGTCTCATTTACAGCACACAGGGGCGAGATTCTGGGTTTTGCCGGGCTGCTGGGAGCGGGTCGAACCGAGATTATGGAAACGCTGTTTGGGATTACGCCGAAAGACGGAGGATGCGTAAAACTGCATGGAAAAGAAATTGATGTGAGAAATCCAAAACAGGCAATCGGCAAAAAAATGGCGATGGTGACGGAGGACAGAAAACATTCGGGACTGATAGCGATCCAGTCTGTCCGTGTGAATGAATCGCTTGCCTATCTCAGAAAAATCACAAAAGGCGGATTTTTAAATCAGAAGAAGGAAAAGAAAGATACCGATGAAATGGCGGAAAGGATGCGGATCAAATTCCCTTCCATGAACAGTGAGATATCACTGCTTTCGGGAGGAAATCAGCAGAAAGTCATCATAGGAAGATGGCTGCTCACACAGCCGGATGTCCTGATCATGGATGAGCCGACCAGAGGGATCGATGTGGGTGCAAAAGCTGAGATTTATAAACTCATTGGAGATCTGGCAAAGCAGGGAAAGACGATACTGGTTGTCTCCTCTGAACTTCCGGAGATTATGGGTATTTCAGACAGAGTTCTTGTTGTCAGGGAAGGAAGAATTGCGGGAGAATTTTTACGGGGCGAATTTGATTCAGATGAGATCATGAAGAAAGCCTTTGGGGTTTGAGGTCAGGAGGAAGAAAATGAAAAACAAAAACAATAATGCGCTGTTGCTTGTTTTGAATAATAAAGCGATTATTCTCACGATTCTGATGCTGCTCGTCTCGGTGGTGTTTACCGGGGGGACTACCCTGAGCAGCAATAATATCGCCGGCGTTATGAGGCAGATTTCTGTGCTTGCCATCATCAGTATCGGATATACGATTCTCCTCGGCGGCGGGATGATGGATCTGTCGGTGGGAAATATCGTCAGCCTCTGTGGAGTAGTTTATGGAATTGCATCGCTGCATATGCCGTTATTTCCGGCACTTATTACAGCAATCGCTCTGGGGGCGCTCTGCGAACTGGTAAATGGTGTTATGATCAAAAGTTTTAATCTGCCCAATTTCGTGCTGACGCTGGCGACCGGTCAGATCTACAAAGGGATTGCATCGATCCTGACTGACGGGAAATCCGTGGGAGGCCTGAGTGACGGCGTGAAGTACCTTGGACAGGGCCAGATATTGGGATTTTTGCCGATGCCATTCTTTATTATGATCATTGTTGTGATTCTGATGGCAGTTTTGATCGGTAAAACTACATATGGACGCCATGTCCTGGCGGCCGGAGGCAATCCCTTCGCGGCAGAAGTTTCCGGTATTCGGGTTAAGTTTATCAATATTACGACTATGATGATAGGCGGACTTTGTTTTGGACTTGGTTCAGCGGTGCTGACCGGGCGTGTGGCGTCGGCAATACCGACGGCCGGCGAGAATTACCTGATGGATGCCATTGCAGCTGTGGTGATCGGCGGTACGCCGATGCGGGGCGGAAAAGCAAAAGTAGTCGGCACACTGTTTGGCGTTGCATTGATAGGTGTGATCAATAATATGCTGAATCTGTTAAATGTCTCTTCCTACTGGCAGTGGGTATGCAAAGGGATCATTATTATTGTGGCGATTGTTCTGGACTCTGTAACAGATCGCACTTTCATGGCACAGAAAGCATAGGGGCAGCGGGATGGTTGAAAAATGGGCGAAAATAAACTGCCTGTGTGAGTGGATGGACGCACCCACAGGGATAGACTGCAAGAGTCCTGCACTCTCCTGGTCGGCAGATTTTGTATATGGACGGCAGACGGGATATCGTATTCAGGTGAGCGAATCCGGGCAAATGGACAGGCTTGTCTGGGACAGCGGTTTTGTGCAGAACGGTAAAAACAGCTGCGTGATACCGGAAAATATATTGAAGAGCGGACGGACGTATCATTATACAGTCGAGATTGAGACAGAGCGGGAAATAAAAATAAGAAGCGCTGTGAATATGTTCACTACAGGAATTCTGGAGGAGATGTGCTGGGATCAAAACTGGATAGGAGGCGCCGGTGTGAGAAACCATTCCTATCTGATTCGCTGGCCTTTCCGGCTGACGGAGAAACCGGCGGCAGCGGCAGCCTTTGTGGCCAGTCCCAATTATACGATCGTATCCTTCAACGGACGCAGATGCAGAGATGTTTATCTCGGGGCGCCCACGGAATTCACAAAAACAGTGCTGTATGAGACATTCCCGCTGGATGCGGAAGCGGGGGAGAATGTTCTCGGAATTGAGATAGGAAACGGGCTGTTTGCCATAGAGGCAGCGGAGCGGGGGATCGCCAAAAACGAACACATCTGCGCTGTCAGGATTCGGGTGGAGTATAAAGACGGAAGAGTGGAATGGTTGGGAAGCACTCCGGAGCAGTGCTATTGTACAGACAGTGCTCCTTCTGTCAGAAACAGTGTTTACACAGGGGAGTATATTGACAGAAGCCTGATAAAAGATGGATTTGATATGCCTGGTTATGTCATGATAAAAAAAGACGGATGGAGAAAGGTATTTCAGCAGGATCCGCCTGGAGAAAAGGTTATCAGCCAGATGATGGAACCGATCCGGATCACGGAGGAACGGGTGCCTGTGCAGATATGGAAATTGCAGGATGGAAGTTTTACAGTGGATTTTGGACAGAATTTTGCCGGCTGGGTTCGTCTGACCTGTTATGGAGAAAAAAATGATACTGTTACGGTAAGGTATGCGGAACTGGAGAATGCAGATCATACCATCAATGACAGTTCTTACAATGGAATTCATATTTCGGACTCTTTTATTTTAAGGGGTGGGGAGCCGGAGATATTGGAGCCCCGGTTTTCCTACAGGGGTTTTCGGTATGTCAATATAGAAGGACTTTCAAAAGAACCGGAGGCTGACTGCCTCAGAGGATGCGTGGTGCATAATGATGTCGCACGTATCAGTGAGTTCCGGACGGACGATGAGCTGCTAAATCGATTTTATGAATGCATGTTGTGGTCTGAGAGAAGTAATTTGCACGGCGTTCCGACAGACTGTCCCCAGAGGGCGGAACGTGTGGCCTGGCTCAATGATATGACGGTGCGCAATGAGTGCGCTCTTTACAACTACAGACTCCCCAGTTTGTATAAAAAGTGGACCGGAGATATCAGGGACTGCCAGGGGAAAATCAGCGGAGCGATCACAGATACGGCGCCCTTTTTCCGGATGGGGCAAAAACCGGCAGATCCGGTCAGCACCAGTTTTCTGCTGGTTCCATGGAATGTATACTGCTTTTATGGAGACAGATCGATCCTTGAGAAGAATTATGAGGCGTGTAAAAGATGGGTTGCTTTTTTAAAACGCCATTCGGATCATTATATTGTACGGTATTCCCCGATGGGAGACTGGGCGAGTCCAAAGAAATGGTGCGAGGCAGGCAGCATTGGGGCCGGTGCAGTTTCCCGGATAACGCCTCCTGTATTTATAGCTACCGGATATCTGTATTATAATTACATACTGCTTGCCAGAATGGCGGGGGTTCTGGGAGCGGATAAGGAGCAGGAACTGTTTGCGAAGGAGGCAGAGCAGGTAAAAGATGTTTTTTTGAGAGCATATTACAGAAGAGAAGAGGGACTTTTCTGTACAGGCAGCCAGGCCTGCAATGCATTCCCCCTTTACCTGAATATGCTGGATAATGAGGAAGAGAAAAAAGAGGTTTTAAGCCGTCTTCTGGAAGACATTGCACGGAATGAATATCATCTCACAACGGGAAATCAGTGCAGTAAATATGTGGTGGAAGTATTATTCCAAAACGGATATATCGATGAGGCGTACCGTCTGCTCGTACAAAAAACATATCCGAGCTGGGGATATATGATCGAGAATGATGCCACAACATTGTGGGAGCGCTGGGAAAAAGTGGATACCTATCATGGAAAATCGAATATGGCTTCTTTCAATCATGCCATGTCAGGAGCTGTGGCATCCTGCTTCCACAGATATCTGATCGGGATCAGACCGGATGAGCAGACGCCTGGATTTCGCAGTGCAGTGATTCGGCCGTTGATGCCCAAGCAGCTTCGCTATGCGTCGGGAAGTATTGTTACACAGGCGGGGAAGTATAGCTGCTGTTGGAAAAGGAGCAAAGATGGAGGTCTGACTGTGGAGATGGAAATTCCGTTTAACTGTACGGCGGATATCTATCTGCCAATGGTGGGCGGCCTGACGTGGAAATGTCAGGACAGGGAGTGCGAAGGAGAGACAGTTTCCCTTCCGGAAGGAAAATTTATACATGGCAAGGTGCAGTCAGGCATCAAAAAATATATGGGAAGTGTGAGTAGATGAAAGTATTAAATTTTGGATCGTTAAACATTGACCGAGTATATAAGGTTGTGGATTTTGTGCAGCCGGGGGAGACGGTTCTTTCGGCTGATTATCAGGAATTTTGCGGCGGAAAGGGACTGAACCAGTCGATCGCGCTTGCGAGGGCGGGAGTTTCAGTGTATCATGCGGGAGCGGTCGGCGGGGACGGGGAACAATTGAAGCGCGCCCTGGAGGAGGCGGGGGTAAAGATCCCGTTTCTGCAGGTACTGCAGCAGCCGAGCGGCCACGCCGTGATAGAGGTGGACAAAAGCGGACAGAATCGGATCATTGTGACGGCAGGAACCAACGGAAGAATCAGGGAGGATTATATAGACGGGGTGCTTGAATACTTTGAGAAGGGAGATATTCTGCTGCTTCAGAATGAGATATCCAATATTCCGTATATTATAAAAAGAGCGAAAGCTTCAGGCATGCAGATTGTCTTAAATCCCTCTCCGGTCAATGAAGCATTGTATGAATATCCGCTGGATCTCGTAGACATATTTATACTGAATGAAAAGGAAGGAACGGCATTGGCGGGGGTAACGGAATGCGATCCGGGAAAGATTTTAGACTGTCTTGAAAAGAAATATCCGGAATCCATATTTGTGCTGACGCTTGGGGCAGACGGCGTATGTTACCGCGGAAAGGGAGAGCATTGGCGTCAGGAGGCCTTTCCTGTGAAAGTGGTGGACACCACGGCTGCCGGGGATACGTTCTGCGGGTATTTTCTGGCGGAATATGTAAATGGGAAGAAGCCGGCAGAGGCGCTTTTAACGGCAACAAGGGCCAGCGCCATCGCCGTGGGAAGAAATGGCGCATCGCCCAGTATACCGACGATGGGGGAGGTTGAAGATTTATTTCAATAGAAAGTCAGGTAAAAAAGACAGAACTGCGGAAACTTAAGAAAGGTGTAAGATCCTGAAGTTTCCGCAGACTGTCGTTTGATATAATTATTATAGAAGACAGTGAATAAAAAGTGAAAATAAAAAAGAAAAAAACCTTGAGTTTTCGTAAATTGTAAATGAAATAGAAAAAATAGCATTCCTTAGAGCAGTCCTGTTGATTTTTGAAGGGAGAAAAGAGCAATAACCCACAGAAGGAGTACTCAAAATAAGCCCCGCCGGAGCCGGACCATGGGAAAAATATTATTTTTCCGATTTAAATGATCAGCTTAAGGCGCAGCTGAAGATACGCAGGACGTTTGGTGCGGAACCACCGTCTGATGCCCTCTTTTGCATAGGAGAGTATGGCGGAGACACCTTTCGCCAGCCGGTAATAAAAGAAATATACGGTTTTCCTTACAGGGGCAGCCGTCTTTAAGATAGA
>CAJTPM010000004.1 GCA_910578085.1 uncultured Lachnospiraceae bacterium | reverse complement strand
GCTCTTAGTCGACTCGCAAACGCTTCGCTTTTTGCTCGTATCCCTCGCTTCGCTCTTAGTCGACTCGCAAACGCTTCGCTTTTTGCTCGTATCCCTCGCTTCGCTCTTAGTCGACTCGCAAACGCTTCGCTTTTTGCTCGTATCCCTCGCTTCGCTCGGTCATTTGTCGTCTGCTGCTGCTACGCCGGGAAGCTCTTTGCCCTCTAAGAATTCAAGGGATGCTCCGCCGCCTGTGGAAATATGGCTCATCTTATCTGCAAAACCAAGCTGATTCACTGCTGCTGCGGAATCTCCTCCGCCGATGATCGTGGTTGCGTCTGTATCAGCCAGTGCCTGCGCTACAGCCATGGTTCCTTTTGCAAGGATCGGATTCTCAAACACGCCCATGGGACCGTTCCAAACTACTGTCTTCGCAGATTTCACAGCGTCAGCATAAAGTTTGGCAGTCTCCGTACCGATATCCAGTCCCATCTTGTCAGCAGGGATCTCGTTGGAAGGTACTACTTCCACAGCGATCTCAGCATCGATCGGGTTCGGGAAATCTGCTGCGATGGTGGTATCAACAGGCAGTAAGAGCTGTTTGCCCTTCTCTTCAGCCTTTGCCATCATCTCTTTACAGTAATCCAGTTTCTCCTCATCTACCAGAGAAGTACCAATTTCATAGCCTTTTGCCTTTAAGAATGTATAAGCCATGCCGCCGCCAATGATCAGCGTATCACACTTTTCAAGCAGGTTATTGATTACATTTAATTTATCCGCAACTTTTGCACCACCCAGGATTGCCACAAAAGGTCTCACCGGATTTTCCACAGCGTTGCCAAGGAAGTCGATCTCTTTCTGCATCAGATAACCAACTGCATTCTCGCCGCCTTTTTCCTTGATGAATTTTGTTACGCCTTCCACGGAAGCATGCGCTCTGTGGGAAGAACCAAATGCATCGCATACATACAGATCTGCCAGATCTGCTAACTCTTTGCTAAATTCTTCGCCGTTCTTTGTCTCCTCTTTGCCGCGGAAACGGGTATTCTGCAGAAGTACCACATCGCCTTCGTTCATTGCTTCCACCGCTTTCGTTGCAGCTTCGCCGGTTACGTTATAATCGGAAACAAAATTTACTTCCTTGCCTAACTTCTCGGAAAGTCTCTTTGCCACAGGTGCGAGAGATTCCCCTTCGTTAGGGCCATTTTTCACTTTGCCGAGATGGGAGCAGAGAATCACTTTACCGCCGTCGGCAATCAGTTTTTTGATGGTGGGAAGCGCTGCCACAATACGTGTCTCATCTGTGATCGCGCCGTCTTTTAACGGTACGTTAAAATCGCATCTCACCAGAACGCGTTTTCCTTTTACATTGATATCATCTACGGATTTTTTATTTAATCCCATTTTTAAATTCCTCCTATTCCAGTTCCGCATTCCATAACGAAAGGCCCGGTCCTTACTGGACCGGACCTCTTAGTCACTTACATCATTTTTTAATGTCGAATTAACCTAACTCAGCGAAGTACTTAATCGTACGAACCATCTGGCTTGTGTAGGAATTCTCATTGTCATACCAGGAAACAACTTCTACCTGTGTCTTGCCATCCGGCAGAGGGCTAACCATTGTCTGGGTAGCATCGAACAGAGAACCAAATCTCATACCTACAACGTCGGAGGAAACGATCTCGTCTGTGTTGTAACCGAAGGACTCATTGGAAGCAGCCTTCATAGCAGCATTTACTTCATCCTTTGTTACAGCCTTATTTACAACTGCGAACAGAAGTGTGGAAGAACCTGTCGGAGTCGGAACACGCTGTGCTGCACCGATCAACTTGCCGGACAGTTCAGGAATAACAAGGCCGATAGCTTTAGCTGCGCCTGTGGAGTTAGGAACAATGTTGATAGCGCCTGCACGGCTTCTTCTCTTGTCGCCTTTTCTCTGAGGACCGTCAAGGATCATCTGGTCGCCTGTATAAGCATGAATCGTGCACATAATACCGGATTCAACGGGAGCAAGGTCATTGAGAGCCTTTGCCATCGGAGCCAGGCAGTTTGTTGTACAGGATGCTGCGGAAATGATGGTATCTTCTTTTGTCAGTGTGTCATGGTTTACATTGTAAACGATAGTAGGAAGGTCGTTTCCTGCAGGAGCAGAAATAACAACTTTCTTAGCGCCGGCATTGATGTGTGCCTGAGCTTTTGCTTTGGAGGTATAGAAACCGGAGCACTCCAGAACTACATCTACACCAAGCTCGCCCCAAGGACAATTGTTTGCATCGGGCTCTTTATAGATCTTGATTGTCTGGCCTTTTACTGTGATCGTGCCTGCCTCGTCATCAGCTGTTACCTGATCTTCTTCGCCAACAGCAACGTATCTGCCCTGAGAAGAATCATACTTTAACAGGTGTGCCAGCATGGAAGGTGTTGTCAGATCGTTGATCGCTACAACTTCATAACCTTCCGCACCAAACATCTGTCTGAATGCGAGACGGCCGATACGGCCAAAACCATTGATTGCTACTTTTACTGCCATTTTTTAGTCCCTCCTGAAAAAATTTATATTTTTTCTGACAGTCTGTCCCCCTTACAGCGGAATCTGCCTGTCAAAATTTTGTCAACACTACTATTCTACCCAATCTGGTTTTAAAATTCAAGATGTAAATACCATATTTTTCGTATTTTTAGGAAATTTTTAGTTATTCCTTTTCCCCCTTTTTCTGTGGATGCATGCCGGAAAAATATTTCTATGCTTTGGAAACCCCGATCAGGGAAATTCCTTTCGCCTTACCGCCGTTTATCTTTCCGATCAGCGCTTTCACAGAAGCTTCCGGGCCCACTACTTTTCCGTTGCAGTATACATTATGGGCCAGATATTTCCCGCCTTCCTTGGAAATATTCACAGTATGTACTTCCTTGCTGATATCATCCTTATCATTGTACATTGTAAGAATCAGACTCTGAAATTTTTTCCCGAAACTGTCAAAATCCGCCTCCTCCGTAGTCATCCCCGTCTTAAAACCATATTTATCCAGAAAATCCTTGATCGCTTTCGGGGCCGTACCAAACTTTCCAGACAGTACCATACCGTCCTTCTCGTACTCCGCTATCATTTTTGCCAGACTCATGTTCACCTTTCCGGTAATACTGTAGATCGCATTGTAAGTCGCAAAAATCTCACAGCCGGAATACTGCATTGTGGCATCGCCGTAAGCCATATCCGTATAACTGTTCTGATCCTCCACAAAGCCTTTGTTCTTCGCGAGGGCAGCTTCATGCTTTTTAAATGCTTCCTCGTTTTTCGCCTGATGGGCCGCAAAATCTTTTTTTACTAACTTCTGCTGCTTTCGCATCAGATCCAGTACGTTAACCACAGTCGCATTGTCGATCCTGTTGGGTATCAGAGCGCATATTTTCTTAAATGCCTCCGCCCGCTCGCCCGCCGCATTTCCAGCCTTTCCTGCTGCCGCCTCCTTTAAGAGATTCGCAGCCTTTGTTCCCAGAGCTGTCAAATCCTCCAAACCCATATCTGTCCTCCTTCGCATTTTTATATTTTATGATATATTGATTCATCTCTATCATGCAAAGTAAAAGGTTGCGCCGAAACATTTTTACAGCTTCTTCATCATGGCGATCCTGCCGTTATATACCGTATAATAATCAAAACCGCACTCTTCCAGAAATTCCTGGGCCTTATCAAAAGCAGACGCCACGTCCTGCGCCCTGTGAGCATCGGAGCCTACGGTGACCAGTTCGCCGCCCAGTCCACGGTAGCGTTTCAACACTTCTCTGCGGGGATTCATTTCCGTCATTCCTTTTCTGATTCCCGCAGTATTCAGTTCCAGTGCTTTTTCCCTGTCTATTAGATAAGAAAGGATCTTATCCATGATATCCTGATATTTCGCGTACTCATACTGTCTGTCCATCTTTTTGCAGTAACGGATGATATAGTCCAAATGACCAAGGCAGTCAAAATTGCCGAACACTTTGATATTGCGGAAAGTCTCTTCCAGATACTCTCTGAGCGCCTCCTCCTCTTCTTTATCCTCAAAATACTCCGGATAATAGGGGTCCTTTCCGCCGCAGATGTGAACAGACGCGATCACAAAATCATACTCATGCTCTTTGATAAACCGCACATTGTCTCTGGCAACATGAGGCTGCATCCCGCACTCTAACCCAAAGAGCAGCTCGATCTGATCCTCGTACTTTTTCTTTAAACTTAACAGCTCATAAAGATAGGAATCCGCATTCAGACTGAATTTGTCGCTCGCCTCTCTTCCGAAAGGCCTGAAATCAAAATCCACATGCTCCGTAAAGCACATCGCCTCAAGTCCGGCTGCAATGCCGCTTTTCACCATTTCCTCCATGGGTGCATCACTGTCCCCGGAATGATGAGAATGTAAATGATAATCTGCTTTGATTGACATAATATACTTTTCCCTTTACCCTTTCCACAATTTAAACTATGCCGGCCGCTTCTTTTCCGCCTCCTGCTTTTTGCCGTTTTCCTGTTCTTTTTCCGAATCTGAAACCCTTCCTTCCGTTTTCCGGGTGAGCTGACAATAATGCTACTGTACCAATCCATAGGCAAACACATTTCCTGTTCAACATTCTCATGTCTTACAGTCTGATATATTGCAATCATATTGGGGCGCTTTTTATAATCTCCAACCGCATAGCCATCAGCACGATCCTCAAGCAGGCCGGACTTTAATTCATAATGAAACTGGTTGTTTTTCAGGAAATATCTTAACATTTCCTTTCCTATTTTACAATATTTTCCGGAGAAAAATGACAGACTTGTAACAGCCGAAGCCAAAAAGCCAAACTGTTATATAGACTTTTCTCTTTCCCAAAAAGCAATTGACAGCATTTTCCGAAAAGATTATATTACTATTACCAGATAACTTAACTAATGAATATGCAACGCGGCGGGATACCACGTTCCTGTCAGCCTGCCGTTTTCTCCGAAAGCGAGGTTCCCATGCAATACAGAAAAAATAAATCCGGCGAAGATATTTCCCTGTTGGGATACGGCTGCATGCGTTTCACCCGAAAAGGCGGTGGTATCGATCTTGACAAAGCAGAAAAAGAAATCCGCCTTGCGCTCGAAGGCGGCGTAAATTACTTTGATACGGCCTACATTTATCCGGGCAGCGAAGCCGCCCTGGGCGAGATCTTCCGGCGTATCGGCTGTCGGGAGAAAATCCAGATCGCCACAAAGCTTCCCCACTATCTGATTAAATCCATGGACGGCATTGAGAAAATATTTAAGGAGGAGCTTAAACGTCTGCAAACTGACTATATCGATTACTATCTGATGCATATGCTGACTGATGTGGAGACCTGGGAAAAACTGAAAAAACTGGGGATTGAGCAGTGGATCGACGACAAGAAAAAGTCCGGAAAGATCCGTCACATCGGTTTTTCCTATCATGGCCATACGGATATGTTCTGCAGACTGATCGATGCCTACGACTGGGATTTCACACAGATCCAGTACAATTACATGGACGAGCATTCCCAGGCGGGAAGACGGGGCCTGAAATATGCCGCCGAAAAAGGCATACCTGTCATCATTATGGAAGGACTTCGAGGCGGTAAACTGGTGGATCTGCTGCCGGAAAGCGCCAAAAAACTGATTGCCGGCCATAAACCAAAGCGCAGCCCGGCAGAATGGGCATTCCGCTGGCTCTACACCCAGCCGGAAGTCACCTGTGTGTTATCCGGCATGAACTCCTGCGAAATGGTAACGGGAAATCTGCGCATTGCCGACGAGACAAAGGCCGGAGATTTTACCGAAGAAGATTTTGCGCTGATCGAAAAGGTGAAAAAGGAAATTCAGAAGACAGTGAAGGTCGGCTGTACCGGCTGCGGTTACTGCATGCCCTGCCCAATGGGTGTGGATATTCCGGAAGCCTTCCGCTGTTACAATAATTATTATGCCGAAGGAAAAGGTGCTGCAAAAAGAGAATACATGCAGTGTACGCTGTTCCGAAAGGATCACAGTAATGCTTCAGGCTGTATCGGTTGCGGAAAATGCGAAACGCACTGTCCCCAGCAGATTCCTATTCGAAAGGAGTTAAAAGAAGCGGCAGCCAGACTGGAAGATGTGAAATTTTCCATTGTCAAAAAGGCCATTCGTTTACTCAAACTATGGGGATAACGCATAAAAGGAGCTGGATATGACTTATGCGAGCCATATCTGCTCCTTTTCAGGGCTATTCATTTCCCGGACAGCCTCTTTAAACTACTCTCTGTCCTGCTTATGCTCGTCCTGCAGCAGCACACTGTTATTGTTGACTTCCAGTCCTCTGATCCTGCGTAAGAAGCTGGATATCCTGCTGTAGCCGTAGGATTTCAGTTCAAAATTGGGATGGCGCTTTCCGATCTCATCATTGATAATGGAAAGATTATCGATGGTACCGCCGTTATCCCGTATCATCTCTTTGATTTCCTGCTCCAGACTGTTCTGGGAAACCTTCTCCTGTTCTTTCAGGTAAGTCTTTTTCTTCTCCCGCACCACCTCATACTGAGGCATCTCCTCTTTCACAAAAACGCTGAGTTTTGCATACCCGTAGTTACGCACGTCAAAATCCGTGTATCTCTCGCTGATCCTCTGTCCCACATAGCCAAGATCCAGAGGCTTCCCGCCATTTTCCGTAAACAGGGCCGCAATCGCCTTTTTCACCGTTTCAATACTGGTCACATTCTCTAATGCGTTATGATCAAAGTTATCTTCCTCATTTTTATCATCGATCAGATTCAGATAAATGAACTTATTACAGGAACGCGTAAGAGCCGCCGGCGTTTTAGACTCACCCATGCCCAGCACATACTTCTTTTCTTCCCGCAGACGCATGGCAAGTCTCGTAAAATCACTGTCGCTGGTTACCAGACAGAACCCGTCCACCTTATCTTTATATAAAAGATCCATGGCATCGATCACCATCGCCATATCCGTGGCATTCTTTCCGGCAGTATAGGAAAACTGCTGGATCGGCGTAATGGAATATTCCAGAAGTACCTTTTCCGACCATCCATTGCCTTTGGACCAGTTTCCATAAATTCTCCTGCAGGAGGCAAAACCATACTTTTCCAGCTCATCAAAAATTGTCGATGCATATTTTGAACTGATATTATCGGAATCGATCAGCACTGCAAATTCTAATTTATTCTGCATCAATTCTTCCATAAGATCCCCTCTTTCTTATTTCAACCCTGTTCCTTATTCCATACTATCGACTCAGACACGCCAAATGGAATTTTTTAACTGTTTTCCCCTGAACTTGTTACATTATACCCGGTTCTTTCTAAATACTCAAGGGTGTAAACGGGGATAGTTTATTTTTATTTGTCGACAGGCAGCATATCCTCTTCGGGGAATGCCGCCGCGATGTTCTGTTGCCTGACAGGCCAATACAGCAACCTGACAGTAACCTTAGCGCAGACTATCTGGAAAATCTGATTTCCTTATGATAAAATACATCATAGAAATGCTTTCAACTATACATACTATAATCGAGCAGGGAAGATTTTCTTCCCCTGCCCGCCGTGTGGTCCATACGCCGCCCTGGCGACATATTCCTCTATGTGGACCTGCGCATTTATAAAACAGGATTTTTATCCTGTCATGATATCAGACAGGCACAACGTCGCGAGGATTATAAATTATGTCAACTTGCAGAAAGAAAAACACAGACAACCTGAACAATTCCACTTATTCAGATACCCCGGAAAACAGACAGTACAAACGTTTTACATTTGGCACACTGTTAGCTATGGCTGTTGCTTTTATCCTGACGGCATCGCTTACCATCTACAGGGATCCCTTTTTCCACTACCATGCGCCGCTTCCGGCCTACCATTATCCCCAGAAGGAATATCCCGCCAACAACGAGCGCTATTTAAACGACGGCATCTCCAGAAATTTTTCCTACGATGGCATTATCACCGGCACTTCCATGACGGAAAACATAAAAGCTTCCGAAGCGGACAGACTGTTTGACGCCCGATTTATCAAAGTTCCCTATGCCGGTGCAAAGTATAAGGAAATCAACGACAATCTCATACGCGCTTTTCAGGCGGACCGGGAAATCAAATACATCATCCGGGCCCTGGACTACAACGATCTGGTCGTCTATAAGGACGCATACGACGAGACTTTTCGTTATCCTTACTATCTGTACAACGATAATCCGTTTGATGATGTCCGCTATGTACTGAATAAATCCGTTCTCCTTAACGAGACCATGTCTGTTGTGAAGGCGCCGGACGGTATGGGCAGCGCCGTCAACTTTGACACCTACGCAAACTGGAATTCCTATTACAGCGCAAAGTTCGGCGCCCGCTATGTACTCGCCACATACAGACTCCGAAAGGAGGATAGGCCGCCCCGCAGCCTGACGCAGGAAGAAAGACAGATGCTGCTTGACAATCTACGGCAAAACGTCACCCTTCTTGCCGACGAGCATCCGGAAACTGACTTCTATCTCTACTTTCCGCCCTACAGTATCTGCTACTGGGACATCCTGCATAATCAGGAAGAAACCGACTGGCATCTTGAGGCGGAACAGCTTGCCATAGAAGAACTTTTGAAACATCCCAATATCAGGCTGTACTCCTTTTGCGACAATTTTGAACTTGTCTGCAATCTGGATCATTACAAAGATTACCTGCACTACAGTGAACAGGTCAACACCTGGATCCTGGAGAACCTGAAAGGAGAGGAGTATCTTCTGACAGAGGATAATTATCTGGAGTACCTCGAAAAAATACGGGATTTTTATCATTCCTACGACTATGATGCATTGCATTCCTCATAAAACCCAGTTTTATGTAAACCATACTGGTCTTACGATTTTTTAACTGCTTACCTGTCATCTGACATTACAGAAAGGGATCCTGACTATGTTATTTAACTCTTACTATTTTATCTTCCTGTTTCTGCCGCTTTCCCTGGCAGGATACTATATTCTGAATTATGTAAACTTATATCGGCTTGCCGGCATTTTTCTGATCGGTATGTCGCTCTGGTTTTACGGCTATTTTAACAGATCCTACCTGCTTATCATCTGCGGCAGCATCATCGCCAACTTCCTGTTTGCAAAAATAATGGACCGTTTTTCTGAAAAACAGTCCGTCAAAAAATGCATCCTAATCCTCGGGATCCTTACCAACGTTATTTTAATCTTCTATTATAAATATTTCAATTTTTTCCTGGAAAATATCAATACTCTGTTCCATACTTCTTTCGCCCTGAAAAATATCCTGCTTCCTCTGGGTATCAGTTTTTTTACTTTTCAGCAGATCTCCTTCCTGGTGGACGCATACAGAGGGGAAACAAAGGACTATTCTTTTGAGGAATACGCCCTGTTCGTCTCCTTCTTCCCGCAGCTGGTCGCCGGCCCCGTAGTGCTTCACAGCGAAACGATCCCTCAGTTCAGAGATCCTAAAAAACGCCGTGTGAACTACGCAAATTTTTCCAGAGGACTATACGTCTTTTCCCTTGGCTTGTTCAAAAAAATAATCCTTGCCGATACCTTCGGAAGAGCTGTCGATTATGGCTTTTCCGCCCTGCCTGCCCTGAATAGTCTGGAAACATTTATCGTTTCCCTCTGTTTTACATTCCAGCTCTACTTCGATTTCAGCGGATACTGCGATATGGCGGTTGGCATCGGCAGCCTGTTCAATATCACACTGCCACAGAACTTTAACTCGCCCTACAAAGCGTGCTCCATCATCGAATTCTGGGAAAGATGGCATATGTCCTTAACCCGTTTTTTGAGAACCTATATCTATTTCCCCCTGGGCGGAAGCCGCAGGGGGACTATCAGAACTTATGTCAATGTCATGATCGTCTTTCTTGTCAGCGGCATCTGGCATGGCGCTAACTGGACTTTTATTTTGTGGGGTATCCTGCACGGCCTGCTCAACTGTCTGAACCGCATCTTCAAAAAACAATGGGCAAAATTATGGAAACCTCTCAGATGGCTTTCCACCTTTTTGACGATCAATTTTCTCACCGCCCTGTTCCGCGCAGACGATCTCGCCGCAGCAAAAACCTTTTTTAAACGGCTCTTTTACCCCGGCGGCTTCTCCCTTCGCCCAAAACTGACAGAATGCTTTCTCCTGGAGGAATTTGCCTTTCTGGAAAAGCGGCTTGCCCCATTTCAGTTTCTGTCCACACATGTGACCGGATGTTATCTCTGGCTCTTTCTGACCGCCGCTTTTATCGTCACCCTGCTTTTCAGAAACAACAGCGAGACCGAATTTAAGCCGACGCTGTCCAGATCATTGATCGTGATCCTTTGTATGCTCTGGTCCGTTTTATCCCTGGAGGGAATCTCAACCTTCCTGTACTTTAACTTTTAACAATTATCTGCCTACCTCTTTGCGTCAAAACTTCGAAGCAGCGGATCCACACTGTTTCCCGACGCATTATACTGGTTTGAAATACTCTTTAAATTCGACTCCGCGCTCTCCAGCACCTTGCCTGCGATCAGATTCAGTTTGGAGGATAATGTTCCGGCCGCGCCGAATACGCTCTCCACTCTATCAATATCCGCACTCTTCAGCTTCTCATAATCTATATTCATCCTGCCGTTTTTGTCCAGAGAAATACCGATGCCTTTCAATACATCCTTATTTTCCATCGCAGCTTCCTTCAGGCTCTGCTGATAAAATCTGCCCATCGTAGTCATATCCGTGCGCAGCTTATCCAACATGCTGTTAAAGGAATTTACCAGTTTTTTCACTTCATTTTGTACTTCCGAAAAGTCGCCGCTCTCCTTCGCCTTTTCATAGATGGATCCGCTGCCTGTCTCATTCATTCTGTCAGCCTGCTTTTCCAGATTCTCTGCTGCTTCCTTCATCTTCTCATATTTCCCTTTTGACAATGCGGTAGCTGTGGAATGATGTTTCTCTCCCAGGGAATTTGCCAGGGAGTTTGATTCGTTCCCGTTCAGATAGTTTACCAGGGAATTCCCTGCCATAGAGATTCCCGCATCCACTGATGCTCTGTCTGTCATACCTGTTGTAATTCTCATAATTTTGTCCTTTCCCTTTCCTTATCCTTATCTCGATCCGGATCTTCCAAAAGTATTCCCACCGTCAGCGCTGCCCGAAGCAGGGCCAGAGGAGAACCTTCCCCCTCCTGCGTCACAATTCCCGCCGTTCCGGTAAGGCCGGTATATCCCATCCTTGCAAGATGCTGTTTGTGAAATAATATAGCAGCGTTTCTGCGCTTTAGCCAGTTATCTTCCACATCTTTGCCGCTCTGCGTGATCTCTCCACCCATGCTTACTACCGTGAAGTTTCCCACATCGCCGTCCTCATCTAACTGAACGCAGTAACTTTTGGACAATTGATGCTCTGCCACATTCATTCCCAATGACGCCGCCGTGGCGTTGTCCCAGGCATCATAATCCTCTTTCCACTTTGCCACTTTCCGGTATATCTCCTGCGCATAAACGGGATCCGCATCCATTTTCGCCTGCAGCTTTTCAGGGATTAAGATACTGATCTTTCCCGCCCCGATACCACTTAAGTTCCTCTGGATCTTCGGATCCAGCATACTGGGCTGAGGCCCTGAAGGCTGCCAGTTATTCAACGCATCCGCCGATGTCCCCTTCTTAAAGTATTCCCAGAACGGAAAATCCGTCCGGCACCATATCCCGGGCGACACCTTACAGTCGCCCACCTTTGTGATCACCTGCATATCCGGAAAAACATCTCCAAAACTTTCCGCCTTTTTGACTCCGGCACTCTGCAGCTGTTTTTCTCTCTCCGCCTGCCAGGCTTCCACAGACCCCGTTTTGTCCGATGTCTCACCCTGCACACCGCATTTTGTCTCATCCTTCAAAACCGGCTCCATACTGATCTCGCTGATGACCTCTTCCAACGGCTTCACATCATGCCCTGTATCTTCCGCTGCCAGCACTTTATCCCCGTTTACCGTAGTATCCGGTCTTTTCTCCGGAAGTTCCTCTCCGCTTTTCGCCCGGACTTCCTCTTTTATCTTATCCTGTGCCTCATCGAAGCTGTCAAGCAGTTTTTCCCACTCCTCTTCAGTCAGGCAAAGACTGCCGATCGGAATCTTCACGCCGGTATCGCCGTTTTTCAGCTTTTTTAAAATCTCTTCCCGATGTTCGCCTATGATCTGAAGCAGATCCTCTCTGCTATATTTCCTGCCATCCTTTGTCACTTCATTGATCAGTTCACTGGTGCTTCCACGATTTTTTGAAAATTCCTCCTGCACAGTGTTCTCCGCATCTCCCGCTGTCCCCGTAGTATTTCCGGTACCTTTTTCAGATGCTTTTTCTGAAGCCTCCGCAATCTTACCCAAAAAATCATTTCCACCCCGGACAGGCGCCAAACCTCTGCCTCTCTCCGACACACCGTTTTGTCTTCTCACTTTTGTCTCTGCATAATTATGGAAATTTCCCGATAATACCATTCCGTTCTCCCTCTTAATTGAGTAGAGGAGATTCTCTCCCTGCTCGCCGCGCAGGGCGCCCGTCAGCTCTGCTGACATACTTCCACAGAGCGCTCTCCCCACATAAAAAAGCGGCAAAATCCTTTCTCTTCCATCCGTGGAACCTTTGCCGCCATCCCTTGCCGCACACTGTAATTGTTTTACAACATTTACATCGGCATTTTTATTGCTGCCCTTAACCTTTTCTCTTCAGGTTTTATACCCGATTTTCCACGCTTCATGCCATTTGCTTCCCTGTCTGTCTTCCAACCGTCATATCCCTGAACTGTTTTCTTCTTGACTTTTTCCCTATTTTCTCCTATACTCAAATAGTGTATTACTTCAACGCGTTAAACCGTAACGCTTTAAAGTGTATAATCGTTACATATACTGAGGAGGATAACATTATGATTTTTAAAGTAACCATGCTGGTCGTATTTTTTGCGGTGATGGTTTTTATCGGACTATACTGCCGGAAAAATGCCACAGACATCAATGGATTTGTTTTAGGCGGCAGAAGCGTCGGTCCCTGGCTTACCGCTTTTGCCTACGGTACTTCCTATTTTTCCGCCGTTGTTTTCATCGGCTACGCCGGACAGTTCGGCTGGAAGTACGGTATCGCTTCCACCTGGATCGGGCTGGGTAATGCCGTCATCGGTTCCATGTTGGCCTGGGTGGTACTCGGTCGCCGCACCCGTATTATGACACAGCACTTTGATTCTGCAACAATGCCGGAATTTTTCGGCGCCCGTTTTGACAGCACGCCTCTAAAGATCGGCGCATCCCTGATCGTTTTTATCTTTCTGATTCCCTACACAGCTTCTCTGTACAACGGTCTTTCCCGCCTGTTCGGCATGGCTTTTAACATTGACTATACCGTATGTATCGTACTGATGGCTGTTCTGACCGGGGTATATGTCATCGCCGGCGGCTACATGGCTACGGCCATCAATGATTTTATACAGGGCATCATCATGCTCTTTGGCATCTGCGCCGTCATTGCAGCCGTTTTAAAAGCAAACGGTGGGTTTATCGCCGCAGTCAATGCGCTCGCCATGGTGGAGGATGCGGCCGCCACAGGCCAGCCCGGCGCTTTTGCCTCCTTCTTCGGCCCGGATCCGGTCAACCTCCTGGGCGTTGTCATCCTGACATCCCTGGGAACCTGGGGGCTGCCGCAGATGGTTCAGAAATTCTATGCCATTAAAAATGAGAGTGCGATCCATAAAGGCACCGTCATCTCCACCTTTTTCGCTATTGTGGTTTCCGGCGGCTGCTATTTTCTGGGCGGTTTCAGCAGACTTTACCATGCAAACATTGATATAGAGGCAAACGGTTACGATTCCGTTATTCCGGCCATGCTGGAAAATTTATCGCCGCTTCTGATCGGCCTGGTGGTGATTCTGGTATTGTCCGCCTCCATGTCTACGCTGTCCTCTCTGGTCATGGCCTCCAGTTCCACGCTGACCATCGATGTAATCAAGGACAATATCGTGAAAAAAATGGACGAAAAGAAGCAGCTTCTCTCCATCCGTATTCTGATCGTGATTTTTATTGCCATTTCGGCAGTGATCGCCATCGTGCAGTACAAAAGCGCCATCACCTTTATTGCACAGCTTATGGGCGTATCCTGGGGAGCCCTGGCCGGTTCTTTCCTGGCGCCGTTCCTCTACAGTCTGTACTGGAAAAAAGTCACCAAAGCTTCTGTCTGGGTCAGCTTCATTTTCGGCTCCGGTTTTATGACTTTAAATATGTTAATCCGCGGCAGCTTCCCAGTCCTTTTACAATCGCCGATCAACGCTGGCGCCTTTACCATGTTAGCCGGACTTATTATCGTACCGGTGGTCAGCGCCTTTACGAAAAAGCCGGACAAAAAACTGGTGGAAAATGCCTTTGCTTCCTACAATCAAATGCATGAGGTAAAACGCTCCACAGCACTGGAAAACTGAGAAGATCCACACAATAAAAACTGCCGGTGGGTTGAACCCTCCGGCAGTTTTTATGCTGCTCACCACCCATATTTTCTTTACCGCTTTAAAAATTCTTTTTTCAGCCCGCAGACAGCCGCCCTGCCATCACGAAGCCCCAGCGTATACACCTGTTCCAGCCTGTCCGGATCTTTCTCGATCCGCCCGATGGTGATCGGCTCTGTGGGGGCGATCACATAGACGCCGCCCTTTTTCTGCAATTCCAACAATTCATTCACACTGCTGTTATATCTCTCATGGCGGCCTGATAACGCCGCCGCAAACTCTTTATACCGCCCATAACGCATTCTCACCATCACAGGGGACACCGGCTTTTTCTGATACCCTGCTTCCCTCGTCAAAACTACAATCAGTCTGTCATATCCCATATCAAACATCTTTCGGTACGGAAGGCCGTCCGCAATGTCCCCGTCCAGATAGTGCTGCCCGTATAACGCTACCGGCCTTGATACAAAGGGCATGGAGGCCGAGGCTCTCAGCACATCCATCTGCTCAAAAACGCTGTCTATCTTCACAAGCTTCGCCCTCCCGGTTTCCACACAGGTGATCCCCGCATAAAACGGAATCTCCGATGCCCGGAACGTCTCATCATCAAACCTGTCCAGCTCTTCCGGCACAATATGGTAAGCATATTTTGTATCCACAATATTGCCTGTGCACAGAAGCGGCTTTAATCCCATATAATTCCTGTCACCGTTAAATCGTTTATTATAACGGAGCACACGCCCTTTCTGTCGGGACAGAAAATTTACGCCGAACACCGCACCTGCCGAAATACCGATCATTCCGTCAACTTTTATATTTTCGTCCAAAAAGATATCCAATACTCCCGCGGTATACATGCCGCGCATGGCTCCGCCCGCCAGAATCAATCCTGTTTTCATATGCTGCCTTTCCTGTCCGCAGTTTTACCATTCCTATCCTTATTCTATGGCTGTCCCTGCAAAGACCATCCGCAGCCCTCCTATAAGCAGAATAGAAACTCTGCGGGATTGTGTCAGAAAATATTTATATTTATAATTCTGAAGTACAGTGAGGACATCTCGTTGCATCCAGCGGGATCTCACTCTTGCAGTAGGGACACTTTTTCGTCGTCGGCACAGGCGCCTCTTCCTTTTTCTTTCCCAGATCCATCAGTTTATTCATAGCTTTCACCATCATAAAAATAACAAATGCCATGATAATGAAGTAAATCACCGAACTGATAAACGCGCCATAGTCGATATAATTTCCAGTGCCAAACAAATTGATCTTTCCCTGTACCTCCGCGCTGCCAATGCATGCGATAACCGGCTGGATAATATTTGTGGTAAACGAAGTTACGAGATCACTGAACGCGGCGCCGATAATAACGCCAACCGCCATATTCATCACATTTCCTTTCAGCGCAAAAGTTTTAAATTCTTCCAGAAATTTTTTCATTATTTTCCTCTCCCCTGCTTTCATTTATTTCCTCATCTATTGTAACATCTTTCTTCTGACAGAAAAAGATTTATTTTTTTTACTAAAAAGCAATTTATTTTCTTTACAATTACCTGTTTTCATGGTATTCTAAAAATGTTGCATGGTGTATTGATAAAAATATATTCTGCACTAACAAATTTAACTTTTCATTTTTTGGAGGTATCATTATGAACAAAGGTACAGTAAAATGGTTTAACAACCAGAAAGGTTACGGCTTCATCTCCGATGAGAACGGCAATGATGTATTTGTACATTATTCCGGACTGAACATGGAAGGGTTCAAATCTCTTGAAGAGGGCGCTGCAGTGGAATACGAAGTAGTTAACGGCGCTAAAGGACCTCAGGCTGTAAACGTAACCAAGTTATAAGAAACCCATTACAGCCACTATTAATCAGTATCACAATTTGTGCCTGTTCTTAAATATAATATAAATCAAGAAATTCTTGAAAATAGAAATATCTTTATTTGCATTTATTGAGAATTTGCAACATTGTCATGACGGATTAACAAAACAGCTCCCCTGTGCGGAGCTGTTTTTTGTGAGGTCTTCAAATATCATTTCCGATATTGCCACAGAAAACTTCTCTCTAACCCAAATTTTTTGAAAGCTTCCTGCAATAGCTGACGGCCTCCCCAAAGTCCAGTGTCCCTCCAAAAATGGAAAGCGCCGAACCTATCGTGACATCGATCTTTCCCGCTCCAACCTCCTGCAGCTTTCTCAGGTCATCCAAACTCTGCACACCGCCTGCATAGGTAATGGGTATTCCCTGCCACTTTGCCAGTTTTCCCAGAAGCTCCTCTTCCATACCATTTCTCTTCCCCTCAACATCCACCGCATGAATCAGAAATTCATCGCAAAAATCTGAAAGTTTTTCCAACAAAGCGGAGGTAATCCTGATATCTGTTTCTTTTTGCCATCTGTCAGTCACAATATAATAACCGTCTGCTTTCTTTTTACAGCTCACATCCAGGACCAGCCGCTCTTTTCCCACCGCTTTCGTCAGTTTATTCAGATTCTCCTTAAGGATCTGTCCGCCCTGAAAGACATAGGATGTAACGATCACATGGGAGGCGCCGGCTTCCAGAAACTGTGCTGCATTTTCCGGCGTAATGCCGCCACCTGCCTGCAAACCGCCCGGGTAGGCCGAAAGCGCCGAAAAAGCTTGATCTTTCGTCTCCTCATAGTAACTGCTGTCCTTTCCGTTCAACACAATCACATGTCCGCCCTTCAGGCCATGTTTCCGATAAAGCTCTGCATAATCCGCAGCACTCTTTTCAGCCACAAAATTTTCTGCCGCCATATCGCCCGCGTCTTTCAAACTTGCTCCGACGATCTGTTTTACTTTCCCATTATGAATATCTATACAGGGTCTGAATTTCATATGCACTCCTCGCTTTGTCTCATATTTCTTTCACCATTTTTGTTTTTTTAATTGAAAATTTTACCGGATTATTTGTTTTCATGATACATAGAATTTATTTCTTTGTCCATACTAACCTTGACGAGTGAATATAAACATTTACGGATTATAATCATCCATAGAAAACTCGTCGATTCATTTATGGAAAGGAGCATTCATATTATGAAAAAGTTTAGGACCGCTCTGGCTGTTTCCATGCTTCTTCTTATGTCCGCCTTCGCTCTTTATGGCTGCGGCACAGACAGAAATAACGAAGACATGGCAAATAATCAGACAGAGAACAATAATGCTACCGCAGATTCCGATACAACAGACGAAACTACCGCAAATGGCACAGACAACGGCGGCGGTCTCGTTGATAACGGAAACACGGAGGGCACGAATGGCAATACTGCTGACAACGGTACTATAAACGGCAGCAGCACAAACAACACGAATGGCAGCAACACAAACGGTAATAAAGTCGGAAACTCTGTCAGCAATGTTGCTGACGACGCCGCAAACGCCGTAGAAGATGTGGCAGACGGTGCTGCAGATGCCGTCGGTGATGTGGCAAACGGTACCGCAAATGCTGTCGGCGACATGGCAAATGGCACAGGTAACACAGCAGGCACGGTGAAATAGTTCTGATTTCAGTCAACATTATCCAGACCGGGCAGGGGATTTTCTCCCTGCTCGCCGCGCGGTCCACACTCCGCCTCAGCGGCATATTCCTCTGTGTGGGCCTGCGCACCAAAAAACCTCAGTCAGATGGGCTGAGGTTTTTCTTCTCTTCCGCTCTATATGGACTTTTCAACCAGACTGCCGTCCCGATATGCCTGCAGCAGTCCCTCCAGCGCCCGGATCCGCTCTCTGATCTCCGCACCCACATCCGTATCCGCCACCCGCAGCCGCCGTTTCATGGTTTCCACGATCACACTGTCCGAAAAAA
The DNA here is from genome assembly GCA_910578085.1 of uncultured Lachnospiraceae bacterium. Lineage (GTDB taxonomy): Bacteria > Bacillota > Clostridia > Lachnospirales > Lachnospiraceae > 1XD8-76. The sequence continues at coordinate 159,225 of CAJTPM010000004.1, read as the reverse complement.
TGTCAGACTCCTTTTTGATTGCCGCTTCCGTCGACTCGAATGGCTCATGGGCAACCAGACGCATACCGTAGGAATTGCACACTAAAGTATACCCTGCGATCCCGGTTTTCCCCTGGTAAGCCTTGGAGAAACCGCCATCTATAATAAACAATTTCCCGCCGCACCGGATCGGAGATTCCCCTTTCTTTGCCTCCACAGGCACATGTCCGTTGACGATATGGGACTCATTTGTATCAAGACCAAATTCTTCCAGTATTTTATTGACGATCTCCTCACTGTCAAGCAGCCTGTAATAGGCGTTTTTCTGCTCTCTGTGGGTTTCCCTGTCCGCCACAAAATAGCGTTCAAAAGTAGTCATCTTGTCCTTGCCAAACACCGGAGACTTGGGACCTGACCATATATACCACATAATGTCCTGTCCCTTCATCTTCTCCTCGGGATGGTGCTTTGAGTAGTAACCTCTCCTTGCGTAGTGTTCCAGCACATCGTACAGCTCTCTGCCGCTGTATGTCTTTCCGAATATATTGACTTTCAGAAAATTGCCCTCCTCATCCATAGGCACGCATCCATGGTAGAGCAGATTAGAATTGTAGGCTTTGTAAAGCCCGCCCTTGGCAAACAGAAAACGCACATGTTTCTGCAGTTTCTCACAGTTCATAAAGGCTTTGACCAGCCGCTTCATAACTTCCATCTCTTCCCTGGAAAGCGCATAGGGATCCTCCCTGTTTACAGTGGGAAAATCCGTATCATTCATGGCGTATTCCCTGCCCTCTATAAGAACTGTCTTTTTCTCATAATCGATCTTGTCAAGTAACAGCCTGTCCTCCATCTCAAAACAGGGATTTCTCCGAATCACCTGTCCCTCCAGTTTAAACTGTATGATCGTGATGGCTTTATGCATTCTGGTATCCAGAGCCAGATCCTTCGTATTATAGTCATTGTCATAGTGTACTCTGAAAGCGTCACAGTTCGTATCCGCATAAGTTGTCAGTGCAAACGTCGCAAGAGGGATCAGATTGATGCCGTAGCCCTCCTCCAGCGTTGCCAGATTACCGTATCTGGCGGCCATGCGGATCACATTACAGATGCAGGCCCCCTGTCCGCTGGCCGCCCCCATCCATACCACATCATGGTTACCCCACTGCACATCCACAGAATGATACTCACTGAGCGTATCCAGAATAATATGAGGCCCAGGCCCCCTGTCGTAGACATCTCCCACGATATGAAGGTGATCGATAACGAGCCGCTGGATCAGATAGCTCAATGCTATAATAAACTCCTGGGCTCTGTCCAGGCGAATGATCGTATGGATGATTTCATTATAGTAAGCTTCCTTATCCGACAACTCCGCCTTCTCTGTGATCAGCTCCTCAATAATATAGGCAAAATCCCGGGGCAGAGCCTTGCGCACTTTTGAGCGGGTATACTTTGACGCTACCCGCTTGGTGATCTGCACTAACCGGTGCAGCGTGATCTTATACCAGTCTTCAATATTGTCCTCGCTTTGCAGCACAATATCCAGCTTCTCTTTCGGATAATAAATCAGCGTTGCCAGCGATTTCTTATCCTTTTCACTCATAGTATTCCCGAATTCCTCATGGATCTTCCGGCGTACCGAACCGGAACCATTTTTCAGAATGTGATTAAACTGCTCCGATTCCCCATGGATATCTGTCATAAAATGCTCTGTCCCTTTGGGCAGATTCAATATGGACTGCAGATTGATGATCTCTGTAGACGCAGATGCGATAGTCGGATATTGTCCTGACAGGCTCCGCAGATAATTGTATTCCAGTTCGTTCATATTTTCTCCTGTTTCAACGGCTCATCTTCGGGAAACGCTGCGATTTTCTCTTTGCCTGACGGCTCATCTGTTCTCGATCACGTCTGCCATGGTATAGAGGCCGGCTGATTTCCCTGCCATAAATTTTGCGGCCTGTATTGCCCCTTTTGCAAAGACACCTTTTGAGTAAGCTCTGTGAGAAAAGGTGATGACTTCGTCTGTTCCCGCAAAGATCACATCGTGGTCACCCACTATCGTGCCGCCGCGGATAGCAGAAATGCCCAATTCCTTCCTGTCCCGCTTCTGCCGTACCTTGCTTCTGTCATAAACATAGTCGTAAACCCCGTCCATCTCCTCATTGATCGCATCCGCCAACGCGATAGCCGTGCCACTGGGAGCATCCACCTTCAGATTATGATGCTTCTCCACGATCTCCACATCAAATCCGGCAGTCACAAGGGTTGCTGCCGCCTCTTTTAACAGTTTCATTAACAGATTAATGCCCAGCGTCATATTCGCAGAACGAAGCACTGCCGTTTTCTCAGATGCCTCCTCCACATGCCGGATCTGTTCCGGGGTAAGCCCTGTTGTACACAGCACACAGGGAATTTTCTTTTCCACGCAATATTCGAGCAGAGAATCCACTGCTGAAGCGGTAGAAAAATCAATAACCGCATCTGCAGTTATATTGCAGTTATAGATATCCCGATACACCGGATAGCCGCCTGCCCCCTGATGAAAGGCGTCGATCCCTGCCACAATTTCTATTTCATCGTCCTGACTGCACAACTCGGTTATCATATGCCCCATCTTGCCGTTACAGCCATGTAAAATAACTTTAACCATATATACCTCCCCTGACACTACATCATAAACTTAAATCAGTTCACACCCGAAATCTTTCATCGCCTTGCGCAGTTTTTCCTCATGGGCCGGTTCGATCTCAGAAAGCGGCATACGAACCGGTCCTGCAGCGATTCCCATCAGGGCTACCCCCTTTTTCACCGGAATCGGATTCACCTCGCAAAACAGCGCATCCACAAGCGGAATTGCCTTTAACTGCAGTGCCGCACTCTCTTTTAATTTTCCGTCAAAATATAACTGGCAGATATCATGCGTCTGCTTTGGCGCCACATTGGACAATACGGAAATAACGCCCTTTCCGCCAAGAGACAGGATCGGTACGATCTGGTCATCATTCCCGGAATAGACATCCGCCACTCCGTCTGCCAGCGCAAACAGTTTGACAATCTGAGCAATATTCCCACTGGCCTCCTTTACCCCTACGATATTTTCCACATCCCTGCACAGCCTCACCACTGTCTCCGGCAGGATATTACAGCCGGTTCTGCTGGGTACATTATAAAGGATGATCGGCAGTTTCACAGCAGCCGCAATCGTTTTATAATGATGATATAAACCGTTCTGAGTGGCTTTATTGTAGTAGGGCGAAACTACCAGCAGTCCATCTGCGCCGCATTTCTGCGCCTCCACAGACAAATATACCGCCGTATCCGTGGAGTTGGAGCCGGTTCCCGCCACCACCGGCACTCTCCCGTTTACCGTCTTAACGCAAAACCGTATCGCCTCGATATGTTCCTCAATCGTTGTGGTAGCTGATTCCCCGGTAGTACCCATAACAATAATGGCATCCGTAGAGTTTGCGATCTGATATTCGATCAGCTCCGCAAAAGCCTCAAAATTGATACTGTAATCCTCATGAAATGGTGTGACGATCGCAACACCTGCTCCGGTAAATACTGACATATCTCTCCTCCATTTTGATAGTATAATATGTATAGTGACAGGCTGTTTTCCATGACTGTAGTGCCAGTACATACAGAAAACGGCCCATGCAACATGAGCCGCCAAAAAGCCTTTGTTATGATAGCGCCCCATCTGCCGATGACAGTCATGCACTTCTTCAGTACATGCCCAGGAAATATCATACAGCCTGACAATTCCTTCGGCGTCTGTTCCTTTCCTCTGTCTTCCCCTGTGGCTGTCACATCCGGCAGGCTACTGATAACAGACGCAACCTCTATCTAAACATCAATATATCATTTTCTACATGCAGTGTCAATGCACTGATGCCGAACAAATTGCATAAACTTAAAAAATATGGGTTTTACTCCTCTGTTTCCAGTTTACTGACAGATACTTCATAGGCCACCCGCTTTTCCAGTTCTTCCTCCGTGATCTTTTTCATATACTCACGGCTCTGGATACGCCCCCAGATCAGGCATCTGTCTCCCACCTGAAAGGTACTGGCAAACCGTGCGTTCCTTCCCCAGCAGATGCATGGTATATAATCCGACTTTCCATAGGGCCTGTTTACTGCCAGAAGCAAATCCGCAATCTCTCTGCCCAGAGGCGTCTTTCTGTAAATCGGTTCTTTACAGATAAACCCATCCAGAAAAATCTGGTTTGTTTTCGTGTTTTCCTCCATCTCCGGGGCAAAATCAATTTCTCTCGCAAATACGGACAGTACCAGCTTATTTTTTTTCTCCTCGTGTCTGTTATAGGATCTGAACTGTCCGCCTATACAGACATTCGTGCCCGTGTAATTCTGTGTTACATCGATCAGACGATCAGACACCATGACAGGAATAATATCCGTGGAATCGGATAACCTCTCCACCTCCACGTCCATCATGTAAAATCCTTCTCCGTAGATCTCGTGACTGAATAAAAATCCGCTTACGATTTTTCCCATCACCGTTACCTGATTGTTTTCAATTACTTTATCCATCATGCTTTCCTCCTTCGGGCAGTATGCATTCGCACAGTGCCGCTCACCTTTCTCCGAAAACTGCTTTCCGGTCTTTTTTCCTGCCGAAGTTCCATGCAGACATCCATAGCGTTATCGGTATTTCCGTCATAAACACATGGCCTGTGACATACCCTCAATAACATCCCATGAAAACGGCAGGATTTGTCCCTGTGTATTACATATATATGCGGAAAAAAGCACTGATAGACGTGTAAGGCATCGCGGGATAAATTGGAACCGGAACAGTGTGTACATAAAAAAGCGCATGGTCTGCAATTTTACTTTCCATGCGCTCTCATCCTTCTTTCTATCCTGTCCGGTATTTTTCACACCAGAATTCATTGTCACGATAACCGTTAAACCATCGATCGCTTTACATCGTTTTCTTATCTCTTCATTGCCGCCCGTTTCCTCATCGTCGGATCCAGGATCTTTTTCCGGATGCGGATCGTCTCAGGCGTCACCTCCAACAGCTCGTCCGTATCAATAAAATCAAGCGCCTGCTCCAGACTCATGATCTTTTTGGGCACAAGACGTAACGCTTCGTCCGCGCTGGAAGATCGGGTGTTGGTCAGATGTTTTGTCTTGCATACATTGACCTCGATATCCTCCGCCTTACCGGTCTGTCCGATCACCATGCCGGCGTATACTTTCTCACCGGGACCGATAAACAGAACGCCTCTCTCCTGAGCGTTGAAAAGCCCGTAGGTGATGGCCTCTCCCGCCTCAAAAGCAATCAGGGATCCCTGTTTGCGGTACTGAATATCTCCTTTGTAGGGACCGTAGCCCTCAAACTGAGTATTCATAATACCGTTTCCTTTGGTGTCCGTCAGAAAATCGCCGCGGTAGCCGATCAGCCCTCTGGAAGGCATGGAAAACTCCAGCCTCGTATATCCGCCGGAAGCCCTCCCCATATTCTGCAGTTCTCCCTTCCTCAGACTTAACTTTTCGATCACAACACCGGAAAACTCCTCCGGCACATCCACATAGACGGTCTCCATGGGCTCCAGAAGCTTTCCGTTTTCATCCTTCTTATAGATAACCTCCGCCTTGCTGACCGCAAACTCATAACCCTCTCTGCGCATATTCTCGATCAATACGGAAAGATGCAGCTCTCCTCTGCCGGAGACCTTAAAACAGTCCGTATTTTCCGTCTCCTCCACCCGCAGAGAAACATCCGTGTTCAGTTCCTTAAACAGCCTGTCCCTGATGTGACGGCTGGTCACATACCTGCCCTCTTTTCCTGCTAACGGAGAATCATTCACGATAAAATCCATGGCGATGGTCGGCTCCGAAATTTTCTGGAACGGGATCGGCACCGGATTTTCCGGAGAACAGAGGGTATCGCCGATGTGGAGGTCCGCGATGCCGGAGATCGCCACAATGGAACCCATACCCGCTTCCTTCACTTCCACCTTATTCAAACCGTTAAACTCGTAAAGTTTGCTGATCTTTACCTTTTTCAGTTTGTCCGGCTCATGGTGATTCACAATCACTACATCCTGATTGACCTTCACCACGCCGTTGTCCACCTTGCCGACCCCGATGCGGCCCACATACTCGTTGTAGTCGATGGTACTGATCAGTACCTGGGTGCCCTCTTCCGGATCCCCTTCAGGCGCCGGAATATACTCAAGGATCGTATCAAATAACGGCGTCATATCCTTATTTTTCACAGTAATCTTTCTGGTGGCGCTGCCGTTCTTCGCGGAAGCATAGACAAAGGGGCAGTCAAGCTGCTCATCGCTTGCATCAAGCTCGAGAAACAACTCCAATACCTCATCCTCCACTTCCTGCGGCCTTGCTTCCGGTCTGTCGATCTTGTTAATACAGACAATGACGGCCAGATCAAGCTCCAGTGCTTTTTTTAACACAAACTTCGTCTGGGGCATGGGACCCTCAAAGGCGTCCACCACAAGGATCACGCCGTTCACCATCTTCAGTACCCTCTCCACCTCGCCGCCAAAATCCGCGTGGCCCGGCGTGTCAATGATATTGATCTTCGTATTTTTATAGGTAATGGCGGTATTTTTGGAAAGGATCGTGATCCCCCGCTCCCTCTCGATATCCCCCGAGTCCATGACCCGCTCCGCCACCGCCTGATTCTCCCTGAACGTGCCGCTCTGCTTTAACAGCTCGTCCACAAGTGTGGTCTTGCCGTGGTCTACATGGGCTATAATCGCTATGTTTCTTACGTCTTCTCTCTTCTCTCTCATACTATCTCCTGCTACAATCTATTTGTTGTCTGATACTCTTTATGACCGACAGGGAATTACCTGTACTGCTTTTAAGCTATGAAAACAAGTCCTGTACCAAGTCTGTGCGTCATCTCTCAGAACTTATCTGCTGTCTGCATATTAAATTCCAAGCAACAGCGTCGCGATCTGAAAATAAGTCAGAAGCGACACCGCATCCACGATCGTCGTAATAAAAGGACTCGCCATCACTGCCGGATCAAAGCCTGCTTTTTTCGCTAACATCGGCAGTACACAGCCAATAAACTTCGCCGCGATCAATGTCACTAACAGTGTAACGCAGACCACCGCCGCCACCATCATCGAAACGCCATCAAGCCACAACAGCTTACAGAAATTTGCGGCAGCAAGTGTGGCGCCGCAGATAAGCGCCACCCGGAATTCTTTCCAGATGACTTTCGGCAGATCTGCAAACTCAACATCATTTAACGAAATACTTCGAATAATCGTCACGCTGGCCTGTCCGCCCGCGTTTCCGCCGGTATCCATCAGCATCGGGATATAGGCGGTAAGCACCACATAGGCACTGAGGGCCCCCTCAAAGGAGGTGATGATCCGTCCGGTAAAGGTGGCGGATATCATAAGAAGCAACAGCCAGGGCATCCTTTTTTTCCAGGTTTCAAATACCCCTGTCCTCATATACGGCTTGTCCGTCGGAACGATAGCCGCCATCTTTTCGATGTCCTCCGTGGTCTCCTCCTCAATGATATCCACTACGTCATCCACTGTGATAATGCCCACCATCCGGTTTTCGTTGTCCACTACAGGCATCGAGGTAAAGTCGTACTTCTTAAACTGCCCTGCCACTTCCTCCTGATCCATCAGCGTATTCAGGGAGATCACATTTTCATGCATCATCTCTCCGATAATGGCCTCTGGCTCACTGAGCAACAGATAGCGAAGCGCCACCGTCCCGACTAACGTGCGCTTTTTGTCGAGCACATAACAGATATTGATGGTTTCGGAATCCATACCGGTCTTTCTGATCTTGGCAATGGCGTCCGCCACCGTATAGTCCTCCTTAAAGTCCATATACTCCACGGTCATGATACTGCCCGCGGAATCTTCCGGATAACGCAACAGGTGGTTGATATCCCTTCTTGTATCGGGGCTTGCGCTGGCAAGCAGTTTTTTTACCACATTCGCCGGCATTTCTTCCAGTAAGTCGGCCGCATCATCGGACATCAGATTATCAATGATATCCGCAGCGTCCCGCTCGGATAAAGAGGTAATAATAAACTGCTGACTCTCCACTTCCAGATAGGAGAAAACATCAGCAGCCATGCTTTTGGGCAGTATGCGAAACATCTTTAACAGATCTTTCTCCTCCATCTCCTCCATGGCCGCCGCGATATCCGCGTCGTTGAGTTCCGCGGCCAGCTGACGGAGTCTGGTGTACTGCTTTTCTTCGAGCAGTTTTTCAATTTCCTGTCTCGTTCTTTCTTCCTGTATCATTTCCATAGCAGCTCTCCTTTTCAGTTGTGATTTTTATGCACCTACTTCGAGGGAGAGGGTTATCGCTACTGCACTTCTTCAAACTCTTCTTCATAAAAACCACCACCTTTCCAAACTGCCGGAAATTCCCCGGTATCATTAAATTTACTGCAAAATTTATCCCCCGTGGAGTCCCGTGGACGAATTTCAACTCACTTTATTATAATGACAGGTTTATTCCTTGTCAATGAAATATATTTTTTCCAGTTCTTCTATTACGGCCTTTCCGTTCGTAGTCTCGGTTATCTCCTTTTTCAGGACATCCGCCTCCCCCGCCGGCACTGTCAGCACAAAGCGCACCGCCTCCCCGTACTCCGCCTCAAAGGCTGTCCCACTCTTCCCGAACAGATGCTGCAGTTTTCCCACGCCATTATAATCCGTTCCGATCCGCAATTTCACGCCGAAGCGCATCATGCCTCTCTCCGCACTTTTTAACGCCTCTTTCACAGCGCCGCTGTATGCCCGCACAAGACCTCCTGTGCCAAGTAAAGTCCCCCCGAAATATCTGGTCACCACCGCCGCCACATCGCAAAGCCCCTCTCCCAGAAGCACTTCCAGCATAGGCCTACCGGCCGTACCGCCCGGCTCCCCGTCATCGCTGCATCTGGTCACCTCCTGCCTGCTGCCCAAAACAAAAGCGGAACAGGTATGGCTAGCGTCCCAGTATCTTTTCTTCGTAGCCTCTATAAATTCCGCCGCCTCCTTCTCTGAATGAACCGGCCGCACCGCACAGATAAAGCGGGACTTCTTCTCCTCGATCTCACCGTTACACTCTTTTAACAGTACCCGGTATTCCGGCACTTTTTTGATTCCGTTTTCCTTCTCCATCTGTTTATCCTCTCTCTGAACCCCGCCGGAGCTGTCTGCCATCAGACATCTTTGCCAGTTTCTCTGATCTTTCCTTATTTAAAGATACATGAATTTTACAAACTGCGCAAGCCCCGGCATAAATTCCGAAATAGCGCACAGACTTATAAAATAGTCAGTTTCGCCTATATTGCGAAATACGAGCCTTCTTTTTGACATATTCTTCAACTTATACTATAATAAGGTAGAAATTTTTTTAAGGCAATACACAGAATCGAGGCTTTTATGAATTATGGAAGAAAAGGGGTCCGCAACCGCCAGAAGGAGCTGAATGCTCATCCAGGCCGTTGGGGCAAAAAAATAACACTTTTTGTGCTGGAACTTTTTTTAGCCGCTGTTGTTTCGGTGGGCGTCATTGGTGCGGCGGCAGGTATCGGCATATTTAACGGCATTATCGCCACCGCACCGGACATTGAAAACCTGGATGTTTCCCCTTCCGGTTTTTCTACTTTTGTCTATGATATCGACGGCAACCAGACCGCCAAACTGGTATCCTCCGACTCCAACAGAATACCTGTCTCCATGTCCCAGATCCCTGAAGATCTGGCTCACGCTTTTGTGGCTATCGAGGATGAGCGTTTCTACGATCACAATGGCATCGATATCCAGGGTATCTTCCGTGCGGGTTTTATCGGTCTGAAGAACAGAAAGTTTTCACAGGGCGCCAGCACCATCACCCAGCAGTTAATCAAAAACAACGTGCTGACAAGCTGGACCAGCGAAGAAAAATTTGCGGAAAAAGTTAAACGTAAAATTCAGGAACAGTACCTTGCCCTGGAACTGGAAAAGGTTATGGACAAGGATAAAATTCTGGAAAATTATATGAATACCATCAATCTCGGTCAGAATACTCTGGGCGTACAGGCCGCATCTTTACGCTATTTCAATAAGGATGTGAGCGAGTTGACGCTCTCCGAGTGCACTGTCATCGCGGCCATCACCCAGAATCCTTCCGGCTATAATCCGATCCGTCATCCGGAAGACAACAAAAGGCGCCGCCAGGACACGTTGGATGGTATGCTGGAGCAGGGATTCATCACCCAGGCGGAATACGATGAGGCCATAGCGGACGACCCCTATTCCCGTATCCAGAGTGTTAATCTGGAAGTCACTGATGATACGATCAACTCCTATTTCGTGGATGCCCTCGTGGACGATGTGATGGAGGATTTAATCAACGCTGGTTACACGGAAAATCAGGCATTTTACATGCTCTACAGCGGCGGCCTGAAAATCTACTCCACTCAGGATCCCGCCATCCAGCGGATCTGCGACGAAGCTTTTACAAATGAGGAAAACTTTCCTGCCGACACAAAGTGGGAGCTTGCCTATGAACTGACTATCGAGCATTCCAATGGGGAACTGGAAAATTTCAATGCCCATAAAATGCTAAAATGGTATCAGGAGACTGTGAAAAGCTCGTATACCCTGCTCTATTCTTCCATGGAGGAGGCACAGACAGATATCGATTTTTATAAAGAAGCCATCATGCAGGACGGCGATGAAGTGTATGGAGAAAATATTACGCTGACACCCCAGCCCCAAGTTTCCATCGTGGTGGAAGATCAGAGCACCGGACATGTGGTTGCAATGGTTGGCGGCAGAGGGAAAAAGACTGCCAGCAGGACGTTAAACCGTGCTGCCGATGCAACAAGGCAGCCCGGCTCCACCTTCAAGATCCTCTCCACCTACCTGCCTGCACTGGACAGCGCAGGACTGACTCTGGCGGATGTGCACATGGACGAACCATACAGCTACGAAGATGGGAGACCTGTCAAAAATGCGGATAATAAATTCAGGGGCATCTGTTCCTTCCGCTATGCCATTCAGCAGTCTGTCAATGTTATTGCTGTAAAAACCATAACACAGATCACTCCACAGCTCGGTTTTGACTATTTACAGAGCCTCGGCTTTACCACTCTTGCTACACAGAAGCAGGTGGGAGGCGAGATCTTTTCCGATATCCAGCAGTCGTTAGCTTTAGGCGGCATCACCGACGGTGTGACAAATGAGGAACTGACCGGAGCTTACGCCTCCATCGCCAACGGCGGCGTTTACAATGAGCCGATCCTGTACACAAAGATCACAGATCACGACGGTAATGTCATTCTCGATAAAACAGCTACACAACAGACGAGACGCGTTATGAAAGAAACAACATCTTTCCTTCTGACAAGCGCCATGCAGGATGTTGTCACAAGCGGTACCGGTGCATCCGTGAATTTCGGCAATATGTCCATCGCCGGTAAGACAGGTACCACCACAGGCTATGTGGATGTATGGTTTTCCGGTTATACTCCCTACTATACCGCCTCGGTATGGGCCGGATACGATAACACCCTGACTACCACAAAGCTTCATGGGGATCAGGAGAGAAGACTGGCAAGAAATCTGTGGCGCAACGTCATGTCACAGATCCATGAGGGACTGCCCAACGAGTCCTTCCCTACCCCCACCGGCCTTGTCACAGCCACCGTATGTTCCCAGTCCGGCAAACTACCGGTACCGGGCCTGTGCGATGGCACAAAACGGACGGAATATTTTGCGGAGGGCACTGTGCCTACGACTACCTGTAATGTTCATTATTCAGGGGCTGTCTGTGCATACAGTGTTCTGACGGGCGCCGTACCGGCAAGCCCGGAATGTCCGTTTAAGGTTCCCGGTGTTCTGACACTGAACCCGGATACCCTGACACCGGCCACGGAGGAAAGCGAAGGAACCGAACAGGCACCGGGCACACCGGAAGATCCGGCTGCACTGCAGCAGCAAAATCCTGGTGTCACCTGTCAGCACAACGCCATGTTTTTTGCAACGCCCGGCTACGAAGCGCTGATAGCCCAGCAACAGTTAGAGATGGCTGCCGCCGGTATCGCTTACGGTATGCCGGAAGAACAGCCTGCAACAGGTGAGGGCGGCGCTGTAACACCGACGCCGGAGGGCGGACAGCCCCCGGCAGGAGAAACGCAGCCGCAGCAGCCCCCGGCAGAGGGCGGTCAGCCTCAGCAACCGCAGCAGCCACAACCATAGTTATATTTTTTCATCGGAAAAGGACGGCCATCTGTTGGCCGTCCCTTATCTTTTCCATACCGTTCACTATCCTGGTATCTTTCGCCTGATTTTTATTTCCCGCTTACTTTAAGAACCCATTTACGATCTGTTCCTCCGCTTCCTTCTCCGTCAGCCCTAACGTCATCAGCTTGATAAGCTGTTCTCCTGCAATCTTTCCGATGGCTGCCTCATGGATCAGATTGGCATCCACATGATTGGCAGTCAGTTCCGGCAGTGCTGTCACACTGGCCTGATCCATAATGATCGCATCGCATTCCGTATGCCCGGCGCACCTGTTGTTCCCGTTGATCACCGAAACAAACTTCTGATGGGAATTTTCCTTTGCCACGGAACGACTCATTACATTGGCACTGCTGCCTGCCCCGTCCATATCCACCGTAAAATCCGTCACCGCAGTCTGATTTCCGTGCGTCATGATCTTCTCCCTGATAACCAGACTGGCATCCGCCTCCAGTTTAGCTCTGGTCACCCTGGTGGTAGAATCAATACCCTTGATCTGAACTGTCTCCATCTCCAGGCCTGCCCCCTCCGCCAGCTCGATGATCGTAGTAGGATTCATCATATTGTGGCCGTTGCCATCCCCGGCACCATAATGCTTTTCCACGTAACGCACCTTCGCATTTTTTTCAAGATGGAAACTGTGGATACCGTCATGTGTGGAATCCTGATCGCCACAGTTATGGATACCACAGCCCGCTATGATCGTCACATCGGCATCCTCCCCCACGTAAAAGTCATTATAAACAAGATCCTTTAACCCTGTCTGGCTGATGATGACCGGAATATGCACACTCTCACGCTTTGTTCCCGGCGCGATGATAATATCGATACCGGGCCTGTCCTGCTTTGTAACAATATTGATATTCGCAGTGGTCTGTCTGCTGTCCAGGGCGCCGTTCGCCCGGATATTGTAAGCCCCCTCGGGCACCTCGTGCAGTCCTGCCACCTCTTCCAGCAATGTTTTTTGTATAATATCCATATAGGTACTCTCCTGTCTTTCTTCACGCCACTGACGGCCGCTATACTATCATGCTTTTCTTCCTTCACTCTTTGCAAGCAGTTTATCACAGGCGCTTCCTGTTGCGCTTAACAGCTCCGGCAGAATCTCCTCTTTTGCGCCGCTCTTTTCCACTCTGCCATCCGCTATCACAATAATCCTGTCCGCAATATTTAAGATCCGCTCCTGATGGGAAATGATCAGAATAGACCCGCCCATTTCACGGTACATCTTCTCAAACACATTGATCAGACTGTTAAAACTCCACAGATCGATCCCCGCCTCCGGCTCATCAAAAATGGAAAATCTGGTCCCTCTGGCGATGATCATCGCGATCTCAATGCGCTTCAGCTCCCCTCCGGACAAAGAGGCATTCACCTCACGGCCAATATAGTCCCTGGCACAAAGACCTACCTCCGACAAAATATTGCAGGCGTCCTGCACACTGGTATTCTTTCCCGCCGCCATAGTCAACAGATCCTTTACCGTGAGTCCCTTGAAACGAACAGGCTGCTGAAAGGCATAGCTGATACCCTTTTTTGCCCGATCCGTAATGGACATCTCTGTAATATCCTCGCCGTCCAGCAGTATCTTTCCGGCAGTTGGCTTTACGATCCCCGCTATAATCTTTGCAAGCGTCGATTTTCCGCCGCCGTTCGGTCCTGTCACCGCCACAAAGCGCTCTTCTATTTTCAGATTGACGTCTTTCAGGATCTCCTTATTGTCTTCCACATCAAACTGTATATTCCGTAATTCCAGCATACTCTTTCCTCGTTTTTTTGTCACAGATTTTTTAGCAATATAGAGACAGACACCGGTTCAGTTTTTTCAAAATGCAGAACGCAGCATCCAGTTAGCAGTTTCTAACTTTTCTTTGTCCACTATATTTTATCACAAGATATCCGTTTTGCCAAGTTGAATATTACCGTAAATTTCAGGCAATAAAAAACTGAAAGCCTCATATACAAAGCTTTCAGTTATACCTCAGAGAAGCTGATGACGGGAATCGAACCCGTGACCTCCGCACTACCAATGCGACGCACTACCGACTGTGCTACATCAGCCTATAAATGAACGGAATTTCCAACCGCCGAGATTTATTGTATCAGATCATACGTACTCTGTCAATAAATTACTGAAAATGATTCCATGATTTTCAGTGATTTCCAAAATTTAAGATCTTTTATATTGTAGTAACACAACCCTGACGTTATAATGTAATAGACCAATGATTCAAACAGGAAGGCGGAGGAGATCAGCATGAAAAAAACTTTAATAGTGGTAGATATGCAGAACGATTTTATTGACGGCGCTCTTGGAACAAAAGAGGCACAGATGATCGTCGGAAATGTAAAGAAAAAAATTGCGGAATATCAGGAGCGGGGAGACCAGATCATTTTCACAAGAGATACCCACCAGGAAAATTACCTGGATACGCCGGAGGGACGGAAACTGCCGGTAAAACATTGCATTTATGGAACAAAAGGCTGGGAGATTGCAGACGGGCTGGAAGTGCCTGGCTGTACTTATATTGATAAGCCGACCTTTGGCTGGATCCACTGGAACGAGATGCGTTTTGAAGAAATTGAACTGGTCGGACTGTGTACAGATATCTGTGTAGTTTCCAATGCGTTACTCTTAAAGGCAATGTTTCCCGATGTGGAGATCACCGTGGACGCAGACTGCTGTGCAGGCGTAACTCCCCAGACTCACCGGGCAGCATTGAAAACCATGAAAATGTGCCAGATCCAGGTGGTGGAAAAAACTGTGTAGAACTCCCTGTACAATCGGGCAGAAAAGTTTTCCCCCTGCCCATTACAAAAAAATAAACCACCGAACGAACGATGGTTTTGAGAATGGAGATAGGGGGACTCGAACCCCTGACCTATACGTTGCGAACGTATCGCTCTCCCAACTGAGCTATATCCCCGGACACTATATTGATTATAGAACATTTACAGCAAGAATGCAAGAAAGATTTTTGTAAGCTCAGCGTAAAAATTTGAGGAAAACACGAGAAAAATTCTTAAAACATTGTGGAGGAAAATCATGATAGACCCGACGCATTTTAATCACCTGAATTATATTAAGAAGGAACCACTGACCGGCAGCATGGACGGGATGCGCTATATGCTGACCAGAAAGACCGAAGGAGATGACATTTATATGGAGGGAATTGTCTGGCCGGAGCCTTTGGGCTACGCAAAGACTCCGGAAGAACACAAAACAAGAAAACGCTTCACGCTGGATGCGGATGGCATGGCGGAGGCGGTGGACTGGCTCAATGAAATGTACCGGAATTCTATTCTCAATAGTGATTTGACACCGTTATGCTGATTATATTACGGATTACAGTTTTTACATGACTCATATCCCATCCCGATCAGATCCTCCCTGTTTCCGTAATATGATTCTTTATTCTTTTCAGCCATTTGTTTTATACTGGTGCAGGCCGGAAGATGAAATTTCATTGTATTTGTATTCAGAATATATTCCATACCGCCCTGTGCAGATTCCGTCTTCTGCGCATTTCCCTGCAAAGCCGCCACATTCTCCACCTGATAACTGTCACCGTTCACATAATCGATCACAATACCAGGCTGCACATTATAGGCGAATACATTAAAACATATCCCATCCCCGGCATCTTCAACAGACCATCCCTCCATCAAAACGCCGCAGGCCACAAGATCATCGCCCTCAAAAACAGGAGTCACCCGATACAGAACATGGTTGTCTGTCTCCTTTACATAATCTGCCACCATATTCTCAAAAGGCAGCATTCCTGTAACATTCAGATATCTCGTCCCAGTAATCAGATTTTTTTCATTGGCATTTTCCGCTGTCAGCTGATATCCAATCAGATGACACCTGTTGTACAGATATTTTCCATCCACCATATCATATTTTACAGTCTGCCAGCCAGTAGGCCTGATCTGTCCGATATCTCCGCGCTCCTCTGTGGGCATGATATCCCGCCCCACATTAGCACAAGCAGTTCTGCAACGCCCAAACTCATCCAGATCGGAATAGTACTCAAAAGATTCCGTCGTAAGACCTGTCTTTGTGAAAAAAGGAATATTGTCATTTACTGCAATATATGCCTCCCCCGAATATTCCGGTATCTCAGATAACAGCTCCGTAACCTCAATTTCCTGCGGCTGCCGCACCGCCTCTATAGCTTCAGTCCTTTCCGCCGCATTGACCCCGGGAGAGCTGCCGCAGGAACCGACGATCAGCCCGGCAATTACAATAAGGGTACATAAAAAGGCACGCTCAACGATCCTTGCGTTTATAAATCCTCCGTGTGATCTTCTCATGCGAATTACCTCCAAACTCTTTTATATCTGCCACTTCCCAATCTTTCTGCAGATCAATATCCAGAAAAGTATCTGCCGGATATACCCGGTTCCAGGAATAGACAACGATGCACTCAACCCTGTCCTCATATGGCCTTAACGGAATATCTTCCCAGAAGCATAAGCCTTCCTCCGGGACAGATTCAGCGAAATCATCTTCCACTGAAATCCTGTCCGCGACCATTTCAAATAGTTTTGAGGAATACCTGTTCATATATATTTTTTCATATCCGGCAAAGGACAGCATATCCTCTATCACCGCCTTATCCCTGCTCTGGCGCCTGTGATTAAACAACATTCCGTTCTTATCATCCAAACAGATAAATACTGTCATATTCATTCTCCGTCCCGCGGAATCTCTCTCATTTCAATTACAGATCATAGTACATTGCAAATTCAGCCGGAGTCGGAATCTCACTCAACTGTCTCGCCTCCGCACGCTTTCTGGAAACCCAGACATCGATCAGCCTCTGTGGGAACACACCGTTCTTTGTCAGATAATCGTGATCCGCCTCCAGGGCATCCAGTGCCTCCTCCAGGCTCTTTGGCAGTCCTTTGATCTTTTCCTGCTCCTGCGCCGAAAGAGTGTACAGATTAAAGTCATAGGGCCCCCATCCCATGGCGGAAGGATCGATCTGTTTTTCAATACCGTCCAGGCCTGCCATCAGGATCGCTGCATATGCATAGTAAGGATTCGCTGTGGCATCCGGGTTGCGCAGCTCAAACCGCTTTGTCTCCGGTGATTTCGCATAGGCCGGAATGCGGATCACAGCACTTCTGTTGGAAGTCGCATAACCAATCGTCACAGGCGCCTCATAGCCCGGTACCAGCCTTTTGAAAGAATTCGTGGAAGGATTGGTAAAAGCACACAGTGAGGCGATATGCGTCAACAGTCCACCAATAAAGTAATGGGCTGTCTTACTTAAGCCGGAATAACCGTTCTCATCATAGAACAGCGGTTTCCCATCTTTCTTTAACAGCATATGTACATGCATGCCGCTGCCCGCCTCCTGATAGATTGGTTTCGGCAGAAAGGTTGCCGTCTTTCCTTCCTTCGCCGCCATATTTTTAATGATATATTTGATGATCATCGTATTGTCCGCCATCTCAGGCATATCCGCCAGTTCCACCTCGATCTCCATCTGGCCTGGGCCGCCCACTTCATGGTGGTGATACTTTACTTTGATCCCCCAGTTCTCCATCGCCATACAGATACGGCTTCTCAAATCATATCCCACATCCTGAGGCGCCGCCACATGATATCCTCCCTGATGTGGCACTTCGTAGCCGTTGTTTCCGGATCCGTCAATACTGCGGTTCCAGGCTGCCTGCCTTGTGTCAATCTGATAAGCACATTGTCTCGGTGATACCTCAAAGCGGGCCTTATCAAACAGATAAAATTCAAACTCCGGTCCAATGACCATAGAGTCCGCAATGCCACTCTCCCGCATATACTCCACCGCCCGCAGGGTGACATTTTTCGGATACTGATCGAAAGGCTTATTCTCCTCTTTTCCGATTACACAGACATTCCCGCACATGGTTAGCGTCGGCACCTCCGCAAAGGGATCCACACAGGCTGTAGCCGGATCCGGCAAAAACACCATATCACTCTTCTCAATGGGCGCATACCCGTAGTTGGAACCATCAAAACCGATGCCATACACAAAGATATTTTCATCAAACCGTTCTACCGGTATGGTGATATGGCGCCAACGTCCGTCAATATCCGTCATCTTGAAATCAATCATACGAATCTGTTTTTCTTCACATAGTTTTCTGATCTCTGTACTTTTGTCCATAGTTTACCCTCTCTTCTTCTCCCATAGCCTCTCTCATCCTGTTATCATCACCGAATCCAAAGCCTAACCAGTTTACCGACACCGGATCCTGTTCTTTCAGTATAGCACAGAGAAAAAAAGTATGCATTTATTTTATTGATTATTCCCTGAAAAACCAAATCTTCTTTCTGTTATAACATAAATTGCGATCGTATGCGCCTGCACCCGGCCGGGTGGATCTTCTATACTGCGCTATTATCCACCTGCATCATCTTCTCCAGCTTTCTG
Source organism: uncultured Lachnospiraceae bacterium (assembly GCA_910578085.1). Taxonomy (GTDB): domain Bacteria; phylum Bacillota; class Clostridia; order Lachnospirales; family Lachnospiraceae; genus 1XD8-76. The sequence continues at coordinate 140,556 of CAJTPM010000004.1, read as the reverse complement.
CGCACATGGAGATAAGCCGGTATCAGAAAGGCGTCCGCGAAGATCCAGGCAAGAGGACTTGCAAAACAGGCTCCTGTAAAACCCAGTTCCGGCACCAGAAAGAGTCCCGCAAGGGCTCTTGCCACCATCTCAAATACTCCCGCCAAAACCGCAAACATGCTGAATCCCATTCCCTGTATCATAAACCGGATAATATTTACAAAGGCTAACGGGATGAAAAACATGGCGTTTGTAAGTAACATCTGTCTTGCATGCAATGTGATCTCCGCCCCGCCCTCAGTCACAAAAAATCCTGTAAATGTGTCACCAAAGAAAAACAGGATCACGAAGGCAATCAGGGAATATCCTATCCCTAAAATGCTGCAGGAAAACAATCCCTTCCCCAGTCTGTCCAGTTTTTTCGCCCCCACATTCTGTCCCCCATAGGTGGCCATCGTGGAGCCCATCGCATCGAAAGGACAGCAGAAAAACAGACTGACTTTACTCGCCGCCGTCACCGATGCCACCGCCGTGGATCCCAGAGAATTCACCGCGGTCTGTAAAATAACGGAACCGATGGCTGTAATGGAATACTGCAGCCCCATGGGAACGCCCATTCCACAGAGCACTTTCATATTGCCAAAATCAACTTTCCACTCTTCCTTTTCGATCTGCAGGATCTCGAACTTCTTTTTCATGTACAACAGGCACAAAAGACCCGAGATCAGCTGGGATACCACCGTGGCGACAGCCGCCCCTGCAATCCCCATTTGGAAAGTCACAATACATAAAAGATCCAGTCCAATATTCAGAACGGAAGACAACAGCAAAAACATAAGTGGTGTTTTTGAGTCTCCCATGGACCGGATAATCCCGGACAGCAGATTATACAGGAAAGACGCCGGAATTCCGCAGAATATGATCCATATGTAAATATAGGCGTTCTCAAAAATATCCTCCGGCGTATTCATAAGCATCAGTATCGCCCTGCATAAAAGCGTTACCGCTGCCGTCATCACCACCGCAAATACACCTGAAAGCCACACGCTGTTCGCCACCATCCTGCGCATGCCCGAATAATCCTTCGCCCCGAACTTATGGGCCACAGGGATAGCAAAACCGTTGCACACCCCCATACAGAAGCCCACGATCATGAAATTGATGGAGCCTGTGGCTCCTACTCCGGCCAGTGCTTTGACACCCAGGCACTGTCCTACAATGATCGTATCCACCACGCTGTAAAGCTGCTGGAACAAAAATCCGAACAGAAGCGGCGTAGCAAATCCCAGTATCAGTTTCATCGGAGAACCTGTTGTCAGATCCTTTGTCTTATTCATCGCCCTTTCCCTCCCTGAAAATCAAATTACCCCCCGTTTTACCTTTCAAAAACCACATATGAGTATAAGCATAAATCCCCAAAATGCATAGTAGTATTTCTCACAAAAAAAGCAGGATATTCTCCTGCTTTTTTGTGATTTAACGACGAATTGTCTTCCGTCTATCATCAAAGCCAAAACGTCTGGATTATTCTGTGAAATGCAGCACCTGATAGGTTGCCCCATTGGATACGGTGATTCTTTCGCTATCCATGAAAGAACCTCCAGATTTCTCCGTGAGAAGTCTGACCCCAGGGGATGTTTCCACATTCTCCGTATCAAGTATGATTAAGTAAATCCCCCCATGTTCTCCCTCAAAATACTCCTCCATATGACGCGACAGTACAGGACTTTTTGAAAACCAGCTGCCCGTATACACATAGTTCTGGCTTCCGTAGATCTCTGTCTCAAATGCACTGCCCGTATAGTAAGCGAAAGACTCGCAATCTAACAGATACCGTTTATCCGGATTCTCTCCGCAGTAATTTTGAATCTCCACAAAGCCCTGCATATAGGGTTCCTGCCATTCGTTTGCCTGCAAAGCCTGACGATACTGCATCTTCCCTGCAAAGAAGCAGCAGACTGCAAATACCACAAAGGCTGTTATACCAGATACTTCCTGTTTTTTCGTATTTTCTTGATGCAGATAATCCCACAAAAACAGTGTGGTTATCAGCAGAATTTCACAGGCAAACAGAGGATATGTTATGCGGAAAGGCAGCCGTCCTCTGTATAGCAGATAGCCCCAGACAAGGGTTTTTCCGATCGCAAATCCGCCAAGAGGCAGCAGCAGATAAAACTTTTTCCACAGAAGGATCCAGAGGAAAATGATGAGCCATACCGCCTTTATCACCGTAACCTGTTCTGATTTCAAATACTCCGCCACCTGATCCGGTTTCCATATCCGTCCTGCCAGCTGGGCAATGTCCGGTTTTTCTGTCTTCCTGTTCTTCGCATATCCGGCAAGCGCCTCGACACATTCCGTACTCACCTCGTCATCCAGAATTACATAGTGATAAAATGCTTCGTACCCTGTCTGCGTGACATGATAGTCCTCCAGCACAGGCTTCGCCTCCTCGTAAGGCAGATATTCCTGATAGTCAAACAGTTCCGCTCTCGCCTTGCTAAACCGGGTATAATCTTCCCATTCCTTTCCCTGATACCCGAGCAGGTTTCCTGAAAATCCGATAAGAAATACTGCCCCCAGCGCCAGAAGCATCACGCCTGCCTTCTGAAGCTTTTCTTCCCTGCTGCCGTCCTCTTCCGCCAGACACAGACCGAGGTACGCCGCCCCTCCCAGAGGCTGAATCATCAGCATCGCCTCACTTCGCAGCAAAAAAGCCACGAACTCAAAGAAAAAAAAGAACAGCCGGCCCTTTTTACCGCTTTTTTGCAGGAGCAGACATGCATAACCTGTCATTGCCATCAGCACCGAAACAGATGTAAATTGAATAACTGATGTCAGATAAATATTGATCAGCGCAAAGCAACACACAAGACCTGTGAGAAAGATATCCTCCAAAAGAGTCCTCTCCCATGACAGAATGCTGTAAAGCAGAGCCGCATACGCTAGAAAATGACACAGCACAAGCAGGCCGCCATACCACGGAATCCGCACAAATACACGATACAGCACAGACAGAGGGTATGACAACAAATAATTTAAGAAAACCGTATGCCCGTCAGGCTCTCCTGTGAGAGTCCCGGACAGTATCTCCGTGATAACCCTGTCATCGTTTGTCTCAAAGCAAAGCCCCGTCATCTTCGAGACAGCGAACAGATAGAGTAACGGTATGCCGATGGATATTAAAATCCTTATTATATTTTTCTTATCTGGTATTCGATTCATTCTATTTCTCCGTCTTATCCTTCCGTAGCAGTACAAAATCCCCTGCATTTTTAACGTGACACACCTGACACCTGACGGCCGCACCCGGAAAAATACCCCGGGCGGTCCTTTCCGCCTCCCCAGGAAATTATAGCATATCATCCCGGATAATACATCATTTTTATCCTGCCCTCTCTCCTTCCATCAGAAATTTATAAAACAGATCCGCCGCAAGGCTTCTTCCCCGTCCCCTGTCTGAGACAAGTTCTATGGATCGATTCGGCAGCTCAATGTTCACATGCACCTGTACCAGTCTTGCTTCCCGGATCAGCGGAAGCGCCAGAGCTTCCGGCACAAACCCAAGCCCAAAATTATTCTCAAGCAGCGGCAGCATCAGATCGGAAGTCGCCACTTCCATATCAAAGTCCATATCTATTTTGTGTCTGATGAAAAAATCTTTATATAATTCCCAGGTGACGCTGCCCCTGCCTAACCCGACTAACGGATAATGTTTCAGATCTTTCAGATCAAGCGGCTTTTCGCACAGATCCCTGTACTGAGGTCCGCCAACCAGTATTTCACGAAATTCAAGCATGCTCTCCCTGCGGACGTTTCTCTGTGTTCTGAAAGGCGTTGTAACAAGCGCAAGATCAAGCCGCCCTTCCAGAAGCTGCTTTAAGGTCTCCGGCGTTGTGCTGTTATGGATCTTGATCTTCACTGCCGGATATGCTGTTTTAAAGCGGTAGAGAACATCGATCAGAAATAAATGCAGAGCCGTTTCCGTTGCCCCTATTTCCACTGTACCGCCCTGGGCTGTATCCAGTCCTCCGATCTCCTCCTCCGCCTCCATAAAATGTCTGCAGGCGATCTCCACATGGGAATATAACTGTCTGCCTGCCTCCGTCAGGCGGATCCCTCTTGGTTCTCTGATCAGAAGTCTGGTATTTAACTGTGATTCCAGCAATCTGATCATTCTCGTCACATTGGGCTGATTTCCCCCCAATGCGGCAGCTGCCTTTGTGATATTTCCATACTTGGCTACATAGTAGAATATTTTGTAATACTCAAAATTAATATCCATATTATTTTTATATCTCTATAATCTTTTATATATATTTTTCACATTTAATAAATTGTATTATAATACACTCTCGAAGCGGTGTAAATCATAAATCTCATCCATATTTCAGGATAGAACACCGTCTGTCATCACACACAACAGGAAAATAAGCGGAACATGAAAGGATAGAATAATCATGAACAAAGATCTGACCATCGGAAAACCGGAAACCGTACTGTGGAGATTCTGCCTGCCCCTGTTTGGCAGCATTGTTTTTCAGCAGCTATATAATATAGCAGATTCTCTCGTGGCAGGAAAATTCATCGGCGAAAACGCACTGGCCGCCGTGGGCAACAGTTATGAGATCACTCTAATCTTCATCGCTTTTGCTTTCGGCTGTAATATGGGCTGCTCCGTGATCGTCTCGCAGATGTTCGGTGCAAAAGATTATGTCCGATTGAAAACCACCGTGACTACCGCCTGCATTTTCAGCGCTCTGCTCTGTCTTATGCTGATGGTATTCGGTATTTTGGGGTGTGATCCTTTGCTCCTTCTGATACATACACCGACCGATCTTCTGGCGGACTCGGCGCTCTACCTGGACATTTACGTATGGGGACTGCCCTTCGTCTTCTTTTACAATATTGCAACCGGCATCTTTTCAGCCCTGGGCGATTCCAAAACCCCCTTTTATTTCCTGGCAGTATCCTCCACCTCCAATATCGCTGTGGATATTCTGTTCGTCCAGGCTTTTCATATGGGCGTAGCCGGTGTGGCATGGGCTACCTTCCTCTGTCAGGGAGTAAGTTGTATTCTTGCTGTCCTCACGGTATGGAAAAGACTGAAACAGATTAAAATATCCCGAAAACCTGCAATCTTTGATTTTGATATCCTGAAAAAGATTCTGGTCATCGCCATTCCCAGCATTCTGCAGCAGAGTTTTGTCTCTGTGGGAAATATTATGATCCAGAGCATTATCAACGGTTTTGGGGCCTCCGTCATGGCAGGCTACTCTGCCGCTGTCAAACTGAATAACCTCCTGATCACATCCTTCACCACCATCGGCAATGGCATCTCCAACTTTTCAGCCCAAAATCTCGGTGCCCACAAATATGAACGGATCCAGGCAGGCTTTAAAGGCGGCCTGAAGATGATCTGGTCTCTGTGTGTTCCATTCTGCCTGGCCTACATCTGTCTCGGCAAATATCTTCTTCTCCTGTTTATGAAACAGGATCTGACGGCGGCATTACTGACCGGCAGGCAGTTTCTGTGGATCCTCGCACCTTTTTATTTTGTTGTAGCCGCCAAACTGGCCGCAGACGGTATTCTGCGGGGGATCGGTGCCATGCAGAAATTCATGGCAGCCACCTTTACTGACCTGATCCTGCGTGTCGTCCTGGCCTTCCTCCTCTCAAATCTGACGGGCTCTCCATTGGGAATATGGTGCGCATGGCCCATTGGCTGGACCATTGCTATGATGCTGTCCGTAACCTTTTACCGGAAGGAATACAGAAAACTATCTACCCTTCCGGGAAGTATTGAAAAAAATACCGGCAGAAATTGACCGGATAACTATTTTCTGCGTAGCGACGCCGAGGATGCCGTACAGGAAACCGCCGAGATCTATATTGCGATGCAGGATCTGACGATGAAAACATCCGCTATATGGGATCCGTTTTCTTTCTTTTACAGTCGCCTCTGTCTGTCACCACCCGGTAACCGATGGCTTCCATCCGCCGCCGCAGGGCACCCAACGCTTCCCGCTGCCCTGTGGCGGCGCTTTCCTTTCTTACACTTTCCGCCCTGACTTCGCCTCCCGGCACAGGCGTACACTCTTCCGCATCTCCTCCTGCTATCCTGGCTTCGCTTTCCCACACAGCCCCGCGCCCTCCGGCATCTCCGCCTTTTACGCCGTCCTTTCCTTCATACAGCGCATACTGCCCGCGTACTCTATCAGGCGTCAGATTCGGCATACACACATTCGCCCCCGCAAGCATACCCTTCTCCATTCCCCGGGAATCCAATGTATTTAGAGCTGTTGTTGCAGGCAGCAGCACGTCCGGCAGCATGATACGGATGATTCCCAGCAAAAACAGCGTAAGGCCAATACTTCCGGCAGGTTCTCCCCCGAAAGGCGTATCATACTGGGGGATAAAGGGTCCGATACCCACCATCTCCGGCTGCAGTTTATGGAGAAACAGCAGATCCTCCGCCAGATATTCCTCCGTCTGTCTCGGGGAGCCCACCATAAACCCGCAGCCTACCTGATAACCGATCTCCTTTAAATCCCACAGGCAGCGCTTACGGTTTTCCGGGGAGCAGGAAACCGGGTGCAGCATTCTGTAATGGGCATCATCCGCCGTCTCGTGACGTAACAGATAACGGTCTGCCCCGGCCTCAAACCACCTTCTGTAAACAGCCCGGGGATGCTCCCCCACGGACAGCGTGACGGCACAATCCGGATGCTCCCTTTTTATCGCTTCCACCAGCCGTGAAATCTCATCCTCTCCGAAATATGGATCCTCTCCGCCCTGCAGCACAAAAGTGCGAAAACCCAGGGCATAGCCCCTTTTGCAGCAAGCCAGTATTTCTTCGCTGCTTAACCGGTAACGCCTGACTTTGCTGTTGGAAGCACGGATGCCGCAGTAAAAACAGTCATTTTTACAGTAATTAGTAAACTCAATCAATCCCCGGATGTAGACATCTTTTCCGTAGTACTGCTCCCGCAGATTTACCGCTCTGCCGGACAGCTCTTTTGCAAGCGCCTCATCCCGGTTCTGCAATAACGTGATATAGTCAGAGCGGGAAAGTACTCTTTCCCGCTCCAGTTTTTCCACTATTGTTTCCTGCCCTTTCATACTTATATCCATTCCTATCTTTACGCGCCCCACGCCACGATCTCGATCATGCCCATGCTCTCACTCCAACCAAGCACCTCGAAGTAATAGCGCGTGTCCGGATGTCCTACCGTGTCGCCAAGCCGCATAGCCTGTACTTCGCTGTAGGCGTTCCGCTCAATATTATAGGGCTCCAGAAATCCGGTTCCCCAGCCGGTTCCGGTATAGCTGTCCATATAATTATACCATTCATAGATATCGTGCGCCCCGATGGTCTCGTCCCAGTTTCCCTTCAGGCTCGGATCCCAGGTGATTCCGTTCGCCTCTATGATCGTCCGATAGATCGTCAGCAGTTCATTGATGGTATACCCCTTTTCCGATGCCGGTGCAGGCAGTTCCGGATACACAAATTCGTCTGGCAGAGCCTTCCTGCCCTCTGCCTTTCCGTAGGTCACATAATGCTGATAGAGCAATTTCGTATCTCTGCCGAAAGCCCGCATCAGATCCTCGTTGGACTCCGCATAGTAATCACTGTCAAACAGCACGCCGTCCGGCATCCTTGCAGGGGTTGCCTCGGCAGTCATCCTTCCTCCCAAAAACATCATCCCCACCGCCAGTAATGTCATCATTATTTTCTTCTTCATGCTCTCTCTCCTTTGCTTTGGCGCTTTTTCTCATTATATAACAACAAACTGATTTTTACAAACTATTTTCTGCGAAATGTCTACCCTTCCTCTATCTCCATCGTCACAGGCGAAGCTTCCGCATTGATCCCGCACACACGCAGTCTGCAGTTTTGCAGCAGGTCATGATCCAGCATATAGGCTGCCAGCGGATTTAAAAATGCTTCCTCCACCACATTTCCCACGCCTCTGCCGCCGTTTTCCAAATTCCTGCACACTTTCTCGGACAGCACCGCTAACGCCTTTTCCTCCAGCACTAATGTGACACGGTTGTCATCATGAAGTTTCCTGATAATACCCTCGAGCTGTCTGTCCAGAATCTTTCCTGCCGCCGCTTCCCGGATAAAATCGAACACAACGATATTTTCTCCGATCCGGTTTAACAGTTCGGGACGTCCAAGTTCTGATTTAAAATAATCGGAGACTGCTGCCCGCACCTTCTCCTCCACCCTCTCATAGGGCTCCTCCGGCCCAACCTGCAGCACTCTGTTTCCGTTTGCCTCTCTGCGGTAGATGCCGAGATTGCTTGTAAAAATGATCACTGTCTCGGAAAAATACACGGTCCTTCCCTGGCCGTCCGTCATCCGCCCGTCCTCCAGGATCTGCAGAAACTTGTCGAGAATGGAACCGTGGGCTTTCTCGATCTCATCGAAGAGCAGAATGGAAAAGGGATTCTCCCGCACCGCATTAGTCAGCTGTCCGCCCGCCTCATAGCCCACATAACCGGGAGGCGCGCCGAGAAGTCTCTGGTCGGAATGCTCCTGCGCATACTCGCTCATATCGAACCGGATGCATCTGCTCTCGTCCCCGAACAGAAGCTCCGCCAGCGCCTTTGCCGTCTCTGTCTTTCCCGTCCCGGTGGGCCCTGCAAAAAACAGGATTCCCCTCGGTTTCGTGTGAGAAGAGTGCTGCAGGCCGCTCATACCGGCGGCCGCCCGTTTGATAACGTTCAGTACCCGCCGAAGGGCCGCAGGCTGTCCCTTCACCCGCTCCTCCAGAAAACGCTCTCCCTCCCTCAGTTTTTCCCGCAGTCCCTCATCGGACCAGGGGTTCTCCCTGATTCCGTAGCGATAGAGATCCACCACCTCGTTCATGCGGCTCACAGGAAAGCGCTCCTCACTGCAGAGCCTGATCAGATTTCTCAGTTCCAGCTTTGTGAACCCCTCCGTAACCCCGATGAATTTCTCCTTGATCTTCTTCAGTTCCTCCGGCCGTTCCCTGTAGTACGGGATATCCCTCTCATAGACATCCCTGTCAAAAAAGTCCCTGAAGTGATCCCCCGCCAACATGGCGCTTCTCTCCTCCTTCGTCGGCGTCGTCACATGGATGGTCTTCACATAGGGATTATCCAGATAAAACCAAGCCGGTATATCGTTGAGTTTGTTCACGATCAACACCAACAGGTTTAACGTGACCTGCCCTGTCTTTTCGCTGTACACCTGCCCCGCACTCTGTGCGGCTTTCAGAAGATTTGTGTAGGAGTCCACCTGCGCCTGACTGAGACTTCCCGGGGAGACCTGATAGCGGGACGCCATATCCATGATGACAACCGTGGAATGATCGTTTTGCGCCACAGCATTTTTCACATACATGGCGGCGGTCTCCTGCGCCCCGGCAAAAGGCGCCTGCAGGGCCTCCAAGCTCTCCGCCCCGGCCGCCCGCACAAAAGCTTCCGGTATCCCGCCCCCGGGAAGCGCCGGCATAAAGCCGTCGATACCGTCATATTTCACGACGATCTCATATCCTCTTTCGGAAAACAGTCTGTGAAGATACATACATAACGGCATATCCACACCGCTCTCATGCCAGGTGTATACATCCAGAATATTCCCCTCCAGGACGATCAGAGGCTTTAACTGACAAAACAGATCCAACTCTCTGTGCCATTTACTGATGCAGCTCACTGTCTCTCTCATATCTGCTCCCTCTTACTCCTCCTGTATGCTCCTTTGCCTCTCATACTGCCCCTTCTCACTCATATACGCACTCTTTCTCCGCTCATACTGCGCCTTAAAATTCCTTCCCTGGATCCCCACGCAGGCCTTCCCTTCTCCCAGTCTGAAATTCTGCACGAACCGTTTCCCGCTTCGCTCCTTGATATAGCGCCCGTACAAAACTTCCATCCCAGGTAAAATATAGTGGATCCTCTGATTGGCGGAACCCTTTAACGGATGCTCCCTGTTCTCCTCCCGCACATAAGGCCCATCCACCAGCACCGCCAGCTTACCGATGACCGTATCCTCATATGCTGCCAGCTCTTCCCGTCTGTATCCGGTGTACACCAGAATATCTTCTGTGATATCCCGCAAACTGTCCACAAGTTCTGCCAATTCCTCCGCCTGCTCGAAAGGTTCTCCGCCCGTGATCGTAATCCCGTCAACGGCCCCACCCTCTCTCTCAAGCGTCTCTATCACTCGAACTATATCCGCCGGTTTCATCTCTCCGTAAGCCTCTCTGTCCCAGAGTTCCGGATTCGCGCAGCCCGGGCAGTGCCTGTCACAGCCGCAGGTCCAGATACCCGCCCGCCTTCCCGGCCCCAGCGTCTCCACCGGATACAGAATTCTCGCTGCCCTCATGCCGGATCCTTTCTTTGCTTCGCGCGCAGATAGAGATCATGCATCACTTCTACAGCATCCGAACTAAGGAGCTTTTTCTTGATCTTCTCGTATCCCTGCCGCGTGATCGCATCCACTTTGCTGTCGGAAGGCCTCTCCGTATCCGGATCACAATGGCTGGTGGCATTTCTCGCTTTTCGCACATCGTGGAGCACATTTAACGCATTGTTTACCCGCCCGGACAGCTGTTTTCTCTCTTTCTCATCATAGCCTGCTGCCAGCAGAATCTTCTGGATACCGCCGTTCTGCCTGCATAAACCCAGGATATCGCTCTGGTTGATCCAGTTTCCCTTCTGTGCAAAAAGAACTTTATAGGCTTCCCTGTGGAAGGTTTTCACTACCTCCGCGATCTCTCCCATGACAAATCCTTCCATGGCTTTCCCCAGAAAACTCATAGGACCCGCATAATCTTCCAGCCCGTTTGCCTCACAGGCCCTTTCAAAGAAAGCCGCCTGATACAGCAGATGGAAACGACGGTCATTCTCCTGAAAAAACTCCATTTTCTTCCTGTATTTCCCGGAATCCCTCTCAACCACAGCCTCCAGAAATCCGGCCACACATTCCTCCCTGGTGGGGTACGCCGCCTCCGGCACGCTTGCCTCCAGACGGTTCTCGTAAGCCTCCGCATCCTCTCCGCGGCGCACCACCAGATCCGCCGGGTTGATCCGGGCCACGAACTCCCATATCGACGTCACATCCCCCTGCAGTTGCGCGAGATCTCTGCGCATTTCCGTCATGACGCGCATCATGCTCTCAGGATCCCCGTTCCGGGCGCGTCTCTCTTTCTCCTGCGCCGAGACGATCTCCAGATCTATCGTCCCGTCATGCACCGTCTTTCTGCCGCCCAGGCGGATCCTGTCTCCATCCTGCAGTTCCCGGACCTCATCGCTCCCAAGCTTCTCTTCATTGACGTAGACAGCGGCTTTTGTCGCACCGTCCTCCCGGTACAACTCAACATACAGTTTCTTATCTTCTACGAAAAGCAGCGCATTATTTCTGCTGACCGTCCTGTAGCGGGCGTCGATCTCCTTATTTCCAGCGGAGAAAAACAGCCGCGGATCCCTGATGAACAGATTCCTGCCGATCAGCATTTTTTCCCCTTCCCCGACGCAGACAGGAATATTGCCCATGTTCGCCGCGATGGCGGCGCCGTTGTCATAACGGCAGGCATTGAAGTAGAAAAGCGGTTTCTCCTCTCCGCTCTCCTCCTCATATTCTTCCTCCCCGGCCAGTTCTGTCTCGGCTTCCCCGTAGTCCTCCTCCGCATCTTCCCAGGAATGCAGGCTCTCCTCCGGCCATTTTTCCCGGGCTTCCTCCCGGGAACTCAGGTTTCCCCCAAAACCTTTCTGCCCGTTTCCCTCCCCGGATTTTCGGTTTTCTTCCGGTTCATCCTCCTGTCCGATCAGAAGGATCCCGCCGCAATCCGGGCAGATTCTCGCATCGGTGCGAAGCCTTTTCCCACATCTGCTGCAGCGCATGGACGGGTATTTCCACACAGATTCCGTCCCGCCGCTCTTTGCCGATTCGATTCTTCTTTTCTCTGTCTGTCCGGCCTCCACGCCACTGTTCTCCACCGGTTCTTCCCGCTCTCCGCTTCCCCGCTCCCACAGTTCCAGCGATTGCCCATCCTCCGGCCTGAACACGGGCGTCAGATGATCCAGAAACTGTCCGCAGCTGCAGCGCCTCTCCGTGGCCGGCACCCACTTCTTACATTTCGGGCAATGATAATAGTACTCTTCAGATCTGCTCATTGGTATCTCCTTTTTGCTTCCTCTTCTTCTGTGGAGGCCGCCGTATAATCCACCCCTCCGGAAATGATATGCTTTTTCGTTTTCCTGTAATCTGATTCATTCATCAGCGCGGCATATTTTCTGTCCACCGGCATATGAAATACATTCTTTATCTCCAGTTTTCCTGATTCTTCCAGCTTATTGCGAATCCTTTTATAATCCTCGCAGAAATGTTCCATGCTGCCTGTAAGCGCTTCCTTCTCCGCCTCTTTAAGCGGACGCTCTCTGTCATCCGTGGCCACGATCTCCATCGTAAACTGTCCCCCCACGCCGATCACATGGAGAGCCGTCTTTTCATCATAGCGGTACAGTTTCGATACGGCCCTTATCCCTTCCGTCTGCTCCTTTTTTCCTATGATGTGATAGCCCATCTCCTCGATGGTGCGGTCAATCCAGCCGTCCACCTGTTTTTCGCAGGCGTTGGCCACAGTCTGCTCCCTTAATCTTTCGCTCTCCTCCCGCAGCTTATCCGCCAGTTCCTTCCCCACTCCCGGCTCATAGACAAAAGTACGGGGATTCTCGCCTGCCACAACGCAGGCCGCCATATAAATTTCAAAAGCCTCGTCAAATTCTTCCCGGTCTGCGTCCTGTTCCCGCTCCATCTCCTGCAGTTTGCTCATATATTCAGACAGACCGTCCCTGTAATCCTGCTGCTTTTTCTTCTGCTCTTCTTCCCTGCGCCTTTTTTCTTCCTCTCTGCGCCTTTTCTCCTCTTCCTGCAGACGAAGTCTCTCTCTCCTCTCTTCCTCCCGCTTTCTGCAAAGCAGCTCCCGCTCTCTCTGCAGCTGTTCCTCATAGAATCGGCGAAGCTTCTCTTCCTCCGCTTTGCTCAAAACGATCTCATCACATTTCGGTCCGCTCATTTTTCATCCCCCTCCGCTGCTTTCCATACGCAATCACATTGCCCGCGTCTCCTACAGCGATTCCCTCATCGATTCATCCGGGCGCTTCACCACATCCGGCGCCTCCTGCAAAAACACATAATAATCCATCCGCAGACGATCTTTTCCGTCGAAGCACTGCTCCAAAAGCGCCGCAGCCTCATCTGTTTTCTTCTGATAAAGCTGCCGGAAATCCTTCAAAAACTGCCCGTTTCTCCGGTAAAATGTTCCCATTCCTTCCAAATACAGATAAGCCTCGCCCTGCAGACGGAAAGAAAGTCTGTACAGAGCTTCCACGAGCCCTGTCTTACTCTCCTCCCGCAGGCTCTCCCGGATCTTTTTCGCAAATCCGATCTCCGTCTCACCCAGTTTCCAGTCCCCCTGATGGCCCTTAAAAAACTGTTCCACTATGCCGCAGGCAAACATCTCCATCGCAAGACAAAACAGATCTCTCCTCTCACCCGCCGCCTTCCCCGGCAGGCGGTAACAGCCCTCCGTCGTTTTCTTCTCCTGCAGCAGCATGGCATAAAGCCCCTGTCCGAAATCTTTCTTTGTGGGATAAAGAAGACTCCGGTATCGAAGCTCTTCCTCTTTCACATGCGCCGGCAGATAGGTTTCCATCAGCATCCTGTCAAAGATACTCTCCCTGTTTTCCTTATCCGCCCGCATACTCAGTCTGGTCTGTTCCATAAGTTCCGAGACATCTTCCCCGAACTTGCTGAAGATCCTGCTCCATCTGGCGACATGCAGCAGCTTCTCTATGGTCTCCTCCCAATGTGCGAGAAACATCATCGCCATCTCCTCCGTGGAATGGACAACGATCGCCTGCTCCTCGCTGTCATATTTTACATGAACCCCTGTGCCTTTCCTTTTTGCCTCCTCCGCCTCGATCTGAAGGCCTGTCGGAATACTGCGGACCCTTTTATAATCCCTCTCCTGCACCGCCGACAGCCACCCGCTCACTTCCTTTGAGGCCCACCGTCTCCGATACAGTTCCTCGATCGGAATGTCGGCACCGCCGTACAGCGTCCCCTCGAAAAAACGCGCCAGATAATCCGGAAGTTCTTCCGGGAGCAGCAGGCCGTAAAACTGATTGGCGGAATTTCTGTTTCTCTCTGCGTATTCTCTGTCCGCCACCCTGTCCCTCATATTATTGCGCATGGGATACCGGCCGGCCACAAATTCCGCCATTGTCATGCCGAAGGAATAATAATCCGTGTAGGGATTTACTTTGCGCTTTTTCACATTGTAAAGTTCCGGGGGCAGATAAAAATCGGTCTTGCCCAGAGCAGCTACGCCGACTTTCGTTTCGGTGTCCTCCCCCCTCACGCCGATTCCGAAATCGATGAGAACCAGATGTTCTCTCCCGTATTTGTCCTCATACTGCATGATGTTCGCCGGTTTGATATCCGAATGGTAGATCTTACGCTCATGTAACAGCATCAGCGCACTGTTCAGTCCTTCCATTTCCTCCAGGAACCTCTGTTCAAACAGTCTTATACTTCCGTTAAAACTCTCCAGTTCCAGAAACTGACTGTAAGCGTCATACCGTTTCATCACAACCACATAGTACCGGCCGTTATCGTCGGTTCCCTCCGCGTACAGTCTGGGCAGATTCGGATGATCAAGGCCCGACAGTATCCTGTTCACCTCTTTCGTTTTCTCAAGCATCATCCTCTCCCGGTTATTCCGGGGCGGGCGGTACAGCTTTGCCACATAGCCGGACTCCCCCGACGGCACGGATTCTCCTCTCCTGCAGCAGTCATAGATCAGAGCCTGCCCGCCGCCTCCCCGACTGTATATCCCCGCCGGGACATAAAACGCGCCGAGGGAAACTTCTTCCTCCAGAAGGACGCCCCTGCGCCCCGGCGCTGCGTCCTGACTCCGTAAGACGGATTTCTCCGACAGTCTTTCGGAGAAATTTCTCGCCGGCGGTCCTGCCTGAAACTCCCGCTCTGCCCGGCCTGCCGAATATTCGCTTCCCGCCTGTCCTCTCTGCGGTTCTCTCCCTGTCTGATTCGCAGGATATTCCCTTCCCTCCTGTCCTCTCTGTGGTTCTCTCCCTGTCTGCCCCGGCGAAGTATTCCGGGATTCCCCACTCCCCGAGAGTTCCTCTTCCTCCTCATCTACCGGCAGATAGACCGTCTCGACCGCTTCGTAGGTCAGAATATCCTTCTCATGATCCCTGCTCATGCCGTCCCCCCCTCTTTTCGCAATTTCTCTGTCTCCTCACAGATACATACAACAGCACCGGCATGATAACAGCAGCAGCCAGAATCAGTATCTTTTTCACAACCCCCACCGAAGGTCGGCTCCATGCCCAGATGAAATAGAACAGCGTCGTTTCGTGCCCCATCGCATATCCTCCTACCGCGGTAACCAGATACAGTGCATAACACATCAAAAGATTTCGTTTCGTCTTCTCCGAGATAATACCTCCCCATACGACGCATGCAAGAAGTACGCACCCTATGTAACAGCCGATTTTACCTGTTCCCATCCATATCCCCAGAAGCGGCATCACCAGGAGCATACTCTTTTCATAACGATTCTTTCTCCGCTCATCGCCGCCTGCCTTCCGCTGTTCCGTGCACATCTCTCCGGCTATCTCGTTGATCCGGCCGGGATCCCAAAACACGGGGTTCAGATTTTTCTCCGTCCAGCTTTCTTTTATCTCCGCAATACAGCGAACGGCTAACTCCTGCCAGGCATCTCTCCCGTTTTCCCAGACAAAGTGCATATTCAGTTTTCGAACAGAGGGCAGCGCGCCCGCCGCAGACTGCTTCAACAGAGCCTTCGTCGCTTCCTGCAGATAAGAATTCTCTTCCAGATAAGAGCGGACCTCCCCATCAAAACAGGATAGATACTCCTGTAAGATCTCCGTCCCCTGTCCCGGCTTTCTCTGCCCGTTTTCTCCCTCTTCGCCTTCTCTTTGCCGCTTTTCAATGACCTCTCTCCCAAGAACGTCTCCCAAACACCTCTTTCCGCCCGCATCAAAGAAACGCAGAAACTTTCCAAAGCCCTCCTTCAGAAAATCTCTCATGAAAGGATGATAGCTTCTGTTATGTAAAGCCTTTTTAAAACAGACCTGCCAGGCCTGTACATACGCCGCTCCATTGCACTCCTTTTCGGAAAAATACTCATAAAAATCCCCCAGCAGAAGCAGTTCCTCCCGCTCCATAAAACCCGCCTGAAAAATATTCTGATAAGAAAGGAGAATCGGATAGGCGCTCCTGCTCAGAGCAACCCTTCCCAGCGCCTCCTCCATGCGCTGCCTGTCCTCCTTCTCAAACTTCCCTCTTTCCGCGCTGATTTTATACAGGATTTCCTTTAAAATCAGATAGGGGATAACCGCCAGGAAAGCATTTTTCTCCTTGTCGGTATAACATGAGAGATCCACCAGTTCCAGATACTCCGTGATGGCCGCAAGGGCAAGCCTCTCCACCCCCGGTCCACAGCCCCTGAGAAAGGTCTGCAGCAGCAACGCTTTTACCCGAAACGCCTGATCCACCTTCTCATCGTTCCATTTTACCAGTTCCGGGCAGAGTTTCCGTGGCTCTTCCACCGACATCAACACAGTGTCATCCGTCGGGTTCAGAATGATCTCAGCCTGCCTTTTCAGAAAATCCGCCGCAGCCAGATATGCGCTGTATTCCCCCTCAAAATCCGGTATCTCTGCACGGCAGCTTTCCGCCTTTTCCTCCAGCTGCCGCATCTTTTCCTGCAGAGTCTCCCGCTTTTCTATCTGTTCTCCCCCGAATCCGAACAGCAGATCCACCTGCCTGTCGATCTGCGCGCGCCGCATCTCCAGTGCCTGTTTTTCTTCTTCGCAGACAAGCAGTTCTCTCACCACCGCGCATCTGTACTCGATATCCCTGTCCACAAAATCAATGGATTTTCCCAACCTGTCTCTGCTAATACTGTAACTCATATCCCCGTTTTCCTCTGTATGTGGTTTGTTCTGCTGATTTCAACACTTTACGATCTGATCTGAATTCTATATTATCTCCATCTCCCACACAAAAAACAGCCCTGGAACGGAATATCACGTCCCCCAGGGCCGTCACAATATACTATCGATATCACTATTTGAAATATTTAACTCCTGCCTCAAAGATCTTCAAATCCTGCTCACCGTATATATTGATGGCAACGCCTTTTCCCCTCCGCTCGGCGTGAGCCATCTTGCCAAGGCATCTGCCGTCCGGCGAAGTAATGCCCTCGATGGCCCGGTAGGAGCCGTTGATATTGTACTCCTCGTCCATGGAAGCATTGCCCTCCATATCCACATACTGTGTGGCTACCTGGCCGTTTTCGAATAGTCTGTCAAGCCACTCTTTGTTTGCCACAAACCGTCCTTCCCCGTGAGATGCCGGATTTACATAAGTTTTTCCGGGTTCCGCCAGAGAAAGCCATGGCGATTTATCGGAGACCACTTTGATATACGCCATCTTCGAGATATGGCGGTTTACGGTATTGAAGGTCAGTGTCGGTGAATTCTCATCCTGCCCCACAATATCCCCGCAGGGCACAAGCCCCAGCTTGATCAGTGCCTGGAACCCGTTGCAGATCCCTAATGCCAGTCCGTCCCTCTCCTGCAAAAGCTTCTGCACCGCCTCTTTGATCCTTTCATTCCGGAATGCCGTAGCGAAAAATTTCGCGCTGCCGTCCGGCTCGTCGCCTGCGGAAAATCCGCCCGGGAACATGATGATCTGGGACTGTGCGATGGCCTTCTCAAATACCTCCACGGACTCCCTGATATCCTCGGCCGTCCGGTTCCTAAAGACTTTCGTCACCACCTGGGCTCCCGCGTTCTTAAACGCCTGCTCGGCGTCATACTCGCAGTTTGTACCCGGAAATACCGGGATAAACACGGTCGGTCTGGCCACTTTATGTTTACATACATAGACAGAATCCGCTCTGTAAACAGGCGACTCCACTGTGGCCGTATCCTGCACAGCCTTATAGGGGAACACTTTGTCAAGGGTCCCTCTCCAGCCTGTCAGCGCCTCCTCCATGGAAAGTTCCGTATCGCCGTAAACAAAGGCAGGTTTTTCTGTCACTTCCGCTATCACGCGGTAATCCACGTCCAGATCATCCGCCAGTCGCTCCAGTTCTTCTAACCTTTCGGCATCCGCCTCCGCAAGGATATTGCCAAGCCCGCAGTCAAAGAGTTCGCCTGCATCGATTCTTTCCGTATCGAAACACACGCCCAGTTTGTTGCCGAAAGCCATTTTGGATACCGCCGCGCAGATCCCCTTCGTATCCAGCGCATAGGCTGAGATGAGGAAGCCCTCTTGCATCAGTCTGTGGATGCCGTCGTACAGTTCCAGCACATTGACATAATTCGGCACATCATATTCGTCCACGTCGATCTTGAAATAGAGCAGTTTATTTCCGGCTTTTTTCAGTTCCGGCGTCAGAATATCCCCCTCTCTTGCCACATCCACCGCAAAAGATACAAGAGTGGGCGGCACATCGATATCATTGAAGGTGCCGGACATGGAATCCTTGCCGCCGATGGAAGGCAATCCGAATCCCACCTGTGCGTCATAAGCTCCAAGGAGCGCCGCAAAAGGCTGACTCCACCGCTCCGGTCTCTCACTCATTCTGCGGAAATATTCCTGGAAGGTAAAGCGGATCTTCTTACAGTCGCCGCCCGCCGCAACGATCTTTGCCATGGACTCCGTCACCGCATAGATCGCGCCGTGGTAAGGACTCCAGGAGGAGATCTGCGGATCAAAGCCGTAACTCATCATCGTCACCGCATCGGTTTTTCCGGAGAGCACCGGCAGCTTTGCCGCCATCACCTGGGTTTCCGTCAGCTGATATTTTCCGCCATAGGGCATCAGCACACTGCCCGCGCCGATGGAAGAGTCAAACATCTCCACCAGTCCCTTCTGGGAACAAACATTCAGATCCGACAGTTCCGTCAGCCAGGCCTTTTTCAGATCATTCGCCGCAAGGGCTTCCTCCACTGCCGGAATGGCCGTTTTCTTCAACTGATTTTCCTTCTCGGAAGGAATCGCCACCTTGACGGAAGTCTCCTGGTGAGCGCCGTTTGTATCAAGGAACGCTCTGGAGATATTGACGATCTCCTTGCCTCTCCATTTCAGGATCAGCCTGGGAGAAGCCGTCACCTCCGCCACAATGACAGCCTCCAGGTTCTCTTCTCCCGCATACTGTAAAAATGCTTCCGCATCCTTCGGGGAGACCACTACCGCCATGCGCTCCTGGGATTCGGAGATGGCAAGCTCCGTGCCGTCCAGGCCCGCATATTTCTTCGGCACCTGATCCAGGTCTACCACAAGGCCGTCCGCCAGCTCGCCGATGGCCACCGACACGCCGCCCGCGCCGAAATCGTTGCATTTTTTGATCAGCCTGGACACTTCTTTCCTTCTGAATAATCTCTGGATTTTCCGCTCCGTGGGCGCGTTGCCTTTCTGCACTTCCGCGCCGCAGACCAGGGTAGATTCCTCCGTATGGGCTTTGGAAGAACCGGTGGCGCCGCCGCAGCCGTCCCTTCCCGTCCTGCCGCCAAGCAGAATAATATAGTCGCCGGGATCCGAATTCTCCCGGATCACGTTCTCCCTGGGCGCTGCCCCCATGACCGCCCCGATCTCCATCCGCTTTGCTACATAGTTGGGATGATAGATCTCCTTCACATAACCGGTGGCAAGCCCCACCTGATTGCCGTAGGAGGAATATCCCTTCGCCGCACCGCGCACAAGTCTCGCCTGGGAAAGCTTTCCCTTTAAAGTCTGTGAGGCAGGCAGGGTGGGATCCGCAGCACCCGTGATCCGCATAGCCTGATAGACATATCCTCTCCCGGAAAGGGGATCTCTGATGGCGCCGCCAAGGCAGGTGGCAGCGCCGCCGAAGGGCTCGATCTCCGTGGGATGGTTGTGTGTCTCGTTTTTGAAAAATACAAGCCATTCCTCACTGACCGGTCCGTCGCCGTAATCGGTCTCCACAGGTACCACAATAGAACAGGCGTTGATCTCGTCGGACACTTCCATATCCTCAAGCTTCCCCTCCGCCCGCAGCTTTTTCATTGCCATCAGCGCAATATCCATCAGGCAGATGTACTTATCCTCCCGCCCTTCATAGATCTCTTCCCTGGTGTCAAGATAACTCTGATACGTCATCTCCAATGGCTCTTTATAGTAGCCCTCGCCGAATTCTACCTCCTTAAGCTCTGTCGCAAAGGTGGTATGACGGCAGTGGTCGGACCAGTATGTATCGAGAACCCTGATCTCTGTCATAGTCGGATTGCGCCGCTCCTCCGAAGCAAAATAGTTCTGAATATGCTGAAAATCCTTAAAGGTCATGGCAAGCCCCAGGGAATCATAGAGCTCTTTGAGCTCCGCCTGCGGCATATCTACAAAGTCCTCCCGCTCCGCCAGATTTTCAAAAATTGCCACATCCGCCGGTTCCTCATAGACAACCCGCAACGTCTCCGGTTTCTCCATACCGGTCTCCCTGGAATCCACCGGATTGATACAGTAGTGCTTGATCTGCTCAAACTCCTCATCGGAGACATCGCCGATGATCATGTAGGTAACTGCCGTCTGAATGACCGGCTCTTCATCTTCTTTTAAAAATTTCACACACTGCAGTGCTGAATCCGCCCGCTGGTCAAACTGTCCCGGCAGATATTCCACACTGAAAACCCGCGCTCTCTCCGGAATCTCAAGTGTTTCCTCATAATAGAGATCCACCGGCGGCTCTGAGAAAACGCACCCAAGCGCCGACGTAAAAACACTGTTGCTTAAGTTTTCCACATCATACCGGATAAACATCCGGACCTTCTCCACGGAATCGATCTGCAGATAACTTCTGATCTCCTCTTTCACCTGCTTTGCGGCTGACGCAAATGGCTCCTTTTTTTCCACATAAACACGTTTTACGTTTCCCATTGTCGAGCTATTTTCCTCCTTCATATAGAATGCCCCAGAGCTTTCCGCCCTGAAGCATGATTTATTATTCCTCTATCATCAGCCCCTGCATGATCATATACAGTTCATTATCGACGGTCTCCCCCGACACGCCCATCGTCACAGAGGCTATTTTCAGCCCTTCCAGCACATACATCACATTCTTTGCCGCAATGCGGGTATCCACATCATAAAATTCACCGTTTTCAGCGCCCATTCTCAGTAACTTCTCCAGCATGGTCACACCGTCATTAAAACGCTTTTTCAAAACATTATTTTGGGGGTTCGCAAAGGCATACTCATAGGCGGCTGTGGCCAGCGTCTTTTTACTGCGCAGGATCTCTTTTTTCTGTTCCTTCAAAAACACGGCAAAGATTTCCGCCGCTGTGGCATTCTCCCCTACATTTTCCGAAAACACATCCTCTGTTTTTTCGGATTCCGCGGCAAGCACCTCCAGGAAAATCTCCTCCGTATTTGCATAATACAGATACAGCCCACCTCTGCTGATCTCACAGGCGTCCACAATGTCTTTCATGGTCACATCGCGGAATCCCTTCTCCACAAATACTTCTTTCGCCTTTTCCAGAATCAACTGTTTCTTTTGTAACGAACGCTCTCCCATAACAACCCTTCTCCAATACTTATGATAAATCGTTTATTTCCAGAATCTCCCGCAGTCTGTAGAGCACTTCCAGGAATATGCCGTTCTCCACTCCCTGCGCCCACAAAACGCTCTTTGTCATGCCGCCGAGTATATATCTGGAAAAGATACCGGATATCAGCTCCATATCCCGCAGTGTGGCATTTTTCAGTTCCATCTTTTCCTGCTCTGTATCCTTTATTCTTCTCCTGCTGTAAACATACTGATAATTGCGGGTAACAAACCGGGTTTCCCTTGCCGTTTTCACAAAACTCAACAACGTTGCATCATAGACAGGAAAAGTAAATGCTGTTTTGCGCACACCTTCCCCTTTGTAACTGTCCATCACATCGCTGCCCCGCTTTGTCTCGAGCCACGAAATATAACGCGCAAGCCGCCTGGCATCAGGCTGATACTGTTTGATCAGATTCCTTCTCGTATTGATATCCAGTTCTTTCGTCCTGTCCTCTATATTCATAATTTATACCCTCGCTTTTTTATGATACCAAAAAATTCTGAAAAAGTACAGAAAGACTTCACAAAAAAGCTCCAAATTAGTATAATAAAGAAAAAGCTTCAAATTCAAAGATCGAAAAAAGTATCTATGGGATCGGAACAGGAGATTATTATGACATCAAAACATATTACAGCAGGCGAAACATTTATTGAAGAAGGACAGGCTCTCGAATGTTTCTGGTACATTTCAGAGGGAAGTGTTCAGGCTCAATTTCCCGGCGGTTCCATTCCGCTGGAGAAAGGAGATATGATCGGTATCTGCGATTTTAATAAGGGCTGTCACTTTTTTTCCTACAAAGCCTTAAGCGACTGTACGATCGTTCCCTACGGTTCGCCGACGGTTCTTCTGCGAACCAAATTTTTCGGCGACCAGCCTGATAACAGAATCAGATTCGCCCTGACAATGAACCGTTTTGCCAGAAAAATGTTAAATACTTACACGACCACCTATCGCTCCTGTAAGGAACTCTATGACTTTCTGTTCTCATCCTATGAGGCCTACCGGAAATTCTGTGAGAAACTGCATATTGTAATCAAAGAGCTTCCCGGTATTGAATCTCTCGAACCTCTGGAGGAAAGCTATACGCCAAACCCGTGGCAGACGGCTCATTATACGGGTCTGCATAATATTATGCTGAACAAGGCATTCACCAGCGCACTGCATGAAAATCAGTTTGTCCCCGGCTACCTTTACCATGCCGTGGATGACATCCACATACTTCTCGAAAGGTTTCAGACACTTCAGGATTATTCGGAACAGATTTCCTATCTGCTGCTCAACGAGAATCGACTGGATCTGTTTGACCTGTATACGGGTATCTATTACAGGATCGGCATACAGAATACAAACAGTGCTGCCGTATCGGAGGCTATTGAAAACATCTGCTCCCATGCGGAAAGGCAATCTTCCATTCCTGAGGGCCTCACAAACAGCAGGATCGGAGAATATCGAAACCAGATCGAAAAGCTGAAAAAACTGATCGATTCCTCCGCGGGTGGTGAACAGGCGGATGCTCAGACCGATTATTCCCTGACCGCCAACCTTGCCAGCGCCACGGACATTATTCTGGAATACGCAAACTGTGACGCTGAACTCACCAGCGACTTCAAAAATGCACTGATCGCTTACAAACAGATTTCCGATAAAAATGCAACTTCTCAGGAAGCCATGAAGCTGCGGCGCACCCTGACTGACATTTTCTATAAAGTGTATACTGCCGCTTTCCATGTCAGCCTGAAAAGCAGCAACATGCCGCCCATTTTGAAGATGTTCTTCAATTTTGGTTTTGTAGATGCTGACCTGTGCGGTATGGACAGTGCCAGTTTCCTGTATCAGAATGCCGGCCATTACTCCGGATCTCCGGAACATGGCATCTATACGGCCTACGAATGGCTTCGAGCGGTCTATGAGGGTGAAAAGGAACCCAGTATCAATGAACTGGATGAAAACTTCGAAAAACATGTCCAGTCATTGAAATCCGACGGGAGCATCACCGCAGAAAAGGCACAGGAGATGCTTCAGGACAATGTGGCAAAAGTCAACTTTGAGCTGGAGAACATGTTCACCAGAGGCTGTAAGATCACCAGCGGCAGGCCTTCCGTATTCTGCCCCATCTTATCGGAGCATCAGTTTATCCGCCAGCCGGAGGATGCACTGCTCTATCCCGATCAGATCATAAAGCAGATCAATGCGATCCGCGCGGCCGATTACTCTGTTTTTGCCAGAAAAAGCCTCACTGTTCTCTCAGAAAAGGAGAATATCCATGACTTTTTCAATGTGGAGATCCTGCCTGATATTATTCTGATGCCGGTAGTCGGTATGAGAGGCGCTATGTGGCAGGAGATCGTGGGCAGAAACCGTTTAACCCCCGCCCGCATGATGCTGCCGATCTTCCAGCTGGAAGATCTGGAGAAGATCATGATCCGCATCGTCGGCGAATACCGCTGGGAGATGTGCAAGCGTGTGCAGGGAGCCCGCTGGAACGATGTGACCGATCCTTCCCTGACCAGCCTGTATTACGATTTTCTGCAGTTTTATAAGAAAAATCCCGAGCTTTCCACGGACACCAAGGAAAAGATCAAGACCGGGCTGCAGAAATGTAAATCAAACTTTAAGGAATATTTCCTGACCGACTATATGACCTACATTATGTTTGAGAGCAAAGGTTCTCCCCATCTGGTAAAAAATGCCAGAGCCATCCTGTTCAGCCAGTGTCCGCTCTCTGCGCCGTTCAGACAAACGCTCTCCAGCAACCCGATCTATCAGGAGCTTCTGGAGGCCCACGGCAGAAGTGTCGCAGAACGCTGCAGAAAGCTGGATAACCTCGGGAAGAAGCTGCTCTCCAAAGGAGAACCGATACCGGAAGCCATGGAAGCAGAGATCGCATTTATCAAACAGTAGCCCTTATCCCCTCTGTGTGAGACAGATAAAATCCCCCGGAACTGCCGCATTTTCGGACAGTTCCGGGGGATTAGCGATAACTTATTCTATCAGTTCTTTCAGCCTGTCAATGACATCCTCTGCCGCATTCTATTTCATGATTCACACCAGGAAATATATTTATCATGCATCAATCCTCTTTATCGATCGCAGCACCTTTGTATACATACTGCATCTCGCTGATATAATCGGTCATATTATCTCCGTTGTATTTCTCGGCAAACACCTTCAGCACATAGCCGTTCTCATCGTATTCCGGCGGCCACGCCATCGCCACCGTACCAACTCCTCTGTATGAGGCATCCACCAGTCTGTCATAGCCTATGATCTCTTCTCCCCGCTCCGTGGTCAGAATTGCAGACAGATAACAGTTTCCCGTAGAATATAACTCCTTATAATCAAAGCAGAGATAGCCCCCTTCTTTTCGCACATTATTTATCTCCGGCTGCCTCATGCCGGCAGGATTTTTCTCCTCATCATACGGATTTAAAATAGTAAGCTTCCAGATATTCACTTCCTTTTCCGGCACCGCGCGAATGCCGCCCATATTCTGAAAGGTAGATTCCTTTCCACCTTCCGCAGCACTGATAAAAGCAATATTTCTCAGTTCCACCGCGCCCCTGCTGCCATCCGCAACAGACTGCAGATCCATCACCCTCTTTCTCATACTCCTGTCATAGCGATAGGCGTCCGTCACCCGATACAGCACAGACGGTACAAGAAGATCTTTAAAACCTTCCAGATCCCAGTTTTCCCGAACCACATAGCAATCGCTGTATGTCACATAATCGCCCGTCCAGTTATTCCCGGTACTTACAGGATCTTCGATCCCCTTTGCCCGAAGTCTTATCACCTTCTCCGGCTCCGCC
Organism: uncultured Lachnospiraceae bacterium; assembly: GCA_910578085.1. GTDB lineage: Bacteria > Bacillota > Clostridia > Lachnospirales > Lachnospiraceae > 1XD8-76. Next base: position 115,105 of record CAJTPM010000004.1, on the reverse strand, counting down.
GCACAGGCCGTTTCCGCCGGTGCCAGACAAAGCAGCATCACGCCGCACAACATCGCCGCCAGAATGCGTCCTCTCTTTTTTCTTTCCATCTTCATCTCTGTCATAATCCTTTCCGCATGATATTTAAGCAACAATTTCCGTCACTGCGATAAATTTCTTTTTCTTCCCGTTACGCTTCTCTTTTACCTGCAAGATCAGTATATCGGCTAAACCGCCGTCCACACCCGTCCGTCATATTTTTCTCTGCTCCGCCAGAAATTCCTGTGCAAAACTGTCAGCCAGATACGCCCTGATCCGCCCTGACGTGCAGGTCCTTTCCATCCCATCCTTTTCCGCTATGGAAAACGAAATATAACTGAACAGTTTCCCCGACAGGGAAAGTACGATATACTCATCAGGAAACTCTTCCCGTAACATACCCCCCCGTTTTGCTTCCCCGACCATATCGTATAAAAGTTCTGCCAGACCACAGTCTTTGTCTCTTTTGAAGACCGGAGAAAGAAAAAATATATTACAGATCTCCTCCAGCGCCTCCTTTTTTACACTCTGTATAATACGATCCAGCAGATCAAACAGACGATCCAATTGTTCCATTAATCCGTCATGGTGCGACAGTTCTTCCCGGATATTTTCCGCCCATATCCTCTGCTGGTAGCCGAGTGCACGGACAAGCAGCTCCTCTCTGCTCTCAAAATACTCATAGGCGGTTCCCTTGCCGATACCGGCCTGTTCCGTAATTTCGGAAACTTTCATTTTTCTGATTTCCTTCCCCTCCAGCAAAAGCTCCATAACCGCCTTGTACAAAGCTTCCACCTTCGGCGATAATTTTTCTTCCATTTTCAATGTACACCTCTCCGTTTTCCCCAATACCTCAGGGGAATCATCCCTTCGCAATTCATAACTGCTTCAGGATAATACTCCCCTCCGGCTTCTTCTGTACAGAGAAACGTGCCCACTCACTTCTCTGATACCATACACTTCACTGTTACATTTCCTGCTCTTTCTTCTCTCTGCGGCGCTTCTTTCTCTCCTGCCGTCCTTCTTTTCTGCTTCTTCTTCTGCCCTTCCTTGACTCCTTATCAATAATCAGATAGATCGTCGGAATCAGAACCAACGTCAGCACCGTGGAAACCAGAAGACCGCCGATAATAACAAGTGCCATCCCCTGCATCATCTCCCCGTTTGTGCCGAGAGCCAGCCCCATGGGAATCATGGACAGAATCGTCGTCAGAGATGTCATCAGGATCGGCCGAAGTCTTATGGCGCCTGTCTCGATCAACGCATCCTCCACCGACATCTCCGCTTTCAGCTGGTTGGTGGAATCCACATACAGAATACCGTTATTTACCACGATACCCATCAGCATCAGAAAGCCCATCAGAGATACCATACTGATCGTGGAGTCTGTCACAAACAAAAACATAAACGAGCCAATCAGCGCAAAGGGAACACACATCATTACCATAAACGAAAATCTGGGTGACTCAAACTGCATTGCCATCACAAGGAATACCAGAAATACTGCGGTAAGGATGGCCTTGATCAGCGTGTTGAATTCCTCCATCATCATTGCCGTCATGGCGCTGCTCGCCGGTGAAACCGTATCCGGGAACACCGTATTTTCCACGATCTCATCAATTGCCGCCTGAGCCTCATAATATTGATCCGAGGTGGTGGTCGCAGTCAGCGAGATCTGATACTGTCCGTTTTCCTTGTAGATCTGTTCCTGCGCCTCCTCGTAAACGATCTGCGCAATATCTCTGAGCGGTACGGTTATTCCCGTAGGCGACAGAATATTCAGATTCATCAGACTGTTCATATCGTCGTATGCACCCTCCGGATATTCAAGCCGCACCTCATATTCGGAACCCTCTCTTGTCACAGTCATGGCTTTCTTACCGCCGGTGGCATTGCCTACCGCCATTCCCACCGTAATGGGCGTCAGACCGTACTGCATGGCCTTCAGCTCATCCACATCGATCCTGGCCCGGATGTTGTCGCCGGAAGTGGAATTATCCACCTTAACCACACCATCTACCGCCAGAAATTTATCTTCCAGCTCTTCCGCAAAGGCCTTCAGTTCATCCATATCTCTGCCCTGTAAACTGATGCCGTAGGTACCGCCGCCCATCATGGAGCTCATACTGGAGCCGGAGGAGGAAACTGTGATGTCCATGCCCGGCATCTCCTTTGCCAGTTCGTTCCATTCGTCCACGATCTTCACGGTATCCCGGCTTCTGTCCTTTTTCAAGTAGGCGCTGATGCCGGAATTGGATCCGCTTACATAATAGGAATAGTGCTCCACATCCTCGTCTGTAGACACGATCTGCACCCATTCCTGCATCTGCTCATCAATGCTCTCCGTTCTCGTGCCGGCCCGGAAGCTTGCATCGATCGATATGGTTCCCTCATCTGCCGAGGGCATCATCTCCATGTTCAGCTGCGTTCCCATGAGAATGGAAACCACAACCATCGCCACGGAAGCAATAATCACCAGAAACCGTTTGTTTAAAAGCTTTCTCAGCAGTTTTTTATAGCCTCTGATGATAAAACGGAGAAACTTATTCATCGGAATATCTTTTTTCTCCACCGGGCGGAACTTTGAATAACAAAGAGGCACTAACGTCAGCGCAACGATCAGAGAAGCTAACATCGCAAATACGATCGTAAAGCCCAGCTGCACGAACAGCTGCCCCGACAGGCCCTTACTCACGGCAAGAGGCACATACACAACAACCGTCGTGATCGTGGAGGCCACGATAGACGCCGTCACCACCTTCGTCCCGGCAAGCGCCGCCTCCTTAAAGTCAGGTTTTTTCTCCTGCATTCGGAAACAGCTCTCGATCACGACGATGGAGGAGTCCACCATCATACCGATGGCGATAACCAGAGATCCCATAGTCACGATATTTAAAGAATACCCCATGGCATTCATCAGAATCAATGTCACAAACAGCGATACCGGCATGGAAGCTCCCACGATCAGGGAAGCCTTGAAATCCCCGAAAAACAGGAACAGAACCACCATCGACAAAACAATGCCCAGAATCAGAGTCTGCCCCACAGACCAGATGGAATTCACAATGGTCTCGCTGGCATCATAAGTGATCTCAAAGGAAATGGCCGGATTTTCCGCCTTGATCTTTTCCAATGCCGCCTTGATATCATTGCAGACATTCACGGTACCATAACTGCTCTTTGTCTGAATGCTGATGCTGATATCTTCCTTCCCGTCGTACAGGCTTATGTAATCGGTGGATCCGCTTGCCATCGTCACATTTGCCACATCCTGCAGCGTGATCACACTTCCCTTGGCTGTCGTAAGGGGAGCTTTCCGCAGCTGCTGCACGGTATTATAATCCTTGCCTGTGGTGATCGTCATATTCTGCTTTCCCTGGGTGACTGTCCCCGCGGGATAACTGAAATCCACCATGGCAAGCATCTGGGATATACTGTCCATGGTCAGACCATACTGGTTTAATAATGTCTCGTTCAGCTCTACCTTAATATATTCCTCGCTGCCGCCGCTGACTTCCACCTGGGCCACACCGGAGATCTTTTCCAGGTCCGGTACCACGGATTCATTGATGACCTTCAACAGATCGATGTCCCCGGCCTCCGTGGCTGATATGTACATGTTCGGCATGCTGTTCATATTCATTTCGATAACCGTTGGAGTATCCACATCCTCCGGCAGACTTAAGGAAGCCGTATCCAGCGCGGATCGCAGATCTGCATAACACTCGTCGATATCCACGCCGTACTCATACTGGAACAGCACCTGGCACATATTTTCTATAGAGATAGCGGTCACGTCCTCCACGCCGCTCAGGGAAGATCCCGCGTCCTCTATCACCTTCGTCACCAGTTCATCCACTGTCTCCGGGTCCGCCCCCGGATACATGGCAACCACAATTAACATCGGCAGTTCCATGCTGGGCGTCAGTTCCAGTTTAAACCCAAGCAGAGAAGAAATACTGAATACTACAAGCGCAACAACGATCAGCACACAGGAGACCGGGCGCTTTAAAGCTGTTTTTGTCAAGTTCATAGATGTGCCCCCTATTCCGCCTTATCTGTCTCAGCATCTGTCTGTGTGTCCGTATCTGCTTCTTTCTCCGAATCTGTTGTCTCTTCCCCGCTTCCGGAATCCACCGCATGCAACAGTACGCCGTCTGTAAGCTGCGGGGACCAGCTGGTCACCACGATATCGCCCAGATTCAGACCGCCTGTTACCACAATATTCTCATCATCAAAAATACCCGTTGTGATCGGCGTCTTCACCGCTCTGCCGTTCACACTGGTATACACATAGGCGCCCTCGTTCTCATAGTAGACCGCCTCGTAAGGAATGATCATCGTATTTTCCGCCCGGTATGTATCAGCACTTACCTTCACCGACACACCGTTTGGCAGTTCCGTACCGTTTGCCGCCACACAGGCCTTGACCTGGAACAGGCCGCTCTGGGGATTCACGGATGTGCCGATCTCCGTTACAGAAGCCGTATAGGTCTCATTGTTTCGCTCCAGTGTGATCTTCTGTCCCGGAGAAAGGGTATCTTTCACTGATTCGCTGACCTGAAATGTCAAAGTCATCGTATTATTATTGACGATCGTATAGGCCGGGCCGCTCTGAGAGACTAAGCCATTCACCTCCACTGCCTTACTTTCGATCACACCGGAAACAGGAGCCGTTACTGTATACATATCAAGTGCCAACTCCGCCTGCGCTGCACTGAGTTTCGCCATATCGATGCTGAGTGCCAACTGATCCTCAGTGGACGCCACAGACTGATCCAGCTGTTCCTGAGTCATAACTTCCGTCTCATCCGAAAGGTTCATCGCCTCCTGCGCAGTGCGATAACCGCTGCCTGCTGTCAGATATCCCTGCCAGGCCTGATCTCTGGCAGACTGCAGGCTTGCCAGATCGGATTCTAAATCCGCTATTTCTTTCGATGATACCGGGCTATTGCCACTGATTCCCTGAGATGCCTTCAGGGCTTCCAGTTGTTTTTTCATATCGCTGCACTGTTTATCCAGCTTCTCATAAGCCTCTTTTGCCGTATAGTATCCGATCTGTGCCTGTTCAAAACTGCTTTTTGACTGCAGCGCACTTCCCTCTAACTGAAGACTGGTACTATCCTGCTGATTTAACAGATTATCCATTGTGGAATCCGCTGTCTGCTGTGCATTTTTCACACCCAGCTGCGCCGTCTCATACTGCAGCTTTGCTGCCTCGTCATCTATTTTGAAGAGGACATCTCCGGCCTGCACAGTATCCCCGACCTCAAAAAAGGTCTCCGTCACCGTACCGGCTGTAAGCGGAATAACCATCACTGTCTCCTGCGGTGATATCGTCCCCACGAAAGAGTTTGTCAAGGTGATCGTCCCTGTTCCCACGCTCCGGGTGCTGACTGTCACAGCACTTTCTTCCTCCGTCACGGCGGTTTCCTGTGCTGCTTTGCCGCATCCACCCAGCGCCATCGCCAGAACAAGCATCACCGCTATCCCTGCTGCTGTCTGTTTTCTCGTTTTTTTCATGCTGCTCCTCATTTCTGCGCAGTTCTTTCTGCCGCGCTCTTTTTTCTGTTCATACTGCCAGGTACACTGATTTCAGCGTATACAAAGCAGGTACAAACTCTTACTGTTTATATTTCCCGACCCGCCGGTCAGTTTATCATATTTGATTATACGCTTTTCTTCTCAAAAAACAATAAACGAAATCTTAAAAAAACTTAAATTATCCTTTCGGCATCTTAATGTTTCGCGCTTTTCTGATTTTTGTTTTGATCCTTTGCAGGGCGTTGTCTGTGGCCTTATCCGTCTTTCCCAGCACTCTTGCGATCTCCGTATAACTCATTCCCGTCAGGCACAGTTCCAGGACCTGTTTTTCAAAACTGCTGAGCTCCTGCTCTATCATTCTCTCCAGACTTTCCAGATTCTCCTGATCAATCATCAGCTCCTCCGGATTTTTTGTATTCCACGCCACCAGTTCCTGAATCAGTTCCGGGTATTCCTCCCCGTTTCTCTCCTGATTTTCATAAAGTGATACATAGGAATTCAAAAAAGAATGTTTCTTTCTCCCCGCAGACTGCACTGCCGTATAGATCTGCCTTGTCACACACAGCTCCGCAAAGGTATAGAAACTGGCATCCCGCCCGGCATCATAATCTCTGATCGCCTTGAACAGGCCGATCATGCCTTCCTGTAAAAGGTCTTCATGGTCCGCTCCCAGAATATACATGGATTGGGATTTCTTCCGCACCAGATCCTTATACTTTTCAATGATATATTCGGTTATCCGATTGTCCCCGTCCCGGAGCCGTATGATCAGCTCCTCGTCGGAGAAAGATTCGTAGTCGTTGTACATGGATACTTTTCCTTTTTCTTTATTTTTTTTCCGGTTTACCTGTCCACTCCGATTCTGTAAAGTAATTTTACAGAAATTGACTTTTGTCCGCCCCTGTGATATAATCCTGTAAACAGTTGAATAACAGTAATGTCTTCAGGGCAGGGTGAAATTCCCGATCGGCGGTTACAGTCCGCGGGCGCGAAAGCGCGGGGTTTGGTGAAATTCCAAAACCGACGGTATAGTCCGGATTAAAGAAGGTGTATTGGAATTGTCAGAATAAATCTGATAATATTTTTTGCACTCTTTTTTATCCAAATGTTCTGTGGACATTTTCAATACCCCTTTAAACAGCAGAATCATCTCTTTATAGATATTCCTTCCTCATGAATGATAGCACCTGAAAGGCATTCCGTTACTTTCAGGTGTTCATTATTTTAAAGGAGGTATTCCAATGAATATCAGTAAAACAAAAAAACTCTCAACAACAGCTATGCTGTGCACACTGGCCTATATCGCAGCAGCGTTCGGCCGCATCCCCATCGTACTTTTCCTGAAATACGATCCCAAGGACGTTATTATCGTCATCGGCGGATTCCTTTTCGGTCCGCTCACTTCACTGGTCATCACCGTAATTGTCTCTGTGGTGCAGATGTTCACAACCAGCACAACAGGGATCCTGGGCTGTCTGATGAACATCATTTCAAGCTGTTCCTTCGCCTGCACCGCCTCACTCATCTACCGGAGGAAACATACGCTGTCCGGCGCCATGCTCGGGCTGTTCTGTGGTTTGAGCTGTCAGGTTCTAATCATGATGCTCTGGAATTATCTGATCGCCCCGATCTACATGGGTTATTCGAGAGAAGCTGTGGCAGATCTGCTGCTCCCGGCATTTTTGCCGTTCAATCTCATCAAAGGCGGATTAAACGCCTCGCTGACAATGCTGTTGTACAAACCTGTCGTGACCGCCCTGCGTCGTTCCCATCTGATCGAACCCGGATCTTCTGAAAAAATAAAGATACATACTGGTGTTCTGCTGGCAGCTCTGTTTCTCATCATAAGCTGCGCGGTTCTAATCCTGTTGCTTTATGCGGGGACTTGAATTTCAAAAAACACTTGAAAAATCCGTTCAAAAAATGTTGCCTCGCGTTGAACATATTTTCAATGCGAGGTGTTTTTATGAATACAAGACTTTTATTTACAGAAAAATTTTCACCTTTACACCGGCTACGATATATTTATCCAATCTGGCTACGCCTTATACAGATCAATCATGCCCTTCTACAGAAGATCCTCGTCTGAGAAAGCTTCATAATCGTTGTACATAAAATCTGTATAAGGAGTATCTTTTACACCTCTATTCTGAAGCCATATAATCAATGCATCCAGGCATTTCTTTCCAAAAGTTTTAAATATTTTTTTATCGCCCAGCATTTTCACAAACGCAGGGCTGACAGCATAATACAACTTTATAAAAATACGCCCCAAACAATTTTTCCGCAAACTATCATCTCGAAATCTGCGCAATGTCCATACCTCCGGGCAATCATATGAACCATATATACAAGTTGCAATATAGCAACCATTTTTCTTAGCATCTGGTGCTACAGACGGTTGAACAGTTTGGCAACTTTTTTATCTCTCTCCCGTCTATCTTCTGTTAAATGTGTCTGATCATTAATTTCCACCGCTACTAAAGGATGATAAGACAAATCTGTAATAATAAAATCAACATTTCGATATAGCTCATTTTGAAATCTTGCACCGTCAGTCCTTACGATAAATGAAGCTAAATTTGCCTGTACTTGAATCAAATAATTTTCTGGCAATACCGCTTTAATGCAGTTTAAATATTCCATTTCTGTCTTTGTCACCAAAGATTCTTTTAATTCATAAAGAAATTTTTCTCCTACAGTTTTTTTCTCTTCTACACAAGGCATATTTATATAATGCCACTGCTGGCACTTTGGACATTTTATAATCATGCCTGTTTGCCTTTTCCTATTACATTCTCTACACAAAGGATATTTTCCACTTCCAGCACCACACACTTTACATTTCATAACATGCTTCTCCCTTGTATCACAAACAGCTTTGAAAACACTTCATTAACATAGTTAATGCAGCAATAAGCAATCCCTCATTTACTTTAGGATGGTTATTTATCGAAATCCCTGTCAAATAATCAATCCCTGCTTCAATATCGGCCTTATGGAAAAAATATCACGTATACTGCGCCGCCTTTTTATCATTTGGAATCTTAACAGCTGTACTTCCTGGCATAATATTTCCATTGACAACAGGTTTGTTCGCTACTGGATCTAAAAATACATCATAAGTAGTCATTTTTATTCTGTTCCTTTTTCAATCTTTTTTAATGCTTTCACCCTCTCTGCCGTACGATCTCATAAGCCAACACGCCGGCCGCCACGGAAGCGTTCAGGGAATCGATATCCCCTTTCATCGGAATGGAAGCGATCATGTCGCAGTTTTCCTTCACAAGCCGTCCCACGCCCTCTCCCTCGCTTCCGATCACAAGGCCGACGGGGCCCTTCAGATTCAGGTCGTACATCCTCGTTCCGCCCATGTCCGCACAGACCATCCACAGTCCTCTCTTTTTTAACTCCTCCATGGTCCGCACCAGATTGGTCACTCTCACAACCGGCGTATAGTTTATGGCTCCCGCCGAGGTGCGGGCCACCGACGCCGTCAGCCCCACCGCCCGGTTTTTCGGGATGATCACGCCGTGGGCTCCGGCCAGGTTGGCGGTTCTTATTATGGCGCCCAGATTATGGGGATCTTCAATATTGTCAAGCAGGATAAAGAAAGGATCCTCCCCTTTCTCCTTCGCCGCTGTAAACAAATCTTCCAGCTCCGCATATTCGTAGGCCGCCGCCATAGCGATAACGCCCTGGTGATGTCCGGTCTCCGAAAGCTGATCCAGGCGTTCCTTATCCACAAATTTCACAAAACAGTCCCGCTTTTTTGCCTCTCTTTTGATGGTCATCACCGGCCCGTCCTGACAGCCGTCCAGCACATAAAGTTTGTCGATGGGTTTGCCGCTTTTAAGCGCTTCCAGCACTGCATTTCTGCCTTCTATTGTATATTCACGATATGCCATAGCCTGTCTCCCTGTCTCTTCTCCATTTTACCTGAATGAGTTCCCATGTGATGCGCCCATATCCCAGATAACCATATCTTTATCCCAACGATCACAATCCGCAGAAGCAGCTGTAAATTCTTTCCCTGCCATCTGTGATCTACAGATTCATCTCACATTTTCGCAATCCGATCTTCAAAAGCTCCAGCACCCGCTCCATCTTCCCCGTCAGATACAGATACCCAAGCAGCGCCTCCAACGCCGTAGCGCTTCTGTATTCCAACACCGTTGCATTTTTCGCCTTCGTATGAAAATGGGCATTTTTCCCCCGACGCAGAATATCCGCCTCCTCTTTTGTCACCTCATCAAGCAGCGCTTCATAAATTTTCCGCTGGGTTCCCGCTTTGGAAAATTCAGAGGATTCATTATGCAGTTTCCGGGGCGGCCTGTTGCCTCTTTCCACAACCATGGTACGGACGATCAGTTCATACACGCAATCCCCGATATAGGCAAGCGTTAACGGCGAAAAATTCCGGACATCCTGTTCCCTGCAGTCGAATCTTTCCAGAATATCCTGCGGCAGCCCTACGCCCTTTTCCATTTTACGCCCTCTCTCGTATCCTCCAGAACGATTCCCTTTTCCAGTAGTTCATTCCTGATCTCGTCCGCACGGGCAAAATTCTTTGCCTTTCTGGCATCCTGTCTCTCCGCAATCAGCGCCTCGATATCCTCCGGAAGAAGTTCCTCCTTTTTTTCCACGATCAGTCCGCAGATATCGGCAAGCGTCGTAATCTCATTTTTTAACGCCTGCAGATAAGCTTTTGTGTGGGCTCCATCCGTGTTGGTGTTCACAAATTTTACCAGTTCAAAGATTGCCGCCAGTGCATCCGCCGTATTAAAGTCATCCTCCATGGCCTCCTCAAATTTTGCCACGAAAGTCTTCGCCTGTTCCTCCAGTTCCTTTTCGGACCCGGTTTCTTCCCCGTCCCCGGCATTTTTTATCAGATAGCTCAGATTTTCCACCGCCGTCACGATCCTGTCATAGCCGTTCTGTGCCGCCTGCATCAACTCCGCGCTGAAATTCAGTGGACTTCTGTAGTGCGCAGACAGCATGAAAAACCGCAGCACCTGCAGATCGTACTTTTCAGAGATATCCCGCACCGTAAAGAAATTTCCCGCGGATTTGGACATCTTATGATTGTCAATATTTAAAAACGCGTTGTGCATCCAGTAATGGGCAAAGGTTTTTCCGTTGGCCGCCTCGGACTGGGCGATCTCATTTTCATGGTGTGGGAAAACCAGGTCTTCTCCGCCCGCGTGAATATCGATCTCCTCCCCCAGATACTTTTTACTCATCACGGAGCACTCGATATGCCAGCCCGGTCTGCCGTCGCACCAGGGCGACTCCCAGTAAGGTTCTCCCTCCTTTTTCGGTTTCCACAGCACAAAATCAAGAGGATCTTCCTTCTGGTCCTCCCCCGAGACAAGTAAAGACCTGTTCCCACCCTGTAAGTCATCCAGATTTTTGTGGGACAGCTTACCGTATTCTTTAAAGCTTCTTGTCCGGAAATACACCGTGCCGTCCGCCGCCCGGTAGGCATGTCCTTTTTCAATTAGCGTCTCGATCATCTCCAACATCCCGTCGATCTCCCGGGTGGCAAGGGGGTGCGTCGTTGCAGGTTTTACATTCATGCCCTCCATATCTTTTTTGCACTCCGCAATGTATCGTTCAGAGATCACTGAGGCATCCACGCCTTCTTCCAACGCTTTTTTAATGATCTTGTCATCCACATCCGTAAAATTGGACACAAAATTCACATCGTATCCTTTGTATTCCATATAACGCCGCACCGTGTCAAAGACGAGCATCGGGCGGGCATTCCCGATGTGGATCAGGTTGTACACCGTAGGCCCGCACACATACATGCGTACCTTTCCCTCCTCGATCGGGACAAATTCCTCTTTCCTGCCGGATAATGTGTTATAGATTTTCATGGTCTGTGTTCTCCTTTTTATGTGCTGTAATGATCGTATAACTATGCGCGTTTACCGTTATGATGCAGCTCTCTGCAGTTGCATACCAGTTTTTTCCACACCGCTCTATCCTCGTATCTTTTTCCAGGATACGCGCTTTGCACCATTGTATAACATCATCTGTTTCAATCTGCAGATTCTTTTTTATGCGTTCTATTCCCATCTGCGTCGTATGAAGTTTCTCAATATTTTCAAGTAACATATTCATCCTGCTCTACTCCTCCGGAAATTCACGCCGCAGCTTCCGCATCTCCTCCTCCAGCTTTAACAGATGATTGGTCAGTTCTGCGTTGGCCTTTTTCAATCCCGCAATATCCTCCTGCACCGGATCCGGAAGATCCACCTGGTTCAGTTCCTCCTGGGGGAAATTCTGCTTCTTCCGCTTCACCACATGTCCGGGAACGCCCACCACCGTGGAGCCAGGCGGCACCTCTTCCAGCACCACGCTCCCTGCGCCGATCTTCGAGTTATCGCCGATCTTAAAAGATCCCAGCACTTTGGCGCCTGCGCTGATCATCACATTATTGCCGATGGTCGGATGGCGTTTTCCCTGTTCCTTTCCGGTACCGCCTAAAGTCACCCCCTGATAGAGCGTCACGTTATCTCCCAGTATGGCGGTCTCACCGATGATCACGCCATTGCCGTGGTCGATAAACAGTCCTTTTCCGATGGTGGCGCCGGGATGGATCTCAATACCGGTTTTCCGCACTCCACGCTGAGACACCCATCTGGCAAGGAAATAATGTCTTTTTATGTACAGCTTATGGGCCAGCCGGTAATGCAGCATCACTTTAAAACTGGGATACAAAAGTACTTCCCAGTTGCTGTGAATCGCCGGATCCCGCTCCCGTATGATTCTGATCTCTTCCTGAATGTTTCTGATAAACCCCATAATGCGCGTTCCTTCCGAAAGATATGCCGTTCTCTATATTATATTTCAAATCGATCAAATGTGCATCTGTTTCTTCCTGTTTTACTATTTTTATTGCATCCGCCTCTCATGACTCTCAAATGAATTTTTGAAGTCTTCGGATTTTAAACAGGCAAATGCCCGCTGATAGTCAAAGCCATATTCTTTCAGTACCTTATAAGCAAACAGCAGACCGGTATGACTCTCCCTGCTTAACTTTTTGGTCAGTAAAAGAGTATCCTCCATTTTATTTACTCCCCGCGTTTCGGACACCCGGCACACTCCCCGCACCCGGAAACGTTCTCCGCGTGCAGCTCCATGGGCGTCGTCAGAAGGCAGACCGCTTGGGCGGCAATGCCCTCTCCCCTTCCAGTAAAGCCAAGCCCCTCCTCTGTGGTCGCCTTCACGCTGACCTGCATCAGTTCAAGCCCCAGCGCCGCCGCGATATTTTCCCGCATTTTGTCGATATGAGGACGCATTTTCGGCGCCTGGGCAATGATCGTGGCATCGATATTTTCAATTAGAAACGTATGCTCCTCCAGAAGTCCGCCCACCTTCTTCAAAAGTTCCAATGAAGAGATGCCGCGGTATTCTTCCTCCGTATCCGGGAAATGCTTTCCGATATCTCCAAGAGCCGCCGCCCCCAGCAAAGCATCCATGATTGCATGTAACAGCACGTCCGCATCGGAATGCCCGAGAAGTCCTTTCTCATAGGGAATCTCTACGCCGCCTATGATACATTTTCTGTGTTCCACAAGTCTGTGGACATCGTAGCCTGTTCCTATTCTCATACGTTTCACCTCTTATCCCGTCTGCTCTATCCTGCTCCACGTAATCGTCCGTTATCATCTCCCGCTATGCCAGCCGCTGCGACTTGTAACGATCTGTTCAGCGTTTCTGATCCCGTCTCACATCTTTCCGGCTGTCTCTGACTTTCTGTCAGCTTTCTTTATTCTCTCCCGATGCAGCCGCCTGCCCTGCTCTCCTGCGTCTTCTTCTGTAACCGCCGCCTGTCTTTTTCATTTCCCTCTCGGGTTTCTCCGATTTTCTGTGGCGCTCCTGCTCTCTGCCGCCCTCGCTCTCATACCCTTTTTTTCTTCCCATCAGGGCAAACTTCCTGCCGCCCCTGTGACAATCATCACAGACTGTGAATCCATAACCGAAAGGCAGCGGCTTTCCGCAGTATTTACACTTCTGAATATAATCCTTTTTGTTGCCTACCAGATACCGCATAATCGTATCTTCTGTTTTTTCCCGCTCTCTTGCAAGACGCTCTGCGTCCATCTCCTTGCCCAGCCTTGTGGAAAACTGATGATAAAGATCCAACATCTTGTAAAACGTCTCATAGCGCATCAATCCTTTATCAGTACACATGGAGAGCGCCGGAAAATGTAAGGACACATCTGCCGTATAAGTCTCACAGTAATACAGCCAAAGATCCACAATATCCCTGTTTTTGATATCAATGGAACAGGTTAACATCCGATATAACGTCCGCTTGTCATCGAAACCGTCGATATCCTTCCGCTCCCTGTAGGCCCGCTCATACAGAAACAGCATCTCATCGATACTGACCTTCTCAAAGGGCGGCGACGGTTCCACAGACTTCCATACTTTCAAAATCGTATCCAGAGGATCCTCCATATCGAGCAGCACATGGGGAAATCCCAGGCTCACCCTGTTTATAGGTTCCTCCTCCTTCGCGTAACGCTCTTTGATATATTCTAACTCTTCTTCTCCCACCGCATTCACATAACCGGTCTCATAGATGCCATAGCGGCCGGCGCGCCCGGAGATCTGCTTGATTTCCGGCACTTCCAGCTTCCGCTTCTGATGACCGTCATATTTCTCGATCTGTACAAAAACGATCCGTCTCACAGGAAGATTTAACCCCATGCCGATGGCGTCCGTGGATACCACCACCTTGCTCTGTTTCTCCGTAAACAGCTTGATCTGCCGTCTGCGGATCTCCGGCGGCAGGGAACCGTAGATCACGCTGGTGCGGATGCCCTCGCGCTCCAGACGCCCGGCGATATCCAGCACCGCCCGCTTTGTGAACAGAATTAACGCATCCCCCTCCTGCACATCCTCAGGAAAGCGGAAGGCTTCCTCCTCGCAGACCAGTTTCGTCATCCGCGCATAGTGATTGATCTCACTGCTGTCGCCGCATAAGGAGATCAGATGCGTCACTACATCCTGGGCTGCCGGGCTCATACAGACATGGATCTCCTTCGCTTTCACCCCCAGGATCGCCCTGGTCCAGGAGTGCCCCCTGTCCTCGTCCGCGATCATCTGTGCCTCGTCAATGACAGCAATGTCATACTCTTTTTCGATATCCAGCATCTCGATGGTGGAGGAGATCACACGGCTGTTTTCCTCAAAAATATACTCTTCCCCGGTGAGCATGCTGCAGGGAACCCCGGCCTCCATCATCCGCTCATACACTTCTAACGCCAGCAGCCTGAGAGGCCCCAGATAGGCTCCGTTTCGGGAAGTTTTCAGTCTCTCAAGGGCCTGATAGGTCTTTCCGCAGTTGGTTGGCCCCACATGCAGAATAAAATGCCGCTTCATAGCCAGAGCTTCCTGAAACTCCGTCTCCGGGTTCATGGGCACCATATCGATGATCTCACCCCGGATTCCCACGTCCGCATAGCTTCTGCATAACGCCTTGATCGTTCTGCGGCATATCTCAAAAGGAAGTTTCGTCCGCAGATACTCCAAAAATTTTCCGGTGACGATCTCCGCCTCGCTGTCGGTCAGTTCCGCCATATCCAGACGCACCAGTTCCGGCAGCACCAGATCCCTGATCTCCATCATCGCGATCTGGTTCTTCTCCCGAAACGCATAGTAGCTGACATTTCTGATCTGCCTGTGGTAATCTTCCAGCTTCGCTGTCTTTATTTTTGCCGAACCGGTTCTTTTTAATTCCTGAAAAAGGGATTTGATCCTCTTTTCGTAGCCGCTCTTCCCATCATTCTTTTTCTTTTTCAATTTCAGGGAACTGTCCCTGTACTGCGTAAAATAAAACTGTACCAGCTTGTCCTGTTGTACCATATGCTCCTGCTTTCCTTGTTTTGTCTGCCTTACAAAATGAACATGAACGCCGGATGCTCCGTGCTGCGCACTCTAACATCCGCCGCCGATATTCGTAATCCGAGCTATCGCTCTCCCTGCTCATATCATCCTGCCTGTCAGATGTCCATGAATCGGTGCATGCAAGCATGCCCTCTTCATGGCCGTCTGACAGGACATTCATCGTAAAAAAGCCTTGAATAACTTCAAGGCTTTACAGTAGCGAGAGAGAGACTTGAACTCTCAACCTCCCGGGTATGAACCGGACGCTCTAGCCAGTTGAGCCATCTCGCCATATTCATCAAATAAAATTTTCCTGTAAATGGGACCTATAGGGCTCGAACCTATGACCCTCTGCTTGTAAGGCAGATGCTCTCCCAGCTGAGCTAAGATCCCATTATGTTTTTATGGCAGCCAAATCATTCCAAATTATCTGACTGCCTTGCTAGTATACAATTAAATGGGGTTGCTTGTCAACAACTTTTTTTAAATTTTTACATCCTCTCCGGCGCAGAGAACCCAAGCAGGCCGATACACTCCTCCATCACCCGCAACGTCAGCGCCAGCAGTGCGATATAAGCGGACTTTTCCGCTTCATTCTCCTGCGTCAGGATCTTCGTCTCGTGATAGAAATGATTGAGCGCATTGGCCAGATCATACATGTAGGCGCAGACCTTGTGGGGCGCGGTCTCCAAATAAGCGTTTTCGATCATCGCGCCAAATCCGGCGACAGCTTTCATCAGTTCCTTTGCAGATTCATTTCCCGTGACGGCGATCTGTGTCTTTTCCGTCTTTCCGCCCTGCTCGCGGTACTTATTTAGAATGGATTTGATCCGCACCATCGTATAGAGCAGGTAGACGCCCGTGTTGCCCTCCGAGGAGGTAAATCTCTGAATATCAAAAATATAATCTTTGGATGCCTGATTGGAGAGATCTCCGTACTTCACGGCACTGAGCGCTACGATCTCCGCAGTCTTTTTCGCCTCTTCCACAGACATCTCCTTATTTTCGGAAATCTTACCAAGCATTTCCTTGTAGACTTCCTCCAAAAGGTACTCAAGCCGCATCACACCGCCCTCTCTGGTCTTAAAGGGCTTGCCGTCCTTGCCGTTCATGGTGCCGAATCCCAGGAATTTGAGTTCCGTCTCCGGCTTCACCAGCTTTGTCTTTCTGGCACAGCGAAACACCTGCTCAAAATACAGCTCCTGCCGCTTGTCCACCACATAGATCAGCTCGTCCGGCGCGATCTTCTCCATCCGCTCCTCGATGGTGGCGAGATCCGTCGTATTATAGAGCGCTGCGCCATCCGATTTTAAAATCATACAGGGCGGCACTTCCTTCGTATCGTCCTCCTTTACCACATCCACCACAAGAGCACCCTCACTCTCATGGGCATAGCCCTCTCTCTTCATATATTCCACCATGCCGGGGATCCGCCCCTGCACATCGGATTCTCCCTTCCAGAGATCGAACTCCACATTCAGACGGTCATAGTTTTTCCTCAGATCCTCCACGGATACCTGAATAATATGATCCCAGAGCGCACGGTATCCCCGCACACCATTTTGCAGCTTAAAAGTCGCCTCCATGGCTTTTTCCTTGTAGGCAGCGTCCTCCTTCGACTTTCCGCTGGCCATCGGGTAGATCTCCTCCAGCTCCGAGATCGTAAAGGGCGCCTCCTTCGGATACTCTCCGTCAAACTCCTCATCAAAATAGGGAAGTTCCGGCTTTCTCAGGGACAATTCATAGATGATCAGCCCCATCTGCAGCCCCCAGTCTCCCAGGTGAATGTCGCCGATCACTTCCGCTCCCGCGTAGCGGCAGATCCGCTTAATACTCTCTCCGATGATAGCGGAACGCAGATGCCCCACATGGAGCGGCTTCGCCACGTTCGGTCCGCCGTAATCTATGATAATTTTCTTTCCCTTCCCCGGTTCGCTCACCCCAAATTTCGAGGCCTCTCCCATTTCTTTCAGATAGTCCGCCAGAAACTCCTCTTTCACCTTCAGATTTAAAAAGCCTGGCGCGGCCGAAACTGCCTCTGAGAAAACAGCGCTCTCCTTTAATTTTTCCGCCACTTCCCCAGCGATCACGATCGGCGCCTTATGATATTTTTTTGCACCCGCCATAGCGCCGTTGCACTGATACTCGCACAGATCCGGCCTGTTGGACACCGTCACCCGGCCCAGTTCTTCCTCATAGCCCGCCTCCGCAAAAGCCTTTTTCACTTCTTCCGATATAAGGTCCAGTAATTTTTTCATTGTTTCTCCTCGTTTTCAGTCTTATTGCGCACGCATTCACCCTGTTGTTAAACAGCAAACCCCTGAAACGGTTTTTACAGGTATTTCCTGGACGCCTCCGCTGTGAGATTATACTGTTCCTGAATTTCAGCCAGAATCGTCTGGGCGGGAACACCCAGATTTTTCAGGATAGAAACGGTGCCTTCAATGCCCTTTTCTATTCCTTTTTCTATTCCTTTTTCTATTCCTTCCTCTATTCCTTCATTTCTTATCGTCTTCGCTTCGTACTCCAACACTCTGCCACCCATAACAGATTTCACTCCTTCCCTGACAACACTATACTTTAGCGCTATATGTTCCAGTACTTTATTGGACATATCTAAAATCGTGCATCTTGTGTATTCACTGATCATTCCCTGAAGAAGCAATTCCTCCAGCCTGCCTTTGATCTGTTCGTACTCCTCCTGCAATGCCATAAGCTTTATTTTATCCTTTTCATACTCTTCAAATCGTCCTTCATGTGAAAAAATATAAAAGGGAATCAACAGCAATAATTTCTTATCAAAAATATCTTCTACCGTATATCTTCCGGCTTTCATCACCGGAATGTCATACTCCAGACTTCCGCCCGGTGCAACGATCCTGATTTTCAGTTTATCTGAGGTAGAATCATGATATCGCAAGAACAGTACCCCGGCTTGTGATTCTCACATCGCTCATCAGTCTTCTTCTCTTTCGTTATATTTTACCACTAATATCGATACTTTGAAACGGAAATTTTAAACTTTTTCCAGACAACAGCCATATGTTTCGCAACAGGTCTGATTTCAACAAAAAACTCCATGTCACAGACCTTCTGATTCCATCCATTATTTCCTGTCCACTTCTTCTTTTCTCTTTGAATATACACATCCGCAGTAATTCTGTCTGTAAAGTCCATACTCTTTCGATAACTCAATGGACCTCTGATATCCGCCCCGCTTCTTAAAGTCTGACGGCAGCCACCGGACGCCATATTCCTCCGCCAGTCTCCCGCCGATCTCATTCAACTTCGACGCATTTTTTAACGGGCTGATCGTCAGTGTTGTTGTAAAATAAGCAAACCCCTTTTCCTTTGCCAACTGCGCCGTCTTTCTCAGACGCAGCTCATAACACCGAAAGCATCTCTCACCGCCCTCAACACAATTCTCCAACCCTCCCGCCATCTCCAGAAAGCAGGCCGGCTCATAGTCTCCCTCTATGATATCGATCCTGTACAGCTTTCCTGCCTGTTCCTGCTTATCAGGCTTTTCCTGTCCGGTTCCCTCCCGGATACCGGATAAGCCGCCCTCTCTGCCCTTCTCCCATTTCTCCGCCTGCCTGTTGTAAACTTCTATCAGCCGCTTCTCCTCCTGCACCCGCTTTCGGTATTCTTCTTCCTCCGTTATATTAGGGTTATAATAAAATACGGTAATCCGAAAATATTTTCGTAAATATTCCATACAGTAACTGCTGCAGGGCGCACAACAGCTGTGAAGCAAAAGTTCCGGTACGTTTGATTTTTTGTTTTCAAGTGCGTTCAATATGCCTTCCAGTTCCTTTTGATAATTTCTGACTGCCTGCATGACCGTTCCTCTTCTTTCTCTTTCTTACATATAGCTTATGTGCGGTTTGCCTGCAAAGGCAAATTCCATAAACTAACGAACAGCCCTGCTGCAAAAGTTTAAAGATACTCCTGCCCTGTCTGTCCAAAATAATACTCTGAATCATATTCTCTCTAAATCCCGTGTAATTTTGACTGAAAAGTCAGATTTTTGAACCATCCGAAAATAAGAAACAGGGGCAGTAGGAATCGAACCCACATCGATGGTTTTGGAGACCACTGTTCTACCTTTGAACTATGCCCCTATCTATATACCAGCATATCTTTCCTGGCACGCAAATTATTATAACACACTGCCAGGCAACTCCGCAAGTACAATTTTCAAATCTTTTACCAACCAGGTAACAATATTTCGGCATCACTGTTACATCAACTAAACTGCCGCCTGATAACCATACCTGCCAACGCCACTGCCGCAAGCGCCCCGCACATTTTGCCGCCAATCAGTACTGCCAGCATCTCCGGCTCTGTGCCAAGCGTAAATCCCATATGTGCCGCAAACAGGCTTGCGCCGCTCACCAGAAACGCCCCCACCGCCACTTTTCCCTTTTCATCCATATCCCGATACAGCGAAAAAACCGGCATGGGACTCACAAATCCAAGCAACATCCCGGTCAGGCTCTCAGCCCGCATCCCGAACCGCTCCCCCAGCGAAGTAAAAGGCTTTTTCAGAACTCTGCAAAACATCTCCGCCATCGGCAGGCTTCCAAGCATCACAATCCCGATGGAAGCCACCACCTCCATCGCCTCCCCGATGGGCGCCATCCCGGGCACCGGATTCCATCCGCACAGATATTCTACCGCGGCAAGCGCCAATCCTGCCGTGACTAGAATCCGTATCCCCTCCGCCAGAGCGCAGAACCCTTTCACCATCTTATCCGGCATCTTCCACAGCCCCAAAAGAAGCAGAAGCGCCACCCCGAAAACAGGCAGATTCTGATGCAGGCACTCCTGTACTGACAGCCCGGCCAGAACACCGCCCACTATCAGTCCTGCCGGCATTGCCGTAAGTCCTATCATGATCCCCTTCGCAAAAAACTTTCTGTCCCCTTTCTCTATCATCCCCATGCCCACCGGAATCGTAAAAACCAGTGTACAGCCAAATACCGCAGAGACCAGGATCCCCGCAAAGCTCCCGAACTTTGCATCTGCAGCCAGTTCCTTCGCCAGCTGATACCCGCCCATATCAATAGCAAGCATACCGCCGAACATGGCCGGGTCCACCCCGATCATACGATAAAAAGGGACGATCACCCGTCCCAGTATATCTGCCAGCACAGGCGCCAGACAGATCATCCCCGTCATGGAAAGGGCTGTCGGGCCCAACAATTTAAATCCCTCTTCGAACTTCTCCCCGTAACCAAGTCTGTTCCCGAGGATCCTGTCAACACCTCCCAGAACAACGCCTGCCGCCATAATGATCATGATGATTCGATTCATCTTCCGTACATCCTTCTGCTTCTCTCTCAAACTCTATTTTATGGCTTCCCGCATAACCTGCGCTCAATCCCATTTTCCCCGGAACCGGCTGCTCCCGATAACATTCCGTATACATTTTGTCCCCGGTATCATGCGGATATCTTACCCTTCCTGTCCCATTTACGTACAACCCGATCTTTCCTGTCCTGCTTCTTAAATCTATACCCCCGGCACAGATCGTCTTTGCATGGTATCTTCGATCTCCCCCACCGTTCGCGGCGTTATCACAGATAAATTCTCACATCCATCTTCCGTCACAAGACAGTTATCCTCCAGTCGGAAACCGATGCCCCAATCCTCATGATAAATACCAATGTCCACACAGAAAACCATACCGGGAGCGATCACTTCCGGCGCTTTTACCGCATCATGCACATCAAAGCCCACATGATGGGCTCCGCCATGCCACATATAAGTTCCAATATTTTCAGGTTTATCAAGCACCCCGGCATCCACCAAAAGCCTTGCGTTAAAACGGCGGGCCTCCGCATCCACCTCTTTCATTGGCATCCCCGGCTTTATCATTTCAAACATATGGTTCGACGTCTGCAGCGCACACTCATATAACAGTCTCTGTCTGTCACTAAACTTTCCGTTGCAGGGCCATCCCCTGGACACATCGTTCATCAGATAATCCTTCTGCGCCCCCACGTCATTCAATACCATATCACCATCCATCGCCTGCCCTGTATAGCTGTAATAATGAATACAGAAATTATTTTTCCCGGCGGAAATAATGGAAGGAAAGGCCGGTCCCTGAGGCCCGTACTGCCCCAGCACATAATCAAAAACAGCCTTATACTGATACTCGTACATCCCCGGCTTTGAGGCCTTCATCATTGCCGTGATCCCCTCGCAGGTGATCTTCTCCGCTACTTTCATCGCCTCGATCTCGCAGGGCTGTTTGATGGTCCGCAGTTCCCTGATCAGTATATTGGCGTTTTCGATCTGCAGCCAGGGGTAATTGTCTCTGATCTGCCTAAGCAACAGGTGCGCAGGAGCATCTCTGTCTTCCGGCGCCTCCCTGTGGAGATCCAGATACAGGCGCCGGTAATTTCCCGATGCTGCAATTTTGTGAAATTCCCCCGCAAAATCTTCCACATAGCCTGTCTTCGCAATCCCGGAACGTTCTGCCGCCTCCTCCGGCCTGATCCTTGTCCCCGTCCAGCGCTCTTTTAACAGATCCGGCGGCAGCAGAAACACTTTCTCCTCCACCTGCCCCTCACTGTCCTTTTTCGCCAGAAGCACCAGCTCCTTACTGTCAAGGCCGGTCAAATACAGAAAATTCCTATCTGTATAAAAGGGATAAAACTCATCCGCCGTCTTTCTGACTTCTGTCCCGGAAAACAGTAAAAGCAGCGAGTTTTCCTTCATTTTTTTATATAATCTCTTCCGGTTTCCCTGATAAAATTCTCTCTTCATCTTATGCTTTCTCCTGTTTCGCCATGTACTATAGTCAACCATTCATTTTCTATATCCCTGTAATCAATCTCTATTTCATATCTATTTTTCAAAATATCAGATTTTTTCAAGACCAATTATTGTTCTAAATTCTCACCATATGGCGCAGAGTCTTCCGCCACCATCGCAGACTCCGTTCTCGGTTGAAAATCATAGACTGCAACTTTCGGCTTTATATTACTGCTCATCAACTCTGCCTGTTTAATTACAATATCAACAGCCCCCCTGGCTTTCTCGGGTGGATATTTATATTTTCTTAAAAGATGCTTCACTTGCGTCCTCATATAAGCACGAGCTGACTCCTTTTTATCCCAGTCTACAGTCCTGCTCCTGCGGATCAATTCCGTCAATTCCTGCGCCATTTCAATCAAAACCTTATCCTGCATTTTTCTAAGGACTTCCGGATCTGCAACCAACGCATCGTAAAAAGCCAGTTCTTCCGCAGACAATCCTTTTTCCTCCCCAGCCTTATACGCTTCTGTCATTTCTTTTGACAGGTTCAATAATTCCTCTATCACTTCTGCGCTGGTAATTAACCTGTTGTTGTACATTTTTAACACTTTCTGCATCTTCTCTGAAAAAAGTTTTGACTTCACGACTCCCGTCTTTGAAAATACACGAATATTATCCTCCAGCAATTTCCTCAACATCTCCGCAGCAATATTTTTGTGCTTCATCCTGCGGATTTTCTCCATATAATCCTCCGATAAAATCGAAATCTCCGGATTCTTTTTCCCTGCTTCCGCAAAGATATTGTAAACGCCGTCCTGCTCAATCGCCTGCTCCAGCAATTTCATAATCCTTGCATTTATTTCATTTGTCGTAATCCCGGCCCGTCCCGCAGTTTTACAGATTCCAGCCTTCACACATTTAAAAAACTCAATTTCCTGCTTTATTCTGGTATTAAGCATACTTCGGCAAAGCGTTTCCGCCTGACTAAGCGCCGTTGCCTCCCGTATAAAACTTTTCTGTTCATCCTCTTCCATGCCAAGAGCAAAATTAACCCCTTTTGCTATTGCAGAAAGGCGTACAAAATCTCGCTGACCAAAGAAATCAGAATAATCAAATCCATAAAACATATCCCGCATAACTTCCAGTTTCCTTAACGCTATAGACAGTGCCTGCCTCAGATCCGGGATTTTATCCTGGTCACGTTTTGTATACTGACTTAACGCACTCTTCAATTCTGCTGCCATACCTATGTAATCAACAATCAATCCTGCCTCTTTATCCTGATACACACGATTGACACGGGCAATCGCCTGCATCAGATTATGTCCCTTCATCGGCTTATCAATATACATAGTCGCCATAGAAGGTACATCAAAGCCCGTCAGCCACATATCCACCACAATCGCAATTTTAAACTCACTGACCTCATCCTTAAATTCCAGCATAAGTCCATCTCGATAAGCCTTATTTCCAATAATATCATGCCAGCTCTCATCATCCTGATTGCTGGATGTCAATACTACCTTCACTTTTTGTTCCCATTCCGGCCGCTTTTTCAAAATAATCCGGTACAAATTGATGGCAATCCGCCTGCTCATACATACAATCATCGCTTTTCCGGTAAGTACATACTGCCTATCCTCATAATGGGCAATCATGTCATCCGCCAAAAGATTCAGTCTTTCATTTGAACCTATAATCGCTTCAATAGTTGATAAGTCAGACTTTGATTTTTCAATAGCCCGCTCCGATGCTTCATCTGACATTTTATCATATTCTGCATCTATTTTTTTTAACAGTTCTTCATTCAGCTTTACCTTCGCAGTACGATTCTCATAATAAATCGGCACGGTCGCCCCATCCTCTACTGCCTGCGTCATATCATAAATATCAATATATTCTCCAAAAACTTCCACCGTTGATCTGTCATCAAAATCAACAGGCGTCCCGGTAAATCCGATAAATGTGGCGTTTGGCAAAGAATCTCTCATATATTTTGCCATGCCATACTTCCACTCACCGGTCTCCCTATCAAGCCTTCCGTCCAGGCCATATTGAGAACGATGCGCCTCATCTGCCATGAATATGATATTACTCCGCTCGCTCAATACTTCATTACTTTCCCCAAATTTCTGAATCGTAGTAAAAATAATGCCCCCGGCCTTTACCCGTAGCAGCTGTTTCAGATGTTCCCTGCTTTTTGCCTGCTTTGGTGTCTGACGCAGCAATAATTTAGAACTGGAACAAAACGTGTCAAAAAGCTGGTTATCCAAATCGTTTCTGTCCGTCAACACTACAATGGTAGGATTGTTAAATTCCGGATTGGTGACAATACAGCCTGTATAGAATACCATCGACAGACTCTTCCCACTACCCTGTGTATGCCACACCACCCCTACCTTCCGGCTGTGTTTCTCTAAAGCATTCCTTGTGCGCTCCGCCGCTTTTCTTACCGCAAAATACTGATGATATCCGGCGATGATTTTGATTGTCTTTCCTCTGCTATTCTGAAAAACAATAAAATTCCGTATCAGGTCTAAAAGTCTCGCTTTCGGAAATACACCATTTAAAAGAACTGAAAAATAATTGACTCCGCCTTCTTCCGGTTTTTCCCCATTTTCAGATTTCCACGCCATATACCGGGTAAAATCAGATGTAACAGTTCCCATACGAGTATCCAGGCCATCGCTTATCACATTAAAAGCGTTGTAATAAAACAAAGATGGAATGTCCATTTGGTAATTTTTCACCTGTTTATACGCATTTTCAACCGTCACTTCTTCACTCTTGATATTTTTCAGTTCAAACAGTACCAATGGAATTCCATTTACAAACAACAGAACATCCGGCCGTTTATTCTTATACTCAATTACGGTATATTGATTGACAACATGAAATTCATTTCTTTCTGGTTCTGCAAAATCAACCAGCTTCACCGTATAAGTACGCAGTTCTCCATTCACACGATAATTGGCGGGAACACCTTCTATCAAGTATTTATGAAAAGCAGCGTTCATATCTTCCAACTTAAGCATGCCAAGGTTCTTAATTGTTTTATAAGTTTCCTCCACGATATCCACAGTGATTTTTGGGTTAATTTTATACATGGCAGCCTCAAAGTAATCTCTCAAAATCACTTCATGGTAATCCCGGTCAATATCAGGGCCATAGAGATATTCATAACCATTCTCCTGTAACTGTGCAATCACTGCTTGTTCCAGAGTGTTTTCATTTATTGGCATGATATCACATCCTTCTTTCGTCTTTCTTTGCCATATGTCCTTTTTTCTGCTCTTGGTCATAATTCTGATACTTCACTCAGATATTCCTTTTGCATTTCTCTATATTGCTGCATAATAAGAAAATAGGCATTCGCATCAAGTGCTTCTTGATATAATTCTTCTGCAAGTTTAATCAATTGCTCCTTATCCAAAGAAATTCCTCCGTCATATAAACGATAATTTACCGCCGCATCAGGAATGGAAATATACGGAAAAAATAGGTTGCGGCGGTAACGAGGAAATGGCAATGCCGTTTTTGAGACTATGGGCGGCTTAGAGCTGGATGGCGGACACATCAATCTTGCCGGACATTAGTTTTGGTAAAAGGGCATCTCTCACTGCAGAAAGCCGCTTATTTTCACCCCTATTGGAATGAATCTGTGTGAGAATGGGCAATGCAAGGTCATTGAACTCATCAAGTTCCTCATCAGACGGAAGCACAATGGGATAGGACATAATTTGTTGCTTATCTCCGCGGGGCATTTTAGTTCCTTTTGATCCGGCAACCATGAAAGCAAAAAACTTGTCTGCATATAGTGTGCTAAATAAGTAAGCTACATACCGGGATTGAATAGGTGTGAAGCAAAGAACATCAGTTGAACAACCACACTCATCTTCACAATAGACAATCTTTTTGAAATAAGGACGAATATTAGAAATCAAGGTATCACCCTTATGGCAAGCAGTGGTCTGCGGTGTAGTTGGAAGGCTTGCAGCCTCGGTTGCCCCTGCCTTCCCCGGCAGCATATTCTCCGTTGAGAAGTAGGTATTGGCATTCAACCGGGAAACAGACACTCTATCTCTGGAATATGAACATAAATCAGAGAGATGTCCCTGAGTTGATTCTGAGACAACATCGCCAAATTGTTCTTGATAAAGTGTTTGCAGCAAAGCTGCTAAATTATCGTTTATTCTATTATTTATCCTTATCTTTTCATCCAACGCATACAATAAGCCAGCAATTTTGTTTTGAATTCCCATGTTAGGTACAGGTATTTCTAATTCTTTTATAATCATAGGTGAAATATTTGCCTGTCCTCCAGAACTCGTCGCTCCTTTTATAAAATATAATTGGCTGTCCCATGAAGACAGAAAATATGCCAAATAGTTCTTATTAATTTTATCTGTTTTTGGTAATATCTTACATAGCCTTTGATTTAAATAATATACGCCTTTTTCCATAAAGACTGCGGATTTACCAACCCAAGTATCTGGACTACCTTCATATCGATTGCCAGTCATTGTCAACAAAATATCCCCTTTGTTAATGATATATTGCTCTTTACCAATAACTATCTTACCGTCAACATAGCTTAAATTATCTAATAAAATACGATTTGGTTTAACATTCTTTATCTTTATTACTGGAAAGCCTTTTTCAACAAAGTCTTTACTTTTAAAAGCATATCCATTAACCAATTCACATAATTCACCTAATCTCACTATATCATATTTCATACCCAATTGCCCCCAACTTTTTCCGTATTTCTTCTTCCAATTCATGCGATTTAACAAATAATCCCGATAATTCGGACGTCAATCTTTGCATTTTTTCTTCAAAAGGTTCCCCATCTTCTTCCTGTTCTTCTATCCCCACATAGCGCCCTGGAGTCAGAATATAATCCTGTCGGCTTATTTCCTCTAATGTTGCTTCCTTACAGAATCCCCGAATATCCTCATATTCCTTTCCTTTTCTCCAATTCTGGTATGTATCCGCAATTTTCCTAATATCATCCTCTGATAGTTCCCGAACCTTTCGATCTATCATATGCCCCAATTTTCTTGCATCTACAAAAAGCACTTTATTTTTGGATTGTTCTGTTTTTCCTTTTCGCAAAATCCAGAGAGATACCGGAATTCCAGTAGAATAAAACAATTGACTTGGCATTGCCACAATACATTCAACAACATCGCCCATAATCATGTTTTTCCTGATATTTCCCTCATTAGATGTATTCGAGCTTAAAGAACCATTTGCCAATACTGTCCCACATACCCCGCCCGCCGGACTCAGATGATGAATCATATGCTGCAGCCATGCAAAATTGGCATTACCAACTGGCGGAACTCCATATTTCCAACGAATATCTTCCTGTAACCTTTCCCCTCCCCAATCAGATACATTAAACGGCGGGTTTGCCAGAATATAATTTGCCTTTAAAGTCTTATGCTGATCATCATGGAATGAATCTGCATTATGCTTCCCAAGATTTGCCTCCAACTGCCGAATCGCCAGATTCATCTTCGCCAGTTTCCATGTTGTTGGATTACTCTCCTGGCCAAAAATGGAAATATCCCTGACATTACCCTGATGTTCTCTCACAAATCGGGCCGACTGACAAAACATACCACCGCTTCCGCACGCCGGATCAAAAATCTGTCCTTCAAAAGGTTCTATCATCTCCACCAAAGTCCTTACAATACAGGATGGTGTATAAAATTCTCCTCCCAACTTGCCTTCTGCACTTGCAAATTTACTCAAAAAATATTCATATACACGTCCCAGGACATCTCTTTCCTGTGCTGCCGTTGAACCAATCTCTATATTGGTAAACAAGGTTACCAATTCGCCCAGACGTGTTTTATCAAGTTCTGCTCTTGAATAATTCTTTGTCAAAACACCTTTTAACGAATTATTTTCATTTTCTATCACTTCCATCGCATTGTCAATTACACTGCCTATGTCTGCACTGTTAGCATATTTTTGGATTTCGGACCATCTTGCCTCCCTGGGTACCCAAAAAATGTTATCTGCCAAATACTCGTCCCTGTCTTCCTCATCTCCATATCCTTCTTCCAGCAAAACCCGATACTTTTCCTCAAAAGAATCCGATACATATTTTAGAAATATTAATCCCAGGACTACATGTTTATATTCTGCCGCGTCCATATTAGAGCGCAGCTTATCCGCCACCTGCCATAACTTCTCCTCAAATCCAACATTAGTAGTTCCTGTTGCCATAATTAACCTCCATATTTTGCATCCGCCTATAATATGACAAGTTTATCACATTTATCCGACTTTATCATCCCCTTTTCTTTGATAATAATTTCAGGGGCAGATATAACTCCTGCAAGCCATATCTGCCCCTGCCCAGGACTATTTATTTTCCAATAGTCTATACCTCTCTCTATTCCTTCTTCTGCAGCACAAAATCCGTCAGTCCCAGTCGCCCGAAAATGATCGGCAGAACAAATCCCGTCCCAAACGTCGCCGCCAGACTGATCCCCAGCGCCAGAACCGTGCTGCCCGGTCCGATAAAGGAAGGAATGCTAAACAGATTCGGCCACACAAAGGCAAAACCCTTCACAGCGAGAAGCACCCCCAGAAATCCGCCGATGCCGTTGGCAATCATCGCGCTGGCCATAGACCACTTATCAGCTGTCATCACCGAATAAAGAGCCGGCTCCGTCACACCGACAAATGCCGTAAAACCCGTCTGTGTCGCAACAGACTTCATCTTTTTATCTTTTGACGCAACAGCTGTCCCCAAGGCTGCGCCCGCCTCCGCAAAATTATGGAGCAGCTCAAGCGGTAAGATCCTGGAAAAGCCAAAGGTCGACATCTCCATCAGTTCCACGGGACTGAGAGACTGATGCAGTCCGGTCAGCGTCATGACCGGCATCAGGAAACCGATGATAAGCCCTGCAAAAGGCCCTATCGTATTGATCATCCAGCTGAAAGCTCCGGCCAGAATGGAAGCTCCCCAGTTCCCCAGAGGTGCAAGCACAAGAAACGTCACCGGAACGGTGACCGCCAGAGACAAAAGCGGCACAAGCAGCAACTTCAACGCATCGATCTTCACAACTCTATCCCAGAATCTGTAGACATAACTCAGCAGCCAGACGCCCAGCAGCGCTGGAAATATGGTGGAAGAATAGGAGTACATCGGCACGCCCACACCGAAAACAGACATGGTCTCTCCGTCAGCCACGGCACTTACAAAGGTCGGATACAGCAGAGCCGCCGCAACGACAATCGCAAGACCCTGATCCACCTGAAATCGTTTTGCACTGGACATGGCGATCAGGACAGGCAGAAAATAAAATGCAACATCCGAAATAAAATCAAAAACCTGATAGGTTGCCTCGGCCCCGGTACAAATACCAAGCGACATAAGCGACAGCAGGACCACTTTCATCATCCCCGCCGCGCAGAACGCCGGTATAACAGGCGCGATAATGCTTGTCAACACATCCAGAATCGTCATGACGGAAAATTTCTTTTTTGATTCAGGCAGTTTCTTATCACTTCCGCCCTCCCCGCCTGCTTTTCCGAAAAGCCCTTCAACTTCCTTAAAGTATTCCCTTACTGCGAGCCCCATAATGATCTGATACTGTCCGCCCTTTACAGCGGTTCCCATCACGCCCTCCAGTTTCTCGATGGCTGCCACATCCGCTCTTTTCTCCTCCCGAAGATTGAAACGTAGCCTTGTCACACAGTATGTATAATTGGATATATTTTCTTTCCCTCCGAGCAGATTAACTATTTCTTCAACCGTATCTCTTTTATTTACTTTACCCATTTCACATCCCCCTATAATACCTCGCCGTTCGAAATAATCACTTTCTGATACCAGTAAAAAGAGTCCTTCCGGTATCTGTCATATGTTCCGTTTCCGTAATCGTCGGCATCAACATAAATAAAACCGTACCTCTTTGTCATATCCGCAAAGCTGGCGGAACAGAGATCAATACATCCCCAGGGCGTATAGCCCAGAAGTTCTACGCCGTCCTCCATTGCCTTTCCCATCTCCATAATATGCCTTCTGAGATAGTCTATCCGATAATCGTCATGAACAGTCCCGTCTTCCAGCCTGTCCACGGCTCCCAGTCCGTTCTCCACGATAAACAGAGGCAGCCTGTATTTGTCGTACAACCTGTTCAGTGTGATCCGCAAACCGGCCGGATCGATGCCCCAGCCCCACTCATTCTGTTTTAAGTAGGGATTTTTCAGGCTCTTGACCAGGTTCCCTGGATTTTCCGCCCTCTTCGGATCTCCACTGATCACATACGTCATGTAGTAGCTGAAAGCCAGATAGTCCACTGTCCCGGCTTTCAGGATCTCCTCATAGCCATCGACAAAGTCGAGCCTGATATCATTTTTGTCAAAATAATTGAGCAGGCTTTTCGGATAATACCCTCTTGCCGTAATATCATAAAAGGAACAGTTGATCTGGTCCTCCGTCAGCACAGCCAGTTCATCCGCCGGGTCGCAGGTCTCTGCATAACACTCCAATCTGGCTATCATGCTCCCCACCATACAATGCGGCGCCACCTCACGCATATATCTGACAGTTAACGCCGACGCCACCAGCTGATGATGCAGAGCCTGATGGCAGGCGGACAGGAAGTTTTTTTCCGACCTCTCCACCAGCATGCCTGAGCTGACAAAGGGCGTACAGAGCGTCGCGTTGAGCTCATTAAATACGATCCAGTATTTCACTTTGTCCTTATATTCGTCAATCAGCGTTTTTGTATATTTCAGAAATAATCTGATCATTTCAGGGCTTTCCCATCCGTTCAGATCCTCCGTCAGCGCCAACGGATTCTCATAATGGATCATTGTCACAAGCGGCTCTATCCCATATTTGTGAAGCTCATCAAAAACATCATGGTAGAATTTCAATCCTTCCTCATTGGGCCTGTCCTCATACCCTGTCGGAAATATTCGCGCCCACGAGATCGACATTCTGAACACTTTAAAACCCATCTCCGCAAACAGGGCGATATCTTCTTTATAACGGTGATAAAAATCCGCCCCCCGGCGGTACGGCAGATTATAAGATGCCTCATCTTTTCTGACAGCCTGAAATCTCTTATCACTGACATCGTCGGTACACTGATCATCCACTCTCTGCTGCGGTGGAATAAAGTCGATATAGTCTAACTGCGATCTCCCCCTTCCGCCTTCGTCAAACCCACCTTCATACTGGGCCGAGGCGGTCGCGCCACCCCATAAAAAGCCCTCGGGAAATTGATACATAATCAATACCTCCATCTATATATTTCCGATGATCATCAACCTCATTGTATCCTTTTTCAGGCATCAAAAAAAGAGCACATTTTCATCTGTGCCCTGACATATTTACAGGTATTCTCATTTTTGCGAACCGCCAGGCAGATACTGAAGCGATGAATACCGGACAGCCTGTCTCGCGATGTCATTTCATTTAAGGAGTCCGGATGTCGGAATAAAAACGTCCCTGCTGATAACGACGACATTGACCTGCCATGAGGTATTTCATCCGGACCGCAGCTTCGTCGGCAGCATATGAAAATACTCGGAAAACTTCCGGTAAAAATAGGTCTGATTTGTTATGCCGCACCTCAGACATATCTCTGAGATTGGCAGATCCGTCTCCGTGATCAGTTTATACGCCGTATTCAGCTGATGTTCCAGCTTCAGCCCGGAAAATGTCTTTCCGGTTTTTTCTTTGATCAGATTGCTCAGATAATTGTAATTATATCCCAATTCCCCCGCGATCTCCTCCAGTCTGCCGTTCTGAAAATGGGTGCTGATATAATTCAAAACATAATAGATCACATCATCGTTTTCCTTTTTCAGCCCGTCGGACATCTGTTCATTCGTGGCATTTACAAGATGATGGAACAGAATCCTGAAATACCCGTCTATGACAGTCTTATAATTCAGTTTTCTCGCGGAAAAATAATGTAGCGCAATACTTTCCACCGCCGCATTCAGAAGTTCATTTCCCCTGTTCCGGATGACAATATAATTATCATGCCTTCTCATCCTAAAAAAACTGTTGACAACAAAATCATACATCGGCTCCTTCTCAGACAAACTGTTCAGAAAATCTATGCTGAACAGCTCGTCTTTAAAGGCAATATTGATGACGATATCATTTTCCCCCTTATACAGGGCACTATGAATCACATTTTTCTGCAGCAGTAAAATATCGCCCTCCCGCAGCTCGGTCGTCTCACCGTTTATGCTGTAAGTACACTTTCCGCTGTAAGTATAATTTAACTCCATGTACTTATGAAAATGCGGATAGAGCTCCGTATATCTCGTCTCCTTGATCACCAGCAGATCATCTAACAGAAAGTAATCCGTAAAGTCAAAAATATAGATCTTCTTTCCCTCTTCCATAACAAAAGGAAGCCCCCCATAAAAATTACTGATCACCCCCGGATTTTCCTTATGCCACCTCTCCGCCTCCGTCTCCGTTCTAAGATACGTGTCCAGTTCCGCAAACCGCATACTACTCAAACACCCAAATCCTTCCATCTTTGCAGTCCGATGCCCAGCCATAAGGGTATATATATCCTGTGAAGACTTTTATTTCGTGGATCTTTCTCAGAGTCCCCAGCCGTGAGGGAGTATATCACACTCTCTATTCATTCCGGATCGCCGCCAGCGGGCTCAGTTTCATCGCTCTTCTCGCCGGGAAAAATCCCGCAACCATTCCCACCAGTATGGCAAATCCCATGGACAGAAGCGCTAACCAGAAGGGAATGTAGGAAATACCGCCCTCCATACCCATATCCGGCGACTGCGCCACCAGATAGTTGATGCCGCCGGACAGGCTGTAGCTTAAGAGCAATCCCACGACACCGCCCAGAAAACCGATAAATCCGGCTTCCATCAGAAACAGTGAGCCGATGTTCCTCATATCACAGCCCAACACCTTCATCACGCCGATCTCTTTCGTTCTCTCATAGATGGACATCATCATCGTGTTGGTGATGCCGATGGCCGCCACAAACAAAGAAACCGCGCCGATGCCGCCGAGCACCGCCTGAATCATCCTCATCTGCTGTTGGTTGGACTCGATCCATTCCGCATCATTGTAGGCCTGATACCCCATATCCGAAATGGCCTGAGCCACATCTGTCACATTCTCCATATCATCCACATTGACAACCAGCTGCGTATAATAAAGCTCCTTATAGGGCTTTCCCTTGGAGGTCGTCGGCTGCCCCGGAATCACCCTTCCCTTGAATTCTTTTTTTAATAAAGGGATCAGTTCCTCAATATCGCAGTAAGTACTGTAGCTGTAGCTATTGTAAGTATCCAAATCGCCCGCAACCATTCCCACCGCCGTAAACAGATGCTTCTTCGGCTTTTTATAGGGTTTTCCGTTCTCATCCGTGCCGCCGCCCATGGAACTGTAATAGGCATCTCTGTCCAGAATATAGATGATGGGGTCATGCATCAGGTCAATATCCGGTATATCGTCCCAGTTATAGTCCCCTCCGGTGGTTTTATAAAACTGCCGCACTGCCATATTGCCAAAAAACAGCTGCAGCTCCCCGGCGTCCTTCTGAGGAAGAGTGCCCTGCCCCACCTCAATGTTCATGTTTTCAAGCGCTTCCAGTGTAGTGGCCTGCAGATCGATATATCCTTCGTAAACGCCGTACTTTGCAAGCAGGGGCATATTCAGATAAGGATCCACACTCACCACATGGGGAATATTCATAAGCTCCTCCATCAGCGCGTCATCCAGATGTTTTTTATCCTTATCACTGACGCCCTCCGTATCCCATGGTTCCTGCACCTGGACAGAGGTCAGACTGGCATAACTGGAGATCTGCTCCATCGTCGCCTTGTTTAACCCCAGGCCGAGAGAAACCATCACGACAATGGAAGCTACGCCGATCACCACACCGAGCACAGTCAGGATCGTCCGCACTTTTCGTTTGAACAGATTCGACACGCTCATTCGAAGCAAGTCAATAAATCGCATAGAAGTAACCTTGCCCTTTCCAAAATCCGTAACTCATTTTTGTCACACTGACTTTTTCGATCTCCCGGATCTTACCATTTGTCGGTCCCGTTGGTGTCGTTTAACGCTTCCAGATCCGCCTTCAGTTCCGCTTGCTCTTTTTTCTTTTTCCGGATGCGCAGGATCACAACAACAGCCACAATCAGTACAACGATTGCAATAGCCACGATGGGCAGAATAAGTTTATTTCCTCCGCCGCCTTCCATCTCTTCCATGCCCATCATATCGCCTTCCATTCCCATGGACGGATCCGAGAAATCGCCCATCATCTCTTCCGATACGAACAGTTCCAGCTCCTTCTCCATACTTGTCACCACGCCGGATTCATTCTCATAGGAAATAACTGCCTTGATCTTCCCATCGTCCATAGTCGCCGCCGCACCGGTCACCATGGCATCTACACTGCCGGTAGCTCCGGACGCAATGGTGCCTAAGAAGCTGTCGCCGCCTGTGATGCTGTCGCCCTCAAATTTAACCCAGACGTTGTAGAGCGTGGTCTTTCCCGTGTTATAGACATCAAACATAATGTTGGTCTGGCCGCCCACGCTGATCTCCGAAGGCATCACCTCAGCGTCTCCTGTCTCACAGCGCTGCTCCTGGTAGATCGGAATGGAAACGCTGGCCGTATCGGTCAGATCCACCGAATCCTTTGCGTCATACTTCATATTCACATCCAGCACATAGGGCTTCTGAGAAAGGTCGGATTTCGCCGACATCTCGATCACAAGGTCCTTCGACGCCCCCGGCGCAATAGAATCAACATAGACCGAACTGGATCCCGACGTGGGCAGGAAAGCTGCAAATTTGCTGTCCTCGTCCTTCCCCTCCTCCTTGGCCTGCATGTCAAACAGTACATTCGTCACATTGGCCGTCTGGGAAGTATTTTTCACATGTACCGTCAGCGTGAACGTCTCGCCCGCAAAAACCTGGGCCGGTACAGTCTCAAATCCCGTCACGATAATACGGGGTTTGGAAACCTGCTCCTTATCTCCTTCCGCATCGCCGTCCAGGGAACCGCTCTCCTCCGTTCCGACAGCTTTCACATAGCTGGTTAACACAGCCTTCTCCACCTGTCCGTTTCTCGTATAGGTGGCGTCAAACTCCAGCTTATAGTAGCCGCTCTTCACATCCGAACGCACCACAAATTCAAAACCGATCTCCTGCCTCATATCCTCGATATTTTTCTTATTGTCATAGGCCGGAAAACTCTTGATCGCCTTGGTGGCTCCCGCTGCATTGGGCTCAAAAGGCCACTCGGAAACCAGATTGGAGATCCTGGGTTTTATCACCACATCCTTAAGCGGCACCGTGCTGTAATTCACCACCGGCAGCCCGATAACCACCCGCTGTCCATGGGTCACAGTGGGCGTCTGAAAAGCATCCGACAGCGCCAGAAATTCGCTGGTACTGGATGGCCCGTCCGGTTCTTTCTCCACTTCCTGAATAATTACATTGTCACCGCTTGTGGTATCTTTTTTGTCTTCCGTCGCCTGCACTTTGCCGGCACTGACTCCCGACAGCATGACTACCCCGGCTAACATCAATGCCATGCCTCTCTTCATCCAATTTCTCATTTCCGCATCCCTCTTTCTTTCTCTTTTTTCTCCTGCTCTGTCCGCTTCAGTTCCTCTATCATTTCTCTTCGCTCTTCTTCTGTCTTCTCCGTGATGGAGATCACTTTTCCATCCCTGATCCGGATGATCCGGTCCGCATAACTGGCCAGATGATCGTCATGGGTTACCATCACTAACGTCTGATGCCTCTGATAGACCACCTTCCGCATCAGCTGCATCATCTCCTCCGACGTCACGGAATCCAGATTTCCCGTGGGTTCATCCGCAAAGATGATTTCCGGCTCCACAACAAGCGCTCTGGCCATGCCTACCCGCTGCTGCTGACCGCCGGACATCTGCGTGGGCTTGTGCTTTTTGTGGGTGGCAAGCCCCACCAGATTCAAAAGCTCGTTTGCCCTCTTTGTGCGCATCTTTCTGTTCACGCCCTGAAAGGTTAAGGGCAGCGCCACATTCTCAACGGCGCTTAAGGTTGGCAGCAGATTGTAGGACTGAAAGATAAATCCGATATGTTCCCGCCTGAATGCCACCAGCTGATTTTCCTTCTTCGTCTCCATATGTTCCCCGGCGATGACGATCTCGCCCTTCGTGGGTTTCTCAAGCCCCGCCAGCATGTTGAGTAGCGTGGATTTCCCCGAACCGGAAGTTCCGACAATGGAACAGAACTCCCCTCTGTTTATCACAAAATCTACGCCGTTTAAGGCCCGCACTTTCTCCTCGCCCAGCCGGTATATTTTATAGAGATCCTTTACCTGTATTACGGGTTCTTTCTTAACCATACGTTTTCTTACTCACCCCCCAAATCCTTCCGCACAAATTCCGGCAGTTCCTCTTTCCTTACCATGAAATTTTCATCCCAGTTATAGTACCAGGCGTCCGCCTGATCCGCTTCCTGCACCTGTACAATGATATCATCGGCCATGATTTCCGATATATAGGCCCACCGCGCCAGGGACGCCGGATAAAGATATCCCAGTATCTCGCCGATCTGCGCTCTCTCCGTGTACTCCTTTTTCACCGTTTCACTCGTCGTCCGGCTGGTCACCGTTGTACCGAAAAATCCGACATCCTCTACAATCTCGGCATCCTCCTCGCCGATCCGCGTAAAACAGATACTCTCAATATCTGATGGATCGATGTAGAGATACAATTCCATATTTTTTCCCCGCAGATATTCCACAGTTCTTGTATAACTCGGAAACACCGGGTACTCCAACATATATTCCGCCATCTCCACCTGATAGCGCAGCCGCAGAGTGCCGCAGGGCAGCGTATCCTTCACATCCGAAAAAGACATCTCCCGCAGATCCTGCTGATAGGCCCGCATCAGCTGCAGCGCATTTTTATCCGCCACCTCTTTTTCCCGCAGACCGTCGTTGTAGTATATTCTGCTTTTCTGAAAAATCCCGTCCATCTGTCCGGAAAGTACCTGATTGGTTCCCTCTTTATATTCTTCATTTGCAAATAAAATATCCAGTACCGTCTTTTCCCTCTCATAATCGATAAAAAAGCTGCGATACTTTTCTTTTCCGTTTTTCAAAGTATATTTTACTTCGCATCTGAGCCTGGTATCAGGATTTTGCTTTGGTACATCCTTTCCCATACCGTCGCCCGCCAGAGACAAAACGCCTGACACATCTGTCATTTCCATCCTGTCTATTCTATGCTCATCATTCCATGTTATAATACCTTTTTCATTCACATAATCATAGCAGTAATTATTTCCAAAATAAATCTGGATGGCAGCACTGGCAACGTTTTCCTGTTTTGGTACCCAGGTATCGTAGCCGCCGATATCCAGAGCAAAAAACAAATAGACGAAAACCGTCACCAACGCTCCCGCCGCAAAAGATTTTTTGTGCCGCCCAAAGGCTTTTAAATCGCCTTCATATACGATCTCTAGCAGCGCCTGACAAAACACGACTCCCAGCAAAAGTCCGGAAAAGGCCATGAGAAAGCTGTCATTTCCAGATATATCGCAAAAGCACATACTGCCAAGCAGTCCGGCAAGCAGCATGAGAAGCACTTTCACCGGCCCCTTCATCGCCGAAAAAGCCACCGCCTGTGAGACCGCCTCCATGGGCCGCTTTTTATAACAGATCCAGGCAATTGCTCCAAATACCACCGCCTCCACAAGCAGTGCAAAAATACCGGGCATAAGCGGCTTTACCAGTTTCTCCAGCACATCCCCGGCTGTCACCGCCTCCGTTCCCCAGGCAAAAGAGCTCTTCCCCAAAAGGACTACCATACGGCCCACCGGGGAGAGAAACTGCCTTTCTCCTCTTCTGTTCGCATAGGTGGAGAAATAGACGCTGCAATAACTCTCAAGCATTACCCGAAGTAACACATCATACAAAAAGCCCATCAGAATAAAAAAGCCAGCCATTCCTCTCTTTCCGCTGATCATCATGGCGGCTATCGTCAGGTTGTACACCGCCAGAAAATAAATCAGCGTGGTGGGCAGCGTAAACAGGACATTGAAAAAAAGGGCACCGGTAGCGGCCCCCGCCCCCGATATCACCAGAAGCGTCAGAAACACCGATATCACATAGGGTATAAAATAGATCAAAATACCATTCAGCCAGGTCATGAGAAATCTGCGCCCCATCGTTATGGGCTGCGAGAGGTACATATCGACCTTTTTTCTCGAATAGATCCAGGAAAAGCCCTCCATCGCACATAATACACCGCCAATCGTCAGCAGGAAAACCGTGACGCCGCCGGTGAGTCCCAGCCTGTTGTGGCCAAGCCCCTGTCTGTACAGAAAGGAGGACAGTTCATTTCCCTGATATTTACTCAGCGTTAACGCTGTCATAAGCGGATAACAGAGCAACATCACAAAGGAGAGCAAGGCAAAAAGCCACAGCCGTCTCTTTATGTTTTCTTTCATCTGCGCTGCCAGATACAAAGGCCGACGCCCACTATGTACTTTTTCAGTCTCGCATGAGGAGTTTTTTAACGTCATATCCTGCCACCTCCGTTTCACTGATAAAGATCTCTTCCAGAGAAAGGGGCAGCATCTCAAAAAACACCGTCTCAAGCCTGCCGAATTTTGCCTCTACCATCTCTCTGCCGCCCCGCACCGTAAAGGTATGCAGGGTTCCTCTTCTCTCTTCCTGTATAATATCCACATCCTTCAGAGCGACCTGCCACTCCTCCGGATTCTTTAACACGCACTGCACCTTCTGGATGTTGCATTTCATTTCTTCCAGTTCTCTGGAGAGCAGAACACCGCCCTTGTGCAGCAGTCCCACATGGTCGCAGATATCTTCCAATTCCCGCAGGTTATGGGAGGCGATGACCGGCGTAAACTGTCTTTCTTCCATGGTCTTTGCTAAAAGTCCTTTGACGCCCTGCCGCATTACCGGATCCAGCCCGTCAAAAGTCTCATCGCAGAACAGATACTGCGTCCCGGCATAGATACCGAGCAGCAGGGCCAGCTGTTTTTTCATGCCCTTGGAAAAAGTATGGATTTTCCTCTTTTTATCCAGACCAAATTTTTCCAGTCCCTCATAAAATCCCCTGCTGTCAAAGGTTTCATAAACCCGGGCATAATACCGCTCCATCTCCGCCGCGTCGGCACTGCCAAAAAAGTATGGTTCGTCAGGAATAAAGAAAAATTTCCGTTTTGCCTCTCTGTTGTCGTAAACCGGAAGGGAATCGATCGTGATCTCCCCCTTATCGGGCCTGTATATTCCTGTGGTCAGTCTTAATACAGTGCTTTTTCCGGCGCCGTTTGTTCCAATCAGACCAAAAACATTTCCCTCTTTTATCGTTACGCTGACATGATCTACCGCTATGATGTTGTCAAACTGTTTTGTCACATTCCTCAATTCAATCATGTTTTCTCTGTGCTCCCGCCTTTTTCCATACTCCCCGGTTCTTCTGTGCGTTCCGGACGCCTCTCTCCCCGGTTATCACAGCCTCACTGTCCGCTCCGCAGCTGCCCAACCAGCTCCTCCAACGGAATATTGAGCTCCTCCGCCTCCTTCATCACTTCCAGAAGCTGCTTTTTCAGCCTCTCTTTTTTGATCTCCAGCAGATCTTCATTGTACCGGACGAAACCCCCCCGTCCTTTTACCGTATAGATAAAGCCCTGACGCTCCAGTTCCCCATAAGCGCGTTGTATCGTATTCGGATTGATGGACAGCTCAACCGCCAAAGAGCGTACGGAAGGGAGCTGTTCGTCCGGTTCCAGTACGCCTTTTAAAATCAGAGTCTGAAATTTTTCCACGACCTGTTCATAGATCGGTCTTGTGTCCTTATAATCCAACATGATAATCAAAGCGGGATTCTCCTTTTTCAATATCGGGACCGTTCGTACAGTTTACAAATATCGTGACAGTCAGAACCTGTCTGAACTGTTACAAATTATCATATAGATCAACTGTACTAAGTGTACTAACCGTCCTAATACACTTGTATCATATCACAGGAGAATCCCGAGTGCAATAGTTTTTTACTTACTTACCCTGTCGTTTCCGCTCGATCCCATAGGAGAGAAAGATTCCCAAAAGCAGGCTTACTGCGCCCATTCCCAATACAACCATCCCGGGAGTGTCGGCTCCCTGCAAAATGCCGGCAACAGAATCCACGGTTTTTTCATTCACCACGAAGAAAAACAGGATAAACCCGGGCACCATGC
The DNA here is from genome assembly GCA_910578085.1 of uncultured Lachnospiraceae bacterium. Lineage (GTDB taxonomy): Bacteria > Bacillota > Clostridia > Lachnospirales > Lachnospiraceae > 1XD8-76. The sequence continues at coordinate 74,616 of CAJTPM010000004.1, read as the reverse complement.
GGATGATGTTGGCAAACTGCAGGCCCAGCACCGGAACTAACAGATACAGCAGCACATTCTGAATCGCCAGCAGGAACAGCGCGATACCTGAAATTGCCGCCACAAGCTGTAAATCCACTCCTCCATTATCAAAGCCTGCAAACTCCATGCCTTTGGTAATGGCCACGCCAAACAGGATGCTCAGAGTGATCATAATCAGTTCCATCAAATGCCTTCCCAGCACTTTCTGCATGGTACTGCCCGGCACAAGCGTCCCGAAAGATACCGTGTGTTCCGAGGGACCAAAAGTCGTGCTCGCTAAGATCATCGTACCAAACAGCATATAGCCCACGGCGCCCAGACCGCTTTTTGAAGCAAAAAAACCGCTGACCACAATGAAAACTAACATCGTATACCGCATACCATATTTAATTTTGATATAATCATATTCCATATAACCAATTATTTGTTTCATATTTGTATCTCCTATTCCAGTTCCGCAGATTCCCTTCCAGTTCCGCCGTTTTTATTATTTTAATTAATATCCAGCTTCTCGTGCCCCTTCATCAGATAACTCATGATCTGGCTCACGTCCGGTTTCTCCATCACTGTCCCGGCGGGCAGAAGGGCTGCGTTGTCAGCCTTGATCAATGCCGAAAAACCGTAGGCGGAGCGTTTGACGCCCAACAGATATCCGTCTCTGTTTCCCCCGGCAAGCAGCGATTCATCCCCTTTTACCAGAATATAGCTTTCCGTCAGCGCCTCCTTCGTATCCTGGAGAAGCACCCGTCCGTCCTCCACCATCACGATATAATCCGCGATCTGTTCCAGATCGTCCAGAATATGGGTGGCAAAGAGAACGCTGTGCTCTCCGTCCTCGATATACTGCTGCAACAGCTTAAGGATCTCCTCCCGGAATAAAATATCCAGACCGTTTGTGGCCTCGTCCAGGATCAGAAGCCTCGTCTCTCTCGACAGCACCGCGGCAAACATCAGTTTTACCATCATTCCGGTGGAAAAGGCAGAGAATTTTTTCTTCTCCGGCAGATCCCAGGCTTTTACATAGTGATAAAACTTTTCTTTCGAGAATGTCGGATAAAACTGCCTGAGCAAGAGCACCGCATCCTTTATGTTCATGGTGGGGCGGAAATAGGAAACGCTGCTGACATATCCTATTTTTTCCTTGTAGGAGACCGGATCCTCCTCATAACGCTTTCCGTCTAACAGTACCTCTCCCGCGTCGGCCCTGTGCGTCTTCGTGATCAGCCCAAGGGTCGTGCTCTTTCCTGCGCCGTTCGGCCCCACATAGCCCATGATAAAGCCTTTCGGCAGTGTAAAGGAAACTTTATCCAGTAAGAATCCTTTATATTGTTTGGTGAGATCTCTCACCTCCAACATCGGCGTATCCGCCATATATCCTCTGTCATATTCCATCATTGTCACTCATCCTTTCTGTCAGATTTTGCCTTATTCTGATCTGCTGCCTTCCATATTAATTTACTCTCACGCTCCATACTGTCAGCAGCGCCTCTTTCTCTCACATGTTCCAGACTGTCTTAAAAATTTCCTGTGCCTCCGCAAGGGGCATCTGCAGTTTCCTTGCCGCCGCAGAGGCCTGCAGAAATCCGTCCTCCATCCGCCGTAAATACTGCTCCCGCAGGATCTGATTATCCGGCGCAAGAACGATGCACCCTTTCCCCGGCACCGTCGTGATAAAGCCGTCCGTCTCCAGTTCTTTGTAAGCCCTTGTCGTCGTGATCACACTGACTTTCAGATCCGAAGCCATCTTCCGGATGGACGGCAGCACCGTATCCTCCGGAATCTCCCCCTCTAAGATCTGTTCCTCAAGCTGTTCTTTGATCTGTTCATAGATCGGCTTTTCGGACTGGTTTGATAATATAATTTTCATAGTTCCTCCATTTGGATCACCACCGCCGCGCCTTATACCGCACATCTTATACCTTGTATCTCACATGCTGCATTCTCTGTTTCGTATTCCGGCGCCTTGATCATGTCCCTGTAACGTTTGCGCATACCGTATATATATCATTATATACAGTATGTGCAATATGTCAAGCACTTTTACAAAATTTTTTTATAGAACCGGAAGTAACGGAAATAACAATGAAAATAAAGAAACCGGGTAAGAAAACAGCAGTCCGTTCCGGGTTTAATCGTCCCCTGGCCGAACTGCTGTTTTTGTGCTATAACTCACCCACCTATTCTTTTTTTGTTTTTTACATCTCAATCATCCTTCATTTTCAGTATTTGCCATTTCGCTTATTTTTCGCTTTTTGGAATTGTCAACGCCGAAACAGTGGAAAGCAGAGATACAGTCTTTGCAGTCTGAATATGACAGTATCGGCAAAGAGCAGACCAAGACCGCCATAGAATTAGCGTATGCCGAGGTAATCAGCTATAACAGGAAGAACCTTGAGAGGGAACTTCAGAACGAGAGCCGACAGCGTAACAGGCAACAAAACAAGACTAAGCGGAGAGAGAAATTTAATTGAAATCTGATAGCAATATGTGTGTGATTATAGTATGATTTAATCGAAACATCAAAATCGGGAGGTATGTGATGATAGGAATATATTTTAGTGGTACAGGGAATACAAAGTTATGTGTGGATAAATTTTTAGCAGAATATGACAATAGCAAAAATACATTTTCCATTGAAGATAAATGTACCTTGGACAAAATAAAAAATAATCATGAAATTGTGATAGGGTATCCAGTGCAATACAGCAATATTCCTAAAATATTGCGTGATTATGTTACGTCAAATCAATACATTTGGAAAGGAAAAAAGGTTTTTATTATTGCAACAATGGGGCTTTTCAGCGGTGACGGCGCAGGAATATTAGCACGACTGTTAAACAGCTATGGTGCGGTTATATCAGGTGGTTTACATTTAAAAATGCCGGACAGCATTGGTGATGTAAAAGTGTTAAAACGTAGCCCCGAAAAGAATAAAGAATTGGTAATGAAAGCAGAAGAAAAAATACATAAGGTAGTTCATTCCATAAAAAACGGAAAACCACCACAAGAGGGATTGGGAATAGGCTATCGTTTGGCAGGATTATTCGGACAGAGATTATATTTTGGGTGGAAAACAAAAAGATATACGGATAAACTAAAAATCGACCACCAAAAATGTATCGGTTGCGGTTTATGCAAAAGCTTGTGTCCTATGGGTAATATCTCAATAAAAAATGGACTTGCTGTTTCAAGTGATAAATGCACAATGTGTTATCGTTGCATTAGCAGATGTCCGAAACAGGCGATTACATTATTAGGCAAAAGGGTTATAGACCAAAATGATATAAATAAATATATTTAATTTCCTAATCTGTCAACTAACTTTTATGAAACTAAAGCAGGACAATTAACACAGCGTCAGAGCGTATAGAAAAATCTATGCGCTCTATTTTATTGTAAAGGAGCAGATTTATGAGCAAAGACAGCGATACACAGCATAGAGCCACCCGACAGCACCCACCCACAAAAATTATCGTGGAAAGGCACTATGTAGGTACTGAAAAAATGGAAACGGTATTCAAGCGGATAGCCGAGGAACAGATAACAAAAAGGGTTAAGGAGATAGCGGAAAACAGCGTAAATTAGCACTGGAAACGGAAAAGGGAATATAGTATAATAGGAGTTAAGAGGAAGTCCCTTTTCATCAAGGAGGACGAAATGAAAAGGGCAAAACTGAATAACGACAAAATCACTGCTTTATATTGCAGGCTTTCCAAAGACGACGGCACGAACAACGAGAGCATGAGCATCAGCACACAGAAAACCATGCTGAAAGATTATGCAAAGCGCAACGGTTTTCTGAACTGCCAGTTCTATGTTGATGACGGTTACAGCGGTACAAACTACGACCGCCCCGCATTCCGACAGCTTATCGAGGACATACAGGACGGGGAAGTGTCAACGCTCATCACAAAAGACCTGTCACGTTTGGGGAGGAATTACCTTGAAACAGGTACTTATATCGAGGTGTTTTTCCCCAACCATAACGTGCGGTATATTGCAATCAATGACGGCGTGGACTCCATAGACAACGCACAAATGGACATTACACCGTTCCGCAACATCATCAATTATAATATTTTAAAGATTTTTCCGAACACCCTTCAATTCTTTTTTCAGCCAAAAATAATTCCACTAAATTTAATTTTGTTTCCTTGTCTTTACTTTCTTTTTCAATCAACTCATAACTAAACAATTCATGCTGCATTACTACCTGCAGCCGCTCTGCCTGTTCATTATTCAAATATGGCAGCATTGCCTGAAGGACATCATTGATTAAACTTTGCTTCATTGCCGTATCTCCTTATACGTTTGTTAAGAGAACGACAAGCAACGGCTGTTCTTAGATAATAAACTTCTGCCGTTGTTAGAAGTACTGAATCCTTATGTCTATTTTTGATAAAATCCTTTTTTACTGTATTCTGACCATTTCATAAACATTTCACGATAATTCTTTTTAATAAATTTCTGAATCTTCAATACCTCTCTATCATTTAATCGGCCTTTATTTTGAAGAATTGTATCTCCATTGTCTTTTACAAAAAACTTGGCAGATCCACCTTCTGTAAGCTCCCTGTCACTGGCGTGAACATGCATACACTCAACCGTGCAATACGATGTAAAATACAGATAATAACCTGCAACCATATACTCATAATACTTTGGCATATTAGTCCTCCATAAATTCAATATTATTAGCCAGATACTCTTTTACAATTTGAATTTCTATATCGCACATCGTTGTCTCCAAAACCCCACCAGCACTATCCAATACTGTCGCCATTTCCGGATTGTTCAAATTTAAAACTTTTATATTTTCATCATCTTTCGTAAAAGCATAGCCATTAATTATCATATTTGCTGCATCGGCAACCTCTTTATAATCAATCATATTGAATCCTCACTTTCTTTATTGGCTCCAAAAATTTATGTGCATCATAATACAAATCTTCTAAGATTGGAATAAGATCAATATATTCTTCTTCATCCCTTTGATTATGAGAATACTTTGCCATAACTACCAAGTAACCATTATCCCATTTTTTCACTTGCGTATACCGTTCCAACGAATAAGGTGCTCGAAATCTTATGATATACCTGTCATATCTAAAAATTGTATATTCGTTTTCACTGCTTAATACTGCTTCATCAGACATTTTATGCCCTTTCTTTTGTTTTAATTTATTCCTTTAGCCAAATCAGATATCTTTTACTATAATTATATATGATTTTGCCTAATTCTGTAAACTTATAAACCATAATTTGTCTCCTGATGTCTCAAGCGAACATGCAAGCATGTTCATTTGAGACACAAACTCAAGATTGAAAATTCTATTTTAATCTTGATAATCCCTGCGGATATCGGCAAAAGCCTTGCTGGCCGGCTTCGTGCGCCCTGCCATCATATCCGCGTACCCTTTCTCCAGCTCTGCATTCAGCTGTTCCTCTGACAAAGCGCTTATGTCAATCGGTGCTGCCGGAGGAATCTTCACTTCAAACGGAAGCCCTCTCTGAAGAATGATCTGCTTATAAAACATATTGATCGCGTTGGATGCGGAAATGCCGAGTGTGGAAAGGATACCTTCCGCCTGCTCTTTTACCTCCGGTTCGATTCTGGCATATAGGTTTGCCGATTTAGCTGCCATAGTAATTACTCCTTCCAAAAATGTTTCCTGTCATTAGCTTACATCTATATTATACCCATTCGTCCACACAACAGCAATACAATTTTTTTATTTTTCTGTCATTTCGCCGTATCCACCACCGTTTGAAACAGCGCTCTTTCCTCCAGCACCTCCTTAAAACTTCTGTCCATCTGATTACCAGGTACGCCGTACCCCTTGATCTCGTCCATGTACTCGTCATAGTCGCAGAGATAAATATACACTTTGGAGATGTCATGCCCTTCCACAGCCAGCTCATCGAGATTGGCCGAACCCGATTCCAGCTTATTCCCGTCTGCATCCAGAGCCACTGCAACGACCATGGTGCCCGCAGGCTCGATCACATTCATGGTCATCTCCACCGAGGACAGTTCCAGGCTTTCCAGGCCGATGCCGTCCGCATTCGTCTCATGTACCGGGATGATCCGGGCATTGTCATCCTTTTTTGTCACCGTCATCTCAAATTTCCAGGAACCGTCCTGCCACCAGTTTTCATAGCGGTTGGGAAAAGCGTCCCATTCCGCCGGCAGGGATGCCATATAAGCCTGCCATTCCTCATCTGTCATCTGTTCTAACTCTTCCCCGCTCTTCATGCCTTCCGGCTTTGTGGGATCTGCCAGATAACCGACGATCTGGGTGACCTCCCAGTCCATCGTAAAGGTTTCCGGCACCTCATACTTTTCCATATAGTCGGCATAATTCTCATCGGTCAACGGCAGTTCCTTCCCCTGGGCCTCCATCTCTTTAAGGGCTGCCTGATATTTGCTCTCATCCGAATCGATCTCCGAATAGTCGATGCGCATGATGCCGATAAAGGTGTTGGTATCCTCAAATTTTCCTTCCACATCCCGCTCCGCATAGCGGTAGTCCTCGCTGTCATTGGTCCGGAAGGAATAGTGTTCCATGGTTTTGAAGCGCAGATTCTGTGTACCGTCCGCCATCGTCATCATCTTTGGAAATCCCGCCTCGTTCTCCACGCGGATTCCCACGAAAACCGCCTGATTGGAAGCGTACTCTTCTGTCAGTGTGACGGTGACGCCCTTATCGGTCTTCCGATATAATTCCTCTCCGCCGCCTTGTGCCGTATCTCCCGCACCGCCGTCGGGAATCTCCTCGCCTTTTACAGTGTACAGTTCTGTGGTTTCCGCCTCCGGCAGCTGTCCGAAGGAAAAGATATCCGCCACCTTCGCAAAAAGGCCGCCCAGAACCGGGATCTCCTTTGCCATCACCGGATTCATGGCACAGAAAGTAAAGGTAAGGACAAGAACTGCGGCGACACTGCCGAAGGTAATGCCGATTCCTCTCCATGGGCTTTTATGCCGCCCATTTTTTTGCTCCGATTTCTTTCCGCTCTTTCTTATCATCGCATAGGTCTCCTCTATTCTCCTGTCGATCCGGTCGTTATCCTCCAAGTACGCCCCCAGAACCTCTCTCAACTCATCCTCTGAAAAATATTTATGCATATCCTGCTCCTCCTGTCCCCTTTTACTCTGCCCATCTGCTCTTATGGCAGACGGCAAAATCTACTCTCACAGGCCTCCCTGCAGCACTTCTGCGGACTTCCTGTACAGGCGTCTTCTCCTCCTGTAAGCTCTCCCGAAGCTGCTCCTTCCCACGGTGGATCCTGCTTTTCACGGTATTCTCCTTCATTCCCAGAATTTCCGCGATCTCCTTTGTCGTGAACTCCTCCCCAAAATACAGCTGAAAGATCGTCCTGCTGTCCTCCGGAAGCACAAGAAGAAGCTGTCTAAATTCCACATCCGAGTTTCCCGCTTCAGCTCCTGCTTTCTCCGCGCAGGCATCTAACCCCACGTGTTTTTTATTCTTCCGCCAGATTCTGGTGCAGTTATTGATCAGAATCTTCGTCACCCATGTCCTGAAATATTCTGCCTTCTTCAGGGAACCGATATGCTCAAAAGCATCCAGTATCGTATCCTGTATGGCATCCGCAACATCCTCATCATTCCCAAGATAGCCGAACGCAACCCGTCTGAAAGACATTCTGCACTCCTCCATCAAGGAGATAAATGCCTCCGCATCCCCGCGCTGTGCCTTTTTCACTAACGTATTCATTTCCTTCCTCCAAAGTAAAATATACTTCAACAGCTTGTTTTGTACGCGCACCTGTCTGTTTTCATATATTAGATAATGATATCCCATATTTCGTTGCAGCAAAAAACAAGGCATCCGGGATTTTCCGGAATGCCCTGTCTTTTGCTTTTATTCTGTATCGCTGTTTAATTTTCGATCGGATTCACTTTCTGAGAAGCTGCTTCCTGCTCCTTGTAGTAATCCTCAAACATCTGGTTTGTCGCATCCAGTGTCTGTTTGCTGATATCGGGAAGATTGCCTCCCCAGGTCTTTTCAGCCTGTTTATAGCCCTTCTCCACTGCGGACTGCATTTCTTTCATCTTATCTACATCGCCGCCAGTGAGCGCCATGGCAAATTCAAACATTCTCTCGGAAGTCTTCTTTACGCCATAGTAGCCGTCCTCTGCGATATCCGCCTGAGCCTGCGATTTCGTTGCTGCGTCAACCGTAAAGTTGCCGCTTGCAAGGAATTTCCACATATCATTGCTCTGGCCGTATGTATTCGCCTGCTTGTTGAACAGCTTATGTACCATGTCCATCAGCTGATTCTGTCTTGCTTCCTGATCAGCTTTCAGCTTCGCTACCAGATTACTCCTCTCGCTCTCGCTCATCTTGCCGACTTCTGAGGAGATCTTAGATGCAGCCGTCTCTGTCTTTACTACCTTATCAGTCGTGTCCCTGCTCTCTTCCAGGGCTTTCTTTCCCGCATCGGAAAATTCAACCGTAGCGCCGCTTTCAGCCGCTGCCTTCTCGCTCTTTGTCTCGCCGGTGGCTGCCTTTGTATTTGTGTAGGAAGCTGCTCCTCCTACTGCTCCTGTGTAAGACTGTGAATAAGCATCAATTCCTAATCCCATTTTTGTCCTCCTCCGTGAATTGTTGTATTTTCGATGAAACACCCTTTTCCTGTTCCCATCGAAAACTGTCTCCATTAAAATCCGTTTTATGGATAACACATGTTTATGTTATTCATTATATCGGCAGTTTCTCCAATAAACTTTAGGCCTTTTCACTTTTTTTAAATCCTTTTTTGTCCTACATTCTCCTGCCTCCAAATTTATCGGAACAACTCACCTTATGGCAGAGCTTTTCAGCTTATTATAAACTTCCCATTCCCATCTTTATTCGACAAACACCGAATTATAACGATCAATACACTGTCCCAGCACATAGGAAAAATGTCCCAGAGATCCAAGGGGTGCGCCGGAACCGCTCATATCCGGAAGCTCACCGCTCTCCACCTGCTTCATGGTCCACTCAAGAGCGTCGATCAGGCCGTCCAAAAGCCCGTCAAAAGGTCTGGAATTGGATAAGGATTCCTTCACCAGCTGATCGTTATCCTCCGTAGCCGCATTAAAGTCCGCCACCACCTGCACCAGTTCGTCGTGCAGTTTCTGAATTTCCGTGAGGTCCAACTCCGTAAGATTCTCATCGCCTACGCCCTGATTATACGCCTCATCCAGAACCGCTCTCCCGATGGAGATCGCCCGGCTGGCATTATAGTTGATCAGCATCCCTTCTTCTTTGAGCCGTTCCTCTTCCTTCGCCGTCCGCTCATTTCCAAGTTGGGCAATCGCATCCACAAAATCGTATCCCACCGCCGCAAATGCATCTGCGTTCGCATAAATGACCGCATGATATTCCTTTGCCTTCTGATACTGATTATCCGCATAATCATGGCTGCCGCTGATCTGCGAGAAAGTCTCCATCAAAGCGCGCAGAGGTTCTTCCATCTCCTTAACCATGGCATCTAACTCCCCGTAATCCGGCTCCATATCCGCTAACATCACACAGTCATCAAGATTATCCGTATTTTTCCCGTAAACGCGATATCCGTAGGTGAGTCCGGTATCCGGCAGCAGAGAAAATTCCTCCGTATAGTCCACCACTTCATAATAGTAACCGATGGAATCCATGACCTCGATAATATCATTGTTCAGCGTCACATAATAATTGTATTTGATCAGATCCATCTCTTCCGGCGTAAATTCATCCTCCGCCTCCTGGGCTTCCTGGGCACTTTCCGATTCCGCCATCTCTGTGAACGCCTCTCTGTCCAGTCCCTTTCGATTTTCCTCCCGCGGCTCTTTCTCCTTACTGCTGCCGCACCCTGACAAAACAAGCGCCGTCACAAGAAGCACTGCCATAGCCTTTGATAAACTGTTCTTTTTCACAATAAAATCCTCCCTCAAAAAAATTGGATGGTATCATTATAGCAAACCCGCCTCCATTTGTACAGGTGTCTGCACAACTCGAAAAATTACTCTGTGCGCAATTACCCCTGGAACATCACAAGTTAAACTGTTACCTTATCCGGCAAACTGACTGTTATACAGATTCGCATAAAATCCGCCCTGCGCAAGCAGTTCCTTATGACTTCCCTGCTCGATGATATTGCCGTCTTTCATCACCAGGATGATATCCGCCTCCCTGATGGTGGAAAGCCTATGGGCCACAATAAAACTGGTCCTGCCCTGCATCATCTTTGCGAAAGCGTTCTGGATCTTTAACTCGGTTCTCGTATCGATCGAGGACGTCGCCTCATCCAATATTAGCATCGGCGGCAGCGAAAGCATCACTCTGGCAATACATAACAGCTGTTTTTGTCCCTGGGACAGGGAATCTCCATCCTCACTGACGATCGTGTCATAGCCCTCCGGAAGACGCTTGATAAAGCTGTGGGCATGAGCCGCCTTTGCCGCCTCGATGACTTCTTCCTCCGTGGCGTCCTCCCTCGCCATGGCAATATTCTCTCTTATGGTCCCGGTCTTTAGCCAGGTCTCCTGCAATACCATACCGTATCCGTCCCGGAGACCTGCCCGGCTCATCTCCATGATATCCGTTCCCGAGACGCAGATCTTTCCGCTGTTCACATCATAGAAACGCATGAGCAGATTGATTAACGTCGTTTTGCCGCAGCCCGTAGGCCCTACGATGGCCACCCGCTCGCCCTTTTTCACCTGTAAATTAAAGTCCTCGATCAGATGCTGCTTTGGCACATAGGAGAAATACACATGCTTAAGCGTCACGCTGCCGTCGAAATGCTCCACCACTGCCGGCTGTTCGGGATCCGGGCTCTGGGGCTCCTCCTCGATCAGTTCAAATATCCTCGACGCGCAGGCAAGGGCATTCTGCAGCTCCGTGATCACGCCCGAAATCTCATTAAAGGGTTTCGTATACTGGTTCGCATAGCTGAGCAGACAGGACAGTTCTCCCACCGTCACTGCACCGCCCAGAAAAGCCAGAAAACCACCGTGAGCACCCCCGCCGATGGCAAGACAGGCGCCAAGGATCGCCACCCCCGCATACACCATATTATTCACAAACCGTGTACAGGGATTGGTCAGGGACGAAAAAAAGATGGCCCGCAGAGAGCAGTTTTCAAGTCTGCCGTTGATCTCGTCAAACCGCTCCAGCACTTTGCCCTCCTGCCCGTAACCCTGCACCACCTTCTGATTCCCGATCATCTCATCGATAAGCGCTGTTTGTTCCCCTCTGGTCTTCGACTGTAACAGGAACATGTCGTGGGTTCTCGTGGCAATAAACTTCGCCACAAATAATGACAATGGTGTCATAATCACCACCAACAGTGTGATCCCCACATTGATGGAAAGCATAAAGCCCAATGTCCCGATGATCGTGATCACCCCGGTAAACAGCTGGGTAAAGCCCATTAACAGTCCATCCGCAAACTGATCCACATCGGCAATGATCCGGCTCACGATATCTCCATAGGAATGCCCGTCAATATATTTAAGCGGCAAAATCTGAATCTTTTCAAAGGCCTCCTCCCGTACGTCCCGAATGACCTGATAGGTGATCTGATTATTGCACACATTCATCAGCCACTGCGCCACCGCCGTCAGAAAAATCACGATCACCATCCTCTTTGCCAGCGAATACAGTCCCTCATTCACCATCCACCCCGTAAAATCCACCTGGCCTGGCCCGATAATACAATCGATAGCCCTGCCGCACAGGATCGGAAAATAAAGTGTCAGCGCCACCGTCACCGCCGCCAGTAATATAGAAATCGCGATCATCCATTTATAGCTGCTGATATAATGCAGCACCTTACTCAGCGTGCCCTTCTTCCCTTCTTTCATATCTATATCACCCTTCTTTTTCAAACTGCGAATAATAAATCTCCTGATACACCTCACAGCCGGCAAGCAGCTCCTCATGGGTTCCCTGCCCCGCGATCTTTCCGTCGTCAAGCACCAGAATCTTATCCGCGTACATGATGGAAGCCGCCCGCTGGGAAACGATAAAGACCGTCATATCCTCCGACGCATTTTTGATTGCCTTCCGCAGCGCCGCATCCGTGGCAAAATCCAGCGCCGAAGCGCTGTCATCCAGAATCAGGATCTCCGGTTTCCGCACCACCGCTCTGGCAATGGTCATGCGCTGTCTCTGCCCGCCGGAAAGATTTTTACCGCCCTGTTCGATGACAAAATCAAGGCCCCCCTCTTTTTTCTCCACAAATTCCTTCGCCTGGGCGATCTCAAGAGCCTCCCACATCCGGGCGTCCTCTTTCGTCTGATCTGTCTGCTCCGCCATATCTTCGCTTACAGTATCCTCCACGATACCCCAGCGCAGATTATCCCGCACCGTTCCGTGAAACAGCACCGACTTCTGCATCACGATACCGATCTTCGCCCGCAGCCTCTCCAGCGGATACTTTCTGACATCCTCTCCGTCTATCAGCACTTCCCCTTCCGACACATCATAAAATCTGGGCAGCAGGTGAACCAGGGAAGTCTTGCCGGAACCCGTGCCGCCGATGATCCCCACGGTCTGTCCTTTTTCCACCATAAAGTCAATATCCGTCAGCGCATCTGCCCCGGCGCCTTTGTAGGAAAAATTCACGTGCCTATACTGAATGTACGGCCTGCTCTGCCCGCTATCTTTCGCATTCCCGCTCTCCACTGCGGAAACTGCCGGTGTCTCCTGTAATGAACTTTTCAGTTCCAGGACACCGGCAATCCTGTCTGCGCAGGCAAAGGCCTTCGTCACCGTGATGATCAGATTGGCCAGTTTCACCAGTTCCACCAGGATCTGAGACATATAGTTGACAAGGGCGATGACCTGCCCCTGTGTCAGGATCCCGTTATCCACCCGCACCGCGCCGGTCCAGATGAGCACCACCGTCGCCGCGTTCACGATAATATAGGTCACCGGATTCATGCAGGCGGAAAACCGTCCCACGAACATCTGCATTCTGGTCAGTCCCTGATTTTCCCGGGTAAAGGCTTCCTGTTCCTCATCCTCCCTGTTAAAGGCCCGGATCACTCTCACGCCGGTCAGATTCTCCCTGGTTCTGCCTAACACCCTGTCCAGTCCAGCCTGTACTTTCTTATAGAGCGGAATACTGATCAGCATAATCCCGAACACCACAATGGAGAGAAGCGGGATCGTCACCACAAAGATAAACGCCGCCTTTACATCGATGGTAAAGGCCATGATCATTGCACCGAACACAATAAAGGGCGAGCGCAGAAACAGACGCAGCACCAGATTCACGCCGGACTGCACCTGATTGATATCGCTGGTCATCCTGGTAATCATGGCCGCCGTGCCCAGTTTATCCATCTCCGTAAAAGAAAGAGACTGAATATGGGAAAACAGCGAGTGCCGCAGACTCGTGGCAAACCCCGTGGCCGCCTTTGCCGCAAAATACTGCGCCGTCACCGAGCACACCAGCCCAATAGCCGCCAGTAAAAACAAAACGCCGCCCATCCGCCAGACATACCCGTAATCGCCCCCGTCAATCCCCGTATCCACGATCCGCGCAATCACTAACGGCACAAACAGCTCAAACGAAGCCTCCAACAGCTTAAACAAAGGCCCCAGCACAGACTCTTTCTTATAATCCTTCAAATAAACCAGTAATTTTCTCATACATAACTCCTGAGATATATCAAATAAAATAATTTTTCATCTCTGCATACTGTCAGAAATGAAATATTTTCATTTTTGTCATGCCCAGCCGGTCAGGAAATTAAATGCTCAAGGAGCCCCTTAAAAAGCGTCGGCACTTAGCGAGGTATTTTCGAGCTTAGTGTCCGCTACGCTTTTTACGGAGCGAGAGCATGGCGACGGAGCATTTAATTTCCTGACCGGCGTCCGGCAAACAAACATCCCTAAACAATCTCAATGGCCTCCTGCACATTCCGCACGCCGCACAGTCTGATCCCCCTGATCTCAGAACAGGCGGTCACATTGCTCTCCGGCAGGATCACCGTGGAAAATCCCAGCTTCTTCGCCTCCTGCACCCGCGACTGCGCCATACTCACAGCACGCACTTCCCCGCTTAAGCCCACCTCGCCGAAGACCACTACGTCCTCCGCAATAACCCTGTTCCTGAAACTGGACGCGATGGCCATCACGATCCCCAGATCCATAGCCGGCTCCTGCACTTTGATGCCCCCCGCCACGTTCACATAGGCATCGCAGTCTCCGATCTGCATCTGCAGCCGCTTTTCCAGCACCGCCATCAGCAGATTGATCCGATTAAAATCGGTCCCGGTGGCCTGTCTTTTGGGAAAACCGAAATTCGTCCGGCACACAAGAGCCTGTATTTCCAGCATCACAGGTCTGCTGCCCTGGCTCGAGCAGACCACCACCGAGCCGCTTGCTCCCGCAGGCCTGCCTGCCAGCATAAATTCTGAGGGATTTTTCACCTCCGCCAGCCCGTCCTGGCGCATCTCAAATACACCGATCTCATTGGTGGAACCGAACCGGTTTTTCACGCTGCGCAAAATCCGGTAGGAAGCGTATCTGTCCCCCTCAAAATAGAGCACCGTATCCACCATATGCTCCAACACCCTGGGGCCTGCCACCGTGCCCTCTTTCGTCACATGCCCCACCAGAAAAATCGAAATATCAAATCCCTTGGCTAACTGCAGAAGCCGCCCGCAGGTCTCCCTGACCTGGGATACGCTGCCCGGCGCCGAACTGATCTGCTCACAGTACATGGTCTGAATGGAATCGATCACCACCATGGCGGGAGCGCTTCTCTTTACCGCTTCCTCCACCATATCCAGATTGGTCTCACAAAACAGCGTAAGCTGATCCGAAAAATCTCCTAACCGCTCCGCCCGCAGTTTGATCTGCTGCAGAGATTCCTCCCCTGATATGTATAGGATCTTTCTCCCGTCTCCCGCCAGATAACGGCAGACCTGCAAAAGCAGCGTGGATTTCCCGATGCCTGGATCCCCGCCCACAAGCACCAGGGAGCCTTTTACGATACCGCCCCCTAACACTCTGTCCAGTTCCTCCATATGAGTCCCAAACCGCTCCTCGCCGTCTGTCTCAATTTCCCGCAGCATCACCGGCTTTTTTACACGGGAAAAAGAGGCCTTTCCGCCTCCCATGCCAGACACCGATGCCGGCCGTATATTCTCTTCCACAAAAGTATTCCACTGTTTGCAGCCGGGGCACTGCCCCAGCCACTTGCTGGACTCATACCCGCATTCCTGACAGAAAAACACGGTGGTCTGTTTACCTTTTGCCATATTTTTTCTCCTGTGCGAAGCTTCAGCTTCGCACTGTGAACGTTACCTTCCCCTCTTTCCATCCGGCCGACACCGTATCGCCGCTCTTTACTCTGTCCGCCAGGATTTCCTCCGCCAGCGCATCCTCCACCACAGTCTGGATCGCACGCCTCAGGGGCCTTGCCCCCATCTTTAAGTCCGTATATTTATCCACCAGATGATTCTTCAGGGCCGGTGTGATCTTTAACTTAATATCCATCTGCTTTCTGGAACGTTTAATCAGATTCTCTGACAACAGTGTCACAATTTCCCGCATATTGTCTTTGTCCAGCTGCTGGAATACCATAATCTCATCCACCCGGTTGATGAACTCCGGTTTAAAGAGCTTTTTCACTTCCTCCATGACGTTTTTCTTCATGGTCTCATAATCCTGTTCTTTGGAACTTCTGGAAGAAAAGCCCAGATTTTTCGGTTCCACGATCCGCTTTGCCCCCACGTTGGAAGTCATGATCAGGATCGTATTTTTGAAGCTCACTTTCCGCCCCCTGGAATCCGTGATATGCCCGTCGTCCAGTACCTGCAGCAAAATATTAAACACATCCGGATGAGCCTTCTCGATCTCGTCAAACAGCACCACGGAATAGGGGTTTCTGCGCACTTTCTCGCTGAGCTGGCCGCCCTCGTCAAATCCCACATAGCCCGGTGGAGAACCGATCATCTTGGACACCGAATGACCTTCCATATATTCCGACATATCCACCCGGATCAGAGAATTTTCCGATCCGAACATGGCTTCCGCAAGGGCTTTGCTGAGTTCCGTCTTCCCCACGCCGGTGGGGCCGAGAAACAGAAACGACGCAATGGGCCTGTTTGGATCCTGCAGTCCCACTCTTCCTCTGCGCATGGCTCTGGAGACAGCCGTCACCGCCTCCTCCTGGCCGATCACCCGCTTATGCAGAATGGATTCCAGTTTTAACAGCTTTTCGCTCTCTTTTTCCTCTAACTTCTGCAGTGGGATCTTTGTCCACATGGAAGTCACCGCAGCGATGTCTTCCTCCGTCACCACGTAACTCTTCTCCATCCGCTCTCTCTCCACCTTCTCTTTCAGGCGGTTATACTTTTTCACCAGCTCATCCTGTTCTTTTTTCTGTTCACTGGCCTGCAGATACACCTCAAAGCGGATGGACCGCTCGATTTTGATATCTAACTCCTTGATCTGCGCCTCCAGCTCATAGAGCTTCTCCGGCGTCTTCATGATTTTCAGCCTGGCCGCCGAGGATGCCTCATCAATCAGATCGATGGCCTTATCCGGCAGTCTTCTGTCGTTGATATAGCGGCTGGATAAGCGCACCGCCGCCACAATCGCCTCTTTTTTGATGGTTACCCGGTGATGTTCCTCGTATCTGGAAACGATGCCTTCCAAAATGGCAATGGCTTCCTCCTCCGTAGGTTCCTCCACGGTCACCGGCTGGAACCGTCTCTCCAGAGCCGCATCCCGCTCCACATATTTCCGGTACTCCTCTATCGTTGTAGCTCCGATCAGCTGGATCTCCCCCCTAGCAAGAGAAGGTTTCAGAATATTGGAAGCGTCGATGGCGCCCTCTGCGCCGCCTGCCCCGATCAACGTATGCAGCTCATCCAGAAACAGAATCACATTGCCGCTTGCTATGACTTCCGCTATGACTTTCTTGATTCTCTCCTCAAACTCGCCCCGGTACTTGCTGCCCGCCACCATGCCTGACAGATCCAGTACCAGCACACGTTTATCCTGCACGGTAAAGGGCACGTTTCCCGATATGATACGCTGCGCTAACCCTTCCACCACGGCAGTCTTACCGACACCCGGCTCCCCGATCAGGCAGGGATTATTTTTCGTACGGCGGCTGATGATCTGGATCATCCGTTTAATCTCAGTCTCTCTGCCCACCACCGGATCTAACTTTCCTTCCTTTGCAAGAGCCGTCAGATCTCTGCTGTACTGTTCTAACATAGAGCCCTTCTTTTTGGACTGTCCTTTCGCCTTCATCAGATCTGTCTTATATAAATTGGGATCCTCCCCGATGGCATACAGCGTATCCGCATAGACTTTCTGCGCCGACATACCCATGGTCGTCATAAGCCGTACCGCCACATTGTCGCTCTCTTTGATCATGGCAAGCAGAAGGTGCTCTGTTCCCACTAAATCAGAGCCAAACCGCTCCGCCTGTCTGCCCGCTTCTTCTAACAGGATCTTTGCCTTGGGGGAATAACCTTCCCGTTCCTTGATCACAACGTTCACTTCCGGCACAATATAGTCCTGGATCAGCTGTAACAGCCTGCTCTCGTCCAACCCGTTCTCTGCCAGCACTCTGGATGCCACGCTGTTTTCTTCTCTGTAAAGTCCGAGCAGAATATGTTCCGTTCCGATATAACCCTGTCCTGATTTCCGCGCTGCCTTCGCCGCCTTCTGTAACACTGATTTTGCTTTTTCCGTATATGGTGACTGCATGATGCTCCTCCATTTTACTATGGTAAACGCCTGGGTTTCTCTGCTCATCCCGCCGTATCGAAGAGATCCTCCCGCCGGCTCAGCTTTTCTCCTTAATCTTCATCATCACCGTCGATAAAGGAGAAGTCCAGGCCGTCCTCATCTCCCGCCAGAAAATTTTTAGATTTCCATTCCACGTCCGATCTGGTACTCTTGCGCACCGGTTCCTGAGCGGAAGGCGCAGGTGTTCTTCTGACCTGTTTCATCGGCTCCGCGGTTCTGGTTCTGGGCGCTGCTGCGGAAGGCTGCCTCTTTGGCATCTCTCCCTCTGTTCTTGTCCGTCCCGGTCTGGCAGTTCTGACTTCTTCCCTCTCCGGTCTTCTCTGCGTACCGGCTGTCCTTCCGTATGCTCCCGCGTCAGATCTGCGCACGGCTCCCCTTGCGCCTCGCTCCTCACCGCGGGCTGTTTCTCTTCTTCTGACTGCCGGTTCCGCCTCGGCTCTCTCCCGTCTTCTGGCGGCAGATGCTGCGCGATAATCCTCCTCGTCATCGTCATCCTCGTCGTCATCATCATCATCTTTCAGATCATGATATTTAAAGCCAAAGATCGCAGCAGCCGCAAGCGCTATCACCAAAAGCACCGCAAGAACGATCAGGACGATCCTCATACGGCTGATCTCCTTATCTTTGATTGCGATATTGCTGGCATTCATTTCATCCGCTTTCATAAGCTGTTCCAGTTTGTATCTCTTCTGCGCAACATTGTCATGGATGTACCAGCAGTCCACCCCTTCCGCATCCGGCTCAAAAAACAACTCATAGTCATTATTAGCGGTTTCCCCTTCCGCAGGCATATCGCCGTACATATCGGCCAGTCCCGGATCCTCTCCTTCCGCCGGTGTCTCCTCCGCCGGTGCCTGAGGTTCCATCACCTCGCCGGGCTCCACAAAATCCGATCTGATAAAGCCTGTTACATTGGAACCGTTATTGATAAAGTTCACCTGATACCAGGTGTTTCCACTGCCGTCGGTAGTGCTGCCCGTCAGCGTCACGGCCGCACCGTTTGCCAGCTTTGCCACCACACTGCCGTTTGTAGATGCCTCGGAACGCACATTGACATCATCCTTCTTGATCGTGGCTGCCTGAGAGGCCATGGAGGTCACCGCAGACGACGAGACAGGTTCTGCCGGCTGATCTGTGGCAGCAGGCTGATCTGTGGCAACAGGCTGTTCCGTTGTTGCCGCCACCACTTCCGCCACAGGCTCGGATGTCTCCTGTACGGTATCCGAGCGGACATAACCTGATGCATTATTGACGGCCACCAGATACCATGTATTTCCCGCGCCATCCTGCACCTCACTGAACACATTCAGTTTGTCCCCCGCATTCACTGCAGTCATCACTTCGCTTTCGGTGCTCGCCTCGTTGCGGACTCTCGTTTCATTGCTCTTGACTTCCACCCAGAAGGCTTTGCCCGTCATGCCGTTTCCATACAGCAGTGCCGCCATACACAGGGCTGTCAAAATAGTACCTCTCACTAACTTTTTCCCGTTCATGTAAGTCCTCTCCCGCTTTTCTTATATTTTATCCTGTAATATAGCATTACCGATATCGTTCCGCATATACTTATTTTCAAACTGCACCCATTCGGTCGCCTTATATGCGTTTTCTCTCGCCTGCTTTAAATCGGAGCCTTTTGCCGTAATTCCCAGCACTCTGCCGCCATTTGTGACAGGATTCCCGTTTTCATCAAATTTTGTTCCCGCATGGAAACAGTAATACCCCCCATCCGGGGAATCCGGATCCTTTTTAAAGTGTTCCAGTCCAAAGATCGGAAGCCCTTTTTCATAATGAAGCGGATAACCGTCGGAAGCAAGTACAACGCAGACCGCCGCATTATCCTCAAACTCCAGATCAATCCCCTCCAGTTTCCCGTCTATGCAGGCTTCCATCACTTCTATTATATCGTTTTTCATCCTTGGCAGAACTACCTGCGCTTCCGGATCGCCAAATCTGGCATTATATTCCAGAACCTTCGGCCCTTGCTCCGTCAACATCAGCCCGAAGAAAATTACCCCCTGGAAAGGCCTTCCTTCCTTCGCCATCGCGTCGACGGTCGCCTGATAAATATACTTTTTACAGTATTCATCGATTTCTTCCGTATAGAAGGGACTGGGAGAAAAGGTCCCCATACCGCCGGTGTTAAGGCCCGTATCGCCGTCCCCTGCCCGTTTGTGATCCTGTGCCGAGGACATGATCTTTATCGTCTTTCCATCCACGAAAGAAAGGACCGAGACCTCCCTGCCGGTCATAAATTCCTCAATCACCATACAGTTCCCGGCGTCTCCGAACTTTTTATCTTCCATGATAGTCCTTACGCCCTCCACAGCCTCCTCTTTCGTATTGCAGATCAGTACGCCTTTTCCAAGCGCCAGGCCGTCCGCCTTTAACACGATCGGATAGGAAACTGTCTCCAGATAGACAAGCGCTTTCTTTGCATCGTCAAAGGTCTCATACGCCGCCGTTGGGATTCTGTACTTTTTCATCAGTTCCTTGGAGAAAGCTTTGCTGCCCTCTAAAATCGCTGCATTTTTCCTGGGGCCGAAAGCGCGGATCCCCGCCGCCTCAAATTCATCCACAAGACCGCCCACCAGAGGATCGTCCATCCCCACGATCACCAGATCGATCTCCTTCTCCTTCGCAAAGGATACCAGTTTTTCAAACTCCATTGCGCCGATGGGCACACACTGCGCCACTTCGGAAATTCCCGCATTTCCCGGCGCGCAGTAAATTCTCTTTGCCACAGGGCTTCTGGAAACGCTCATCGCGATGGCGTGTTCGCGGCCGCCGCTGCCGACTATCAAAATATTCATATGTCTTCTCTCCTGGTTATTTTTATTGTAAAAATAATATCTGTCAGACTACCGAACGCCTTTCTCTACATAACTGATACCCTGCCGTCCTCCACTTTCACCCGTCCCGCAGCAATGAGTTCGATAACCTGCGGTAGAAGGATCCACTCCGCTTCTTCCATGACGCGGCGCTGTAACACCTCCGGCGTATCCTTTTCCTGTACCACAACGGCTTTCTGCATGATAATGGGCCCGGTGTCTGTCCCCTCATCCACAAAATGAACCGTAGCACCTGTTATTTTAGCACCTCTGGCCAGAACCGCCTCATGTACCTTCAGTCCATAGTAACCGGTGCCGCAAAAGGACGGGATCAGAGACGGGTGGATGTTGATGATCCGATTTCTGTAGCGGGAGATCATCTCTTCCGGCAAAACCACCAGAAACCCTGCCAGCACGATCAGATCAGGCTTCGCCTCATCCACCGCTGCCAGAAAAGCGCTGTGGAACGCCGCCCTGTCCGGAAAATCCTTCGGGGAGACACAGACTCCCTCTATTCCCGCCTTTGAAGCCCTCTCTAACGCAAAGGCCCCCGCCTTATTGCTGATCACGCGGACAATCTCCGCATTCTCCAACCTGCCTGCCGCCTTTGCATCAAGGATCGCCTGCAGATTTGTACCTCCGCCGGAAACGCAGACCAACACCCTGAAGCAGCCGGCATTCTGTTCTGTCAACATAACCGCACTCCTTTTTCTCCCGCTTCCACACTGCCCACAACACAGGCCTTCTCACCGGCTTCCCTCAGCGCCGCAAGCGTCCGTTCCACATCCGCCGCCGCCACCGCCACCACCATGCCAAGCCCCATATTGTAGGTATTATACATCATTTTCTCTTCTATGCCACCTTTTTCCTGCAATAATCTGAAAATCGGCGGTATTTCATAACTGTCTTTTCTGACCACAGCGCAGACACCTTCCGGCAGCATTCTTGGTATATTCTCATAAAAACCGCCGCCGGTAATATGGCTGCAGCCTTTGACGCGCACGCCCGCCGCCTTCACAGCCTTTAACGCCTTCACATAGATCCTGGTAGGTGCAAGCAGCGCCTCGCCCAAGGTGGTTCCCAGCTCATCATAGTGAGTATTCAGGCTTTCCTTCGTCATTTCAAACACTTTTCTGACAAGGGAAAATCCGTTGGAATGCACCCCGGAACTGGCCATGCCGATAAGCACATCTCCCGGGACGATATCCGCACCGGTGATCATATCCTTCTCGTCCACGATCCCCACCGCAAAGCCCGCCAGATCATATTCCTCTTCCGGCATCAGATCCGGATGCTCCGCCGTCTCCCCGCCGATCAGCGCGGCCTCCGACTGCACACAGCCCTCCGCCACACCTTTCACAATAGATGCAATCTTCTCCGGAAAATTTTTCCCGCAGGCAATATAGTCCAGAAAAAATAACGGTTCCCCGCCTGCACAGGCGATATCGTTGACGCACATGGCCACACAGTCGATACCTATCGTATCATGCCTGTCAAGCACAAACGCCAGCTTTAGCTTTGTTCCCACGCCGTCCGTTCCTGACACAAGTGTCGGTTTTTCCATTTCTTTCAAACGCTCCAGGGAAAAAGCGCCCGAAAAACCGCCAAGCCCTCCCAGGGCTTCCGGACGCATGGTCCTTTTCACATACTGTTTCATCAGTTCTACGGACTGATAGCCCGCCTCGATATCAACGCCTGCCTTTTTGTAATCCATATTTGTTCTCCCGTTTCACTTTTCTGTCTGCCCAAACCTCTCACTTCAATGTACAGACATTCTTCCGTATCCCACCATATCAGGTTCTACTTCGTGTAATTTTTATAACCCGCTTCCTGCAGTTTCTGATCCTTCGCCTGCACTTCCTTTTTCATATTTTCACTGTAATCCTTTAATTTCTGCAAAAGCGCCTCATTTGAGGTAGCCAGAATTTTCGCCGCCAGAAGCCCCGCATTCGCGCCGCCGTTTATGGCCACTGTGGCCACCGGGATCCCGGAAGGCATCTGCACGATGGAGTACAGGGAATCCCTGCCGCCCAGGGATGTGGTATGCATCGGGATCCCAATCACCGGCATCGGAAAAATAGCCGCACACATGCCCGGCAAATGGGCCGCCATGCCCGCACCTGCAATAATGACTTTAAATCCTTTCGCCTCCGCCCCTTTTGCGTACGCAAAAAACTCATCCGGTTCCCTGTGCGCCGAAAGGATCGTCATCTCATAACTGATGTTAAACTTCTCCAGAATATCCGCCGCTTTCGCCATCACCGGCATATCCGAATCACTGCCCATCACAATTCCTACCTGTGCCATATCGTTATCCTCCTGCAAATTTTATGTTTCTCATCCCGATACTTTTTCTTTTCCAAAACAGCCACATTACAGTGTAGCCGAAATTCCCGTTCTACGCAATATCTGAAACCGGGAAATTACCACATTTTTGCAATTTCATCACGAAAACCGTTTCACAATACCGCTGATCACATTTGCATTTTCTTTATTCCTGTCTACGATCACGGTCATCGCTTTCGTGGTTTCCTCGGTCTGTCGCGTCTTATCTATGATGTCTTCGCTTCTGATACTCTCTCCGCCGGGCACATCCGATACCTCACGGATCTGGGACTGGATATTCTGTACCGTATCCGTAAATATCTTCGAGGCCTCCGCAACATCTGAAATAATATGCTGAATATCTTCTATGGATGTATAATAATCTCTGGTGACATCCGCAAACTCCGTAAATCCCTTCTGCACATCATTCTTCAAAAACAGAATCACCTGATCAATACACTTCTGTACCTTTCCGATATTATCCTTCGTCTCATTGCACATCGACCGGATCTGAACTGCCGCCTCGGAAGAACTGTTTGCCAAATCTCCGAGCTTACCACGATCATCACAAAGGACAGCACACTGATCAGCACCACAAAAGTAATACATATTTTACTCAGAACCAGCCTATTCCCCCTTGTGGTTCGGTATATGTTCCCCTCGCTGTAGCAGGATATGACCGCCCAGCCGTGTCCTTCTCACTTTTCAGTTCGTTCATCTCATTCTGCAGCGCTTTCAGCCCTTCTCCTTCCCCCGTCACAACGCCGATCACTTCCGGATGTGATTTTTCTGCTCAGTTTCCAGTTTTTCATTATTACTTCTCCTTACTGCCCTTTATATAATGTTTCTTTTCAGCGTCCCGCTGATCTCTGGTTCAGCCCCCGCTGATCTCCGGAAAAGATCCGGACATTTCTTCTTCTGTCACTGCTGTCTCTCAAAAGGTTCGTTCAATGCCTTGCACCCGGGCAGTACAAAACGCCCTTCCTCGATAATCGATACAACTCTCCCGTCTGTCCTGACCGCGGAAACCTCTCCCAATTCATCATAAGGGATCGTGATATCCGTATGACAGTTGAAATAAGCCTTTTCCGGATGCTCCTTTCTGAGAAGAGATTTCTCGTTGTCCCTGGCGATGATCTCCTTTCCGTCGGGATTATAGACCACCACATCCTCCGCATGAGAATAACAGGTGTCTCCCACCGCAAAATGGGGACCCATCTTTTCCGCAATCAGAATCGGCAGCTTCTCCTCGATCTGCAGGCGCTTCGCCGCCACATAAGCCGTGGTGTTCGTGCCGATGGCAAACTCACCGAGCGGCAGAGAATCATGGTGGAACAGCACCGTGTCCCTCACAAGCTTCCTGTTTTCCTCCGCCGTCTCAAAATTAGTGCAGCTATAATCCGTCACCATACCGTCCTCAAACCTCAGTTCCAGATTCTCGTACTGCAGTTCATTTAAGAACACTTTCGTCACATGAAGTATGCCTTCCGTTCCCGCCAGCACCGGCGAAGTAAAGACCTCTCCCACCGGAATGTTCACGTCAGCCACACAGTTTTCAAAGTTTGTCTGGCGGGCCCTGTCTGTCAGTTTATGGAGCATCACCTTCATATCGGTACGGTTTTTTCCCATCCCCTTTATCACACAGTATTCCGCCCCGTCCAGCACATCAATGATCTTCTGCTGCATGTCGCGGTACAGAATGTAGTCCAGGGTATTAAGCCGCATTGTCTCATCAAAGATTTCTGCAAAACGTTCTCCGATATCCGGCACAGGAAACGCAATGATCGTGAAACTGCGCTCTTCGCCTCTGATGTACTCATTAGTGATCTGCCCTGCGCCCGCCGCATACTCCACGGAGAGCTTCTGCTGTTTTTCGGACAGCTTTACGGCCGCTTCCTTATTCTCCGGCGTAAAATCCGCCTCCCCGAAAATTTCCATCACAGCGGGACCCGCATGCCCAAACGCCCACTCTTTGTATCTCTCAAAACTGTTTCGCAGCAGTTCCAGTTTCCGGTTCACAAGTTTTTTATCCAGAACTAACCCGATATCCTCTTTATGGTCATAGTCATACTGTTTATTTGCCGCCGCGCCGAAGACGCCGACACGGTTCATACTTTTATTTTCCAACATGCTCACAGCCTGTCTGTAGATCACCGGCTTAAGCCCCATTCTCTCAAAATTCTTCACCGCCGCACGGATAATCCGCTCAAATCCCACATGGTATCGGATATTCACCGTCTTTTTCTTTGACAGATCGATTCCGGCCAGTTCAAATCCCCTGCGGTATCCCTCCGTATACGTATCCGCAATCAGCTGTATCCTTTCCTGTGGGAGACTGCGCAGATAATCCGCCATCTTCTCCTCCTGCACAGTCACATACTCCCCATAGGCATAGAGGAAACGATTGTCCGACAGATCCGCCTCCATCACGATCCCCGTGCAGAAATCCTCCCCGGGATCCACCTGCTGTCTGATCCGTCTCTCCATGATAACTTCGGAGTAATCGCTGACATACCAGTAAAGTATTTCCTGCAGGTCCTCCGCTTTCGGCCCATCAAGCCCTTCCGACCAGGCGCTTTCAAAGACGCCGTAGATCTCCAGCAGAAGTTCCTGCCTGATCGCCAGCTCTTCGGCCCGCCTTTCATAGCAGGCTGCGATCTGCGCCCGCAGCTCCGCCGCCACCACACACAAAAACTGTCCATACTCTCCCAGATTCTCCCGACATACCGCAGGATTCGTCCAGCTCGTATCATAATTTAAAGGCAGAATCTCCTCATATAAGCCACGGTTTAACTCCCGTAACTCCTCCAGGGAATCCGCCTCGCCATTTCCGTTTCTCAGATATTTATTTAATTTAGAACATACATTGCAAAAGGAAAACTGGCTGCCGAAATACAGCAGGAACCTGCCTCTGTCTCCTCCGTTTTTTCCGGCCTGACTTCCTGCCTCTGCACAGACTTCACCGCCCTGTTCTATCCCTCCTGAAAGCTCCTCAAGCAGTTCCAGAATCCGGTTCTCGGCCAGTTCCAGTCTCTCCCTGTATATGCTCTCCTCTTCCTCATATAATAACATCCGTTATACCTCCAAATCCCCCGCACTCTACCATTTCGTTATTAACAAAACCGATATGCTTTTATTACCGTTCACTTCGCGGCACAGCATACTTTTCTTCTTTTCTCCCGCTTCACAACAGCGCCCCCGCATACAGGATCAGGCTCACCAGCCCCAGCGCCGCCAGGTTTAACGCCATTCCAATATAACAGAACAGATAAAACTTATCCTTTTCCATCCTGCCGGCCGTCCCCAGTATCATGCCGATAAAGGCAAAGATCATTGCCAGGAAACAGGCCGCACCATATCGCATGTTTTCCGCTCCTTTATCCATATAGGACAGATAGGCCGCCAGAATTAAGGATGCAACCGACAAAACGCCCAGTATGGTTGACATGATGGCTTTTTTAGGATGCTCCTTGTTCGTAAAAATATAATTCTTTTTTGCCATCGGTTTTACTCCTTTGGTCTTTATATGCGAAAAGGGTACTTCCCGCGGAAAGCACCCGTCCATCCTAAAACAGCATCTTTGATTTTCTGGATAGAAGCTTCGCACCACTGATGATCAGCAGCACGCCGCCGGCCACGCCGGCTACGATACCGATCACCCCCAGCGCAATATTCAGCGCCCCCGTTCCGTTTAATGTTTTAAAAGTTTTCTCTTCCATCTTAGCTCCTTTCTGTTCCAGTCCCGCAGGTACCTTCCCCGTGCCCCCCGCCATCTGCCCTCTTATACTCCATACTGTGCATAGTATGCATCGATCGCCGCCTTCAGCGCATCGTCAATATAAACCTTCCCTTTATACGGCCGGTTATACAGATGCTCTACCACTTCCGCCATCGTCACGATCGCCGCTGTCCTGAATCCGTAAGTTTCGGAAATTTCCGTCAGTGCGCTCTTCTCGCCCTTTCCCCGCTCCATCCGGTCTACGCTGACTACCAGACCGCAGACCTGCACATCGCCCTGAGCACGGATAATCGGCATCGTCTCTTCGATGGAAGTGCCCGCCGTCGTCACATCCTCGATCAGCAGTACCTTATCCCCTGCAGAAAGCGGACTTCCAAGCAGGATTCCTTTATCTCCATGATCCTTTATCTCTTTTCTGTTGGAACAGTATCTGATATCCCTGCCATACTGTTCGGAAATAGCGATGGAAGCCGCCACCGACAGCGGAATCCCCTTATAAGCCGGCCCAAACAGAATGTCAAAATCAAGCCCGAACTGATCGTGGATCGCCTTTGCATAATAGCCTCCAAGCCTCTTTAGCTGCGTCCCGGTCCTGTAAAATCCCGTATTCACAAAAAATGGCGTCTTTCTGCCGCTCTTTGTAACAAAATCCCCGAACTTCAGCACATCGCTGTCCACCATAAACTCAATAAATTCCTCTTTGTATCTTTCCATGTATACAAAAACCCCCGTTTATCTGTATGAAAAAAACTGTCCATAAATTGTATATTTTCTCAATTTTACCATATCTGGGTTCCATATTCAATCATTTAAAATCTGTTCTTCTCTGCAAAATGTAACTATTCAGACCTATACACTTTCTTACGGACTTTGCAGCAAGTGCAAAGCTCCGGGGTGAACTGTTACCTGCAAATACTTCCTCGCTTCTGTCTCGTTGATCTGATACTGGGCACACAGCTTCTGAATAATCTCCTGATCGGACAGATTAAGCCCCCGCAATATGTTTATCGTCCCTTTGTACAAATCGTCAATCATATCCTGCTGCTTGCTGAGCTTATCCTGCTGGGCACTGATCTCTTCCCTCTGGGCATCAGTCCGCTCCTGCAGCTCATCCATCATATACTGCACCGTATTCCTGTCAAGCTCATACAATTCCTTCGAGAACATCTCCATCACCCTTTCTGTATTCCGGCAGATCTCATAGCCCTCCTCATAGATCTGACGAAACTCCGGATACTTTTCTATCAATGCTATGATCTTCTCCGGTTCGTCACACACAAGTAATGTCAGCCACGCATCCTGCCTCTCTATGACATTTCTATTGTGCTGGTATTTCACAAAGATGTCAAGCGGGATTAGCACATATTTCTGCAGAAGCTCCAGTTTTAACCCCGTATCTGACATCTGTTCAAAGAAATGACAATACTTTTCAGGATATTTATGAAACTCTTTCGGACTCTTTTCAAACAATACTACTGTATATACATTCTTTATATCACGATAGCTGAACTTCTTTTTCTTTCCCCCCCGCACTCTCTTATACTGCCGGAGCAGCAGATCCGCCGAATAGCATGCGCACCTCTGCCCGGGAAACAGATACCCGATCTTCTGCATCTCCACATTCGCAATGCTCCCATCCTCCAGTTCCACCACAATATCTGTGATCAACAGCGACGTCTCATCCGCGATCCGCATGGAATCTCCTCCAGTAACTCCTCCCTTTCCCGAATCATCGGGAAATACTCCTTCAATTTTGCTGCCATAAACAATCCTCCTCTGTAAATAAAATTGTTTAAAAATGCGTATCATTTGGTAATTCCCGGCAGAAACCGCCGATTGTGTAAAACACAAAAAGAAAAACTCTGAAAATAAATGTGATATGTTAATAAGATAGCCTCTCCCACCGCCTTTGTCAAGCTATTTTCCGCTTTCTTCACCATAAAAATTCTTTTCACTTCGCTGCAAAAAATGTATAATAAAACCAACGACAAATTCTAAAATGATGGAGGGGTTATGATGGGATTATTTTCAAAGAAAAAAAAGGAACCGGAAAAAGCTGATGAAATAACGCCGGCAGTCAAGGCAAAATTAGACGAATTTGCCCAAAAGGGCAATCAGCTTGAGGACGAGGAACGATTCGAAGAAGCGATAAAAGCATGGGAAGAAGGGCTCGCGCTGATACCGGAGCCACAGCAGTTCTATAGCGAAACGATCTGGTTTTTAGCTGCTATCGGGGATGTTTATTTTCAACAGGGCATGTATCCACAGGCACATGAATGTTTTAATAAAGCGCGGGGAAACCTGACCGGCGGCGGATATCAGAATCCGTTCGTCATGCTGCGGCTGGGAGAGAGCTGTCTGGAAATCGGCGATGAAAAAAACGCCACAGAATATCTTCTCCGGGCTTATATGATGGAAGGAAGAGACATTTTTGAGCAGGTGGATGATGTACCGAAATATTTCGACTTCCTGAGAACCCATGTTGATCATATTGAATAAAAATATGCAGGCAGTAAGTCTGAAACGGATTTGCTGCCTTTTCCTGCCCTTTTAATTACCCTCTTAATTGATTTTGTGTAATACTGCCGCCGATCCTCTCCCCCACGACAGTCATCTGCTCCTGTGTCAGTTCCCAGGATGTATTCAGTTCCAGGATCAGATCTCCATAACAGAGCACGTATTCGTTCACTGCCTCATTGCCCCGGTACAGGCGGTACGCGGCATCCACCTTCCAGGGTTCCTTCTCCACACTGCGCATCGCCTCACCTCGGATCTCCCCGTCAATATTCTCCTCTCCCGTATATTGCTCTATCGTCTTCCGCACACACCAGTCATACAGAAACGGCGCTTTTACCTGCGTCACCGTATACAGCAGAACGGGCAGCTTTTGCGTAACCTCCTGTGAATCTTCCGCATCCGCCTGTAATGCCTGGGCATCTTCTCCCGGTTCCTGTATATCCGTCCGCAAATTCTGTGCACTCTCCCCCGATTCCTGCGCATCTGTCAGCAGTTTCCGCATCTCTTCCCCCGCTTCCCGCGCATCAGCCCGCGGATCCTGCCTGGCTTCAGAGCGGACAAGAAACACCGACTCCTTTTCTGTCAGTTCATACGAATACCATGCCCCGAAAGAATCTTCATCCTCCCCGAACAGATCCTCCAACGTAAGCGGCAGGCCGTCGCGGTACACTTCATAAGTCCACCCGTTATACTCATAGGTCTCCGCCGCCTCTCTCCCCGGAAGCAATTCCCCCCTGATGAGCATCAGAAAAAGCTGCTGCATCGTGACAAGAAAGACAAGGACCGTCAGGACAATGACCGCCAGTCGGTTGAACACCGCCCGCACTCCGATACGCCTCATCCATCTTGAGATTCCTGTGATAAACGCTACAGAGACCGTAAGCATCAGCAGCATTATAAAAAATACGCGGGATATCCCATTATCTCCAAGCAGTACCACCCCGGTCACAACGCAGAAAATCGCAAAGTACGGGATCATGCTCCAACCTTTTCCCACACTTTTCGTGGGCGCAAAAATCCCTTCCGCCTCCGCCACCCGCACAGCTCTTCTGTGCCAGAGAAAATATCTGACTATCTCTCTGAGCACATAGGCCGCTAACAAGCACCAGCTGAACAGGATCAGCAGATCCATATCCTCCTCCAGAATGTTAAGCGGATCATAGAACATTCTCTCGATCCGCATACCGACCTGCACCAGGAAAGACAAAAAAAGAAGACCGTAAGGCAGCAGAAAACTTTTCCCGGCAGATCTGTGGCTCTTCGTCACCTCCATCACCGCATCCGTCTCGATGGGCACTGGATCTTTGGCCTCATTGTAAAAGATCTGCATCTGTTCGTTCGTGGCCGCTAGTTTCCAGCCCGTATGCTCACAGAATTCCCGGAAACGCTTCTGCTTTTCCGATCCGTCTGGCTCAAAAACAGACTTCCCCGGAAAATAGGTCACAAAAAAGTGTAGTTTCCCCGGTTCGATCCTTCGAAATACCCAGCCGAAGGAAATTTTCTGCAGCATCCAGCCCTGTTCCGCCTGTTTCTCCAGATAAGTCTGAATCCCTGTTTTATCATAAAATGCAAACTGCGGGATACGTCTTTTCGTCTCTCTCATACCACTCCTCCAATTTGCCAACAGCCCGCGAATTTGGGCGTCAGCGCAATATTCGCAATGTGAACAAGTTCACATGTGAAAAATCTACGATTTTTCAACCTGTCCTCTCCCGAAAACCAGGCGGTAATCCGCCGCCTGCGCACAGATGCGGTCATATTCTTTCTTTAACATTTCCTGCCCTTTCTCCGTCAGGATATAACTGCGTCTTCTGCCCTCCATCTTTGTCTCCCGAATCATACCCTCCTCCAGAAACTGCTCGAGCAGCGTGTAAAGCGTACCGGAGCCCACATTCACCTGTCCATTCGTCATAGACGGCACCTTATCCAGAATATCCATTCCATAGCATTCCTCTTTCAGACACAGCAGCGTATAAAACATCTGCTCCGTCAGTGTCCTGAATTTCACCCGCGGCATCGCCCCTGCCTCCTTCAAAACTGCGGATATTCCCCATATCTTTGATCTCAGCTGTATGAAGCATATCCGTTATATTTATCATGGAACTGCTTTTCATTCTCGATATTCGAGATTATTCTGTTTTTATTATATTCTCGAATATCGAGAATGTCAATCATGAATTGGCTCATCCGGGCTTTTACCGACGGAATTTAAAAAACCGGAACGGCAAAAACTGATTTCTGCCGTTCCGGTTTTCCTGTTCCTGTTTTTATCTGCTCTCAAGCGCCTGCGCGATATCCTCTCTCATATCAAGCACCGCCGCCCGGGATGCCTCCCCGAAATGCTCTGCGCCAAATTTTGCATACTTCTCCTGCTGCCATGCGGCGATAATACCTCTGGAAGAATTGACAATGGCCCCCAGACCATCCTCGTTGAAGAAGTGCACAAGGTCCGCTCCCTTTCCACCCTGGGCGCCATACCCAGGCACCAGAATATAGGCCTTCGGCATGATCTTTCGCAAAATCTTTCCCATCTCGGGATAGGTTGCGCCAACCACCGCGCCCACATAGCTGTAGGAATCACCCATGCACTCTTTTCCCCACTCGTCAACCTTCTCGCCGACATACTCATAGAGCGGCCTGCCGTTGATCAGTCTGTCCTGAAATTCTCCGCTGCTGGGATTGGAAGTCTTCACCAGCACAAAAATTCCTTTTTTCTCCTTTTTACAGACTTCGACAAAAGGTTTCACGCCGTCCGAGCCGAGATAGGGATTTACCGTGGCAAAATCTTCATCAAATGCAGAAAGCCTCTTTTCGCCCACCGTCACTTTCCCGAGGTGAGCTGTTGCGTAAGCCGCCGAAGTGGAGCCGATATCCCCTCTCTTCACATCGCCGATCACCACCAGATCCTTCTCCTTACAATAGTTCACAGTCTTCTGAAAAGCTTTCAGTCCCTCCACCCCAAACTGTTCGTACATGGCGATCTGCGGCTTCACGGCGGGAATTAAATCACATATGTTATCTATAATTTCTTTATTAAACTGCCAGATTGCCTCCGCCGCCCCCTCCAGCGTTTCCCCATATTCCGCAAAAGCCTTTTTTAAAATAGACTCCGGAATATAACTTAACATAGGATCAAGCCCCGCCACAATGGACGCTCCCGTTCCTTTGATCTTTTGTACCAGTTTGTTGATCATGCTTCTTCCTCCTTTTTATCGCTCCGGACATCCTATACTCTTTTTCCACACCCGGAGTTTCGGCCCTGTCCTATCTCGACCGCAAAAACTCATACTCTCTGACCGCCGTCGTATCGTCCGGATAATCCTTCACATACTGGCTCATCAGCTGTGCAGCCTGTTTAAAATCCCCTTTTTTCTCATACGCGACGATCTGGTTGAAGGACAGTGTCTGGCGCAGGGACGTATCTTCCAACGCCAGTCCCGACTGCAGTGCGGAAAGGGCCGCATCATAATCCTCCAGCTGCATGTTGCATAACGCCAGCTGATTATAGATCAACGCGCTCTCCCCCTGATCCTGCAGATAGGAGATATAGACGCTGGCCGCATAATTGTACTCGCCCAGGTTTTCCCAGGTCTTCCCCAGATAGTAGGTCGCCTTATCATTCCCCGCATCCCTGGCCTGTTCCAGATAATTCCTCGCGGCCTCAAAATCTTCCAGGTAAAAATAGATCCGACCCTTATCATAGTTGCTCATATCCTTCGGCGCATCTTTGACCGCTGTCTCCAGATAGGCTCTCCCGGCTTCCCGATATCCCGTCTCATCCATCACTTTATAGATTTCCACGATCTGATCATAATCTCCCGGCGCAAGTTCTATGGCTTTGTCAAAATCCGGCTTCCCCAGTTCATAATTTCCCATTTTCAGTTCTATAATACCGCGCATAAAATAGGCTTCCCTGGCATTGTTCCGCAGGGCCAGAATCGCATCATAGACCTGTTTGGCCTCCTCCAGCCGTCCCGCCTTATAATAGGCCGTGGCAAGGTAGTAATTCACATCGTAATCCATCTCGTCAGGCACACTGCTGCCGGAAGCCAGACATTTCTCCAGCGCCGCCACCGCCTCGTCGTACTTTGTCAGCCCCAGATTTGCCAATCCCTGTCCCCTGTAGATCAGCCTTTTATCCTCACCGGACACAAGAGCCTGATCAAAATTTGCCAGGGCATCCTCGTAGCGCAGCTCCCCGATGGCTGCCATACCCTCATCGATATATGAAATTTTCTCCTCCTTGCCGCAGCCCGTGGCAAGCATCCCCGCACACAATACTGCGCACAATACTGTTGTTATTTTTTTTCTCATCCGCTTTTCTGCTGCCTGTATCTTTACTGTTTTCACAGTTGTAGTCTCTGTACCTTTCACTGCCTTCTCCGTCGTTGCCCGATCCTGCTTTCCTTATCATAGCTTTTAGTATAACAAAGTCTTCGACATATTTCTATAAAAATTTCTCCGGATACTCTCTGTCTTTCCAGTACCACCACTTCAGCTTTTCCGGTTCATGCTGTTCGTGCTCCGCGTAATATACCGCACAGCGGAACACATACAGGACGCATCTGTCATCCCGAAACCCTTTCTGCAGACAATCCATCTCATACAGTACTTCCGGATCCTTCCCTTTCAGATCCGCAATGCAGCGGATTCCGATATTTTCCAGGTGCCTTTCCATATTCCCGCCTATTCCCGGTATCTTTTTCAGATCGCTCATCTTCTTTCCTGCTTCCTTCTGTGCTTTTGCTTTACACGGCGCACTGAAACCTTATCCCGCAGTGCAGGCTCGCAAAACCTCCGGTTTTCCTCGCTCACGGGCTTTCGCCCTATCCCGTGCGATCTATGAAAACGGGCTTACATGCAAGCATGACGCCTGCTCTCATAGATCTTACGGCGCACTGCTCATTGCTTTCGTGAACATGATAACACATTTTCCGAAATTTTTATAGTTATCTCCATATAATATCGTATATAATAATAATACACGGTTTTCGTGTTCTGTCGCCTGCTTTGGCACAGAACTTCCGATTGTTTTCAAATTTATTTACGATGAAAGGATCATATCATGTGCACCTGTATCGATTTCACCACAAAAGATCACTATTTCGGGAGAACCCTGGATCTGGAATACCGGTTTGATGAAAAAGTCGTTATCACACCGAGAAACTACTGCTTTGCTCTGAAAAACGGAACCACGATCCGTACCAGATACGCCATGATCGGCATGGCCTCCGTCAAAGAAAACTATCCGCTGTACGCGGAAGCAACCAACGAAAAGGGCCTCTCCATTGCGGGACTTAATTTTCCGGGAAACGCCTGCTTCTTTCCGGAAGACAAATCCCGTTTTAATCTTACTCCCTATGAGCTGTTTCCCTATTTCCTGGGACTTTATTCTACCGTCGCAGATCTGCGGGAAATACTTCCCGATCTGAATATCACAGATATTCCTTTATCGGAAGATATACCCCTGGCCGAACTTCACTGGATGATCAGCGACGGCACCGAATGTATTATTCTCGAGCAGATGGAAGACGGTCTGAAAATCTACGACAATCCGGTGGGTATTCTGACAAATAACCCCCCTTTTTCCTACCATCTCGCCAACCTCAACAATTACATGAATCTGACGCCCTGCTGCCCGGAAAACCGGTTTTCCGACAAACTGAACTTACAGCAGTACGGTATGGGAATGGGCGCCATCGGCCTGCCCGGCGATTCCTCCCCTTCTTCCCGATTTGTGAAGGCTTCCTTTACCAAGTTAAATTCTGTCTGTGAGAAAGATGAAATGAGTTCCGTCACCCAGTTTTTCCATATACTGGGTTCCGTCTCCATCGTAAAGGGAACCACGCTGACAAAGGATGGTCTGGATGACCTCACAACTTATGCCTGCTGTATGAATACCACCCGCGGCATCTATTATTACAAAACTTACAACAACAGCCAGATCACCGCGCTTCGTATGACCGGACGGGAAAAATGCAGAAAAACTCTCTGCATCCATGACCTGATCGATACCCAGCAGGTTCGGTATGTGAACTGACCGGACAGTTCTGCCCGCATACCCTGCCACCGAAAAAAGGAGAACCCATGGCCTACAAAATTTTACTCGCGGAAGACGACAAACTGCTGCGAAATGAATTGAAAATCCTGTTGGAAAATGCCCTGTACCAGGTCGTGGCCCCGGATACTTTCAGCCGGATTCCGCAGACCGTCCATTCCGAAAAAGCGGATCTTGTGCTGCTTGATATCAACTTACAGGACTGTTCCGGTTTTGATATCTGTACACAGATCCGCAGCGAAACCGACATCCCGGTGATCTTCCTCACCGGCCGCTGCTCATCCGCCGACGAACTGGCCGGCATGTTAAAGGGCGCTGACGACTACATCACCAAACCCTTTGAACCCGCCATTTTGCTGGCAAGGATCGCAGCAGTACTGAAACGCACGGCCAAAAGCAGTGAACCCCGGGATGTTTTCTGTCTTTCCCACAAAAACGTGACGTTAGATACCGCCGTCTGCCGCCTGTTTTTTAAGGAACAGGCCGCCGATCTGACCAAAACCGAACTGAAGATCCTGCATCTTCTGTTTTTACAGGCAGGCAGTTTTGTGGCGAGGGAAGATCTGCTTGAATATCTGTGGGATGATCATATTTTTCTGGATGACAACACCTTAAGCGTCCATATCACAAGGCTCCGGGACAAGCTCAAATCCATAGAGCTTTATGATTTTATCGAGACAAAGAGAGGACTGGGATACCGCATATGAAACTGACCGCCTTTTTGGCAGACAAGTGTCTGCTCTTACTGCTTCATCTGATATGTCTGGCACTGCTTTCCGCTTTTCTACATATCACAGGCTATCCTGCCGCAAACATAACGTTGATCTGTATTTTCTGGCTGTTGATTCTGACCGTCTGGCTTTTTTTAACTTTCCGGGGACGCAGAAATTATTATAAGGAAGCGTTTCATATTCTGGAAAACACGGACAAGCCCTGGCTGCTTGGCGAAATGCTGCCGGATTCCTTTTTCCTGGAAGATAAACTCCACCGGGAGATGTTGTGCCGTTCCAACAGGGCTGCCCTGGAAAAGATCCGTCTGTCGGAAGACACCCAGAGAGAATATCGGGAATATCTGGAGAGTTGGGTGCACGAGATCAAGGCTCCCATCTCCACGATTGCCCTGCTGTGCGAAAACGGAAAGACTGCGGACATACCCAATGCGCAGCAGACACAGGTACCGGCTCCCAATATGCACAATTTTCTCCAGACACAGGAGCTGCGTTCCTCTGAGGACATTTCTCTCGATAGAATAACAAGCGTTACGAATCGTGTTTTCCGAGACATACGGCTGGAAAACAGAAAAATCGAAAATTATGTGGATATGGTACTTTACCATGCCCGTTCCGAAGAGGTTTATAAAGATTATCTGATCAAAGAGACTGACCTGCAGGAAATGATTTATGAAGCATTGGAGAAGGAGCGCCTGCTGTTCATAAAAAGCCATGTCCGGGCGGAAGTTTCCTGTCATGAAACGGTCTACACCGATAAAAAATGGTGTGTTTTCATCCTCAGCCAGCTGATTTTAAACAGCATAAAATACAGAGCCGAAATGCCCCTCCTGCGCTTTTATACATCCCGCGGCAACAATCAGATCACCCTGACGATAGAAGACAACGGAAAAGGCATTCCCGCCGAAGACCTGCCCCGTATTTTTGAAAAGGGATTTACCGGCCGCAACGGACGCAGTCAGGAAAAAGCTACCGGCATGGGGTTATATCTGTGCAAAAAGCTCTGCGGCAAACTGGGAATCTCTCTTTCCGCACAGTCAGAATGCGGGAAGGGAACCTGGATGCTTCTCACGTTTCCTGTCAGCAGTTACATCACGGAAGTATCCCCGCAGGCCCCGTCATTTGAGTGACAGGGTACGTTTAAGTCTTTATCCGCACTCTTTTTTACAATATTTCCGGCCCATACTCTGAATCTTTCAAAAATGAAAGAAAACTTTAAACTACTCTGATACCACCCGCCTTTCTCCTGTGTTATCATAACTTCAGACAAGACCATACCGCTTCCGGGATGATGCGGCTTACCGGAACCTGCAATAAATCTCCGGATCACACTGAAACGAGGTGCATTATGAACAGCTATATCAGAATATGCGACATTGAAAAGTATTACGGCAACGCATCCCATGTGACAAAGGCCATAGACCGTCTGACGTTCACGGTAAAAAAAGGCGAATTTATGGGCGTCATGGGCCCTTCCGGCTCCGGCAAGACCACGCTCTTAAATCTCCTTTCCACCATAGACCGGGTAAGCGCCGGACACATTTTCTATGAGGACACCGACATCACCGCACTATCCGAGGATGATCTGGCAGAGTTTCGCAAAAACAATCTGGGCTTCGTCTTCCAGGAATACAATCTTCTCGACACACTGACCATAGAGGAAAACATTTCCCTGGCGCTGACGCTGCAGGGCAACAGTAAAAAGAGCATCCTGGAAACCACCGCAAAGCTGTTAAAGCTCCTCGATATTGAGGAGATCCGGGGCAAATTTCCCTATCAGGTTTCCGGCGGCCAGAAACAGCGCTGTGCCTGCGCCAGAGCGTTAGCCTGCGATCCCAAACTCCTGCTCGCGGACGAACCCACGGGCGCCCTGGATTCTTTGTCCTCTCAGACACTGTTAGAAACTTTCACGAAGCTCAACCAAACCCTGGGGACCACGATTCTGATGGTAACCCATGACGCCTTCTGTGCCAGCTACTGCAGCCGCATCCTGTTTTTGCGGGACGGAAAAATCTTCCACGAACTGCTCCGCGCAGACAGGTCCAGACAACTGTTTTTACAGGATATCCTTGATGTGCTGTCCTTTACCGGGGGGAAAACTACTGAAAATCCATGATCTCTTACAAGCTATATTTTAAAGATTCTGCAGCCAGCCGGTCCTGCACCGCATATAAGAAAGGAGTATCACCATGCTATCCAAACTTGCCATCCGCAATATGAAACGTTCCGCCAGAGACTATCTGGTTTATCTTCTCACCATGACACTGATCAGCGCGCTGCTCTATACTTTTAACAGCCTTCTGTTCCAGAACGAACTGAAACAGTACTGGAACACCGAAGACATGTTGGAGCTCATGGTCTTTCTGGCTACCCTGTTCATTGTATTCGTCACAGCCTGGCTGATCAGCTATATGGTCCGCTTTATGATGGAAAAACGCAGCAGAGAATTCGGTATCTATCTTCTGCTCGGCATGAAAAAGCGCACCATTGCCAGACTGTACCTGCGGGAAAATATTCTCTCCGGCGCCATAGCCCTGTTACTCGGCATGCTCTTTGGCACCCTGTTCAGGCAGGTACTGATGGCCATTTTATTTTCCATGCTGAAGATGACTTACAGGCTCCACATATCCTTCCATCCTGGCACCTTTCTCATGACCGCCTTCTGTTTCGGCCTCTGCTACCTGCTGTCATTATCCCGCTGTCAGAAGAAATTCAGGAAAATGAATATCCATGATCTGATGGAAACGGCGCGTAAAAATGAGGAGATCAGGGAACGGCACGAATCGGCAAAGAAACTCCTTCTGCCACTGTCCGTCCTGTTTATTCTGGCATTCTGGGCGCTTTTCGGCTCCCTGCAAAGTAACGGAGAGGTCGCCTTATTCCTGATCGGTCTGGTCATAACGATCTATCTGTTTTATATCGGCCTGTCCGCCCACATGATCTGCTATATCCGAAAGAGGGGAAATCTTATTTACAGAGGGCAGAATCTGTTTCTGATGCGGCAATTTTCCGCCAAGATTCGCACAATGCAGTTCACCATGGGCACTTTGACCGTACTGTTTACCTTAGCGCTGATGGGCTCCTCCATCGCTCTGATGTTCAGCACCTGGCAAAACACGCTGCTTGACCACAAATTTCCCTTTGATATCCTGTTATACAGCCCGGATCCTGAAGATACGTTTGAGAAAGAAATACAGTTTCTTGAAAAGCAGGTGACAGCCTTGGATATCTACCCCTATCGCCTATACACCGACGGGGATAACCAGGTCAATACATGGATGCTGACGCATCTGAACGCCTGGGGCACCATGTACCAGATGCCTGACGGCAGTGCCGATATGGCAAAAATTGAGGATTTTCTGGAAAACAGAAATGTTTACTACCCTTACGACACTTACATGGGAATTTCCGACTACAACCATCTGCGCCGCATGCTGGGATATGAAGAAATAGACCTTGGGGACACGGAATACGCGATACAGATCAAACCCCGGCTGGAACAGGAAGTGCAGACCATCGGGGAAGATCTGAAGCTTGCCGGTGTTTTTGACACTTCCCCCTCCGGAGCGGATCTGAATCCTGCCGGTATTTCTGACACTTCCCTCTCCGGGGCGGAACTGAATCCTGCCGGTATTTATGACGCCCCTTTCGGGGAAGATCCCGCATCCCGGGCATCCCTTCTCTCCTTCACCGGTATTTATGCGGATCCCTTCTCCCAGGACGGGCACAACGGCGCTGATTATCTGATCATCGTACCGGATGAAGTACTCTCCCGGATGCGGCCTTACCAGTCGGAGCTTGCCATGGACATCGAAGGTACGGCGCCGCCCCGCCTGCGGAATGAACTGGATACTCTGAGAAATGCAGGTGCAGAAGACACGCAGTCCGATGATCTCTACTCCTGCTTTGTGCTGCCCTGCAACGGTTCCGATATCCTGATCAATTCCGGCACCCCAAACGAAGTGAAAGACAATCATCGGGCAGCCCTGACCTATATGTTAGCGTCCCTGATGATCCCGTTATTTTACATCGGGCTGGTTTTCCTCTGTGTGGCCGTCACCGTGCTGTCCGTGCAGCAGCTTTCTGACGCTGCCGCCTACCGCTTCCGCTATGATGTGCTCTCAAAGCTGGGACTGAAAGAATCCGAACTGCACGGCCTGATCTTTAAGCAACTGGCGGCATTCTACCTCTGCCCCGCCCTGTTTGCCATCCTGATCAGCGGAAAAATGATGCTTTTCGCGGGAGACAGCTTTGTGATTGCCACCGGTGTTCCGGTGTCCGCAGGTTCCTTTTTCCTGAAGAGTATCGCCCTGTTTTTTGGGATTTATCTGGTCTACTTTGCTGTGACTTATGTCTGCTTTCAGAGAAATATCCGGGGCCGAATATAGCCCCGGATTTTCGAAATAAATTTATGTTTTCCCTCTACGGAAGCTCTATAGTAAAGGGCTCCCCGATCTGAATATAATCTTCGCTCATCCGCCCGCTCTCTTTCGGCATTTCCACCGCATAGAGCGTCATCGTTACCAGGCCCGCCTCTCCATTCAGTCTGCCGTCCTCCAGAATCTCCTGATTCTGCATATGACCGGAATCCTTATCCTGTATCCGCACATCAAACTCCGCCTGATTGCCGTTTGAATCCTCCGCCTCCACCTTAAACAAATAATCGGAACCCTCAGAAAGAGAATAGGAAATCCTCTGTTCCAGTTCATTGGACGTAAATTCATCGAGGGTGATCGTTCCGCCATTCGGAAGCTCAAATGTTTTTCCGATTGCTGTCCGTTTCGTGTCCGCAAGCAGAAGCGAGCCATCCGCTTTGAAGGAAAAATTCCATTTGCCTTTTATGCCATCGTCAATCCTGTCTCCACGGATATGGATCTGAAAATCATTCTCGCCAGAAAGATCCATATCATGTAAAAAATACTCTGATACCATACCTACTGCAGTATGCTCCTCATCCAGAAATTCGCTGCTGCCCCCTACGGCGCCGGTCACATTCTTCCCATTGATATACAACGTGCCATCCAGATTCGGCAGTGCAAGCGGATCAGGCATACTGATCGCCCCGCCGTCTTCCCGCTGCAAGGTATAGTTCACCACAAGTTTCTCCTCACTGACTACGGCCTCCTGTAATGTGACAACATATCCATTGTCCGCCACAGAAGTGTTTACAACCTCCCTGTAATCTGCCAGATCCCCGGCAAGGCCCAGCGCACTTCCGATATTCCAGCTGATCTGGTTGATCATGGCATGAACCTCATCATCAAAAAATAGGGTTCCTGTCAACAGAATAGCTGCTGCGCAGGCCGCCGCTATGCCGCCCCGAAAAGTCCTTCTTTTTTTGTTTTTCTCTCTTCTGATTTCCTGTAAAATATGATTTTTATATTTTTTCATCTCCACATCGCCAGGGCACTCTGTCAGTTGGTCCTTGTCTGTGCCACACTCCGTTTTTATGCTGTTTGCCAGTTCATAGGCCTCTCTTTTCATCATCATGCCCTCTCCCTTTCCTTTAATTTTCTGCGGATCTTCTGTTTTCCCCGAAAGATCCGCACATATACATTGTCTCTGCTGATGCCAAGCGCCTCCCCCGCCTTTTCCGGTTCCTCTTCCTCCAGAAAGATCCGCCGGAACAGCTCCTGATCCCTCCCGCTTAAATACTGCAGGATCTCTTCTGTCTCATCGGAAAGCTCTCTCTCTGTGAGAGCCAAAAGCTCCCTGTCCTCCCCGGAAATATCCACATCCTCCAGGGAAACCTTCTGAAACCGCAGTTCTCTTTGAATCCTGCGCAGGGTATCTAACGCTTCCAGTCTCGCAACCCCCGCCGCCCAGTTTTTGAAAGTACCTCTGCTTTCGTCAAAGCTGTCTATGTTCTTCCAGATGCCAAGGAAAACATCGTTCATACATTCTTCGATCCTGTCCGGCGCCATAAATAACCGCTTTCTGACAATGGAATACAAAAGCCCTCCGTAGGTTTCCATCACATAGAGAATACCTTCCTCCCTTCTTTTTTTGATCCATTCCACAAAATTGTCTTCCTTTGCTTTCATTTATCCCCTCCATGCGGCTTTTAACCTGCCGGTTTTTCGGCCGCACATAACTACATAAATTATATCTGCACGCAGATCTGATTTTTCTTTCTGAAAATTTCCGTAAGCTTACAGGACACCCGGCCGGTGTGCCAAATCAGGTTCTGAGGAACTTTTGTTCCTTCATCCCTTTCATTTATTACTCCGTTTTTTATCATGCTGATCTTACACTTTTTTTAATTTTCCTGTCATTTATCATAATAAATATTTCCGCTTATCGTAATGAATGCTATCGCTTATCGCAACGAACACCTTCGGCTTATCGCAACGAACACCTTCGGCTTATCGCAACGAACGCTATCGCTTATCGCAACGAACACCTTCGGCTTATCGTAGCAGATATCATCGCGGATTGCAAAACGGCGCAGATTTCTCTGCGCCGCCGTCAGTTGATACTCCTGTTACTATTTATGGTCAATGCCATTTGGTTAGCACCTTGACAAGGTGCCCCTTTATTTCAGCAATCCCTCAAACACTTCTCTCTCCACCGTAAACTCCTGGGCTCCCATATACCCCGGCGCCACCTCATACTCATCAAATACGATCACAAGATTTCCTGTCCCATCAAAGTAGAAATTCTGATCCGCCTTCAGTCTCTCAAAGTTCCATTCTGCCACCTCATCATAATCTACCCAGTACATATTCATCTCATCTTCCGCCATCCTTGCCCGCATCTGCTCTTTAATATTTTCGCTGAGCGTTTCATTATAATTACTGCCTTCCCGGAAGAGATCCCCAATCTGCAGCTGTTTTCCCGTTTTCTTATCGATCGTATAGAATTTATAACTCTGGAACCCGCTGCCTGCCCCCCGGTACAGAGACAGTTTCAGTGTAAAATATTTATCATTATCCGTCACCGTCTCATGATGAATGTCCAGAGAACCGTAGCTTTCCCCCAGATCCGCCGATTCCTGGAATTCCTCGATCAGCTGATTCGTCACTTTCTCAATGTCAAAGTTGATCTGCTCCACAGTCCCCTGCATCTGATCAGAAGATTTCTCTCCGCTCTGGCCGTCCGAAGCGCTGTCTGTCGTCTCAGCATCCCCCCTTGCAGCATTGCTTCCTGATCCCATACCGTCAGTATCTGCCGCTTCATTCGCCATATCATCCACCCGGATCTGAGGCACTTCCACATCGGCGTCAAACCGGTCGCTCTCATACTGATAATCCCTGAACGTCACCGCCTGAAACAGCTTTCCGACCACCGGAAGCGCCCCCATCGCATGAGCTGCCCCCGCTCCCGTATTCGGCAGGATCACAAGCACTGCCGCAGCCGCTGCTACAGCCGCAGTGATTCTGAATCCGATCATCTTTCTTTTATGATGCCGTAATTCCCTTTTGTCTTCCCAACTCCGGTTTTTCATTTCCATTCCTCCTCTTTCCAGCTTCCACTCCCCCGATCCATCCCTCGTTCTCTGTCCTTCTTCCGTCCTTTCCAGCTCTTTTTCCTTCTCTGCTCTGGCAATTCCGTCTTCCAGCCTCGACAGCATCTCTTCCGGCACCGGAATTTTCTGATAGTCCTCTCTCGCTGCCGAAAGTCTTTCCTCCATATCTCTGTAATCCCTATTTTCCTGTTCTTTCATTCCCATGACCTGCCTTTCCGCCGCTTTCCGGCATATGACTGTAAACCGCTTCCTCTTTTTCTCCGCGTCAAACAATATTTCCCGAACACTTTTCTGTTCCTCTCTTATGCCCCTCTCCAAAAACTCTTTCTTCTCCTTAGCCTTTCACGCTTCAAAAGCTCTCTTCTGTCTACCGTTTCTTTGCCAACTCCGCCCGCAGTTTTCCCAAAGTCCTGTAAAGTCTGCTTTTCACCGTGCTCAGATTCTCCTCCAAAATCTCCGCAATCTCCGAAAGCTGTTTATCTTCGTAAAACCGCAGAATGATTAACGTCCGCTCCATCTCAGACAGCTTCCCCACTGCTTCTTCCAGATCCATATCCCTGTAGTGCTGCGCGGGCGCCTCCAGATTTTCTTTAAGTTCTCCCACGTCTCTTCTGTTTTTTCTCAGATACTCCTTCGCCTCATTGATCATGATCCGGTACACCCAGGTTCCCGCGAAACGTTCCTCCCGCAGAGTGTCCGCCTTAAGCATTGCCCTGTATGCACCCTCCTGTACGATGTCCATGGCATCCGCCTCGTTATGCACATAGGCATACGCCAGTCTGTAGTAACTTTCATAATGCTCCAGCAGGATCTTCCGGATCAGTCCGCCCTTGTCCCAGTCCCTCTCCACGCAGTTATTCTCTGTATCCTTCTCTTTTTTTCCATGCTTATCCCTGGCCTCCTCTGATCTTTTATCTCTTCCTATCTCTTTTTCCGTTCTCATTTCCATCCTTCCTCCGCCGCGGTTTCACATTATCTCAAACAAAAAATCTTTTTAAAACTATTTCCCGGTACTGTACCCATTAGACAGATACCCGCTGCAAAAAGTTTCAAAAAGATTTTTCTATTTTTATGATATACTTTCTTTTAAATCCCGTTTTTCCTGATCCAGTCCGCCCATTCCTGGTAATATTTTCCCAGCACGTGCACCTGGTCATGGGTGTACTCCGGCGTCAGTCCACCCGTATCGTCATCAAAGATCTCATTCACATCGATATAGGAAAATCCGTGCTTTTCCGCAATCTGCCGGATATAATCGTTGATCCTGTCAATTCCCTCGTTGTTAAAAATTGCTTCCTTTTCCGACCGCTCCGATGTCACATGCAGGTTCGCCTCCAGAATGATCTCCGCCTCCGGCTGCAGTTCTTTCAGTTTCAAAACCTCTTCCTCAAAACGTTTCACAG
Organism: uncultured Lachnospiraceae bacterium; assembly: GCA_910578085.1. Lineage (GTDB taxonomy): Bacteria > Bacillota > Clostridia > Lachnospirales > Lachnospiraceae > 1XD8-76. Next base: position 29,752 of record CAJTPM010000004.1, on the reverse strand, counting down.
TCTGGGCTTCATCATACCCCAGTTCATTGATCCCTGACATCAGATAGATCCTGCGGTACTGCTTCTTCGCCAGAATATCCTCTAACCAGGGCTCTCTGTCGCGCACCGCATTTTTCATGGAATAAAGCCTGTATATGTTCATCCCGGTATTGGCGAACACTTCCGCACCGCCCAGATCCGCATACTCCGCCAGGCCCATGGTACGGGAATCCCCGATAAACAGCGTATCTTTAAAAAACTCCTCCGGCGTCAACTCTTCCCCGGACGCTTCCGCCTCGTCTTCCTGATGTTCTCCGACCTCCTCTGCGCCCTCCGTCAGGACCTCATTTCCGGAAACTGTCTCATTCCCGGAAACCGTTTCATTCCCCGACACCGTCTCATTTCCTGACACTGTCCCATTTCCGGAGACAGTCTCCTCCCAATCTCCGGTGCTCTCCTCCCCGGGAAGCCCTGTTTCCAGCCGTTTGCCAAAAGCCTCCGTACTTTTTTCCCATTCTATAGATAACTTGCGCAGCACAAAAGGCCACACCACAACAAATCCGATCAAAAACAGGATCAGATAATGATATTTTCTCATAGATAAATCCCTTCATTCCTCCTCTAAAAGCGGTAATACAAAAACGGATCATTCAGGCCCCTGTACATACAGTAAACCGAGGCCCCGAAAATACTGAGCAGCAGAAGGGACATCCAGAATTTATGCCGCCATCTGATAAAAATCTTCTCCACAAGACCGGTACAGCAGACAAGTCCGATCACCAGCCCGATCCCGTACATCTCCACATACTTTTCAAAATCTCCGGCAAAAACCACAGCCTGGCTGCCCTGCGTCAGAACCGGGAACAGCTTTGACAGATAAATCTTTAACTGCGTGAAATCTGTAATCGCAAATAAGGTCCAGCTCACCGGAATCAGAAAACACATGTAAAGGCGCCCGAACACTTTCCATCTCTCCAGTATTTTCAGAAGCCCTGCCTTCTCCACACACAAAACAGTAAACAAAAACAGTCCCCAGAAAATAAAATTCCAGTTGGCGCCGTGCCAGAGCCCCGTCAGAAACCAGACAACGAACATATTGAAGATCTGTCTTGCCTTTCCCTTTCTGTTTCCGCCAAGGGGAATATAGACATACTCTCTGAACCACCGCCCCAGCGTAATATGCCAGCGCCGCCAGAATTCCGTCATGGACAAAGCCATGTAAGGCTGTCTGAAATTGTCGGGAATCCCGAATCCCAGCAGCTTTCCAAGCCCCACCGCCATCAGGGAATACCCGTAAAAATCAAAATAGATCTGCAGACTGAAGGCCAGAATCCCCAGCCATGCCAGCGGCGTCGAAATACTCTCATAGCCGATGGTCTGGATATCCTCCCACAGATTACCGAGCTGATTGGCAAGGAGTACTTTAAATCCCAGTCCCAGCGTAAAGATCTGCAGCCCGTGATTGCAGCCCATAAAGGTGATCTTCCTTCTGCGCAGCTGCCCCCGCACCTCGCTGTAGGTCACGATAGGGCCGGCGATCAGCTGCGGAAACATGGTAAGATAAGCCCCCAGCCGCATCATATCCTGTTCCGCCCTTATTTTCCTTTTGTACACATCGATCAGATAGGAAGTGATCTGAAAGGTATAAAAGCTGATTCCTATGGGCAGAACAATATTTTCCACAAAAAATCCCGCGTATTTGAAAAACAGCAAAAGCCCGAAATTGTAGCAAAGCCCCAGTATCAGGATTACTTTCTCCCCGAACCCTGTCTTTCCTGCGGTCTCCTCACCGTTTTTGATTCTCCTCTTTCTCTTACAGCTCTCTATTGCCTCCGCCGCCAGAAAATTGAAAAAGACGGAAGCAATAATAAGTCCCAGATAATAAATGTTCCAGGATATCCCAAAACCATAAAAAACCAGACTGCCAAAAAACAGGAACACATTTTTTCCCCGCAGAGGCAGTACATAATATATCAGTAAAAACAGAGGCAGAAACAGGAACAAAAACTCCAGACTGCTGAACACCATGTCCTTTTCGCTCCTCTCCCGCTGCTATCCTGTTATGTCTTCCGACATGCTGTGCCTTGAGGTGCACACTCACTTTGTTCGGCGCTGACATAATATATGTCGATATTATACCATGTCTTCCAGGCATGGTACGCTTCGCGATGCACACTCGCTCCGACAGACGTCAGTATGATAGCAGCATATACGTCAGCAATCCTCACCATGCTTCCGCCAGTTCATAAATCAGCCGTTCCGATTTATCCCATCCCAGACAGGGATCTGTGATGGACTTTCCGTAACAGTGGGCCCCGATCTTCTGCGAGCCGTCCTCAATGTAGCTTTCTATCATCAGCCCTTTTACCAGCTTCCGGATCTCGCCGGACATGTGGCAGCTGTGGATCACATCCTTGCTGATCCGGATCTGCTCCATATATTCCTTGCCGGAATTGGAGTGGTTGGTATCTATGATCACCGCCGGATTCGCGAACTCCCTCTCATGATACAATTCCAGCACATACCGCAGATCCTCGTAGTGGTAGTTCGGCATATTTCTTCCGAATTTATCCACGTAACCGCGCAGGATCGCATGGGCATAGGGATTTCCCTTCGTCCGCACTTCCCAGCCCCTGTACAGAAAGGTATGGCCGCACTGCGCCGCAATCATGGAATTCATCATGACCGTCAGATCGCCGCCCGTAGGATTCTTCATCCCCACAGGGATACCCAGCCCGCTGGCCGTCAGTCTGTGCTGCTGATCCTCCACAGACCGGGCTCCCACCGCCACATAGGCCAAAAGATCCGACAGATAGCGGTGATTTTCCGGGTAAAGCATCTCGTCCGCACAGGTAAAGCCGGTCTCCTTCACCGCTCTCGTGTGAAGCTCCCGGATCGCGATGATCCCTTTGAGCATATCCGTTCCCCGCTCCGGATCCGGCTGATGCAGCATCCCCTTGTAGCCGGCGCCGATGGTTCTCGGCTTATTGGTATATATCCTGGGTACTATAAAAATTTTATCTTTTACCTTTTCAGCCACCTTCCGCAGCCTGCAAAGATAATCTAAAACCGCATCTTCATTGTCCGCCGAACAAGGACCGATCAGCAGGATCAGCCTGTCCTCCTTCCCCTCAAAAATATCCCGCAGATTCCGGTCTCTCTTTTCTTTGATCTGTTCTATTTCTATTGATAAAGGAAACTCTTCCTTGACCTCCTGAGGAGTCGGAAGTTTCCGCAAAAATTCCATTTCCATCACAAAAGCCACCTCTTTTCCTATCTGCAGATACTGAAAATAAACTCTGCATTCTTATCTATCGCCTCAGCTGCCGTCTTAAAAGGCGACATCTGAAACACATGCCACATGCCCTTAAATACATCCAGTGTCACGTTTACCCCTGCCTGCTGCATCTTTTTATACAACAGTACGCTGTCGCTGTGCAGAATCTCCTGATCCCCCACCTGAATATAAGTGGGCGGAAAACTCGCAAAATCCCCGAACAGAGGAGAAACTGACGGATCCTTCAACAGTTCTCTGTCGTATCCCGGTCCCAGATAACTTTCTATAGCCTCCTCCAGATAGGCGGCGTTCAACACCGGGTCGATTCCCTCCTTCGTCTGATGGGACTTCCCTGAAGAAGTCAGATCCGTCCAGGGAGAAAGCAGCACGATGCCCCTGGGCAGAAGCCGTCCTTCTTCCTTCAGCCGAAGCGTCAGCGCAAGCGCCAGATTACCTCCTGCGGAATCCCCCGCCAGAATCACGTCCCGGGCCCCATAGCCGAACATCATCAGATGGTTCCATGTATTTACCGCATCCTCAATGGCCGCCGGGTAAGGATGTTCCGGCGCCAGCCTGTAATCAAAGCTCAACACATCCATGGAGGTGGATGACGCAAGCCTCGTAGTCAGCGTACGGCCGTAAATGCTGCTGCCGGTGGAATAGCCGCCCCCATGGCAATACAGTATCACATATTTTTTCATATGAGCCCTGTTTACACACAGCCATTCTCCATACATGCCGTCGATATCCGCTTCCCGGATCAAAATGGACTTATTCTGCCCGAACAGAGCGCCGATCTGATCCTGAGACTGCCTGTGCTTTTCAATATCCACATTTTCCACAACGCCATGCACTCTTTTGACAAGATTAAGCAGGCCCTGATTTTTTTTACTGATTGCCATATTTCAATCCTCTGCTATCGCAGGCAGAAATATCTGCCAGGTATTCCCTTCCCGGACTAAATTCTCAAAATGAAATGCAAAAAACCGCCTTTTCATAACGCGCGTTATTTATTCTTTTTTTGTTTCCATATGTTAGTATGTATGATTTTCCGGCGAATTTCAATAGCTTTTGACATTTTTCAAAAAATTTCTAAAAACTTTCTTCCACTTTTATACTCTTTATTGCTTTCCAACCTGTTTTTGGGGTATACTCATATTGATAAACAAGAAAAGATATCATACTTGTCTGCCGGATCGCAAACAGATTTTGTTGGTGATCCCGAAAATACCGGAGCACTTTCCTATTATGAATCAAAAAAGACATACAAAAAAAACAGTGCGAAGCACCTGGTATAAACTGGATCTGTCGGCGATCGTGTATCCCACGCTGCAGCGCCGGGATTTTTCTTCGGTATACAGGCTCTCCGTGATTTTAAAAGAACCTGTCAAACCGGATATTCTGCAAAAAGCAGTGGATCTGACACTTTCCCGCTTTCCCACCTACAAATCCGCAATCAGGAAAGGTCTGTTCTGGCGCTACCTGGAGCCCAACGACAGGCCCGGTCCTTTTGTACAGCGGGATATCAATAACCCCTGTATGCCCATGCCATTTAAACAAAACAACCGTTATCTTTTACGTATCTACTATTATGACTGCAGGATTTCACTGGAAGCCCATCATTCGCTGGGAGATGGCACAGGAGGCATGTTTCTTTTGCAGACGATCACGGCGGAATATCTGAAACTGCTTGGCTTCCCCGTCTCCTGCGGCGGATTTGTACTGGACATCCACGAAAAACCGGATCCGGAAGAACTGGAAGACGCCTACATGCGTTACGCAAGCGCTACAGTATGCCCGCCGCGCCCCAGTGAAAAAACCTATCGGGTGCGCGGTACAAAGGAACCCTTTTACACCCTGAATATCATAAACGGAATCCTCTCTGCATCAGAAGTCAAAAAAGCGGCGAAGCAATACGGCGTAACCATTACCGAATATTTAAATGCCGTACTGCTCTACGCCCTTCTGCAAAAACAGTCACGTGAAAATCCCTGGAGACTTCTGCCGGTCAGGATCGCCATGCCGGTGAATCTGCGAAGATTCTTTCCTTCCCGGACACTGCGGAACTTTATCACCATGATCTACCCTTCCGTAGATCCCAGGTTGGGAACCTGGAACTTCGAGGAGATCGTCCTGCATGTCCATAATTATATGCAGTACTATATCAACGAGAAATTTCTGCGGGGAGATATCACTACCAACGCTTCCACCCAGAGAAACCCGTTTATCCGGATCGTGCCTCTGTTTTTGAAAGACTTTGTCGTCAGACTTTTTTACACGAGAGTGCAGGACAAAAACTCCTCCGCAGGCCTGACTAATATGGGGGCGCTCAAAGTGCCGGAAGATATGGCGCCTTATCTGGAACGTTTTGATATCTGCATGGGGCAGCCCTTTTCCAGCAGAACCAACTGTGCCATCATCAGTTTTCAGGATGTATTAACCATCGGCTTTGCCAGCAGTATCAAAGAGGCTGATGTGGAACAGTACTTTTTCCGCAAACTGGTACAGGATGGTATTCATGTGAAAATAGAAAGTAACCGGGGAATGAATCCGGGCGGTAATACTTGAACCAAATAAGCAACGTGCCCATGGCACAGAATCGAGGAAATGTATGTCATATTGTGTACACTGCGGCGTAGAACTGGATCCTTCTTTAAAAAAATGTCCTCTCTGCAATACGCCTGTGCTTGATCCGAATAATATCCCCTGTTTTGAGGCAGCATCGCCCTATCCTTCCAGACGGGGAAAGGTGGAACCTGCCCGCAAAAAAGACGCTGCCATTTTTGTCAGCGTCCTGCTTCTTACGATCAGTATTACCTGCGGTATTTTAAACTGGCTGGTCTTTGCCCGTGCTCCCTGGTCGTTGCTTGTCATTGGTTTCTGTGTGGTTTTATGGGTGATCTGCATCCCTTTTATCTTCTGCCAGAAACTCTCCCCCTACCTTGCCGTTTTACTGGACGGGCTGGCGATATCTTTCTATCTGTATCTGATCTCCCGCCTGACAGGCTCTACGGACTGGCTCTTTTACCTTGGGCTTCCGATCGCCTTCCTGTTCACGGCCCTGTTTGAACTTTTTATGCTGTTTACCCTGAAAGTAAACCACTCTTTCTTTGCTGTGACGCTTTATATCTTTTCCCTGATCTCCCTATCCTGCATCGGTATCGAGCTGCTTTGCAGAAACTTCCTGAAAGATCCTCTGCGCCTTACCTGGTCGGCCATTGTGCTCACCGTATGCGTTGTCTTCATCATCGCTATCGTCACGATCCTGCTGCTGCCCAGAGTAAGAGAGGAAGCGAGAAGACGGTTGCACTTCTAACTGAGTTTTTATGAACTGACAGCTCATAGACTGCCAACCCCAAGAAAATATCCCTTCAGGTCTTCGTATCCGGTCAGATCCTTATCTCCCCATGCTTCTTCTCCGCCTCGTCAAGCGTCTCGTAACCGTAAAATCTGGTCTCATTGGCGATGATCTCCCGCAGAGTATTCTCTCCCCTGGCATAAGCTTCCTTCGTCTCCTGCCAGATCAGGTCCCTCGTCTTTTCTGAGTAAGACATCAGCTCACAGCGCAGATAGCTCTCCATGGAAGAACCCGCTGCCGGATCATCCTCCCCGGTAGTAGCCACTCTGCCGCGTTTTCTGATATTCGGATAATGCTTTGCCATAAAGCTATCCCACTCCACGTGGATCTTTACGATCTCCTCGATCTTTTCCCTGCTCTCCGTCGATATTTCCGGCAGATACTGCTTTACATTCTCATACTCCTCCGGGTATGTTGTCTCCATCATGCGGGCATACTTCTGCCACAGCAGATTGTCCCCGTTTTCAATGGCCTTCACACAGTCCGCCTTATAGCTTTCGAGTACTTCCTCAGAATAAGCTAACCACTGGCTCATCCGCATCTTAAAAAATGTATCCGGATTATCCTGACAGGAAGCCCTGCCGCCGGTATTGTACACATGCTGGAACATGTCCCATTCAAACTGCGTGATCTCAAAAACAAGCTGTTCCTTTTTTCCTAATTCTGCCATTTTCCGCTCCTTCGCCTGTTCACCATAGCCAGAGTGATCATAGTCCGTCACTCTTTTCTCATTTTCCTCTGCCGCAGCACTTTTTATATTTCTTACCACTGCCGCAGGGACAAGGATCATTGGGATAGATCTTATCCTCTTTTACAATGGTCATGGAAGATTTTTGCTCTTTGTACAGCTCTTTTCTCTTCTCCTCGTCAAAGATTGGCTCCCATTCTTCCAGATTATAAAGCCAGTCGGCGCCTGCCGCCACCATATTTTTGTAGAGCAGTTCTTTCTCAAAACCGAGATTTACTACCGTATCTTCCTCCATCTCCTCGATGGGATTCTTCTCTTTCAGGCTGTCGTTGATGCCGTCCAGAAAACCGGTCATGGTCATGATCGTCACATCATACTTCTCCGAAAGTTCCTTCACCGTTCCCGTCACCACTTCATCCGGATTTTTCAGAAGCTTTGCATAGATTCCCTTTTCATCCTCAAAATACTGATTCCATAATCTCTGCAGATCGCCTTTGTTTGCGGTCTCCGAATAGGCGGCATCACGCCATTTTTTTAATAAAGCCATACTGTTTCACTCCTTATTTCTATTATTTTGTATCTTAACTTCCTGTTTTCACGGATCTGTCCGTCCGACAATTTTTCGCACTGCAACCGCTATCCCCTGGTTCCACAGTTTCTGCGGCATTTTACTCACACTGCCAGACTTACTCTGTACATACTCCCAGCTCTTTCAGCTCCGAGATCGCCTGCTCCCTGTCCTGAAACAAAATGGTATGGATCCCGAGCGCCCGCGCCTGCGGCAGGTTTTTCTCCGTATCATCGAGAAAAACGCATTCCTCCGCTTTCAGCCCGTACCGGGAGAGAAGCAGCTCATAAATTTTCGGATCCGGTTTGATCACCTTATCCTGCCAGGATAAAATTCCGCCATCCATATATTCCAGAAAGTCCAACGCCTCCGCACACTCCGTGCGCGCCTTACGGCTGAAATTGGAGAGATAATAACAGCGGTAACCGGCCTTCTGCAGGCTCTTTATCCAGGGAATGGCATACTCATATCTCGAAACCATCCCCTTAGTATTCCGGAAGATCCGCCTGATCTGCGACTCCAGAGAAGGATCATTCCGGATAAAGCCTTCCACCAGCTCCTCCTCACTCCAGACACCCCTGTCCACCTCATCCCATAAAGGACTTTTCACAGTGGCTGCCGCAAGCCTCTCAAGCATCTCTCCCTCATATCCCAGACTGACATAAAAATCTTTCCAGGAAAAACCAGCCAGCACATTGCCGATATCAAATATTATATTTCTTATCATACTGTCATCTCCAAATCTCAGATAAAACACTCCCTGCCCACAGACTCAAACTCTCGCTGATCCCATAATACCACCCGCTTCCACATTTACCGCAGACTGCTCTCCCTGTAGATAATATCTTCTCTGCCCGGTCCGTTGCTGACCATGGTGATCGGATACTCGATCTGCGCCTCAATAAATTCAATATAATTTCTGCAGTTTTCGGGCAGATCCTCATATCTCTTAATTCCCCTGATATCGCTCTTCCAGCCGGGCAGCGTCTTAAGCACCGGCTTCGCCTTCTCCAGTTTACAGGTCACAGGGAAATCCGTGGTCACTTCACCGCCGATCTCATAGCCCACGCAGACCGGGATCTCATCCAGATATCCCAGCACATCAAGCACCGTGAAAGCCACATCTGTGGTTCCCTGCAGACGGCAGCCGTATTTGGAAGCCACGCAGTCAAACCAGCCCATCCGGCGGGGACGCCCTGTGGTAGCGCCATACTCTCCGCCGTCGCCGCCCCGGCGCCGCAGCTCATCCGCTTCCTCACCAAATATCTCAGACACAAAGGCCCCGGCCCCTACCGCCGAAGAATATGCCTTACATACGGTCACAATCTGCTTTATCTCATAGGGCGGAATTCCTGCGCCGATGGCGCCGTAGGCCGCCAGAGTGGAGGAGCTTGTGACCATCGGATAAATGCCGTGATCCGTATCTTTCAATGTCCCCAACTGCCCCTCTAACAGTACGGTCTTTCCTTCTTTCAGCGCTTTGTGCAGGTACAGAGATACATCGCACACATAAGGTTCCACCATCTGTCTGTATTCCCGCAGCGTTTCAAGCAGCTCTTCCGGCTTTAGCAGCGGTTTGTGATATAAATGTTCCAGCGTCACATTCTTGATCTCGCAGACTTTCTGCAGTTTTTCCATCAGCTGCTTTTCATCGAACAGATCGCTCACCTGAATACCGATCTTCGCGTATTTATCGGAATAAAACGGCGCAATACCAGACTTTGTGGAACCGAAAGACTTTCCGGCAAGCCGCTCCTCCTCATACTGGTCAAACAGAATATGATAGGGCATCACGATCTGCGCTCTGTCGGAAACAAGAAGCTTCGGCGCAGGTACTCCCTTGTCTGTGATGGATCTCATCTCCTGAAATAGTACAGGAATATTTAACGCCACACCGTTCCCAATCACACTTGTGGTGTGTCCGTAGAACACACCGGAAGGCAGCGTGTGCAGCGCAAATTTGCCGTACTCATTGACGATGGTATGGCCCGCATTGGCGCCGCCCTGAAAACGGACGATAATATCCGCGTTCTCCGCCATCATATCCGTGATCTTTCCCTTTCCTTCATCTCCCCAGTTTGCCCCTACAACCGCTTTAACCATTTTTTCTCCATCCTTTTTATACATTTATTTCCGCCTTCATCCCAAGCAGTTCTTTATTCTCCTCCATAATCGGAACCACTACTTTACTTAAGAACGCATCCACCTGTTCCGGCGCCCGCCCCACATATCTGGTGGGTTCCATGCAGGCTTCCAGTTCCTCTTTTGTCAGACCGAAGCTCTCGTCCGCCGCGATCAGATCGAGTAGATTATTGTCTCCACCTTCTATCTTCACATTCTTTCCGGCTTCCATGGAAAGTCTGCGGATCTTCTCGTGAATCTCCTGTCTGTCGCCGCCGGCTTTCACCGCGTCCATCATAATATTTTCAGTAGCCATAAAGGGCAGTTCGCTCATCAGGCGCTTCTCGATCACCTTCGGGTACACTACCAGCCCGTCCACCACGTTTAAGCACAGATCCAACACCCCGTCTATGGCTAAAAACGCCTCCGGGATCGAAAGCCTCTTGTTTGCGGAATCGTCCAATGTCCTCTCAAACCACTGCACCGCCGAAGTCATGGCCGGATTCAATGCCTCCGTCATCACATACCGGGACAAAGACGCGATCCGCTCGCTGCGCATCGGATTTCTCTTATAGGCCATGGCCGAAGAGCCGATCTGATTTTTTTCAAAGGGTTCCTCTACCTCTTTCAGATGCTGCAACAGCCTGATATCATTGCTCATCTTGTGGGCGGATGCCGCGATCCCCGCCAGCACATTGCAGACTCTTGTATCCACTTTCCGGGAATAGGTCTGACCGGACACCGGATAGCACCCCCTAAAGCCCATCTTCTTCGCAATCATCGGATCGATCCTGTCGATGATCTTCTGGTCGCCGTCAAACAGTTCCATAAAGGACGCCTGGGTGCCGGTGGTACCTTTGGAGCCCAGCAACTTCATCCCGCCAAGTACATGATCCAGATCCTCCAGATCCAGACAGAATTCCTGCATCCACAGCGTCGCCCGCTTTCCCACCGTGGTGGGCTGAGCCGGCTGAAAATGGGTGAACGCAAGGGTAGGCAGGGCTTTATAAGTATCTGCAAACTCTGCCAGTTCATGAAGCACGTTGACAAGCTTTTTTTTCACAAGCCGCAGCGCTTCCGTCATCACGATAATATCCGTATTGTCGCCCACATAGCAGGAAGTCGCTCCCAGATGGATGATCCCCTTTGCCTTCGGACACTGCTGCCCGTAGGCGTACACATGGCTCATCACATCATGGCGGACCTTTTTTTCCCGCTCTTTTGCCACCTCGTAGTTGATATTATCCGCATTCGCCTTCAGCTCATCGATCTGTTCCTGCGTAATATCCAACCCCAGCTCTTTCTCCGTCTCGGCAAGAGCGATCCAGAGTCTCCGCCAGGTCTTAAATTTCTTGTCCGGCGAGAAAATATACTGCATCTCCCTGCTGGCATACCGCTCCGAGAGCGGGCTCACGTATCTGTCAGTTGCCATCTCCATCTCCTGTTCCAGTTCCATGAATCTACAATTTTACGCCTCAAAATCCCCGCGGATATCCTCCTGCGGCGGATCAATCGGGTATTTTCCCGTAAAGCACCCGTCACAGATCCCAAGACCCTCTACCATCTCTTTCAATCTCTCAATCCGCAGATACCCCAATGTATCGGCGCCGATGACCTGTCTGATCTCCTCAATACTCCTGTTATGGGCGATCAGCTGCTCCTTCGCAGGCACATCCGTCCCAAAATAGCAGGGCCATAAAAAGGGTGGGGCACTCACGCGCATATGCACTTCCTTCGCCCCGGCGTCCCGCAGCATGCGCACGATCCTGTCGGAAGTAGTTCCCCGGACGATGGAATCGTCTATCATCACAATCCGCTTGCCGCCCACCGCCTCCCTGATGGCATTTAATTTTACCTGTACGCTGCTCTCTCTGCTCTTTTGTCCCGGCTTGATAAACGTTCTGCCGATATAAGTATTTTTTACAAAGGCCTGTCCGTAGGGAATACCAGACTGCAGCGAATACCCAAGCGCCGCCACATTTCCCGATTCCGGCACGCCCACCACAAGATCCGCTTCCACCGGACTGTCCATGGCAAGATATTTTCCGGACAGGATTCTGGACTGATAGACACTGACACCGTCAAGTCTGCTGTCCGGCCTTGCAAAATAGATATACTCAAAAATGCATCTGCCCTGATCCTCCGGCCTGATACACATGCTCCTGTCCGACTCAATCCCTTTTTCAGGACTGATGGTCACGATCTCCCCGGGTTCCACGTCTCTGATAAACTCTGCGTCTATGGTATCAAGCGCACAGCTTTCCGAGGCAAGGATATAGGTATTGTCCCTCTTCCCGATGCAAAGTGGTCTGAAACCGAAAGGATCTCTCGCCCCGATCAGTTTCCTCGGCGACATGATCACCAGCGCATAGGCGCCCTTTATTTTCGCCATAGCGCGCCCCACAGCCTCCTCTACGGTTCGCGAGTTTAACCGCTCCCTCGCCACATGATAGGCGATTACCTCAGAATCAATAGTAGTCTGAAAGATCGCCCCGGTATACTCCAGCTCTCTCCGAAGCTCCGGCGCGTTCACCAGATTCCCGTTGTGGGCAAACCCGAGCGTTCCCTTCACATAATTCAGTACGAGGGGCTGGGCGTTCTCCCTTGTGGAAGAACCTGCCGTGGAATATCTCACATGTCCCACACCGATATCCCCCGCCAGCTTTCCCAGCTTTTTTGCGCTGAAAGATTCATTCACAAGTCCCATGTCCCTGCTTAACAGAACCTTACCCTTTGGGCCGTTCGTATCGGAGACTGCGATACCGCAGCTCTCCTGCCCTCTGTGCTGCAGGGATAACAGACCATAGTAGATCGTCTCCGCCACATTCCCGCCGTCAAAGTCATAGATGCCGAAAACGCCGCATTCTTCCCGCAGATTATCATTTAACTCTTCCTGTACAAAAATATCTCCCGGCATTATTCCAATCCCAATCTCTTAAATACTTCGTTATAAGCTTCCTCCACATTTCCCAGATCTCTGCGGAAACGATCCTTATCCAGTTTTTCGTTCGTATGTACATCCCACAGCCTGCAGGTGTCAGGGCTTACCTCATCCGCCAGAATGATCTCTCCGTGGTAACGGCCAAACTCGATCTTAAAGTCGATCAGTTTCATGTCCGCCTGTAAAAAATAAGCTCTCAACACATCATTGACCTTGAATGCATACTTTTTAATCGTCTCGATCTCCTCCCAGGTCGCCAGATCAAGGGCCACCGCAAAATAGCTGTTGATCAGCGGATCTCCCAGATCGTCATTCTTGTAGGAAAATTCTATAGTGGGAATCGTCAGCTGTGTTCCCTCCTCCACGCCGAGTCTCTTCGAAAAAGAGCCCGCCGCCACATTTCGGATAATCACCTCAAGCGGTACGATCTCCACTTTTTTCACAAGCGTCTCGCGGTCGCTTAATTCTTCAATATAATGCGTAGGCACACCCTCTTTTTCCAACATCTGAAATACTTTGTTTGTCATGCGGTTGTTGATCACGCCTTTTCCGACGATGGTCCCCTTTTTCTCACCGTTAAAGGCGGTGGCATCGTCCTTGTAGTCCACGATCAACTGATCTGCATTGCCGGTCTTAAATACTTTTTTTGCCTTTCCTTCGTAAAGCTGCTCCAGTTTTTCCATAGTTTCTCCTCTCAAAAATCTGGTTTGAAACACAAACCGACTTACAAACGCTTCCGTCTGCTTTGCAGGCGCTGTGCTCCTGTCCCGCCGATTTTATTTTGGCGGCTTCGTTCCGGTTGTCCATCCATTATCATAACCCATGAACCATTTTTATGCAACTAAAGTATTACAGTTTTCTTCTGCGTAACTATTCAGCCTTCGGCCTCATAGTTACAGAATCCGGCCTATGAAAGTTCGCCTTACGGCGAAAAGGCCGGATTCTATTCAAGCCTATGCGCTTTCTTAGAGCTGAACTGTTACCTGCGCCGCCTCTGTGCCGCCTCTTTCTGCTTCCTCTCATACTCCGAGATCAGTTCCAGGATCTCCTCCCTGTACTTCGGATATTTCCCGCTGATCTCCGTCACTTCCGTCTGGGCAGCGGCCGCCAGCTGTCTGTTATAATCCATCTGCTCTCTGAGAACTTTTCTTCGCCCTACAAGTTCCTGGCGCAGCCTGGTCATTTCCTGTTCCTCCAAAACCGCACCCACCTGATGCAGCCAGACACTTGTGTCCCGGATACGCGCCTGCCGCAGCAGTCTCAAAAATTCCTTCTGGTAATAATCATAGTCTTTGGACGCCTTCTCCATCCGCTCCCGCTCTGCTTTTTCTTCTTCGTATCTCTCCCGGAGGGACTGTAGCTGCGATGCATTTTTTACCTGAAATTTCATGTAGAGATAGTCCAGCAGATGCTTATTATTTACATAGCGGATCTTCACGGTGTTTTGCAGCAGAATCAGACGATTGATATCTTTCTCCACCCGAACGATCTCCTGCCCCGCCTCTCCATGCCGTAAAAAAAGTTTGAGTATCACCACCGCCGCAATAAAGACCACCAGCACATACCCTATTTTCGTATCAAACCGCAGCGTCACCTGCAATACAAACAGCACGATCAGGCAGACCACCAGCGCGATAAAACAAATTCCGGCTATGCCGGAAGCATTTTTCAGCTCCCGTTCCAGCTCATCCCTTCTGTACTCATAGGCATGCCGCTCTCCATTTAACCGCCGCATATCACTTTTCACTAATTTCTGGTAATCTTCTGCCTCTCTCAGCTTTTTAATGCCATCCTGCACGTCACCTTCCACTTTTTCCATTCTCGAAAAATCTTCTTCCGATATACGGTTCTTCTTTCGCTCGTAGCCGTTTTGTGTCTCTTTCAGCTCATTCAGTTTCTCCGCTGTCTCCCGGATATCAAACTGTATTTCCTCCGGTGATCTCTCCAGTTCTTCAATATCCGTCAGATGGGATGTCACCATATTGTATTCATATTCCAGATGATGCAGCTCCCTCTCCGCATCGGCGATCTGTTGCAGACAGTTTCCGATATACTGCTCCCGCTCGCCTTTATTATGCATGTTGACTTTTTCCCGATGAAAAGCAGGAAGGACCTGTTCAATCCCATCCTCCATATCATAGGGAGCACTCTCTTTTTTCCCGAAAATTCTCTTCCAGGGAAGTATGATTCTTTCCTTTAAACTCATGGTTGCGCCACCATCTCTCTGTATTTTTTCTGCATTTGCGCCAGCTTCTCTGAAACAGTCGTATAGTAAACGGTATCCCGTTTTTCCAAAAGTTCCGTCAATTCTCTGCAGGCATCCGAATTCTCATATTCCTTCTGTACCATTCCCATACGCTTTTCCACCTCCAGCGATGATTCATACCACTCCTGATGTTCCGCTATAAAGGCAAGATAGTCCCCCTCTGAAAGGCTCATACGCAATGCTGCCAAAAAGGATACGGCTGCCTCCCCATTTTCCGGATTCTCCTGACAGGCCATTTGAAAGGCCTCCGCCGCCTCCTGAAAGGAAAACAGTCTGCAAAGTGCAACGCCTTTATTGTGAAAAAGCTCTGACCGCATTACATGATTCATGGAAGGCATTTCTTCCAGCACCTTTTCATATTCTGTGACAGCCTGGGCATACCGCCCGTTCTCAACCAGATAATCGGCAAAGTTTTTTCTTCTCGTGGAAGCATCCATATCTGCTCCCAGACGCAGCAGCTCTTCCGTCTCTTTTCGTTTCTTTTCACTGCCATAATGAGCGTATTCCAGTATCATCCCCACAAATGCGCTGGGGGAGCCGTTTTTACTGACCAGCTCATAGAGCGGTCTGGCAAGATTTTTAAGCCCGCACTCCGATTCCAGCCATTTCACCAGACCTACATCTAAAAGCCCCCTGTCTAACAGAAATGTATTCTGGCAAAATGCATAACAAAGTTCTTCCACACAATATACTGATATATTTGCCTGCGCCATATAATAGGGAATCTCCGCATAGTTCCCCACCGTCTCAATCAGTCTTCCCATCTCTTTACTCTCTCCACCAGACATCGTCTGCACGCTTCGCATGCAGCTTTATGCCAGCCAACATCTGCATGCTTCGCATGCAGCTTTATGCCAACCAACGCCCGCACGCTTCGCGTTCGGGCTTATGCTAACCTTATATCCTGTTCCCAGGTCTGCCCTGTAGCCGGATAAATCTCGCCAAACCCCAAATCTTCTGTAACTATATGAAGGGTGTCCGCATCCCGCATCGTTATGGCCAGGTGCAGCCTTGTAGTTCCCCCAGGTCTTTCCGGCAGCCCAGTGAGTTCTATTTTTTCATGACGGACCGGATATTTCCCTGCTGCTTCCCGCTCCGGAAACACATTGGTCAGGGGTGTCACCATCAGCTGAAAGCTGTTTCCCGATTCCAGATAAAATTCCTTTTCATATATAATATCATACCAGTTAACACCGGCATCTAAAATCGCAGCATAAGTCTCTTTCTCTTCTCTGACCACCTGCAGCCCGATATTTGCCTTCAACTTTTCTCTTCCCAGAAAAATATATTCCTTCCCCTCTTTTGTAGCGCAGAATCTCTCATAAGCGCCGAATGCCGCCCCCTTACTATAAAGGTTATTCCCTTTAAAAACTCTCCGCCCTCTGCAGATATACTGCAAACTGCGGTCAGCCCAGTCTTCCTGAAAGCAGCTCCCGACTAAAAACACTGAGCCAATCGTCCTGTTTTGGAAAACCTCTATCACATTCTCCATAACATACTGATCCAGAGATTCCATCTGTCCTCTTTTCTCAAACTCCTCCTCCGACCACAGGGGCTGTCTGCACTCCGGATACTCTTTTACATTCACAAAAGACACCACCGGCGTAGTCCGTCTGTTCCATTCCAGGAGGTAAACCTTTAATGTCTCCTCAAAATCCAGGATGACCGAACCGGACAATCGAAATTCCGGCGACTGATGCAGCAGATAATAATAATAGCTTTCCTCGTAGTTCTGAAATAATACTTTAGTGCCCACAAATCCAAGTGCATCCACCACCTGCTTTATCACTTCGATTACCCGTCCATCGGATCTGTTTGCCGTAAACATCAGAATTTCTATTTTCTCCGGGGGGGCAATGACACTGAACAGGCCGAAACACTTTTTGACAAAAAGCGTCAGCAACGTCAGGGCATCGTACTCCACGCCCTCCACCACAGTTTTTTTTCCATCCAGCGCTCCGGAAAACAGATTCTCCACTAAAGTGCCCTCTCCCGTTCCACCAGCCTGCAGGGCCTCTCTGCCGTAAAGCCACTGATTGCTCCCTTTCCGCTTACAGAGCACCGTAGGAATATTGTAACGTTTTGTCCCGGCCACCGCGGGCACCGTCTCTGCCTCGGGCTGCTGTATGCTGCAGTAACTGATCTGGGCGTCCCGATCCCCCAGATCAAAGCCTACCATATATTTATTGTTTTTTTCCGTATTATTTCTTATTTGCATAAACTGAACAACTCTTTCTGCATGATATCTGTCTTTTCATATTCCTTCAGCATATGATCTAACGTATCATAATCCTGCAGCGCCTCCGCTATCACAATATCATTTAACAGCTGGAAACGGCTTCCCTGCACATCGATCTCCAGATCCCCTCTGGATATACTCCCACTGCCGGTAATCTCCTCTTTCGTTCCATCTTCATCCTCATATTTATCCACAGTATAATAGAGCAGTCTTTCTCCGAAAAACAGGACAAACGTACTGCTGAAAACACCTTCAAAAATTTCCTTCATCTCCGTTTTCCGGTATTCCTCAGCTCCCTCCTCCCTCATATAATACAGAAAAACCCTTCGTCCCGGTTTTGTCCTGTACTCCAGAACTGTTTTATCGCACAGGCGACGAATCCTGGGACAAATATCAGCATACTCCAGAAAATAGGGCAGAACGATTCCTTCATCCATCAGCTGTTCCAGGCTGTCTGCCAGATTTTTTTCGGTCTCTCTCCGCATTCTGTGCCTGTTCTCGGCATAATATCGTGTATAAGCCAGTGTACAGACTTTCTGCATCTGCTCACCCAGCCTTATAAAACGCCCCAGCTCCTCAAAAAATACGGGCTCGGTCACTTTATCCTTAACAAAATACTCATAACAGCACCTGGTCAGAAAAGCCTTCTCCAGCGAATGATCCGTCTCTTTCTCCACCGCCTTACCAAAAATATCCGCCACTTCCCCTACATGGCACCCAGAATACAGTATCTGTCTCAGAATTTTCTCACTGAAACTATGTACATCCATCCCCTTTTCCGCTGCGGCTTTCCAGATATCCCGCAACAGTTTCGTACTTCCCTGAAAGTATTCCATCAGATATTGAAGCGTCACCATATCCGCCTTCCCTTTCTGAAAGGCAAAAAAGCATATGGACAACACCGTTTCTTCCTCCATCTGGTTGGAATGCTGTATTATTTTGGAGGCAAGCCGGAGCAATATTTTGGGCGCCATACCGTTTACACCGTATTCCTTTATCCACGCCAGTGCTGTCTCCAGTCTGTCCCGCAGCGTCAGATACTGAATCATCTCACCCCTTCTCGCTGCATCTAACAAAGATGGGGGAACCCTTTCCAGGAAAGTATCTAACTCCTCCATCCTGTCATTATCATAATAGAACTTTGCCATACCCGGGATGATGCTCTGCTTATAATCAGCAGTCACCTCATCATGTTCAAAGATCGTCTCGTAACGCTTTATGTTTTCCGCCGTGATTCCCGCTATATGGCGGCCGCAGAGATATGTCTGCAGGGAGATCGTTCGAAAATCCCTCTCCTGCGCCTGTGAGATCAGTTTTTCATCCATAAAAAGGCGCTCTGTCTCAAATTCTTCTTCGGGTATATAACGATTTCCGACACTGTCCTCCAAAAGCAGCGTATACTCTTCCCCGTAGACAGGCAAAATAGCCTGCCCGTCAGTCAGCATAACACTTCTCTCCTTCTTCTCTTTTGTATACAGCAGGATCAGTTTCCGCATGCGGCTGTCCGTCGTCTTTACACGCACGGAAAAAAGTAACGGCGCCAGCTTTTCGCCGGCCTCCTCCAGCATGACATCTCCTGTAATCACCTTTTTGTACAAACAGGCAAGATGCCTGTTTATAAGCCCCCTCTGAATCATCTGTACCACAAATTCCTGTATATGAAATCGTTCTTTATCATACAGATCCGGCAGCTCCGCTCTGTATTTCAACAGGGAGGCATACAGATAAGCACTTCTCTCCCAATCCAGATTGTTGTGATAGGCAAAGTACATATAAATCACTTTCGGCAGTTTATTTAACTCCTCCATATCCAGACTGTACATATAGTACTCGTATAATTTTGTGATCCGCAGGTTTTCTTCCACCCCCGCAGCATACCAGGGAAAATCTTCCCGCCCCCGGCAGTTTCTGCGAATCAGCAACGTACAGATATTCTGCAGCGTCTCAGAGTCCGGCTTCTTCTCATAACTTTTTTTCAAAATCTCCAGAAGCCCCCCGAAATTGTCCTGCTTTCTCGGTGCCAGATAATGAAGCTGCATGATGATCTCATCGGTCATCAGGTCATGCTTTGCCGCATAGCGCAGCATCTGCATCTCAAAAGCTCCCAGTTCCATAAACAGGGACGGCTCCGCCCGTATCAGCAAAAGAGCTTCTATATAAAAGACAGGACTGTTGCAGCCTCTCTCAAACTGCTGCCTGATGAACATCCACTTTTTTGCATAAGAGTGGCTGTATTCCGGCGCCAGATAAAGTAACAGCCACCCCAGGCGCCAGTTATCCGGCTCTTTCTCATAAGAGGACGCCACTTCCTCCGCGATCTGATTTACATAATTCTCATCTTTCCCCCGCAGTGTACTCAGATACAGATAATAGCACCAGATGGCCTGATCCATATCTCTGCTCTGCAGAATCGCATTGCGGGCCTGGTCCAACATCCATCCCGCTTCATTCTCCCTGCCCTCCGTAATCAGAAGATGGGCTCTGTACAGCTTGGGTTCCGGATCTGTGCTGTCTGCCTCCGCCCACTCATCCATAATCTCGTAGTTTCTGGCAAGCCAGCTCTTCGTACCGATCTTTCGCATACGGAAAGCTCCGTAATACTCCATCATTCTGATTAACAGTTCCTTCTTTTTTTTGTATAAAAGATCCTTTTTATACGCCTCATCCTCTATCTTCACTTCAATAGGAATGGACGTCTCCATAAAATTATTGTAGAAGCGCAGGCTTCCATAATTAAGCCCTGCATGCAGCTTTTCCCTGTCTACATAATAGAAAAACAGACAGCGGTTTCCCAGAAAATCGTCGTCGCTCAATGTCGTTTTATCCACAGAAAGAAAGGCTCCGTTCACTTCCACCTGCAGATGACTGTAGCCCCAGCCGTTTTTTGTAAGAAGCACTTCATGCCGCCCTATGCCTTCCTCCAAATCCGACAGACGCAGCTTATCTTCATCAATAATATAATTTACTTTCTGCTTTTTATGAATAGCGATCAGAAATTCTTCCACATTCCGCTCGTTTCCATAATGTCTGGAAAGGCCCTGATAGAGACTTTTATATTTTCTGTCACCATTCTCAAAAATCGCTTCAAAATCCGGCTGATAAAAAATCTCTACAGCCTCCGCCCAGTTACTTTTCGCCAGATTTGCAAAATGGAACAGATTTTTCATGGTGCCAAGACTGGTTGCCAGCGTTTTTCTGGATACCATCACTACAAAAGGAAGTTCATATTCCCCTTGATTACTGACTATATAAAAACATCCCTGCAGTACATCGCCGGTCTCCATACCTTTCCCATGGAAAACATAACCGATTTCTTCGCCTGTTCCAAAAAACTCCTTTGTCAGACATTCCATCCTGCCGTCAGACGCATAGACATATCCATTTGTTATATATCCCGGTTTTCCAATCAGATGAAAACTGCCCTCATAGTCTGCCCCTGCCTGCAAATCGATCTCGATCCTGCTCTCGGAAAACGCAAGCTCCCCGCTCTCATATTCAAATTTTCCTTCCAGAATTCTGTCAATAGTATCCTGCATATCTCTCAACCTCTTAGTTTAAGTATATATCAACGCTCTTCCTTTCGCAACAGCAAAGAGGGGGCAAATATTTGTTCCTGTTGTATAAATAGTTGAAATGCGCTATACTAAGGTGAACAAAGTTCACCTGCGAACAAAGTTCACCTGCGAGCTTCGCTTCGCGAACTCGAAATATCTTACAATAATCAATCAGATTGGAGAAATATCATGAATCTGTCGAAACCTTTAGTGGAATTACAGGGACTGACCAAAATATATAACGGCTCGAAGCTTGCGGTCAATCAGATGAATCTGATCATTCCAAGAGGTCGCATCATCGGTCTTCTTGGGCCTAACGGCAGCGGGAAAACCACTATGATAAAAATGATCAACGGGCTGCTCACACCTACTAACGGCAGCGTACTGATCAATGGTGAGCCCCCCGGCCCTGCTTCCAAGGCCGTTATTTCTTATCTGCCGGAACGCACCTATTTACCTGCAGGCATGAAAGTCCGGGATATCATCTCTCTTTTTGCACAGTTTTATCAGGATTTTTCCATAGAACGTGCCTATAATATGCTGCAGATGTTATCCATTCCGCCCACCGCGCAGCTGAAAACTCTCTCGAAGGGCACCAAGGAAAAAATTCAGCTCATCCTTGTTATGAGCAGACAGGCTCAGCTGTACATCCTGGATGAACCTATTGCAGGCGTGGATCCAGCAGCCAGAGACTACATTTTACATACAATTATGACAAATTATAATCACCAGTCCTCCATCCTTCTTTCCACTCATCTCATCTCCGATATTGAGGGAATTCTGGATGAAGTGATCTTTATCCGCTACGGACAGGCTATTATGCACGCCCCGGCGGACGCGGTGCGCAGGGCACACGGCAAATCGGTAGACGCTTATTTTCGGGAGGTATTCGCATGTTAAAGAAATTGATAAAGCAGGAGTGGAAAAGCTTCTTCCCCGCTCCCACGATCACCATGATTATCCTGGCAGTTGTCACCCTGATTATGATGAGTACCTTTATGACATCCTTCTGGGAACAGGACTCCAATATTTTTGTGGATCTGTTTGCCAGCCTTACGGTTCTGACCTATATTATCTGTCTGGCGGCACTTTCTCTCTGTGTCACGCTCTGTACTGTCATACGCTTTTATAAAAACTTCTTTACCGACGAGGGATATCTGATGTTTACCCTGCCGGTAAAAACTTCCGACCTTATCCTGTCCAAAACCCTGGTTGCTGTCATTTGGCGGCTTATCTCTTTCCTGTTTATCATACTCAGTGTATTTGGCATCGCTTCCGTTGGCGTCTCCTATCTGTCCGACACAAGCATTGTCCAGTTTTTTAAAGAATTTACAGACATGTTCGGTGAACTTTTTTCAGAGATGCAGACTTCCATGTCGATACCGCTCCCCCTGCTTTTTTTCTGGCTTCTCCTGATCGGAATCAGCACCTGCGTCTTTGATATACTGTTCTTTTATGCCTGCATCTGTCTGGGGCAGCTTTGGAGCAGACATAAGATTGGCGGCGCCGTTATCGCCTATTTTGCGCTGCGTTTTATTTTCCGCTTTTTCAGGCAGATATTTGCTATCCCCTTTTCCGATACTTTATATTACAACTATGATCTGGAGAACATCTCTGCAGGAACCTGGATCCTCGGAATGTTTATTACACTGCTCATCATGTGCGGGCTATGCGTTGCTCTGTACTGTATCTGTCATTTTATTATGAACAGAAAACTGAATCTCGATTAGACATTTGTTACTTGCTTTTCTCCCTATGTTACTGAGAGAAAGGGTGAAGCCGCACCCTTTTCGCTTCGCGGCTTTACCCTCTTTTTCTTCTGTCATAGTTTCTGTTTCTATAATGGAGTTTTTTTGCCTCATACATACAAAAGTCAGCTTCCTTTACCTGCCTGTCGATATCGACATTCTCCTTCTGCCAGACCTCGCCTATCGAAATACTGTATTCGCCGTCTCCCTGAAATTCCGCACTTAGTCCTTCCGCTTTCGCCTGAAACTGTTTCTCTTCCAAGTTCTCCAATAGTATGATAAACTCATCCCCGCCAATTCGATAACCGCATCCCGGGGCATACCTGTTAATTGCCTCTGCCGTTTTTCGGATCATCGCATCGCCGCGCTCATGCCCATAGGTGTCATTCAACTGCTTCAGACCGTTAATATCGATAAATATCACGCCCAGCGTTTCCGGCCTTCTCTCCTTCAGTTCATTGTATTTTCGCATATACTCATTCCGGTTTTTCAATCCTGTCAGCATGTCAATACAGCATGCCCGGCTCAATTCCTCAATCAGACGCCGTTTCTCCAGATCTGCCGTCACAAAATCCACAACCGAGCGAAGCAGCAGCATATCTCCATTATGTTCCGCCGGATTATCTACCCCCAAAAAACCGACAATATCATCATCCCACAAAAGAGGGGCCGCCATAAGGCTTTTAATCCCCTGTTTTTTCAAAATCTCGAAATCTTCCCGATCCTGAGATACATCATCCTCCAGCGCAGCAATATAGAACTCTCTCTTTTCATGGAACTTTTTTATCCAGCTCTCTATCACATGAATCTGCACATTCTGCAGCCTGTCTTTTTCTGTCCGTACTTTCTCAGCGCACCACTCAAAGGTATTGTTCATTGTACGCTTTCTCAGGTCAAACTCAAATATATAAGCTCTGTCTGCTTTATAATATTTACCGATCGTCTCCAGAAAGCAATTTAACGCCGTATTGATATCTTTTTCATAAACCAATATATGGAGGCTTTCTATCAGAATAGTTTCCAGAGAATCCTCCTGTCTTCCGTTTCGCATCTCTGCCATACCGTACTCCCCGTCTTTTCTGCTTTTATTCTTCTGTTCCCTGCTCCTACATATTCATTCTATATGATAAAGCGAAATTTGTACACTGTTTTATGAAATCAGCATATTTTACGACAAAATCAGCATTACTGCCTTCCGTTCTGCCTGTACTGCTTTCTGAGCGGGTATCAAACGGCAAACCAGTACTTTCCTCCTCAGTTTTCTGAAAACTCGGGCATGACATCCCGGAAATATAAAGGCAAAAACTGCCTCTGCAGCGCTCTGTTCTCCCGGCTCTGTATCGAAATAGTACGGCAGAACATCCGAAACAGATCCTGATAATATTCTTCCTGAGTGCTGATGCGGCTTCCCGCCTGATCATCCAGCTCCAGCGTATTCATCAGATACCACGTTTTGTTTCTTTCATGGAACAGCGCCTTTCTGCGGCTCATATCATAGATCAGAAAATTCTCAAGCGGCAGCCTGTCCGAAAAATGCGGTCCCAGATACATTAAAATATCATTTTTCGGATGGATCCTCGCTAAGAGTATACCGTTTTCCAATTCCTGAAACCGCAGAAATTCCAGTTCCCTGTGTATCTCACATCCCACATTTCTCTTCAGATCAAAGCACCTTGCCACATAAGGATCAGAAACTTTATCAAGCACTCTGAAACCCTGTTTCATCGAAAGTCCTGCCACGATCGTCTTATAGACGGCTTCTGCCTTATCCGGTTCACGGGAAGCCATGGCATAGCACAGGCATTCATAGACCTCCTCACCAAGCCTTTTACGCAATGTCCGTATCACTTTCCCGGCCTTTTCCATATCCGTCTTTGTCTCCCGGTATGTGCAGAATAACTCCATGTTAAAATATCCCGGCTCACAAATGCCTTCTCCGTCACCTGTATGCTCCTCTCTGCCGCCCCCCAAAAATTCCTGCCCGTTTTCCCTGTCACGGCACAGAGCAAGTCGTTCGGTAACCGCAAGCCTGCAATGGGTATGTCCAAGTCCCGAAGAAAGAGCCTCTGCCCATGCGTTATATACTCCCGTCAAAATACCTTCTATGCTGTTCTCACAGACAAATACTATTGTTTCCATCCCCAAACCTCTTTTTATATTCCTGCATCTTACCCGCCGGCCTGCCTCAGGAGCCCCGCCTGAACAGGCGTTGGCAACATTCCCGCCGACGTCACATCATCAAATAGCGATAACTGCTTAAACGTAACCTCCCTGCCGTCTATAAAGTCCGGCTGCGGCGGCCGCTTCTGATCCGTATCTAACAGATTTCTTGTGATATAGTCCTCCTCGATCTTCGTGCGGTACATCATCTTTCCATTGCAGCAGATAAAATAGAGCGCCCGCTTCAACACTACACCGATCTTTTTCAGATCATCAAACTGCAGCGAACCAAGCCTCCGGCCCTTCACGATCCGCTGAGCGGACTTCACCCCGATCCCCGGTACCCGCAGCAGCATTTCATAGGGGGCTGCGTTTACCTCCATTGGAAACAGTTCCAGATGACGCAGCGCCCAGTCGCACTTCGGATCCAGAAACACATTAAAATTCGGCCTTGCCTCCGACAAAAGTTCTCCCGCCTCAAATCCATAATAGCGCAGCAGAAAATCTGCCTGATACAGTCTGTGCTCCCGCAGAAGCGGCGGTCCGCCGGGCAGTGCCGGCAGCATTTTATCTTCATTCACCCTGACAAAAGCAGAATAAAACACCCGCTTCAGTGCAAACTTTTTATATAAAGATTCCGCCACGGAAACGATCTGATAGTCGCTCTCCGGCGTGGCGCCAATAATCATCTGGGTAGACTGCCCGGCCGGTACAAACTGAGACGCATGACGGTAAAGCGCCACCTCCTCTTTGCTGCTTATGATGCCGTTCTGAATCTGACGCATTGGTTTTAAAATTGTACCCCGGCTCTTATTGGGGGCAAGATTTCGAAGCCCTTCCCCTGTGGGCAGCTCCAGATTCACACTCATCCTGTCCACCAAAAGCCCCAGCCTGTAAATAATTTCGGGAGCAGCCCCGGGAATGGCCTTCACATGAATATAACCTTCAAATCGGTGCATATTGCGCAGCTTCCAGATCGCCGTGTAGATCAGTTCCATCGTATAGGTCGGATCCTTTATGATGCCGGAACTTAAAAACAGCCCTTCAATATAATTCCGCTTATAAAAATTCATCGTCAGTTCGCAGATCTCATCCGGCGTAAACGCTGTCCGTTCCACATCGTTGCTGCTTCTGTTAATACAGTATTTACAGTCGTAAATGCAGTAATTTGTGAACAGAATTTTCAGAAGCGAAATACACCTTCCGTCGGCGGAAAAGCTGTGGCAAATGCCCGCAAGCTTCGTATTTCCCATACCCTTTCCGCTGCCTTTCCTCTCCACGCCACTGCTGGTACAGGCCACATCATACTTGGCCGCATCCGTCAGGATCCGCAGTTTTTCCATGACGGACAGCTGCCCGGTCCGGTCTGCGGATATTATATTTCCCCGTCTCACGCACTCTCCCGGTAAATATCCACCCATTTCCCGCGAAGCAGCCAGGACTTCCGCATCACTCTTCTTCGCATCATTTTCTGCAATAGCTGAACACACTATTTCTTCTTTTTCAAACATACGTTCCCTCATTTCCATGATAATATCATAGAACGCAAGTTCGATTATGTCAAGAGAAATTTTCCCATTTTCAAAAAAATCGGGCAGAGGAAATTTTCTCCCTGCCCGCGCAACGTATCAACGGCATACTTCCATGCCTTAAACGCATGCATTTGAACCTGTTTTTCCCTTTTATGAAAATAACCGCATCCGGATCTGCTCCCTTCTGCTACAGTTAAACTTCTCAAAAATATTAGAGATATGTTTTTTCACCGTAGCCTCTGAGATACAGAGATTTTCCGCTATCTCGCCGTTGCTCATCCCCTGGCAGATCAGGATTGCTATCTCACATTCCCTTTTTGTGAGACCCATCTGTTCAAACCGAATATAACTCTCACTGGCACTGATCTCCCGAATTCCACCCTTTTCTCCGTCCACTTCTTTCAGTTTTTCTCTGCCGGTCTGTTCCGCAAAAATCGTCCAGACACAGATGCCATATAAAACGGGCCGCAGGCACAGCGCAAGCTCCGGCAGAACTTCCCCCGTATCCCGCATTCGCTCCATCGCCGTAAGACATAGCAAAAAACTTTCCAGGAAACTGGCAAAAAGACCGCACTGCGAGATACGCCTCATTCTCTGTCCCCAGGTTTCCGCCTCCCCTTTTTCGCCAAAAGACGGAAGGCACATAAGCCCTGTACCAAGAACCCATATCAGAAACTGTTTCCCGTCGAACAGCCTTTCTATCCGAACCTCAAAGAAAAACGACAGCAGAAAAACATAGCAGGCAACAGCAGCACATTTTTTTATCACTTTTACCATGGTAGCGCACCTCTCCATTTACTGCCTGCTCCCGTCAGGATATCGATTCTTTCTGCTGTACTTCTTTCTGCTGTGCTTCTTTCTGTCCGGCCTCCTCCCCTTCTGTTCCTCTCCATTTAACTTCTTTTCGCTCCGGTACACCCTGCAGCTCCTCATCCTTCTCCGGACAGGATGGTATATATTCCAGGATCCTCTGTTCTAACTTACCCCGGATCGGCATAAACAGCAGACTAACCACCATAGCGTACAGCATAATAAGAAGCGACATGGATATCATCGGACCCAGATAGGAGGGATCCGACATATTGTGCAGAAGAACCACCAGTTCCATCAGCGTCACAAAGATGCTGCTGTATATGGAAATTTTTATCATCATATCCACCGCTAGCTTCGCCCTTTTCAGTTCTAACATCGCAGCCTCTTTCCGCTTTCCCAGAACCAGCCTGATCGCATTGTTCAAATCCTTTAAAAGCCCTGCAGAAAGCATGATCGGAACAACCAGAATCACTAAAAGCGCCATACTTATCACGTCCACAAAACCAAAGATACTGATGGGATTCACGAACTGAATCACAATAAAACATAAAATAACAGCTGATACAGATAATAAGTACATAACGTAGTCTCCTTTTCTTTTCTGATATTTGACAGGTTCACAGTATTTACAGGTACGTTGACGGATACATCTCCCTGCCTGATCTCTCCGCCGTTTTCTCATATCCGGATCCTGTACCTGATACGATTATTAACATACTTCCGCATAAAATACCATACTACTTTAGTTGTATTTTCGTGATATTTCCATAGCAATCAGGCAGGAAAATGCCATTCTCCATTGTTTGCATCCCTGCCCGCCGCACAGGGTCCGTCAGTTCTGCGGACTTACTTTCTCCGGACGCTCCTGCTCGCACGCGACCCGTGCGCCGCCTTAGCGGCATATTTCCTCTGCACGGGCCTGTGCATAAAAACAGCAGGGAACCGCTTTCAAATTCCCTGCCTGTCCATCTTTCTGCAGTCCCTGCCCCATGCCGCTCCTGCTCTGCTCATAAATCACGCGCCTATACTCTCTGCTTCACTTTATCCGCCACCAGAATATGATATCCTGCTTCCTGCATTTCCTCCACATATTCTTCTTTAACCGAACTGTCTGTGATGATCGTCACGTTATCCACGTGGTTTAACACTTTCCTTGGTGAGGTTTTCCCGAATTTTGAAAAATCCGCCACGGCACATACTTTGGAGGCCACTTCCGCATACAGGTTTTTCATGTTTACCTCTTCCCCCAGCGGAATAGTGATTCCTACTTCCTTATCGATTCCCGTCACACCGGCGAAATACAGATCCGCATGGATATCCTTCAGCGCACTTCTGTAGAGTTCTCCCGTAAAAGAACCCCTCTGTGCATTGTAAAATCCGCCGATACAATACAGATTCACCAGCTCCGACGCAGAAGTAATATTCACGATCTCCAGAGAAGAAGAAATGATAGTAACCGGTATTTTCCACTCCACAACAGCTCTCCCGATCTCGGCACAGGTGGAACCCGTATCAAGAATGATCGTATCGCCTGCGTGTATCATATGGCTCACTATGTATTCCGCTATCTCTTTCTTTTCCTGCGCATAAAGTATTTTCCGGTTATGTATGGAGATATAGGGAGCCTTTTCCATTTTGACAGCCCCTCCAAAAGTGCGGTAAAGTTTTCCCAGAGTTTCCAGATATGCCAGATCATTGCGCATTGTCGATTCACTGCATCCAAGTGTGGCACAAAACGTGCTGACCGATACCGAACCAAACTCATCCAAAAGCTCCAGTATTCTCTCCCTTCTTATCTCTGCCTTGGTTTTCTCCATCAACATATGGTTCTATAACTCCCGCTTCGTCCTGTTTTCCTTCACCATATAACAGGCTCCCATAACACCCGCCATGGTGTATAACTTTCCTATTATAATATCACATTTCTGTACTTTATGCATCAATAATTTTTCCACGGACACGCGCAGCGGGGAAAGCAGCACTTCCCCCATACCGGATACGCCGCCGCTTAAAACAATACATTCCGAGTTGAACAGATCGATCAGATTGACCAGTCCGGTGGTCAGTTTTTCCACAAAAATATCCCTCACTCTCAGGCTGGCAGGATCCTCTTTCAGACAACCGTTGTAAATCATTTTTCCGTCTATTTTCTCCGGCTCCCCTCCCGCATACCGCAGCAGAATACTGTCCGGATACTGTTTTGCAAGTTCTTTCGCATATCTCACCAGAGCCGTGGCGCTGCACAAACTCTCAAAACATCCCCTCTTCCCACAGACGCACTGTACACCGCCATTTTCGATCACCAAAGTATGCAAGTATTGTGGAAAATAGAATGGATGATGAGAGCTGTACGATAGAAACAGTACTCCGAGATAATGCCAAGATATTAGAACAGTGTCAAATTTACAAGGTTAACTATCTTCTTATTGATGATGAATATCAAGTTGACATTGAATTCTTTAGGTTAGAATCGATGATGGGGTAAACGAAAAAGCAGTTTTGGCATTC